>JACQZR010000073.1 GCA_016213775.1 Acidobacteriota bacterium
GCACGCCGGGGTGTCCCCCGACCAGCGCGGCCGGTGCCAGTGCATCCGTGGCGCGTACACCACATCGCCCTGCTCAGCATAAATCATCCCCGCGCCTTCCATCTTGTATTCCATCTTGCCCAGCAGAATCACCCAGAACTCCGCGCACTCTGGATGGAAGTGGCCTTTTTCTGCATCCGCGACTGGGGGCAAACTCTTCGGATCCCCGTGAATAATGTTCGACACCGCGCGGTCATCATGAATAAACCGCCTCTGCTTCTCCGTTCCCGCCACCACCGCGTTGAAGTCGAGCCAGGGCTTGTTGCCATTCTCGTACTTACCCTTACCGGTCACCGTCGTTTTCACGAAATCGAATCCCGGCAGCTTTGGAGCTTCCTCATCCGCCGGATACATCGTCTTCGCCTTGGCGATGTTTACTTCAAACCGCAACGACGGTTTGTCCCCGACGTTCTCCAGTTGATAAAAGGTACGGTACGGCACCTGCACCAGATAGCCCTTTGAAGCCACAAACGGTTCCTGCCCGTCGATGGTGAACCGTATTTGCCCGTCCTGAATCACCCACCACGCCCGCGTATCCGGATGCATTCTCCGCCGGGTCTTGCCGCCCACCGCCATCTGGATATACGCGCCATGCAGATGCTCGTCATCGACAAGCGTCTGGCTCCAACTCGCCTGCCCTTTGTGCGATGCGAGGATGTCCTTCAACCGCCACACGGGTTTGTGCACACCCGTCCAACCCGTCAACTTCTGCGATTTCGGCGACCACACCACCTGCGGCGGCGGACCCTTCTTGCCTCCGCCCTTCCTGGCAGACTGCGAGGCGTCCTGCGACCACACACCAGGCAAAAACAGGCACGTCACCGCGCCGGCAAGCACAACGGGTTTCACTATGCGTTTCATGGCGTTGCTCAATATATCAGAATCCGGCGCGCCTGTAACCGCACCCACCCCAATCCGGTCATTACATTCTGGGATCAATGATAAACTTGATCTGCCTGGAGCCTGGGAACCATGACCGTTCAAATCCAACACCGGAAGAGTGCGCAGTCACGACGTAAGATTCGCCTCGCCTTGATGCTCGTTGCCGCCGCAACCGCCATACTGCATTCCGGCCCCGATGCCCGAGGTGGTGACAAACCCGCCCTCGCCACGCCAGCGATGTTCAAACAGTACTGCTTCCAGTGCCACGGCAAAGCGGCCATGGGCGGCCTCAACCTCGAACAACTCGCCGGCCATTCCTCCATCGGTGAAGGCTTCCGCCAATGGCAGAAAGTGGCACTGGTGCTGGAGCAGAAACGGATGCCTCCACCCAAGACTCCGCACCCCACTGAAGCCGAAACCCATCAGGCGCTGATGTGGGTCCGCGGCGAATTGGACGCCTACGCAAAGAAGCACGACGGCGAACCCGGCAACGTCACTGTGCGCCGTCTCACCAGCGGCGAATACGGCTACGCAATTCAGGACCTCACGGGTCTCTCACTCGATTGGGGCATCGACGCTACCAGCGACTCCGCTGGCGGCGAAGGCTTCACCAACTACGGCGATGTGCAGTTCATGCAGGAATCCAACGTTGAACGCTATCTCGATGCTGCCAAGCGTATCGCTAATCATGCAGTCATCGGCGCGGGTCCGCTTCAATTCTTCACCGATCCCGGCACCACCGGACTCGAGCTTTCCGCCATCACTCGTATTCGCGACATCTATGCCAAACACGGCTTTCGCACTGTTTCCGGCGAAGGCGGCATCCCATACGGACTCGACAAGTACGGCAAAGCATTCTACACCGCGTGGCGCTTTCAACACCGCGCCGCGCTTGGCCAGCCCACGGCGGACATAAAGAAGATCGCCGCGCAGGAAGGCGTCAGTGCGCAGTTCGCCCAGCATATCTGGAACGTGGTCAACCGCCCCTCGCTCGGCTATCCCGCCTCTGAGGTAGCGGCCCGCTGGAAGAAGCTTCCCGCGCCAGGTCCAGATGCCAAGGCCACAACAGTCAAGGCCCGGGCACAATGCGAAATGATCGAAAAGTACGTCGCCACCTGGCCAAGCTGGCTGTTCGCGCGTGGCGATCTTGCAGCCGGCGGTGCAGGCGACGAGAGCCCGCTCGTCATCAACGACGCCGCGCTCAAGGTGGCAGGCACGCACCACTTCGTGTTCAATAGCTTTCGCTTCGCGCGCAACCGGAGCACGCCCGTTACAGGACCCGCCAAGATTTTCATCAGCGTGACCCCGGTAACGCAGAACCCCATCGGAAAGCCTGTCGTCGTTTGGAAGAACCCCACCATCGCGTTTCGCCGCGGCGGCTTCGGCAGACCGCCTTCCACTCCCGCAACTCCGGCAACCGCTGACGCAACTGCCACCGGCGCAGGCAACGGCGCACTCCGGCGCTTCGCCCCCGCCGGTCCAAAGGAGCCCTTGCGCTCCCTTCTCAACGAAGAAAACGCGCGCAAGCTGAACTTCGGAACCAGCCCGGACGGCACCGAAATCGGCCCCAACGACTTCGCCTCCGGCTCCTCACTCTCTTTCGAGCTGCCCGTTCCCGAAGGCGTCGCCGCCGTTGTCTTTGAAGTGGACGCCCAACTCGGCAAGGATCGCGATCAGGTCTTCCGTGTCCTCTTCTCCGATCGCGAAGACGGCAGCGTTCGCGGCATCCCTACACGCGCTCTGATCGGCGATCCGGAAAGCGCGGGCTATCGCCAGTTCAAATCCGGTGTCCTCGAACTGGCCGCCATCATGCCCCCCAACTCGCAGGTAGAGCCCACGCCGGCCGACAAGGACCCGGCCCCGCAGCCGTTCGACAGCAAGTACAACACTCCCGAGCATGATGAGTTCGTCCTCAAGGTCAAATACGTTCGCGACGACCGTTTCATCTACAACCACATGCTCGACGACGCCACCCGCCGCCAGCTCGACCACGCCTGGACCGACCTCTACTCCTCCTTCGACTATCACGACAACTACGTCCGCATGCTCGGCCAGCACTATTCACTCAACCTCAACAAACGTGCCGCCGAAATCACACCTGCGGATCTGGAGGCTATCCCCGCCGACGCCCGTAAATACATCGCTCCGCTCGTCACCGAGTATGAGCAGGTCCAGGATGCACAATCCTCTGCGCGCCGTGGCCACGTAGAGGATTGCCTCAAGTTCGCTGTCCGTGCGTGGCGTCGTCCCCTCACCGAAAAAGAAAAGCAATCTCTCCGCGCCTTCTACGACAAATCCGTCACCACCGAGAACGATCACCGCAAGGCCATCCGCGCGCTGCTTACCCGCATCCTCGTGTCGCCAACGTTCCTCTACCGTGTCGAACAGATCGCCGGGGTCGCCCCCATCAAGCCGCTTGCCGGCACCGAACTCGCCAGCCGCCTCAGCTTCTTCCTCTGGTCCTCCATCCCCGACGAAGAACTGCTCCGCGCCTCTACCGCCGGAGAACTCGCCACCACCCAAGGGCTCCAACGTCAGGCGAAACGCATGCTGGCCGATCCCAGAGCGCGCCGCCTCTCCACCGAATTCTTCGGCCAGTGGCTCGGCTTCTATCACTTCGATCAGCATCGTGGCGTCGATACAGGACGCTTCCCCGAATTCACTGACGAAGTGAGACTGGCGATGTACGACGAAGCCATCTCGTTCTTTGAACACATCGTCCGCAACCCCAAACCTGTTCGCGATCTCCTGTTCGCCGATTACACCTTCCTCAACGCTCCGCTCGCCAAACACTACGGCGTCAAGAAGGAGCTTCCGGCATCAGGCAAAGTCACTTTCGTCGACGGCGCGAATGCCTTCCAACGCGGCGGCATGCTCCGCCTCGGCGCCTTGCTCACCGCTACCTCCGCGCCCCTTCGCACCAGTCCGGTGAAACGCGGCGATTGGCTGCTCCGCCGGGTCCTCGGCACCCCGGTTCCGCCTCCACCCGCCGACGCCGGATCCATCCCCGCCGACGACAAGTTGTTCGGCGGTCTCTCCCTGCACGAGAAACTCGAACAGCACAAACGCAACCCCACCTGCGCGAACTGCCACGTGCGCATCGACCCGCTCGGCTTCCCCCTGGAGCGCTACGATTCCATCGGCCGCGTGCGCGAGAAATACGCAGACGGCAAGCCCGTCTACGATTCCGGTACGCTCTCCGACAAGACCGAGGTGAACGGCGTGGAAGGTCTGCTCCGCTATCTGCAAAGCCAGGAAAAGCAGGTCATCCGCACGCTGGCGTTCAAGCTCGTTGGCTACGCCCTGGGGCGCACAGTGCAGCCCGCTGACGAAGTGCTCATCCAGCGTATGGCCGCCGCCGGAGGCAACGCAACCTTCGCGCACCTGGTTTCGGAAATCGTCGGAAGCCGACAGTTTCGCAATCATACAGGCAAAGATGAACAGCTCGCTCTCCAGAGGTAATCGGACCATGAACCCGCAAAAGTCCAGACGGCATTTCCTCCGTGGCGCCGGTGTGGCGCTCGCCCTTCCTTGGATGGAATCCCTCCCGCTGCTCGCGCAGAAAGCCAAGCCACCGCAGCGGTTCGCCTGCGTCTACTTCTCCAACGGCGTGGAACCCGAGCACTGGTGGGCCAAAGGCCGTGGCGCTTCCATGCAGCTTGGTGCCGCGGCGCAGCCGCTCGCGCCTATCGCAGAGGACATGGTGTTCATCCGAGGCCTCTTCAATGAGACTGCGCTCAAGTCCACCAGCCCCCACCTCGGCCGCATGAATGTGCTCTCCGGTGTCCCGGTCAGCCTCGATCCCAACGTCATCAAAGTCGGCACATCCATGGATCAGGTGCTCGCCCGCAGCATCGGCAGCCAGACCGCTGTGCCCAGCCTCGCCCTCGGCATCGAACCGAATGAGCTTCGACTGGAGGACGGCCTCTCGATGATCTACGGGTCATCCCTTTCCTGGGCCACTGCCACCAAGCCCGCCACCAAAGAAATCTACCCCGCGCGCGCATTCGATCAACTCGTTGGCGACGGCAAAGGCCGCCAACTGGATCGCAGCGTCCTCGACGAAGTCCTCCAGGACGCCCAGAGCCTTCATCCCAAGATCAGCCATACCGACAAACGCAAACTCGACGAGTACCTCGAATCCGTCCGCGACATTGAAAAGCGCATCGACCGCGCCGCCAAGGAAGAACGTGTCGAAGGCCAGCGTCCCAAGGTGGTGAAGCCCTTGATGGAGCGTCCCGCGGACGCCCTGCCGCAAGACATCCCTACCCACATGAAGCTGATGCTCGACGTGATGGTGCTCGCCTTCCAGATGGACAAGACGCGCATCATTACCTTGATGCTCAACAATGACCTTTCGCAGATGAACTTCAAGTTCCTCGATGGCGTCCGCGGAGCGCTGCACCTCGATCTCACCCATAACGGCCGCGCGCCCGCTCTCGAGGCCATGTACCTCAAGACGAATCAATTCCACGCGCAGCAGTTCACCTACCTTGTGCAACGGCTGAAGGCAATTGACGAAGGCGGCCAGTCGATCCTCGACAACTCCGTCCTGATGTTCCTGTCGAGCCTCTTCGACGGCGACACTCACAGCGCCGAACAACTTCCCATCGTGCTCGCCGGCAAAGGTGGCGGCGCACTCAAGACCGGCCGTGTCCTCGACTACATGGACAAAGGCAACGACAACCGCCGCGCCTGCAGCCTCTATCTTTCCCTGATGGATCATATGGGCGTCAAACTTGACCGGTTCGGCGAAACCGGTAACCGCCTCCAAAATCTCTGGTCCGATCCGGCCTAGCGCCAATTCTCCACGAACGCTATTCGATCCTATGATGGTATGAGCCCGAGCATCCCACACCTCAAGGCAGGTGACCTAATGTCGAAGCGCAATCGCGCCATGCCCGCACTTCGGTTGGACAATGCCTTTGCAGTCAGGCCGCGCAAGGCGGTTCCACACCAGTTCGTGCTCGACGCCCTCACCGCGTTATCACCCACCACCCGCCCCATGTTCGGCTGCCTTGCAGTCTACGTAGCGGACAAGATCGTTCTCGTCCTCCGCGATAAGCGCGAGCAAACGGCAGACAACGGCGTGTGGCTGGCCACTACCGTTGATCACCACGACAGTCTGCGGCGCGAGTTTCCGAACATGCGATCCATACAGGCATTGGGGAAAGCTGTGACCGGCTGGCAGGTCCTTCCGGCAGACGCTCCGGATTTCGAGGAGGCGGCACTGCTGGCCTGCGAGCGCATCCTCGCCAGGGATCCACGAATCGGCAGGGTTCCTGGGGCGCGGCGGACCTCGCCATCGACGGCAACGAAGGCACGAAGATCCCAGAACCTGGCGCAGGCATCCAAGGCCTCGGCGAAACGCGGCGCCGGGTCGTGACGGCCCCGCTAGCCGACCGCGCGGGCGGATCAACGCGTCTGTCGAAAAACGATCCGTCGCAAAAACTCCAGACCTTCCGCTCGGAACCGCCAAAGAACCCTTCTTCGGTTTGGGCTCTTTGCAGCGAAGCCTCAACTTTCCTGAACGCCGTATCGAGGGAAGTTCTGCGGGAACCTCGCGCGCACCTTCACGCGGGGCGAGAGGAGATTCGGTTGCCGACTCCGGTGTTGAGTCCGCTTGACGTCCTCGACCGCATCTTCCACGCAATCGAGGCAGCTTTGTGACAGCAACGGCCCTCTAATTCTCTCGACCATGACTCAATCCGAACGGGGCCGAAGCCTTAAGCAAAGTGACCCACATGCTCTCCTCGCTCTGTTCCGCAAACAGGGGGTTTCCGGGCATAGGTGCGACCAGTATTATCGAACTCCCGGGAGGTGAATTTCTACTGCTTTGAGCCGGCATCATGAGCACAGAACCTATACCCGCGATAGCATAGCGGAACTTGTTGCCACCCGCACCAAACTCACCACCGGTACACCGCAACCAAACCAGCCGGCGCGTCCAATGCCATCTGCCACACATTCCCTCCGTGGCGGATCGTTTCCACCACGGCTGCATTGACCAGATCCTCGGGAATCCTCCCCGCCGTGTGTGTGCCGTTCCATTCGTCCTCCAGAAACAGATGCAGCACCCTCCCCGCGGATGCAGACTGGACAACCTCTTCCGCAACAGTGGAAACCCTCCCGGTCTCCGACGCCTCTCCGAACACAGCCAGCGCCTGACGCTCCTCCGCGCTTCTCCACCGGCTCAACACATCCCGAGCCGACCGTCCCAACTCGCGATCCGACCAGTCGCCATCGGGGCTCATCATCACGGGCTCCGCCACCGTGTTCATATACCCGTTCACCGAGCGATAGAGCGCCACGTCCTCCCCGGTTCCCGCCAGCACGAGCGGCCATGGTTTGACGCGCAACAAGGGCTGCAAAGCCCGCTCGACGGCCTCATAACCATGCTCCGGACTCGCCGGCATTCCCGCCGGTGCCGCCACAGTCCCGCAAGCCGATTCGTTCCCTTCCAACATCCTTACATGATGCCGCGCCAGCGCCAGCACGTGGAACCGCCGCCGCGGTGAAAGAAACCGCAACAATGGCCTCACCTGAAAACGCCCTTCCACACTCCAGGAATCCTCCACCTGCCACGGCAGCCGGAACTGCAAAAACGAATGCGTCGAACGCAGCCATGCAATCGCATCCGGATGCCCGAAGTCGCGCTCCTGATCCAAATGCGCCAGCACATGCCATAGCGGATCGAGCAGCGCCATCCGGTCCGGATCTCGCATATGGCCCGCGTGCAGATACCGGTCTACCTCTCCTAACATCGTTCGTAACCGTACGCGGTCCGACCGGACTCCTTGACCGCCTGCATAGGGGTACGCGCCCAAGAAAATGGAAGTGCAGACGCCGTCCTCGGCACAAAGTGCCTTCAAGTCATCCCAGGTACAAACGGTGGGGGAGGATGTCAGGCTGGGATGGAATCCGACTGTCATCACCTATTGGACCTCCTGACCTCACACTTTCCGTGCAAAGCGCGGACCATCCGCAAATCCGCCCCCTCCAGCCCCGGTTTGCTGACATTTCCAACAAAAGAGTAGAGAATCCGCCGCGCCCCTCGCGTGGCTTCACCCAGCTTGCGCGAACTCACTCAACTCCGTTATCGACACAATCGCAGTCCGCGGGATCGGCCCGTAGCAATGCGGAAACGGCGGCAACCCCACCTCCGACTCCTCCCACTGCACATCCCCCGCAATCGCCTCCGCATCAATTTCCATCACCAGCAATCTGCCGGCTCCTGCAAAATGTCGCGCCGCCACAAACCCCAATTGATCCGCCGTGCACAGATGAATGAACCCGCCAGCCGCCAGCTCCGCCGGAGCAAACCACTCTGCCCCCTCCACCCGCCGCCATTCCTCCGGGCCTAGGATCCGGTACAGACGCTTCCACGCCATCATTTCTGTGTGCATCGGTGTTTAGCAGTGGTCATAGATAGCATAATGTGAAGATGCTTGTGAAAGCCTTCATCACCTGCCTCCTCGCGGCCTCCGCGCTTCTGGCACAAAACGACTGGGACGAACCCTTCCCTCCGCACCGCATCGCCGGCAATCTTTACTACGTCGGCTCCAAGGGACTCTCCACCTACCTCATCACCACCAGCAAGGGTCATGTTCTGATCAACTCCAGCTTCGAACGCACGGTTCCGCTCATCCGCACCAGCGTCGAAAAGCTTGGCTTCAAATTCACTGACGTCAAGATCCTCCTCGCCAGCCACGCCCATAACGACCATGTTGATGGTAGCGCCCTCGTCAAGGAACTCACCGGCGCGCAGGTCTTCGTCATGCAGGGCGACGACAAGGTCACCGAAAGCGGCGGCATAGGCCAGTACCGTTACAAGGACACCTGGAAGCCCGTAAAGGTGAGCCGCGTCCTGAAGGACGGCGAGAAGGTCACCCTCGGCGAATCCACCCTCACCGCTGTCCACACCCCCGGCCACACGAAGGGCTGCACCACCTGGACGATGCAAGTGAAGGACGGCGGCAAGACCTACAACGTCGTGATCGTCGGCAGCCCCAACGTCAACCCCGGCTTCCAACTCGTCAACAACACCGATTACCCCGAAATGGCCGCCGACTATGCCAAGTCCTTCCGCGTCTGGAAAGCCCTTCCCGTCGACATTTTCCTCGGTGCGCACGGGGCCTATTACGGCATGGAGGCCAAGTACAAACGGTTCGCGCAAGGCTCGAAAGAGAACCCCTTTATCGACCCGAAAGGCTACCACGCTTACATCGACGACCGCGAAAAGGCCTACCTGAAAAACCTCGCCGAACAGAAGCAGAAGGCCAAATGACGCAACTGGTCCGTGGTCTCGGCCCACTCGCCGCGGCATCCGTCAACATCGCCAACATGATCGGCACCGGGGTCTTCCTGAAAGCCCGCATCATGACGTGCAATGTCGGCTCACCCATTGAGGTGCTGGGCGTGTGGATTTTCGCTGGATTGCTGGTCACCGCGGGCGCACTCTCCTACGCCGAGCTCGCCGCCATGATGCCCAAGGCAGGCGGCGAGTACGTCTTCCTCGGCGCCACCTACGGCCGCATGGTCTCGTTCCTATACGGCTGGACATCCATCCTCGTCTCCCGCACCGCCGCGCACGCGGCGCAATCCGTCAGCACCGCCATCTTTCTGAACATCGCCACCGGCGGCGCTCTCGAAGGCAACCTCGCACTGACCTCCATCGCCGTCATCTCTCTCATGACGCTCGTCAACTGCGCACGGGTCTCCACCACCGGCATCGCTATGTCCGCCATCACCGTCATCAAGATCGCTCTCGTCGCCGCTGTCGGCGCAGCCGGCTTCCTCTTCGTCCAAGGGAACTGGGCGCACTACTCCACCACCAACCAGGGAGGTCTGTGTGCAGGCGTTTCCGCCTCCTCGATGGGAGGCTTCAGCGGGTTCGCTGCGGCGATGCTCGGCGCCCTCTGGGGCTATCAGGGATGGGCCAACTTCGCCCCCATGATCGGCGAAATCCGCGACCCCGGCCGCAACATCCCCCGCGCTTTCCTTGGCGCAATCATTGCCGTTGCCACCGTATATCTCTTCGCAAACGCGTCGTACTTCTTCGCGCTCACGCCTACTGAAGTCGCCAGCACGCCCCTGTCTTCCTCCGTCGCCACTGAAGCGCTCAGCCGCTTCTTCGGCTCCACTGCCGTGCGCATCGTTGCCGCGGGCATGACGATCTCCTCCATTGGAGCCATCTACGCCGGCATGGCTGCCACCTCACGCGTCCCCTACGCCATGGCCGGCGACGGACAGTTTTTCCGCTTCTTTGACAACCTCTCATCCTCCACCAGCGTGCCCGTCCGGTCCGTTGTGCTGATCGGCGCGTGGATGTCCGTGCTTGCCCTCTCCGGCAATTACGACCGTCTCACCGACTACGCTGTCTTCGCCCTCTGCATCTTCTACGCGCTCAACGCCTCCGCAGTACTGATCCTGCGCCGCCGCATGCCCGATGCCGAACGGCCCTACCGAGTTTGGGGCTACCCGTTCCTTCCTGCGCTGTTCGTTCTGTTCATGGCCGCCATCATCCTCAACACACTCATCACCTCCACCCGCAATTCCATCATCGGGCTCGCGTTCATGGCTCTCGGCCTACCTTTTTACTTCTATTGGTCGCGGCGTACGGTATCATCGCGGGAGTAGGAGGGACGATGTGCCGGTCGATTAAGGTGCTGAGGAATGCGGAGCCGCCCGCGACGCCGGAGGACGTTCACGCCGCGGCGCGGCAGTTTGTACGCAAGATCAGCGGCTATGCCAAGCCTTCGAGAAAAAACGAGGAAGCCTTCAACGAGGCGGTGCGCGAGATTACGGAATCGGCTGCAAAGCTGCTAGCGAGCCTCAACCAGTAGGGCCGCTTCCAAAGCAGCAGCGGCGGTTTCTATCGTGCGGTCGATTTGTTCTTCGGTATGAGCGGCGGAGATGGAAGCCTGCTTCACGGGCAGCGGGAAGAAGTAGATGCCGCGTTCGATCAACTCCTTGCGGAAGCGATCGTCGAGGGTGAAGTCGTGATGCGTGGCGAGGTCGTGCCAATCGACGGGGACGTGATCCATGAAGTAGAGGCAGAAGGCCGAGCCGATGCGCGAGACTGTGGCCTGAATGCCGAGTCGGCGCGTAACGTCGATGAGGCCTTGTTCCATGCGCGCGCCGAGCGCCTCCCCGTGACGGTAGACAGCACCGTTGTCCGCGAGGAGTCTGCGCAGCGTGGCTATGGTGGCGGCAGTAGGAACGGGGTGGGCGTTGTAGGTTCCGGCCAGGAGCACGCGTCGGATTGGATCGGGGTGGACGAAGGCGTCCATCAACTCGCGCTTCCCCCCGACGATCGCCATAGGGAAACCGTTGGCCACCGCTTTGCCGTAGACCGCGAGATCGGGGCGGACTCCTGAGACTTCGCTGTATCCACCGAAAGCGTGACGGAATCCGGTCTTGACTTCATCAAAGATGAGAACGAATCCGTACTCGTCGGCCAGGGCGCGCAAGCCTTCCAGATAGCCGGAGAGCGGTGGAACAATACCGATGTTCTGCAACACCGGTTCAGTGATGAGCGCGGCCATTGGGTACCGTTCGCAGACCCAGCGGACCGAATCGAGATCGTTGTAGTTGACGCTGTGAACGAGTTGCTGGTGCGCTTTGGGAATGCCTGCGGAGATGGGATGAAACGGGTACTCGCCGGGGGAGATGCGCGGGCCGAGCGTGGCGAGTGGGGTCATCAGATTGCCGGCGACATCGTTGTGCCAGCCGTTGTAGCCGCCCTGCATGATGATGATGCCGTCGCGGCCGGTGACGCCGCGGGCGCATCGGATGGCCTGTGCGGTGGCCTCGCTACCGGTGTTGACGATCTGCAGCGATTCGATCCACGGCAGGTTGGTGCAGATGAGTTCCGCGACTTCGCCTTCGAGTGCGGTGGTGCCTGCTCCGTAGAGGCTGGCTCCGGAGCGCATCACTTCCTCGACGGCGGCGGTGACATCGAGGTCGTTGTGACCGAGGATGTAGGGCGCGAACGCAGCGTGATAGTCGATGAATTCATTGCCGTCGGCGTCCCAGAGCAGCGCGCCCCGCGCTTTGACGAATGCGATCTGCGGAGACACCGACCGGTTGACCGAGACTACACCGCCCGGGATGTAGCGCTTGTTGTGTTGGAGGATCTTTTCCGAGTTGGGGTAACTGCGCACCCTATCAGCATACGAAATGGGAGAAAATTGCGGTGTGATCCTGCTGCAGAACGGAACGCTGTTGGATGGCACGGGTGCGCCCGGCCGTCGCGAAGATGTGTGCATCGATGGAGAGCGGTTTATCGCGCCGCCTGCTGTCGTACCTCCCGGGACGGAAACGGTGGATTGCACCGGGCTCACGATTGCGCCCGGATTCATCGACACGCACAGCCACTCGGATGTGATGGTGCTGGCCAATGATACGGCCAAGTCGCACCAGGGGGTGACGGCCGAGGTGGTGGGCAACTGCGGGTTCTCGCCCTATCCCAGCGGTGAATCGCCGGATGCGATTTACCAATACGGGCGCGGCATTCTGGCGGGCAAGGAGCGCTGGGGGTGGCCGTCGGCGGCGGCCTATCTGGAGCATGTGAAGCAGCACGCGCGGCTGGCGACGGTGTTCTCGCTGGTGGGCCATGGGAGCTTGCGCACTGCCCACATGGGGGCGCGGCAGGAGGCTGCGTCGCAGAAAGAGATGGACGCCATGGAGGGCGATCTGGCCGATGCGCTGGATGCCGGGGCCTGTGGGTTCTCCACGGGACTGATGTACGCACCGGGCTCGGGCGCACCGCGAGAGGAACTCATCCGGCTGCTGAAGGTGGTTGAGAAGAGGGGTAAGATTTACACCACTCACATGCGCAGCTACGCGTTTCAATTAATCGAATCGACCGAGGAGCAGATTGAACTGGCGCGCGAGACCGGATGCCGCCTGCAGATTTCGCACTTCCAGGCTGTAGGGCGCGCGAATTGGGCGAAACAGGCTCCGGCGATTGAGCTGATCGAGAAGGCGCGGAAAGATGGGATCGACGTGGAGTGGGACAGCTATCCGTACCTGGCAGGGAGCACCGTGCTGACGCAATTACTGCCGCAGTGGACGTTGGACGGGGGCATTCCGGCCATGCTCGCGCGGCTTGGTGATACGGCGATGCGGAAGCAGATTGCCGAAGAGACAGTGGCGCAGCTTGCCCAACGGTGGGAGGACATTTACGTTTCCGCGACGGGATCGGCTGATGGTGCGCAGTGGGTGGGCAAGCACTTTGAACAGATCGGTGAGGCGCGTGGCCTGGCGCCGGTGGAATGCGTGTTCCGCATTCTGGAGGAAGAGAACGGCGATGTGAACATGCTGTGCTTCAACCAGAGCGATGACAATTTGCGAAAGCTGTTGCAGCATCCGTACTGCACCGTCATCAGCGACGGGTTTTACGTGAAGGGGCGTCCGCATCCGCGCCTGTACGGAACCTTTCCGTGCCTGCTGGGGGAGATGGCGCGCGAACGGCGTTGGCTGACGCTGGAAGAGGCGGTGTATCGGATTACCGGAAAACCCGCGGCGCGGTTCCAGATGAAGGGCCGCGGGGTGATTGCACCGGGCGCGGTGGCCGATGTCGTGGTGTTCGATCCGGCCAAGATACGTGCCCTGGCCACCTACGACAATCCCGAGCAGGCGCCTGAAGGAATCACCTCTATTTATCGCAGTGGGAGCCAGTTGCTAAACTAAAAAGACATGCAACCGCGCACCACGCTTCCGGTTGTGGTGATAGCCGGTCGTCCCAACGTCGGGAAATCCACACTTTTCAACGCAATTTTGAGGGACCGGCGGTCGATTGTCGGGGACGAACCCGGCATCACCCGCGACCGTATTCGCGGGCAGGCAGAACACCACGGCCGCAAATTCGAATTGATCGACACGGGGGGAATCATCCCCAACGAGGAAGAGCTCATTCCGAGTGAGATCTTCCGGCAGGCCAGGGTTGCCTTTGAAGAAGCGGCGCACATCATTTTCGTCATCGACGGGCGCACGGAGATTACCTCCGCCGACCGGGAACTCGCGCAGCACCTGAGAAAGGCCGGTAGGCCGGTGACGCTCGCCGTGAACAAAATCGACGCGGATGTACGTTCAGGCCTCGTACATGAATTCTATTCGCTGCGGATCCCAGAGATCTATCCGATTTCCGCCGAGCACCGGTTGGGCTTGGAAGAACTGCTCGATCACGTTGCCGAATCGTTTCCTCCGGAAGCGGACGTCGAACAGGCCCCGGAGCCACCCAAGCGGATCAAGGTGGCTATCATCGGCCGGCCAAACGTGGGCAAATCGACGTTGTTGAATGCGTTGGTGGGGGCGGACCGGTCCATCGTTTCGCCGATTGCGGGTACCACTCGCGATGCCGTTGACGAGACGGTAGAGCACGATGGGATCACCTACACTTTCGTCGATACGGCGGGCATCCGGCGCAAAGGCAAGACGAAGCTGATGGCGGAGAAGTTGAGTGTAGTGATGGCGCGACGGCACATTCGCATGGCCAACGTGGTGCTATTCATACTCGATGCCAGTGAAGGAGTAGTGGGGTTGGACGCGACGATCGCCGGGTACGCCTTTGAAGATGGTTGCGCGATTGTGTTGTGCGTCAACAAGTGGGATATTACGAGTGAGAAGAACCGGAAAACTTTCACGCAGGCCGTGCGCGATGAATTAAAGTTCCTGGAGTTTGCTCCCGTTATATATTTATCAGCCAAGACAGGGCATGGAGTGAAGGCGATCTTCGCAAAGGTGAGCGAAGCTTACGACGCGGCATCGAAGCGTGTTGGGACGGGAGAACTGAATCGCTTCATGGAGACGCTGAATCTGGAAACCGACGTCCGGTTGAAGTACATTACGCAGGCTTCAATACGGCCGCCGACATTTGTGGCGTTTTTGGGAGGACGCGGGAAGATGCACTTTTCAACGGAGCGTTTCCTGGTGAACCGGCTGCGCAAGCAGTTCGGTTTCCAGTCCACTCCTGTAGTGTTGAAGACCCGCGCCGCCGGAAAGGAACGAGACTGATGCAAGTGCTAAGAAGCATGCTGGCGGTGCTGTTGGGATTCGCGACCTTCGGGATTTCGTCAAGGCTGTTCTTCCAGCTTACGGGGATTGATCTGCATCGTCCGGCGAACTTCTTTGTGATGCTGCTGGGGGTGCTCTTCAGTGCGGTGGTGGCGTTTGTGGCCGGCTATGCGGCGGGGTGGATTGCGGGCCAGAAGCCGCTGATCCATGCGATGTCGATTGCGATGCTGCTTGTGTTCGGCGTCGGAATGTCCCTGATCGTGGGTGGATCGAAATGGTCTATGGTATCGACATTAGTGGTGTCGATCCCCATGACCTTCGTCGGCGCCCTGGCGTACTCGCGAAAGCTGGCGAGCAAGGCGCCGCCCCCTCCGAAGCCGGAGGATCCTTTCCAGAATCTGGACGAGATGTTGAAAGACTAGGGGAGGTCAGGCCGTCGTAACAACCTCCGCAACCTGCGGGGTTTTCATGCCGCGGAGGATCATTCGCAGTACCAGCAGATCGGACGGCTGAAAGGTAGTGGTGGGTACATTCACCATGTCTTCTTCCGCCTTGACAATGTGGCTGCGGATCAAGGTGCGCAACTCGTTGACGGAAACGCCAAGTGCCGAGGCAGCCTCCGATTCCGAGTAGTGACTTTTGTTTGGTCTGGTAGCGGTCATGCGGTTATCCAAGCCTTATAACGCCATGATAGGGCTCAACCGGCTCCCGCCCAATACGGGTTTGTTCTTAGAAGCCCGATCGAATGTCCTGACGGCGGGATCTATCCAGGGTACTAAGGCGTATATGTCCCTTAGTCATGCAATGATCCTTGTAAGGCCTTGCCCAGAAGCATGTGGAAGTGGTGTACTCCGTTTTCGCGCTTCACCGAATACCGTCCGCTCTGGTAGCTGCTTGAGGCGAGGCCCTTCTGCACTGATTCGCAGATGCGAATATCCTCCTGCTGGATCTCCTCGCTGAAATCGATGGTTTCCTGTGCGATCGGCTGGCCGCTGTAGGTGAACCATTCGAAGATGGTCAAGGTGCGGTTGTGCCCCAGGGGAACGATGATGTTGGCACTCAGATTGTCGGGATAGACGTTCAGCATGAGGTTGGGGAAGATCCAGAAGTAGAGCGCTGGTTTGCCCGTATCCCCCGCCCCGTAGCGGCGCGGTTCGCTGTCGCGCTGCGGACGAATAGGGGCGTACTGCGACGAGTAGTAGCGGAAGGTATCCACGCGGTATTGGGCGTAGTCGAGCTCACGAAAGAGCGACGGGTGCGCGGCCGGGAGGTGGTAGCCTTCGAGGTAGTTGTCGACGTAGACTTTCCAATTGCACTGGATCTCGTAGTCGCGGCGCGTGGAGAAGTGGAGTTGGTTGACGGCACAGCCGATGGCGGCGATTTGACCGGGGATGGTATCCATCACGTCGTGCAATGGAGGCGCCGCGCCATCGACATTGACGAAAATGTATGGGCCCCATTGTTCCACCGCGTACGGCGGCAGGCAGACGTCTTCGCGGTTCCAGTTCTCCACTCCTTCGAATTCAGGGGCGGCCAGCAGTCTGCCGTCGAGCGAGTACACCCAGCCGTGATATGGGCAGCGTAGAGCCTTGACGCATTTCGGCGCACTGTCGACCAACAGAGAAGCGCGATGGCGGCAGACGTTGGCGAAAGCGCGGAGGACGTGATCGTGACCGCGAACGATGACGACCTGTTCTCCGGCGATTTCGCAGGCCGCGGTGGAGCCGGGCTCTCTCACACTCGCCGCATGACAGGCCACCTGCCACGTGTTCCAGAAGGCGCGGCTGCGTTCCTGCTCGTAGACCGCAGGGTCGGTGTAGCAGTGAGACGGTAGCGTGGATGCCTGCGAGAGTTGTGGGTTCATTCGTGGAGTATGCTAGCACGCGATCGCAGCGCTACACTCCAGGTGGGAGTGATTCATGGCTGACAAACACGATCATATGCGTTCAGATACGGCGGTGATTGCGCGGGGCTACGATCCCGCGCTGTCGGTGGGTTCGGCGCGGCCTGCTGTGTTCCGCAGCTCCACCTACGTTTTTTCCAGTCCGGAAGCGGCGGAGCGGGCATTCGACATCATCGGCGGGCGCGCGCAAGCGCCGGCGGGAGAGCGGACCGACCTTGTCTATAGCCGGTTCAATCATCCGAATGCTGAGATCCTTGAGGACCAGATTGTACCGCTGGAAAAGGGCGCGCATGCGGCTGCCGTGTTCAATAGCGGCATGGCAGCCATCATGACGGCGATTGTCACGTTCGCCAAACCAGGGGATCGCATTGTGTACACGGTTCCTCTGTATGGGGGGACGCAGCATTTCATTCACGAGTTTCTGGAGCCGTTTGGCATTACGGGAACGGCCGTGCGAGCGGGGGAGACGCCGCGGCTGGAGGATGCGATCCGCAGTACGCCCGATGTGCGCATGGTACTAATCGAATCGCCGGCGAATCCGACGCTCGTGATGACGGACATCCGGAGCGCCTGCCGTGCGGCGGCGGCGCTTATGGTGCGTCCGCTCGTGCTGGTGGACAACACGTTTCTTGGACCGTCGTTTCAGCATCCGCTGGAGTGTGGCGCCGATGTGGTTCTGTATTCGGCGACGAAGTATCTGGGCGGGTTCAGCGATTTGCTCGGAGGCGTGGCGTTGACTCGCGATCCGGAGTTGACCCGCAGGATCAAGAGCCGGCGCGGGCTGTTTGGAAATATTCTGCAGCCGGATGAGTGCTGGATTCTGGACTCGCGGCTGCCGACGGTGCATCTGCGGATGAACCGTGCGAGCAAGAACGCGCAGCGGATCGCGGAGAAACTCGCCGGGCATGGGGCGTTGAAGCGGATCTACTATCCGTCGTTGATTGAGGACGCCGAACAATGTCGCATACGCGATGCGCAGTGCGACTATCCGGGGGCGATCATTTCGCTGGATCTCAAGGATGGGAAGCCTGCGGCCTTTGAGTTTTTACGGCGGCTGCGGCTGGCGCGCAATGCGGTATCGCTGGGCGGTGTGGAGACTCTGGTTTGCCACCCGAAGTCCACCACGCACTCGTCTGTGTCAAAGGAGGAGTTGGAGATCTCCGGAGTGACGGACGGGCTGGTGCGCATTTCGGTGGGCATTGAAGACTGGCGGGATTTGCTGACCGATTTTGAGCAGGCGTTGACAGGCTTGTAGGGCGGCCAAAAACCGTTAAGCGCCCCGGCCCTTGCTTGCGGGGGCCGCGGGAGCGACGGCTGTTTCTTCGGCGGGCGCGCCGTTGAGGCCCAGGATGCGGCGGAGGTCGGTATCGATGGATGCAGCCGCGTCGGCGTGATCGCGCAGGAACTGGCGGGCATTCTCGCGCCCCTGACCGATGCGCTCCGTCTTGTAGCTGTACCAGGAGCCGCTTTTCTCGACAAGGCTATTGGCGACGCCGAGGTCGAGCAGGTCGCCTTCCTTGGAGATTCCTTCGCCATAGAGGATGTCGAACTCGGCTTCGCGAAATGGCGCGGCCAACTTGTTCTTGACGATCTTGACTTTGGTGCGATTGCCGGTTACCGTCTCGCCGTCTTTGAGCGCGGCTATGCGGCGGATGTCGGCACGCACAGAAGAGTAAAACTTGAGCGCGCGGCCACCGGTGGTGGTTTCCGGATTGCCGAACATGACGCCGATCTTTTCGCGGATCTGGTTGATGAAGATCAGACAGGTATTCGATTTGGACACTACGCCCGTGAGTTTGCGCATCGCCTGACTCATGAGGCGCGCCTGGACGCCCATGAAACTGTCACCCATTTCGCCATCCAATTCGGTTTTGGGAACGAGAGCGGCGACAGAGTCGAGGATCAGGACGTCGATGGACCCGGAGGTGATGAGGGCGTTCGTGATTTCGAGCGCCTGTTCGGCGTAGTCGGGCTGGGAGACCAGGAGGTTGTCGACATCTACGCCAAGCTTACGCGCATAGAGCGGATCGAGCGCGTGCTCCACATCGATGAAGGCAGCCATGCCGCCGACCTTCTGAGCTTCGGCCACTACCTGTAAGGCCACGGTCGTCTTACCGGAACTTTCCGGACCGAAGATTTCGGAAATCCGGCCGCGGGGGAAGCCGCCAGTGCCAAGGGCCCAATCGAGCGAGATGGAACCCGTGGAGATTGTGGCCACCGGAACGAGAGCCTCCTTGGAGCCGAGCCGCACAATGGACCCTTTTCCGAACTGTTTCTCAATCTGGCCAAGCGTGGCGGTTAGCACGCGAAGACGTTCTTTTTCATCCATGGCGGGGTGCTCCTTTGGTCTACGAATTCTGTACGAGGGAGGTTGAAAAAGCTAGTGTAGCACGATAGTGTAAGAATTTACAGGTAGGTGCGAGAAAAATTTCCAGAACCCTATATTTTCGGGGCAAAATAACCCTTGCGTGCGCGAACGACCATGTCCTTACGGTCGTGGACCTTGATGTCGATGCGGTGGAAGAGGCCGTCGGTATGGAGCGGTTCGGGGCGATAGAGGATACTGTACTGCGAGCGCAGTTCGTTGCTGATGTTTTCAAACGACTGGGCGAGATCTTCCACTTTGAACGGGAACAGCGCCAAGCCGCCTGTTTCCACCGCGAGGTAGCGCAGCAATTTATCCCCGTCGGTTTGGATTCGAGTGATGTTGGTGGAGACGGAATAGATGACGACATCCGATTTCTGGGCCATTTCGAGGGCTTGTTCGCGAGTGACGCGGCTTTGGTTGTCCTCGCCGTCGCTCAGGATGACGATGGCGCGGCGGAACTTGTGTTTCGGCTGATCCTGAATGAGACGGTCGCGGCAGGATTTATAGATGGCATCGTAGAGGGCGGTGCCACCACCGGGACGAAGACCGCGAACGGCACGGACAAGTTTTTCGTGGTCGTCGGTGAGGTCGGAGATCATCTCGGCCTCGGTGTCGAAGCTGTAGACGAGCGCGCGGTCCTGGCGTGGACGGAGCAGGCTGTTCAGGAACTCGATGGCTGCTTCCTGTTCGAACTTGAAGCGATCGCGAACGCTGTTGCTGGTGTCGAGCAGAAGGCCGAGGCGGAGCGGCAGGTCACTCTCGGAACTGAACTCGATGATGTTCTGTTTCTTCTTGTTCTCGAAAACTTCGAAGTCGTCCTTGGTCAGGTTGGTGACAAAGCGGCCGCGTTTGTCAGAAACCGTGAAGAGTACGTTGACACGGCTGACGTCCAGCGAGATGCGGCTCTGATCTGGTTGCTGCGCCCAAGCGTACGCACCGAGAGAGGCGGCTATGATAACCAGAAACACGACGAACTTCTTCATTGTTACCGGGGAACTCCACTCCGATTGTATCGCAGGTGTGCTGCAACCTCAGTCGCTTACATCTTCAACGACTCGCGGAGGAAGGCGAGCATGTCGGTCCACTCGTCGATGAGTTTGGATTTTGGTTTGCCGGCGCCGTGTCCGGCACTGGTTTCGATGCGGATGAGGATGGGGGCTTTGCCTTCCTGGGCGGCCTGGAGGGCGGCTCCGTATTTGAAGCTGTGGGAGGGGACGACGCGGTCGTCGTGATCGGCGGTCATGACGAGGGTAGGGGGATACTGCGCGCCTTTGCGGATGTTCTGCAAAGGGGAGTACTTGAGGAGAGTGGAGAAGTCCTGGGGGTCGTCGGGGTCGCCGTAGTCGGAGGTCCAGGCACGGCCGATGGTGAATTTGTGGAAGCGGAGCATGTCCATGACGCCCACCTGGGGGATGGCTGCGCCGAAGAGATCGGGGCGCTGGTTGAGGACAGCGCCGACGAGGAGGCCGCCGTTGCTGGCACCGTTGATGGCGAGTTTTTCGCGCGAGGTGTACTTGTTGGCAATGAGCCATTCGCCGGCGGCGATGAAGTCATCAAACACATTCTGCTTGTTTTGTTTCATGCCGGCGCGATGCCAGTCTTCGCCGTATTCGCCGCCGCCACGGAGATTGACGATGGCGACGATACCGCCCATGTCCATCCAGGCGATGTAGAGGGGAGAGAAGGCGGGCTTGAGCGAAACGGAGAATCCGCCATAGCCATAGAGGAAAGCGGGGTTGTTGCCGTTCCGCTGGAGGCCCTTACGCGCGGTAAGGAACATGGGGATTTTCGTGCCATCTTTGCTCGGATAGAAGACCTGCTGGGTTTCGTAGAGCGAGGGATCGAAGGAAAACCTGTCTTCAAAGAGCGGCGTTGCCGTATTCGACTTTGTTTCGTAGCGGTAGAGGGAAAGCGGCATTGTGTAGCCGGTATAGGCGAAATACTGATCCTGTTCCTGCTGCGGCTGTCCGCTCCACAGTACCGTCCCGAGGCCCGGCAAAGCCGCTTCGCGAACGAACTTGCCTTCGAGAGTGTATAGGGCGGCAACGTTTTTGGCGTCCCGCAGGTAGAGACAGATGAGGTGTCCGGCGGACCAGAAGGCCTGTTCCAATTTATCCTTGGATTCGGGGATGATTTCCCTCCAGTTAGCGGGGTCCGGTTGGCGCAGATCGATGGCGATGATACGGCTCTTGGGCGCGCGGTGCGTGGTGGAGAAATAGACGACGGGACCTTGATTACCGACGGGGATGTACTCCGCGGAATAATCGCCGATCAGGGTGACAAATGGGGCGCCCGGTTGGCGCAAGTCCTTATAGAAGACCTGCCGTTCGACGCCGGTGCCCTGCCGGGCGAAGACAAACAGGTAACGGCCATCCTGGCTGGTCCAGGGATCAAAGCCCCATTCGCGCTTGTCAGGACGTTCGTAGATGAGGGTGTCCTCAGCCTGTTTGGTGCCGGTGCGATGGTAATAGAGCTTGTTGTCGGAATTGGCGGAGGTGAGGAGATTGGCGTTTTCGGGTTTTGGATAGCGGCCGTAGTAGAAGCCTTTGCTGTCGGCGCTCCATTCGGGATCGCTGAACTTGATCCACTCGATGTGATCGGCGAGCGGTTTGGCGGTGGCGACGTCGAGAACGTACCAGTCCTGCCAGTCGGAGCCGGCTTTGGCGATGCCGTAGGCGATGAGGCGGCCGTCGGGACTGGGCTGCCAGGTAGCGATGGCGGTGGTGCCTTCCTTGGACAGAAAATTCGGGTTGAGCAGTTCGCGGGTGAGTCCTGAGGATTCGCGGACGAAGAGGACGGGCTGGTTCTGGCTGGCCTGCTTGCGCTGATAGAAGAGGCGGCCTCCGCGCTTGACGACAACCGGGGCGTTGGTGGGGTAATTGGTGAGGGTATCGAGCCGGGTGCGGATGTTGTCACGGCCGGGGAGTTTCGCCAAGTGCTCTTTGGTGTGAGCCACCTGGGACTGGACCCAGGCGCGGGTTTCGGGGGAGTCGATGTCTTCCATCCAGCGGTAGGGATCGGGAACGCGCACGCCATGAACGTCGTCTATGTGTTCCAGGCGTCTGCCGGTGGGCGGAGGAGCGGCAAACATGTAATTGGCGTTGAGCAGGAAGGCGAGTACAGCGAACTGCATGAGGCTTATTGTCGCAGAATTACGGTAGAATGACGGGGCTGACGCTATTCACATGTTCAAACTGATCGCGCGATGGATACTGCGGTTGATGTTCCGCCTGGAGGTGTGCGGGGAGGCGCCGAAGAAACGGCCGGAAAGGCTGCTGGTGGTGCCCAATCACCAATCCTTTTTTGACGGGATACTGATACAGTCCTTTCTGCCCTTGCGAGTGACGTGGGTGATCCACGCACAGATCGGGGCGATGTGGCATTTCAAGATCCTGCTGAAGTTCATTCCGCACATACTGGTGGACGCGACGAATCCGATGAGCATGAAGCGGGTGGTGCAGTTGATCGAGACAGGTGCGCCCGTAGGGATTTTCCCAGAAGGTCGCATCACGACCACCGGCAGCCTGATGAAGATCTACGACGGGACTGCGTTTCTGGCGGCTCGCACGGGGGCGTCGATACTGCCCGTACGGGTGGATGGCGCCAAGCATTCGATATTCGGGCGGTTGAGTGCTCCGCATCCGATTCAGGCGAGGCCGCGGGTGCGGCTGACGTATCTTCCGATGACGAAGATCGTGATTCCGGAACCGCCCGAGGGCAAGTACTTATCAGCGAAAGTGCGGCGGCGGATGGCGGGCGAATCGATGCGGCAGTTGATGCAACGCAGTGTGATGGACGCGCGGGTTCCCACCACGCTGTACGACGCGCTGCTGGATGCGGCGGAGTTGTATGGCGAAGAGCGGACCATCATTGAAGACGTGCGGCCGAAGGTGGACACCTACGCCGATCTGATGAAGGCGACGCTGGCGCTGGGGAGGCTGATCTCGCGACTGGCGGCGGAGGGAGAACACGTAGGCGTACTTCTGCCGAATGCTGGTCCGGCGGTGGCGGCGATTTTCGGGATGTTCGCGACGCGGCGTATTCCGGCGATGCTCAACTATACGGCGGGTGTGGACGGGATGCAGAGCTGCATCGAGGCGGCGCGCGTGAAGACGATCGTCAGCTCGCGCGGGTTTGTGGAGAAGGCGAAGTTAGGTGAGAAGCTGGTGCAGTTGAAGGGCGTGCGGGTTGTCTACCTGGAAGATTTGCGTGGGCAGTTCACGCTGCTGGACAAGCTATGGCTGGTGTTGTGGGCGAAGCGGCATCCGAAGACGCTGCGGCGCGATGTGAAACCGGGCGATCCGGCGATCGTGCTGTTTACATCCGGATCGGAGGGCAAGCCGAAGGGAGTGGTGCTGTCGCACGACAACATCCTGGCGAATGTGGAGCAGGCGAAGGCGATGATCGAGTTCTCGTGCAAGGACCGGTTCTTTATGGCGCTGCCGATGTTCCACAGCTTCGGGCTGACGGTGGGAACGATCCTGCCGCTGATCAACGGCGTACAGATTTTCCTGTATCCGACGCCGTTGCATTACCGCATCATTCCGGAACTCACTTACGATCGCGATTGCACGGTGCTGTTCGGGACGCCGACATTCTTGAACTACTACGCGCGGTTTGCCAACAGCTATGACTTCTACCGGGTGCGTTACGTGATCGCGGGGGCGGAGAGGCTCAGCGAGGAAGTGCGGCTGACCTACATGGACCGGTTTGGAGTGCGCATTATAGAAGGCTACGGGGCAACGGAGTGCGCTCCGATTATTGCGGCCAACAGTCCGATGGCGTACCGGGCAGGGACGGTGGGACAAATTGCGCCGTCGATGGAATCGCGGCTGGTTCCGGTGCAGGGGATCGAGCACGGCGGGCGGCTGCATGTGCGTGGGCCGAACGTGATGCTGGGGTATTTGAAGCATGACAAGCCCGGGGTGCTGCAAGCGCCGGAATCGGAGTTCGGACCGGGATGGTATGACACCGGCGACCTTGCCGATATTGATGCGGACGGGTATCTGCATATCCTGGGGCGGTTGAAGCGGTTCGCAAAGATCGCGGGGGAGATGGTTTCGCTGGAGGTTGTCGAGCGGATTGCTTCGGTGGCCTCGCCGAGGCATCAGCACGCAGCGGTTGCGCGCAAGGACGCCAATCGTGGCGAGGTGCTGGTGCTGTATACGGAGGACCGGGGGTTGCGGCGCGATCAGTTGGTGGAAGCGGCGCGCAGCACGGGAGCGCCGGAGGTGGCGGTGCCACGGAAGATCGAGTACATTGACAAGCTGCCGAAGCTGGGAACGGGCAAGACGGATTACGTCACGTTGAATTCGCTCGCCACAGCCGCTGCCTGACGAGACAACGCATGCCGGACTATTCGAAGAAAGAACAACGCGCCTGGTACATGTACGACTGGGCGAATTCAGCGTTCTACACGACTGTAGTGACGCTGTTTCTTGGCCCTTACCTGACGTCGCTGGCAAAGAACGCGGCGGACGCGCAGGGACTGGTGTATCCGTTGGGGATTCCGGTGGCGGCGCAATCGCTGTGGCCGTACATGGTGTCGTTGAGCGTTATGGTGCAGGTGGTGATCCTGCCGGTGTTCGGAGCGGTGGCCGATTACGGGCATCGCAAACGTGAGTTGATGGGAGCGCTGGCGTTCGTGGGCGCGGGCGCGTCGATGATGATGTTTTTCCTTGAAGGCACGCGCTATCTGATGGGGTGCGTGCTGTTCCTGGTTGCGAATTCGGCATTCGGGGCGGCGAACGTAGTGTACAACTCGTTTCTGCCGGAGATTGCGCCGCCGGAGGAGCGGGACAATGTATCGTCGCGAGGGTGGGGATTAGGGTATGTCGGCGGAGGCGTGCTGCTGGTGCTGAACCTGCTGCTCTATGCCAACGCCGAGAAGCTCGGATTGAATCAGGGGCTGGCGGTGCGGATCAGCCTGCTGTCGGCGGGGCTGTGGTGGGCCGGGTTCACACTGATTCCGCTCAGCGTGTTGAAGAACCGGAATCCGCAGAAGAAAGCGCCGGTGGGCGAGAGCTATTTGGGCGCGGCGATGAAGCAGTTGTGGTCGACGGTGAAGGAAGTGTTCCGGCTGCCGCAGACGCTGCGGTTCCTCATTGCCTACCTGGTTTATAACGACGCGATTCAGACGATCATCACGCTGGCGTCGCAGTTTGGGCAGGAGGAGTTGAAGTTGCCGGAGCAGGCGCTGATCACGGCGATTCTGATTGCGCAGTTTGTCGGGGTGGTGGGGGCGCTGTTCTTCAACTGGATCGCGGGACGGATCGGCAACAAATACACAGTGATGCTGTCGCTGGCGATTTACTGCATCGTGTTGATCTATGTGTATGGGTTCGTTTCCACGGAGATGGAGTTTTATTTTATGGCGGGGGCGATTGGGGCGATTATGGGAGGCAGCCAGGCGCTGAGCCGGTCTCTGTACTCGTTCATGATTCCGAAGGGACATGAAGCGGAGTACTATTCGATCTACGAAATCAGCGATAAGGGAACGAGCTGGTTGGGGCCGCTGTTCTTTGGGCTGGCGCTGCAGTTCACGGGGAATTACCGGATTTCGATTTTGTCGTTGATTCTGTTTTTTGTGGTGGGACTGGCGGTATTGTGGACGGTGAATGTGCGGGAGGCGGCGCGGGAGGCCGGGAATGCTCCGCCGCCGCGGTAGGAGAACAGAGCCGCGAGGTATTTGGGTTATTCGCTGTCGCCGGTGATCACCAGACCCGAGGGGAGTTCCTCACCGAAGATGGAGGACATGTCGCGGTCAGCTTCTCCGTTGAGAATAGCGAGGGCGGATTCGTCGCTGCCCACTGCTTTTCTTGCGAAGGCGAATGAAGCTTCGGAGAGGTCGCGCGCGGCGTCGCCGGTGCGCATTGCAATCACTGCGATGGCCTCGGCGGCGGTCTTCACTTTGCCAAGCGTTTCGATCCATCGGGAAACAGTAGCCGCCGGCAACACTTGATTGATGGGGCCGTAGAACAACCTCCGCGCACCAAGCCGCGAGAGGCACCACAGCTCGCTGGCGGTAAAATCGTTGGCCCTGACGCGTTTCACCAACGCCTCGCCAAGCTCGGTCCTGGTCTGCATGGGGAGCAGTTCCAGGCTCGACGCGGTTCGCCACATCTCGCGCATCAGGCTGCTGTTGAGGCGGACCTTTTTCTGCCCACGGGGCAGCAGATTTGCTGAAAGGCGCTGGTAGATGTCTACCTGCTGATTGCGATTGAGGCCGCCGGCGAGGCGGCCCCAGATGATCCACCATTCGATTTCGCACTGCGTTTGGTTAGAGAAGGTGAGCCCTGAAGCGTAGATACGGCGAGCCTGTTCAATGCGCAGATCGTCGCCGGGGAAACCGAAGCCCGGCCTCAGACAGAAGCCCGTGAGATTGAGCCAACGCGCCTCATAGGAAGGCCCGCGTTTACGGCCTTCCGAGTGTTCCATCAACTTGTCTGCCAGCCGCCGGATTGCGCTGGACGGCCACGAATTGCGGCCCAGCGCCATTGTCTGTTCCAGGCGCGAAGGGAGTTCCTCGGGTGCAAGCGCGCCTTGGCCGAACGTCGCCGTAATCAACTCCTCGGCCTTGGCCACCGCTTCATCGCTCACCACCGCCGCCGGCTTTTTGACAGCGGATTCGGCACGTTTGCGCAATTCGAATTGCAGGCGCCACCGCTGCTCGCTCACTTTTGATTCCGCCCAAATCTCCAGCGTCCCCACCTCAGTAAGGCGCGCGCCTAACTTCACCGGAATCAGCCGTTCTTCGATCTTCTTGCCAAACCGGATCACCGCATTGAGCGGGGCATGCTGGTGCACCGTGTCATTCACTTCCTGCGAGGTGAACTCGACGACATCGCCGATGTTGTCCTCGGTACGGGTAAGCGAACTGTAGAGGCGGAACGACACGGGGCGGTTGGCAACAAGCTGCAGACCCTCCAGATCGAGGTCCACCGTGCTGCCCTCCTCGGTGCCGCGTGGAGCCAGACACACTGTGCGGACCTTCTCCTCAGCGCCCCCAATACCGATGAAATAGGCGCGAGGCAACCCACCGCGCACGAGCACTCCGCTGCCGCCATGCCGGACGTAAGAGTAGTAAGCCGCGCCCACCGACACTGCGAGGTCGAGATCCTGATTCTCAAAAACAGTAGGTTCGGCGTCGTACCACTGCCCCACCACTTGCTTCACACGCTTGCGACAAATCTCCGGGATGAAGAAGCCGCCGTTGAACAGCACGGCATCGATCTTCTCCACGCCGGACGAAGACAGGAACGAGGACAGGTGGCGCGTCACCGCGGGATCGGCAACGTAGGGCAGCCCGAGTTCGCGGAAGAGGCTCTTCTTTTCTTCCTTGGGCTGATCGCCGAGTTTGCAGAACGGCAGGAACCCCTCGAGCGCCAGTTCCAGCACTTCCTCTCGCAGAATCTCCGTGCGCAGCGTTCCACCAATGAGTGACGACCCCGACCCGAGCACCGTGATCTCGACACTCTTGCGCGTGCCGTCGGTGAGCAGTTGTTCCTTGGCACTGGCGCACTGACGCCGCAGCCCGCTCCGCTGCCTTACGGAAAGCGGCTTGCCGAGTTTCGCTTCCACCAGCCATGCCAGGGTGAGGTCGAGGTTGTCGCCGCCGAGCAGAAGGTGTTTGCCGACGGCGGTGCGGGTGAAGTTGACGCGATCGCCTTCGCGGCTGACACGGATTACGGTGAAGTCGCTTGTGCCGCCGCCAACGTCGCAAACCAGAACAGTCTGGCCGTCAAACAACGATTTGCGCGATTGCGTAAGATGGTTCGCGATCCAGGAATAGAATGCGGCGGCGGGCTCTTCCAGGAGTGTGAGTTTCTCCAGGCCCGCTTCCCGCGCGGCCATCACAGTCAACTCGCGAGCCTCTTCGTCAAACGATGCCGGCACCGTGAGCACGACGTCCTGCTGGGCAATCGGCAGATCGGGGAAGCGCTTGTTCCATGCCTCGCCCAGATGGGCGACAATCCTGCCGGACACCTCCACTGGCGAGAAGACGCGGCCCGCTTCCTGGGCGTCCCACGGCAGGATCTTAGCGGTGCGATCGGCCTCGGAATTCGACAGCCAGCTTTTGGCACTATGCACTGACCGGGTGGGCACCAGCGCGCCCTGTTCGCGCGCATAGACACCGGCCACGGGAGTATCGGCGAGATAAAGGAACGACGGCAACGTACGGCGCGCTTCGGTGCGTCCTTCCGCTACCAGTTGCGGGACCTCGAGTACGTGAATCGGCGGAAACTCCGCTTCGCCCGCGTCCCTGGGATCGATGAAGGACAGGGCCGAGTTCGTTGTGCCGAGGTCGATTCCGATGTTCACTTAAGCCACTCGCTCTCTGACGTTGAATTCCAGTTTCCAGCGCCGGCCGTCGCGCGCGACGCAGAACAGTTGCAGCATTCCGGTCTCGGTGACATCCGATTCGAGAGAGACACGGACCATCTCGCCCGATGTCCCGGCGAGCGTCACTTCCACGGGTGCGAGTTCTTCGAGATCCTCGGGCTTCCACTCGTCGAGCATCGCGCCGGCGCCGTCGTTCTTGCGTGAGGATGAACAGAAGAAGCGGAACTCGGCAGGTTCGCCAACCACCAGTCCAAACTCCCGGTCGGCAAAGCGGTGGGAGGTGCCTTCTTCCATGCCGAAGGGCACCACTGTGAGCGCCTTCATCGGAGGCGGCATACCGGGGATAGCCGGCATCGCGGTTTCGATGCCGACATAGTACGTACGCGGCACACCGCCGCGAATGCGAACGCCCTTGCCTCGCCGCGCCAATCCGTAATAAGCAGCACCGCGCGAGACTGCGTGCATCAGATCTTCGCCCAGGAGTGG
Source organism: Acidobacteriota bacterium (assembly GCA_016213775.1). GTDB lineage: Bacteria > Acidobacteriota > Terriglobia > Bryobacterales > Bryobacteraceae > CADEFT01. The sequence continues at coordinate 29,040 of JACQZR010000073.1, forward strand.
CTGCGCAGTGGCCATGCCTTCTTCCGCGAGCCAGCCGTTGAGAACCGCCAGCAGCCGCTCGCGAATCACACCCGCGCGCAGCACTCCGCCGTTGAAGAGTACATGCGTGGGCGCGGCCATTCCACTAGCGGTACGCCGGACGGAGCCGTGCTCGGCGGTGGAGGCCTGCTGCCGCAGGAACCGTGCGAGCTGGCGCGTCACGGCCGCATCGGAGGCATAGGGAAGCCCAATCTCCTGAAGCGCGATTCTTCGCTGGCGGGCGGGCATTTCCTGCGAAGAGGTCTTCGGCAGGAAGCCTTCCAGGACGGTGCGCTCCACGTCGTCGCGCAGCAGCTTGGCTTTGATGGTTCCGCCTACGAGACCCGTGCCGCGGCCGAGAATGGTGAGCGCGTGATCCTTGTCCTTGCCCCCTTCGGTTAGCAGCTTCTCCTTGCCCGCGCGGCACTGCTGCCAGAGCGCGTGAAACTGCATCATGTCGAGCTTGGTGTTCTTGGCGGCGAGTTGCTGTTCCACCAATCGTGCCAGCGCGAGATCGATGTTATCGCCGCCGAGCAGGATGTGATCGCCGACAGCCGCGCGTTCCAGATTCAGCTCGCCGCCGCGCTCGGTGACGGCGATGAGGGTGAAGTCCGTCGTACCGCCGCCGATGTCGATCACGAGAATCAGATCGCCCACGTTGACGCGCTCGCGCCAATCGGCATGCCGCTCCAGCCACGCGTAGAAGGCCGCCTGCGGCTCTTCAAGCAACGTGACCGTGGGGTAGCCCGCCTGCTCCGCTGCCTGCAGTGTCAGCTCACGAGCCACGGCGTCAAACGAAGCCGGCACAGTGACCAGAATCTGCTGCTCGACGAACGGCGCTTCGGGGTGCGCATGATCCCAGGCTTTGCGAATGTGCTGGAGGTAGTGCCGCGACGCTTCCAGCGGCGAAACTCTGCGCGTGCCTTCGGGCGCGTTCAGCGGCAGCAGCTCGGATGTGCGGTCCACGCCCGTGTGGGACAGCCACGATTTGGCGGAATTCACGAGGCGGTTTGACCGCTCCACGCCGCGCTTCTGCGCCAGCATCCCGACGACGATGCCGGGCTCGGCGCCCCACGGCAGCTCCGTGGAGCCTTGGGGAAAATCCTTTTCATCGGGCAAGTAGAGCGAACTCGGCAGCAACGCTTCGGCGGCCACTTCGCCCGGGTTGACGAGTTGCGCCACCGGCTGGAGCCGCACCTCGGGCATCGAAAGCGGATCGCTGATTTGCGACGCGTCGGCATAGGCCACTCCGCAATTGGTGGTGCCTAGGTCAATTCCAATTACAAATTGGGACATCTTATGGGTGTTTCGCGGTTACTCTATTTCGATTTCGGCTGGAGCGAGAATGGAAGTGTCCTGCTTCACCCCGATGGTGGGCAGATCGATCTTTTCCGACTTCCAGCCGCGGTGGCGGAGCATTCCGCCCGACGGCGCAGGCCCGGCAGGCACGTTGCCGATGAACTTGACGTTGGCAGGGCCACCGGCGACCGAGGCTTTGGTGAAGGTGCCCTCGACCCCGTCGATGACCGGCGCGAGTTTGACATAGCGGGTGAGCGTGGCCCGGCATTGTTCATGCATGGTGCGAACGGCCGCTCCCACCTGGTCGTCGTTGTAGGCCGAAATGTCTTCCATCAGGAAGTCAATCAGGCGCGCGTCGCGTTGCAGAATCCCGAGCATCTGCAGCGCACCATCGCTAGGCTTCGGGGCCGGCGGTGGCGGTGGAGCAGGTTTCTCCTTTACCGGCTTGGCATATCCGAACGCGCCGGCAACAGCGGCTGGCAACTCGCCGCCGAACAGGATTCCGAAGAAACTGCTGAAGGCAAGAGAAATACGGCTCAAATGAAACCTCTTGTGGTCTGGAATCGGCTTGGTGTGCCGCGCGGAAGGAGACTCTCGCAGAACGCCAAACTATTAGGATACAACGACGGGTGGCCACCGGTTAACAGTAAAGCAGGAGATGACAAGTATGCAATCATGGAGTCAGGATTCATAATTGCATACATGTTGACCCGACGACTCGCACCCCGCTTGACTGGCCTCCTTCAGCATTCGCCCGCTGTGGTCCTCATCGGTCCTCGACAAACAGGGAAAACGACGCTGGCGTTGACTATCGCAGCCGGACGCGAGGCCGTTTACCTGGACCTGGAGAACGAGGATGATCGCGCGAAGCTGGCCAATCCGGCTCTCTATCTGGCGGATCACGCAACGCGGCTGGTGATTCTGGATGAGGTGCACCGGACCCCTGAGATTTTCCAACGGCTGCGCGGTGTGATTGACGCGGGGAGGCGGCGAGGCAAAGGGAACGGACGGTTTCTGCTGCTGGGATCAGCCTCGATGGACCTCTTGCGGCAGACTGGCGAAAGCCTGGCTGGGCGAATCTCGTATCTGGAGCTTGGACCCTTCGATGCGCTCGAGGTGGGCGGCTCGGAAACGGAGCGGCTGTGGGTGAGAGGCGGATTCCCCTTGAGTTTTCTGGCAGCCTCCGACGATCTCAGCCTGGAGTGGCGGCGCAACTTTATCCGCACCTACCTGGAACGTGATATCCCGCAGTTTGGACCCAGGATCGCCGCGGAAACGCTTCGCCGGTTTTGGACGATGCTGGCTCATAACCAATGCCAGGTTCTGAATGCGGCGAACCTGGCACGAGGACTTGGGGTGACCGGGAAGACGATTGCGGGGTATCTCGATTTGATGGTGGATCTGTTGTTGGTTCGCCGCCTGCAGCCGTGGCATAGCAACGCTGGTAAGCGGCTGACAAAGTCACCTAAAGTGTATGTTCGGGATACGGGCATTGCGCATGCATTGCTGGGAATTCGAGATAAGGAGGCGCTGCTCGGCCATCCGGTAGTTGGGCATACTTGGGAAAGCTTCGCTATCGAGACGCTGATCGGATGCGCGCCCGAAGGGTCGGAGGCGCACTACTACCGGACCGCGAATGGAACAGAGGTTGATCTGATCGTCACGCTGCCTGGGGGGAAACTATGGGCAATCGAGGTGAAACGAAGTTCCGCGCCACACCTGGAACGAGGTTTCCGCTCCGCTTGCCAGGATCTGCGTCCTGCGAGGCAGTTTGTTGTCTATCCCGGCGAGGAGCGGTTCCCGATGGATGAATCAACGGATGCTATCGGGCTGGTGGAACTGGGGCGAGAATTGCAGGCGATGAAGTGATCTACATGTGGGAGAGGCAAAGACAATTCGAGCCCTCAGCAGCCTGGAGGCAACCGCGGGCACGATGAGAGCAAACACTTCTGGCGTTGATGCAGGTGAGGGGACCCGCGCGCCGGAAGGGATCGTTACTTTACTTCGCCTGTCGCTCCGGCCCCGGCGAACTTCTTCCTGATGGTCTCCGATTCGTCTTTGTTGACGCCTGCCTTCACGGTCTTGGCAAGCGCCGACTACGAGGAGGATTGGGGTTGACTCGGGTAGCTCGCCGTGGCAGAATCCGGCCAATGGAACTGGGAAGTGCCTTGCGGGTGATTGCGATACTGATGGTGGCCTCGCGCTGCAGCGCGGCGGACGATTCCATCCAACGAAAGGCGATAGAGAAGGCCAACGAGTGGATCACGCTGGAGCAATCCGCGCGCGGTGGGGGACCGCCACACCAACAGGTATTGAACAAAATCGAAAAATTCCTTTCCGAACACCCGGATGAGGAGTGGGTTTACGCCGCGGTGGCGCACGGTTTCAACCGGCTGGACCGTAATCTGGAGGCGTTGGCACTGCTGCGCAAGTACCGGACTCGATTTGCGGAAAGCGCGGCACTGGACAAGACTCTGGAGTTTTTCTATTTCACCTTCGGCGAGCTGGCTGATCTGCGCAGTCTCCCGGAACGCTTTCACACGAGCCCCCACTACTGGACAACGCTGATGCGTAAGGCGGCGAAAGCCGGTGAGCCGGAAGCAACCGTCATCGAGGCGGCACGACGCGCGTTGGACGCTATGAACAGGGAAAACGATCCTGATGGCGATAGACACTGCGACTTGGCCGAGAGCCTGTTATCCATGAACCTTGCACCGGGACTGGCGGAGGAGGCGGCACGGCAATCGCTGAAGAGCGGTGAAGTCACCCGGCCGATGGATCACCTGTTGCCGACACTTCCGCCGGAGACGATGAGAATGGCGCTGCGGATGTTCCGCTACAGGGTGTACCGCAGTACGTTGGCTTGGGCACTGGCCGCGCAAGGCCGCAATAAGGAGGCACGCGAGGAACTGCGGAAGGCGGTGCGGATGGTAGAGGACAAGCATCTGCGCACGGCGAGAGTGTTCTACCGGTTGGCACAAATTCATGAGCGTCTAAACGAGAAGGATTCCGCAGTTGCGGCTTACATCCGCGAAATTGCCACGGGAGGTGACAGCGGCGCGGCACGTAAAGAGATCGCGAGACTGTCTCCGGGCGAGAGGTTCGCGGAGCGCATCAACGAGGAATCGGCGTTATGGGCATTGGCGGACCCGGACAACCTGGAAGTGGAGGAGATGAATGCAAAGCTGGGGCGATTCGAATTGAAGGATCGCGACGGTAAGGCCTATTCAGTTGACGCGCTGAAGGGCAAGATAGTCAGTCTCGATTTTTGGGCTTCGTGGTGCGTGAGTTGCCGGCCGTCGCTGGCAAGCAGCGACGAATTGCAGCGGGAGTTCCCGGAGGACGTGGTGGTGGTGGCTCCGGCAGGCGATTCCGAGGACACACAAGACAAGGCGGTGAAGTTTCTGGCGGAGCGCGGCTACCGGCGGTTTGTGTTGCTGGTGGACGACCCGGCGCTACGTGATCTGCCGACTCCGTGGATCCCGGTGCGGTTCGCCATTGACCGTGCAGGGAGAGTGCGGGTGAGGGAACTTGGCGCGAGCGAGCAGGGGATTGCCACCTTTGAGGAGAAGTTGCGAGCGCTGGTGCGGGAGCGGCGCTGAGGATTTACCTATAAACGCCGAGCCGAGCCAGTTCAGCGTAGAGACCCATGGTGAGGCCGCCGTTGCGGCGCATCTCGGACCGCGCGATGGCGAGCCACTCGGGAGTTGCGTCGGTTGTCCGCAACAGGCGCTTCACATGAAGCAACCACTCCGGCGGGCTTTCCTGCTGCATTGGGGACGTCTTCAAAGCTGACACGTAATCCTGGAGGACCGATTCCCGCAGCGGGCCGGAAGGAACGATGACGAGCAATCCCCCATACATGAGGCACAACTGGTGGAAGAAGTCGGTCTCAGCCTCTTCGTGATTGCTTCGCCATTTGTCGAGGTCCCGGAGGAACTCGCGGACCCCGGCCTCCCAGGCTGGCGTGCGGCGAAGCTCTTCAGGGAGGAAATGGGCCATGCCGTCCTTGCGGCGTTCGCGCCGGTTGTACTCCTCCTGCTGCTCTTTGGTGCCGAATCGAAGTTCTTTGCCGCGCCGCATCATTTCGAGAGCGCGGCCGTCAGCCCAAAAGTCCGCGAATTTGGCTGCGCCGCCGATGGACTTTGGCTTCAATGCGTCAAAGTCCAATGGCTCAACCCCTTCGATCTTCAGCGCCCGGAGAAGCGCGTCGTTAAATGTCTTGCCGGTGGCTTCCTTTGCGGATGCGGCCCGCCTGGGAAGCGCGAGTTCGGCACACCGCTCCCCCTGGAGGTGGCGGCTCAGGTAGGCCCGTACGGCGCGCGCCAATGGCAACGGCGTCGACTGACCAGTTTGCAGGACGCGGGCAAGCGGGATCACGGAGTATGCGAAGTCGTATCGTCCCTCGAACGAACGCGCGTCTGCATTCATCTGGTCGATGGCTGCGGCATAGCCGGAAGCCATGGCCGCGCGGCGTTGCGGGGGCATGGGGAATACGGCCAGCAGGGAGGCGAGGGGAGTCAGTTGCTGCGGGATCACGGCGCTGGCAGCGGCTGACGCAATCATCTCGAGGTGGCGTTCTTCCGCGCGGTCCTTGGCGGAGAAGGCGGTGTCGGCTACCTGATGCAGGGTCTGGTAGTATTCGTCGAGATTCGGCTGGAGCGGGTCACTGCACGTGAGAGCGGGAAACGGGCCGATTTGGACGCGCCGGAACAGGGAGAGTGCTTTGCTCTTGTCGAGTGGGAGCGCCAGCCGGACGGCGCGGCAGCGCAAACCGAGGGTGGACAGGCCTTCGTCGAGGACGGCCATGGCTCGAATTCCAGGGCTCGAATCGGTGTGGGCGGCGGCGTTCACGGCGGCGGACTCGGCATAGGCGAACCTGCCACCCGCGGCCAGTTCGAATGCCTGCTCGATGACTTCCAGACGGTGCTCTTTGGAGGGGAGGAATCGGCTATCCGCCAGGCGGAGGAGAATGTCGGCGGCGAGTTCTGGCGGGGCTGACTGTGCGGAACCGAGGATGGCTTGTATTTCGGGGGAGGGCATTGGACGTTCCTCCGCGAGGGTGGGCAGGGCAAGAGCGACAAGCAGGAAGAATGTCACCAGACGGCCTCCTCGCGGACAGCGTTCACCCTATGAATTCAGGCTACCACGCGGAGGAATCTGGAGGTGGGGAGAAATAGCATGTGCCCGCGGCTGCACTTGCAGCAGCCGCGGGCAGGGAATCGCCCCACAAGACAGGAAGCAGTTACTTTACTTCGATCGTGGCGCCGGCATCAGCGAACTTCTTCTTGATGGACTCCGCTTCGTCCTTGTTGACGCCTTCCTTGACGGTCTTGGGGGCGCCGTCCACGAGGTCCTTGGCTTCTTTCAGGCCGAGGCTGGTGACTTCGCGAACCACCTTGATGACGTTGATCTTGTTGGCGCCGACGGCAGTGAGAACCACGGCGAACTCGGTCTTCTCTTCAACCGGAGCGGCAGCAGCAGCGGCGGCGCCACCACCAGCAGGAGCGACAGCCACAGCAGCGGCAGCCGCGGAGACGCCCAGCTTTTCTTCCAGCATCTTGACAAGCTGAGACGCTTCCAGCAGCGTCAGCCCTTGGATCTGATCGGCAATTGCGTTGATGTCAGCCATAAAATCGTGAACTCCCTTATCCTAATGTGAAAATCGAGCAGGATCCAGCCGGACGGGGCTTGGGAGCCGCAGTCCAAGGGCGAACCCACAAAAATCGTTACGCTTGGAACTTGTTCTCCTTGACGCCCTGATCGATGACGACGGCGATATTGCGGCCAACGCCGTTAATGGCGGTGACCAGGCGCTGCGCCGGAGCATTGATCAGGAAGAGCAGCTTGGCGAGGACTTCCTCTCGCGGAGGCATGCTGGCCAGATCGTTAATGGAACTGACCTCAATCGCGCGGCCTTCCACCATCCCGGCCTTGAACTTGAAGTTTGGGTTCGTCCTGGCGTAGGTGGTGAGCGCTTTGGCGAGACCGACCGGATCGCCCGTTGTGAAGGCGATGGAGGTCATGCCGCGCAGCTTGTCGAGAATTTTTTCGGCCGGGGTACCCTCAGCAGCCTTGCCCGCGATCTTGTTCTTCACCACGGTGTAGTCGCCGCCGGCTCCACGGATAGTCTTGCGCAGTTCGTAATCCTGCGCGACCGTCAGCTTTTCAAAGCCCGCCACGAACATATTGGGGGCGCTGAGTACGTCCTTGCGCAGGGCCTCTGCGTCTTTGCGCTTATCTGCTTTCTTCTTCATAAGTGCCTCCGCGAGAGATTATGTCGTCTTCAAGTTGTAGCCGGTAACATCCAGACCCACACCCGGGCCCATGGTGGAGCAGAGGGTGGCACTCTTGACGTACTTGCCCTTGGCCGCGGCCGGCTTGGCGCGAACGACTGCACCGATGAGCGTGGTGGCGTTTTCCAGCAGCTTTGCCGCATCGAAGGAGATCTTGCCGACAGGAGCATGAATGACGCCACCTTTGTCGACGCGGAACTCCACCTTACCGGCTTTCACTTCCTGTACCGCCTTGGCGACATCGGTGGTGACGGTTCCCGTCTTGGGGTTCGGCATTAGGCCACGAGGACCCAGAACCTTGCCGAGACGGCCGACGGAACGCATCATGTCCGGGGTTGCAATGACCGCATCGTAATCCATCCAGTTCTCGGCCTGGATCTTGGTAACCATTTCCTCGCCGCCGAAGAAATCCGCGCCTGCGGCTTCCGCTTCGCGGAGCTTATCACCGGAGGTGATGACGAGGACTTTCTTGGACTTGCCCAGACCATTCGGGAGCACGATGGTGCCGCGAACCATCTGGTCGGCGTGTTTGGGATCGACGCCGAGGCGCAGGTGAACCTCGACGGTCTCATCGAATTTGGCGAATTTGATTTTCTTGACGAGGTTGACAGCCTCGGGGAGTTGGTACTCGCGCGCCTCGATTTGCTTCGCGGCGGCAAGATACTTCTTGCCTACTTTTGCCATAATGTGACTGGTCCAAACGGCCTTGCCTGATCCGCAGATCGGCTCAGCCTCCCAAGAGATAGCGCACCTGGGAAGGCACGCAATCTATGAATTTAGCATGTCAGAGCGGCGGAGGCAAGCGGAGTGCCAAAGTTTTTGGGGGTGCCGCGGAGCAGGCGCCATCAAGCCGCGTCGAGAATCTGAACGGAAAGCTGCTTCCCCAGAGCGCGAAATGCCGCTTCCAACTGGTTGAGCCGCGATGCGTGCCGCAAGTCAAGCAGCCGGTCCACCTGAGGAAGATGACAATCCAGCCGTCTTGCCAGTTCGGTCTTGCTGATGCGGCCGGCGCGTAATGTGGAATAGAGTGCCAGTTTCGCTTCGGTTAGCGCGGGGAGTACGACGAACGGCCCGCGCTTTTGCCCTGTGGGCTTCGGGATAAGCAGACGGTCTTCCACGTAGCCCATGAAGGCGGTTTCGAGAGCACCCACCGCGCGGCTAAGGCACTCCTCGCGATCGTCACCGAAAGTATGTGCTTCGGGAACGTCTGGAAAGCTCACCAGGATTGTGCCGTTGGTATCGGCTTTCAATTTGATGGGATAGCGCAACATGTTCCACCTCACCTGAGACCAAGGTCCTTCTTGATCCTGCGCGCGTTTTCTCAAAGTACAACACATCTGGTTTGCTCACGACAGATGTGTTTCATCGCAGCGGTTCAGCGCGCGGATTACGTGGGATCTGGGCGGTGAAGCAAAGCGTGTCTGCGCCGCGTGGCGAACGTCCTTGCACCGGGATCGGCTGTGCATGTGCCACACGGCAGGCGCCGCACACATGGTGTAGGTTGGTGGCATGCGGATCAGCTATGAGGGGCGTACAGCGGAGTTGGTGCATGTGGCGGGCTCGGACTACGCGGAGTATCGGGGCGGCGGGTTTTTCATTGGGACAACGCCGGTGACGCAGTGGCTTTGGACTTATGTGATGGGGTCGAACCCGTCCTGCCGGCAGGGATCGAACCTGCCAGTGGAGAATGTTTCCTGGGACGAGATAACCAGTCCCGGTGGATTTCTCGAACGGCTCAACAAGATCGAATCGCGGGACGGTGTGTATCGGCTTCCGACAGAAAGCGAATGGGAGTATGCAGCGCGCGGCGGGCCGCATTGGAAGGACGGGTTCCGCTGGAGCGGCAGCAACAATGTCGATGCGGTGGCATGGTATGACCGCAAGCACGGCGACCATACGCAACCAGTGGCGTTGAAGGCGCCGAATCAGCTTGGCATTTACGATATGTCGGGCAATGTTTGGGAGTGGTGCCAGGATCTGAGGTCCGCGGACGGTGATGAGCGGGCGTTGCGAGGCGGGTGCTTTCATAACTGGGCGGTGCACTGCACAGTATCGAAGCGGTATGAGATCGGGCAACAGTACAAAGACGGGTGCATCGGATTCCGGCTGGTTTTCGGATAAACTTTGTTCGTGACACGACGAGGCTGGATGACCACGAGCGCGGCCACGGGCGCGCTACCACTGGCGGGATTGGCGGCTGCCGGCGGGCGGTTGAAGGATGTCGAACTATACCGGCTCCCGGTGAACCATCGCGGCGACTGGCTGCTGGTGCGGGTCCACACAGATCAGGGATTGGTGGGCGTGGGCGATGCCTCGCATGGGCGTGATTCCGACACCGCGGTGGCGCTGCGGGAACTCTTCGGTCAGATGCGCGGCAAGAGTTTCTCAGAGGTGGAAGCGTTGCGCGGGTTGGTGAAGGTGTCGGACAGGACGCATAGCCGCGCGGCCGCGATGAGCGCGATCGAACAAGCCATGTGGGACATTGCGGGGCAGGCGTATGGAGTGCCGGTGTATGCGCTGTTCGGCGGGGCGCTGCGGACTTCGATTCGCAACTACGCCAACATCAACCGCTGCACCACGGACCGGACGCCGGCGGGGTTTGCGAAGTGGGCCGAGCACGCCGTGCGGAACGGGTTCGATGCGGTGAAGCTTGCGCCGTACGACGGGATGCCGAGGGATCCGGCGGCGAAGGAGGAACACACGCGCAAGGGGACGGAATGCGTCAAGGCCGTGCGCGCGGCGATGGGCGACCAGCGCGAGGTGTTGATAGACGCCCATTCCCATTTCAGCGTCGATCGCGGGATACAACTGGCAGGCGAGTTGGAGCCGCTGCGGCTGTTTTGGTTGGAGGAGGTGTGTCGCGGGATTCCTGAGCTGGCGCGTGTGGATCGCGCGGCCAAGATGCCGACGGCCGGCGGGGAGAGCATCTACGGGACCAAGGGGTTCTATCCGTACATTGCCGGCGGCGCGGTGGACATTCTGATGCCGGATATCAAGTACGGCGGCGGGTTGCTGGAGTTGAAGAAGATCGCGGCGATGGGCGACGGCGCGGGATTGCAGGTGTCGCCGCACGGGCCGGCGAGCCCCGTAGGCAATATCGCGGCGGCGCATGTGTGCGCGACCCTCTCGAATTTTCTGATTCTGGAGTTTGGGTATGGCGAGGTGGAGTGGCGGGCGGAGGTGACGGAACCCGCCGAGCAGTTGCGCAACGGACTTATTGAGTTGACTGATCGGCCGGGTTTTGGATTGCGGTTGAATGAGCGGTTTTTGAAGCAGCGGGCCGAGCGGGTGAAGTTGTAAGGCGCCCGCGAAGGATCACCGCGGCAATGCGGCGCGTGTTGGAGATGTTCTCGATCGGGTTGGCATCCAGCAGGACGAGGTCGGCGGCTTTGCCTTTGGATATGGAACCGTAGTCTTTCGTGAGTCCGAGGAATTCGGCGGGATTCCAGGTGGCCGTTTGCAGCGCCTCCATGGGCGAGAGGCCGGCTTCGACGAGCAGCTCCAATTCGTGATGGAGACTTTCGCCAGGCTCGATGTTGATGGAGCCGCCATCGGTACCAGCGAGCAACTTCACGCCCATCTCGTGCATCTGGTGGACAGCGTTTAGGCCGTAGGGCTGCAATTGATTGAGCACTACCAACGTGGGGCACTGCCAGACGCCGCGCTCCACAAAGAGTTGATAGAGCGAACGGCACGCGCCGGCGTCGTAGGTGGCGGCCGCCGATTGCACGACAGCCTGCATTTGCCGCGCGGCTTCGCGGCGGCTGATTTGCCACAAATTCGCCGCCCGCTTGAGATCGCCATCCAGAGCCGGGTTGGAGGTGCATGCTTCAAAGATCCCGCTCAGATGTTCGATGGAACGCTGGCCGCTGCGCGCGGCCTCCTCCGCGGAGACCGAGATGGGCACGTGTCCGGCGAGCGGGATGCGGAAACGCGCGGCATCCCTGGCGAGCGCAAAGTACGCCTCGCGCGGGAGAAAATCGTAGACTTTGACGAACGCGGCGCCGGCCTTTTTGAGCGTGGCGATGGCCTGGCGTGCTTCTCGCGCATCGGCGGCGCGGAGCGAGGTGGCCCACATCGGCATGGGGCCATCGACGATCTGCCCCCATGCGGCGATGCGCGGACCAATGAGGGATTGCTGATCGAGGCGGCGCCTGGTGCGGGCGGCCGTTGCGAGCGCATCCGGCGCTTCGAGATGCATGTTGCGAATGCCGGTGATGCCGCTGGCGAGCAGCTTTGGGAATTGCTCTTCCGGTTTCGCGAGCACGTGGACATGCATGTCCCAAAGGCCGGGGATGAGGAACTTGCCCGTGCCATCGATGGTCTCGGCGCCGCGCGGCAGCGCGATGTTCGCGCCCATCTCGGCGATGCGTCCGGCGCGGATCAGCACCGTTTGACCGTGCCGCGGCGGGGCTCCTGTTCCATCGATGAGTGTGACGTTGGTGATGGCAAGAGCGAGTGCGGCAAGTGGGATCAATGCGAGGCCTCGCGATAGAGGAAGTCGCGAACCTTGAGGTACCATTCGGGTCCCATCGGCGAGGGGATGGGGGACTGGCTTGCGCAGAAGGCGGCGCCGGTCTCGGCCCCGGCTGTTTGCGCCAGGCGTTCGGTGAGTTTCTCGCGAGTCCACTTCAGTTGAAGGGAGCGTGCGAGGGCGACGTCCTGCTGCGCATTGCGATAGATGAAGCTGCGCGCGTTGACGCCGGCGGGGGTGGTTCTGGGCTTCTCTTCGCAGAGGTATTCGCGAAGCGCGAGGCGGGCGGCGGTGTCGGAGGAGGCCGCGGGCGGCGGGGCTTGCACGCCGTTGGTACGCACTCGCGGCACAATGCCCGCCAGGACGCGAACCTCCATCGGGTAGATGATCCAGCCGTTGCCATCGTGAACCTGGGCTTCAATGCGAACGCGCTGCACCTTGGCGTCGGCGGGCGTGAAGAGATCGAGCCAGAAGACGTGGACCGCGGCGCCGTCCCATTCGAACGGGGATTTCGTTACGAGGTCGAGTTTGTCAGGCACCGAGACGCCGGGGGCCGGTGGGAGTTCACGGTAGAGCTTCATCTGTATGGAGTTCTCGGGATTCTGCGCGAGCATCATGGCGTAGTGGCCGTTCCTGGGCGGGCGCACGACAATCCGCAGCGAGTGATATCCGCCGCGGATCAGGCCCGGCGAAAGGACTTCGCGCGGCTTGCCTTCCGCGTCAGCGGCAACGACGTTGCCCTTGACATCCAGTCGACGGAACTCCGTGTAGATCTGGAGCGGCTCGGCGGCGTAACAGGGAAGTAGAAACGTGAGAATCCAGAGGAGGCCCATTCCTCTCTATGCTACGGCTTTCGCTGCTGCTGCCGCCGCTGCCGCTTCGCGCCGCTGCATGTCATTGGAGACGGTTCGCAATCCGGCCCAGAGCACGAGAGCCAAGCCCAGCGACAGCACGGGAATGATGAGCATTGCCTCCTGCAGACCGATGGCGCGAAACTGATCGGTGATTTTCAGGGCTCCGGCGGCTTCGGCGGCAACACGCGCACGCCAGTCGCTGAGAAAGCCGGTGAGGAGCGGTCCCAGGCTGGCGCCCATCATATACATGAACATGAAATAGATGGCCATGGCGGTGGCGCGCAGCGACGGCGGCACAATGTCCTGAATGGAGGAATAGACAAAACCGTAGTAGGTGTTGCAGCCTGCGTAGGCGAGCGTGAGCAGAGGCAATGCCATCAGAAAAGCACCGGCCGATTGTTGGATTCCAAAGAACGCAAAGGGCGCCGTGGCGAGGGCAAACACAGCGGCGGCGAGCATGCGGCCATCTTTGCGTTTGTGCACGATGCTGTCTCCGATCTTACCGGCGAGGAGCCCACCGCCGATGCCTCCGATGAGGTAGGCGACTCCGGTGGCGATACCGGATTGGGCGAGGGTGAGTCCATGGACACGGGCGAAGAACGCGGGAAGGAATGTCCCGAACGCGTACATGTTGAAGTTGAGCAGAGCGCCGGAGAGGATGATCCACCACATGGTGGGGATGCGAAGGACGCTCCACATGGACTGGCTGCTGGAGCCCTCCTTATGTACTTCCGTTGCGCCGCGGGCGGGTTCGGGCAATCGCCACAGAAGTGGAAGCAGGATGAGCGAAGGCAGTGCGGCCACCATCATGGCCTGCCGCCATCCGAACGCTTGCGCAATGGGACCGCTGAAGAAGTAGCTCATCGCGCCCCCGATGGGGACACCGAGCATGAAGATGGCAAGCGCTCTGGCGCGCTTTTCGGCGGCGAAGAGATCGCCGATCCATGTGGTTGCGGTGGGTGCGCAGGCGGCTTCTCCCACCGCGACTCCGAGCCTCGCCACCATCAACATCCAGTAAGTCCGCGCGAGTCCGTTGAAGCCAGTCCAGACGCTCCAGATGAGCAGACCGAAGGCGAGCACACGTTTGCGCGACCACTTGTCGGCCAGCCTTCCGATGGGCACTCCCACGAATGCGTAGAGCCAGATGAAGCCCGAGCCCAGCATCCCGATTTGGGTGTCACTGAGGCCGAACTCGCGGCGAATGGGTTCGGCCAGTGCGCCCGCGATGTTGCGGTCGTAGAAGTTCATGATGTTGACCGCGAACAGGACCCAGAGGGCGACTTGCGGACGATTGGTGGGGGCCACAGCGGGAGATGGTATCACACCGCGCAAGCGAGAGGCGCGGAGCTACATCTCTGTTTTGCCCTTATAGACAAGGTCCTTGATCCGGAACGATGCCTGGCGGTATGGTCCAGTGAAGCCGGGCATGTAGAGTTCGAAAGTGATTTCCTTCACCGGCCCCTGAGGCCGCGGAAAAATGAGGCGCAGCACCGGGTCTCCGGGCGTCGGCGGAAAGTGGCCGGACATTTTGAGTTTCTTGCGGCCCGCCTTGAGGTACGATTCGTTCTCCATCAGTCTGCCTTCCGCCGCCTCCGCGAGAATCTTCAGATTCAGGTTGCGAATGGCGATCACCACCACTTTTCCCTCGTTCTCACTGAGGAACTCTTCGTACTCCCTGCGCGATGCGCTGTCGGGCATGTTCTGCGTACCGATCTTGAGCGTGTAACGGCGCAGCAACTCAGCCTCGGCCTCGCGCATCGGTTTCGCGCTGGCGAGGTAGACAGGCGCGGGATTGCCGTCGCGGAACGTGGTGGTTTGCGCCCACGGGGAATCGTTGATCATCTGGGTGAGTTGCTCATCGTTCCACTCGCGCGGGGCCAAGGTCTCCCAGAACGGAGCGGCCAGCATCAGAAGAAAAGTGAAGACGTGCATCGCGGGACTTGATTTGATTATATTGGCGGTACAGGCAACAGCACCATGGCGGAAACAACATATCGAGGCCGGCGCGTCTGGCAGATCGAAAACGACACCATCCGGATCACCTTGACGGTGGAGGGCGGCCATCTCGCCGAACTGCTCCACAAGCCCACGGGCGTCAATCCGATGTGGGCGCCGCCGTGGCAGTCCATCGAGCCGTCATCGTTTGATCCCGCCAAACATGGAGACACTTACGGGACGCATGGGGAGAGCCGTCTGCTGGCGGGGATCATGGGGCACAACCTGTGCATGGATATTTTCGGCGGGCCCAGCGAGGCTGAAGCCGCGGCGGGAATGACGCCGCATGGCGAGGGGTCGATTGTGCCCTACAGGATGAGCATGCAGGGTGGTGCGCTTGTCGCGGAGGCGGAGTTCCCGATGGCGCAACTTTCCTTCACGCGGCGTGTGCGGTTGCACGGACACGTGGCGGTGATCGAGGAGACGGTTCGGAATCTGGCAGCCACGGACAAGCCGGCCGCATGGACGCATCATGTCACGCTCGGGCCGCCCTTCATTGAAAAAGGGCAGACGCAGTTTCGGGTGACGGCCACCAAGTCGCGCGTGTATGAGACTGACTTCGGCGGGGAGTTCGGACGGTATCTGACGGGTGCGGATTTCGATTGGCCGCTGGTGCCATTGAAGCAGGGCGGATCGCTCGATTTGCGCACCATGCCGGATGCGTCGGCAAGCAGCGGGTATACGGCGCACTTGATGGATCAGCGGCGGGAGCACTCGTTTTTCGTGGCGTGGACGCCATCGGCGAAGGTGGCATGCGGGTACGTGTGGCGCCGCGAGGATTTTCCGTGGCTCGGATTGTGGGAAGAGAATCATGCGCGAGCCGCGGCGCCATGGAACAGCCAGACTCTGACGCGTGGGATGGAGTTCGGCGTGTCGCCAATGGCGGAGTCGCGGAGGCAGATGATCGAGCGCGGGTCGATGTTCGGCGTCCCCGGCTACCGCTGGATCCCCGCCAAAGGCGAAGTACGCGTGGTGTATGCGGCCTTCATCACAACCGCTGATGCAGTGCCGGAAGAAGTGGAGTGGGATGAGGCTGGGAAAGTCGCGCTTTCCTAAGCTGCTACGATGACTGCTATGCATCGCCGCGATCTGTTGATCCTCACGGCCGCAGTGCCCGCGCTGGCACAAAACACGTCATGGAAGCCGCAGGTCTTTGACGCGCATCAGAACGAAACCGTGGTGGCGCTGACGGAATTGATCATCCCCGCGACGGACACGCCCGGCGCAAAGGCGGCGCTAGTGAATCGCTACATCGACCTGTTGTTGCTGGAAGGTCCAGCGGCGGAGCGCGAGCGTTTCTTGGAGGGACTGGCGTTTCTCGACGGGTATTGCATTCGCCGCTTTGCAGCGCCGTTTGTTAAGTGTCCGGTGGCCGATCAGACAACCGTGCTGGAGGCGTTCGATGCGAACACCACCGGCGATACGGCTCCGGGGCACAGGTTCTTTCGCATGGCGAAACAACTCACTTCGCGGATCTATTATTCGACGCAGATTGGATACGCGGAGCTGAACAAGGGCGGGCGCGTGCCGATTGCGTACGGATGCACGCATCCCGAACACCAGGCTTGAAGCTGTAGCGCATGAATACTTATCCGGACTCGGTCCGGTTTCTTTATTCCCTGGGGAACGAGATCAAGGCGTTCAAGTTTGGCCTCGATACGATTGCGCGCGTTCTGGCGGAGCTGGGCCATCCGGAGCAGGCGTGCCGCGTGGTACACGTGGCGGGTACGAACGGGAAGGGGTCGACGTGCGCGATGATTGCGTCGGTGCTGCGGGAGGCGGGGCATCGCACGGGGTTGTATACGTCGCCGCACCTGGTGGAGCCAACCGAGCGCATCCAGATTGACGGCGAGCGCGTGACGGAGGCCGATTTTGCGAGGGCTTTCGATGTGGTGCATGCGGCAGCCGAGCGGTTGGTGGCGGATGGCGAGATTGAGAATCACCCGACTTATTTTGAGACTGTGACGGCGATGGCGTTCGTATTGTTTCGCGAACGCGCCTGTGACTGGGTGGTGTTGGAAGTGGGGCTGGGCGGCAGGCTGGATGCGACCAATGTTGTGATGCCGGAACTGTGCGTGATCACGCCGGTGGATTATGACCACGAGGCGTGGTTGGGGCCGTCGATTGAAGCGATCGCCGCGGAGAAGGCCGGGATACTCAAGGCGGGCGTTCCTGTGGTGATGGCGAAGCAGCGCGCGGACGCGGAGGCGGTGATTACGGCGTGCGCCGAAGAGGTGGGAGCACGGGTTCTGCGTGCGGCCGATGCGATGCCGTCGTCGTTTGTGGATGAAGCGTACGGGAGCACGCTGCAATGGGGTGCGCTTGCGGTGCGGTGTCCTTTCGCGGGGCTGCATCAGGTGGACAACACCGTGACGGCTCTGGTGGCCTTACGCGAACTCGGCGTCGCCGATGAGTCGATGGTGCGCGGCATTGCGGCGGCCCAGTGGCCGGGCCGGCTGGAGCGGATTCGCGAGGCGCCCGAAGTGATCCTCGATGGCGCCCATAATCCGGCGGGTGTTCGCGCATTGGCGGCCCATATCCGCAGACATTACGCGGCCCGCAAGGTCTGGCTGATCTACGGGACGATGCGCGATAAGAGCGTCGGGGAAATTTGCGAGGAGTTGTTTCCACTGGCGGCGGAGTTGATTCTCACTGCACCGGATTCGCCGCGCGCGCTCGCGCCGGAGAGTCTGTTGGCGATTGCGGGGCATCCGAGGGCCCGGGTGGCTGCGACGCTCGGCGAGGCGTGGGACGTAGTCGTGGCGGAAGCTGCGCCCGGCGACGTGGTGTTTATCAGCGGGTCGTTGTATCTGGTGGGTGAGGCGCGGGCGATGCTCGTACAATAGATAAACCGCATGCTGAGCTGGATTCGTACACTTCTCTGGACAGGCCCCATGGTGCTGCTGCTGACCGTGTTTTGGGGGACCTTGGATTTGATTGCGAGTTTTCTCGATGGGTCGGGCAACTGGCAGCACAGCATTGCGCAGCGATGGTCGCGGGCGCTGCTGTTCATCGGCGGCGTGCGCGTGACACGGCGCGGGATGGAGAACATTGAAGTGAACGGCAGCTACGTGTTCGCGTCCAACCATCTCAGCTTCGCGGACACGCCGCTCATGCTTGCCCACATCCCTTGCCAGTTCCGTTTTTTCGCCAAGCATGGGTTGTTCAATGTGCCGTTCATCGGATTTCACTTGCGGCGCGGCGGACATATCCCGGTGCCGCGTGAGAATACGCGCGCGGCGGTGCGGGCCATTCACGACGCGGGTAAGATCGTCAAGGAGAAGAAGATCTCGCTGCTGTTGTTTCCCGAGGGCGGACGGTCTCACGGGGTGTTGCGGGAGTTCAAGGAAGGGGCGGCATTGATTGCCATTTCGGCTGGTGTGCCAATTGTTCCGGTAGCGATCAAGGGAACACGCGAGATTATTCCGATGGGTTCGATTCGAATGGTGCCGGGAAAGGTGCAGTTGCGAATCGGGAAGCCGATTACTACGGCGGACCTGACCACCAGGGATCGCGGCAGTCTGAACGATCAGTTGCGGGCGGCGGTGGAGGCGATGCTTGCGGAGATCGAGCGTGAGGGGCTGTGAGGTGCACCTTGCCGCCTGAGGATTTCCGGCGACTCGCCAAGTGGCTCCGTGAGCTGGAGCAATCGCGCTGGGATGAGCAAATGGACCGCGATTCGATCCGCGGCAAGTTGGATTTTCTTTTCCAGGAGGCTGAGGATGAGGTTGCGCGGGGCCTGACGCGCAAATGGCCGGCGGCGGAATGACATCATCGGCCACTTGCCGCTTCTGGGTCTTGTTCCATGCGCTCCCTGGCGACATCCAGTCGCTTGCGATCAAGAGCTACCATTGTGGCTCAAGTCGGAATCATGTCGTCTGGGCCTTCATGTCGATGTGGTAGACGATTCCGTTCCTGAGCAACCAGAATTCGACTTGGCCAACGGAGCGGTACTCATTTCGTAATCCGCCCCCAAAGCTCGCCCCGCCGGGTGTTCAGATCGTCATCTCCCGCGGCGCCTTCGCATGCCAGGTGCGGCTCGGTATGTCATATTGGACATAGGGCGCCGTGGCCCGCGCTGTCGACGCTGCCGTTCCAGGCGGAAGCCCGTCTGGAGCTTGATTCCTGCTCAGAAGGCTGCAACAAGGTGAGAGTCTGAGCTTGCCACATTCCAGGCCGATGCCTGTGATCGGAGTGCAATGCCACGAACTCCGGATCAATGACGAGAATCAGACATGGCGGATCGTTTACTATTTGGCTGCGGACGCCGTGGTGATTCTCAATGTGTTCAGCAAGAAGACGACGGAGGGGACGCGGTGAACAATGCTAAGAAGGCCCGGCTCGAAGAGGCAGGATGGAAGGTTGGGGACGCATCCGAGTTCCTCAATCTGGAACCGAAGGAAGCTCAATTCGTTGAACTGAAACTGGCGCTTGCCACCGGGGTTCGGCAACTCCGCGAACGAAGCGGACTGACTCAAGTCGCGCTGGCGGAGAAACTGGGTTCCAGCCAGTCACGCGTGGCGAAGATGGAAGCCGCGCACCGTTCTGTCACGCTTGATCTGATGTTGCGTTCGCTGCTGGCAATTGGTGCAACACCGGGTGACATAGCGAAACTGATCAAGCGGGCGGAGACGCATCGGGCAGCGTAGCGCTTGTCCGGTGAGGCCGCTGTCCAAGCGCAGTAGTCCACGGTGTGGATTTGGATTGGCACCTCAGCTCGTCCGCGAAGTGAGCTTGATGAGGTGGTAGGCGATCAGTGACAAAGCCGGCACGGCCGCTGTGAGGAACATCGCGGCAAGCGTGGGATCGGCGGGGTATTTGGGGTGAAGCGCCGATTGTATTGCCGCTGCCGTGAAGAGGAGCATCAGGAGGGCAGTGCTCGCAAGCCAAGCGAGTTTCCCTCTCCTGGTGAGGTGGCGGAGGGCCAGATGGTAGAGCAGGGCGAACGCGGGCGGAATGAGTAGAAGGACCAGGTATTCCAGGGTTGTGTCGCTCTCGCGGGCGATATCGTGCATGGCCGCCCAGGTGAGATAGAAGAGGACTAGCGTTCCGATGGCGGTGGCGGGAAGGCAACCGAAGCTGTTGCGGCGTTCCATGTCAGGAGTATAGCGAGCGTTATCATGCGTGGGGAGGACTGGTTTGCTGCTATGTTGAGAGGAGAGGAATCCGATGGCGAAGGTTTCATCCAAATTTCAAGTGACCGTTCCCAAGGCGATCGCGGAGAAGTACAGTATTCGTCCAGGTGATACGGTTAACTGGATTGCCTCGGGAAATGTAATTCAGTTAGTTCCTGTGAGCGAGTCCTCGACTGCCTCCCGCGAGGCTCGACTCCGTTCCTTTGACCTGGTAACGAAACGAATCGCCGCCCGTCGAAGGTCAGCCAAGGCGGAGGTAAGCGATCGCGGTTGGCGCCGGGAGGATCTCTACCAACGTGGTTTCCCTCGTTGACACGAATGTACTCGTTTACCGCTTCGATTCGAGATTTCCCGAAAAGCAGCGGATCGCGACAGAGGTACTCCGTCAAGGCTTATTGACTGACTCGCTTCGGATTCCGCACCAGTGCATTATCGAGTTCGTGGCAGTGGTGTCCAGACCTGTTCGAGGTCACTTGATCCTGGGGATGAGTGAAGGTCTTCGCCAAGCCAACCGGATATTGAGTCAGTTCACGATTCTGTATCCGACAGAAGCGCTCGTGCGGATCGCGATTGAGTGTTGCACCCGACACCAATTGAATTGGTTTGACGCGCAAATCCTGGCTTATGCTCTCCATTATGACGTCAAGGAGATCATCACGGAGGACTTTACGCATGATCGCGTTTATGGTGGTGTGCGCACGGTGAACCCGTTCCCAGCGGCGCGCGAATAGATCTGATCAAGGCCGAGGATTGCAGGGAGTGTTATGATCGTCATCTCCCGCCATGCTGAGTTTTTTCTGGGTCCTCTGTGCACTGGTTTCGGCTGCCGACCGCGATACTATCATTCAGAATCCCGTGGAGTCGCGGACGTTCAAGGCGAAGTACGTCGCGCTGACGGATTCGTGGGTGAAAGGCATCGTGTTCACCGTTGCGGAAGAGCGGGCGATGCAGGAGGGCAAGCAGCGCGAGGCCGAGATGGACAAGGGCCCCGACGACCCTGTTGCCAAACGGATTCGCGCCAAGGGGGAGGCCTCGTGGGAGGCGCTGGCGGCGGCATATCCGGCGAAGATTCTCGACCGCACGATACTGGGCACGTATTCCGATCCGAGGGACACGGGTGGGATTCACGACGAGTTTGCCATTTATTGGAACGGTGCGATTGGGGCGAACCTGATCAAGGGCCGGCTGACCGATGCATACGGAGCGACGGGAGTTTCGCCGCTGGCGTTCAACACGGCGGTTGAGTTCCGTACGGGTGCGGATGGCGAGTTGTTCGGGCAGGATCGCAACCATTATTCGAGCATCGGCTATGAGAACGGCTATCTGCCGATCGTCACGGCGACGTATACGCGCGACGGAATCCGGTACCGGCAGGTGGCGTTTGCGCACCGTCCGGCGGGGGAATGGGCGGGCTCGGACATTGCGTACGTGCGGTTCGAGATTACGAATACCAGCGCCGCGCGGCAGACGACGCGTTTCTCAGAGCGCATTGTTTTGAACGACGGTGGTGCGTTGCGGTTCGAGCGCGGGATGGTGATGGATCCGAGCGGCGCCGTGCTGCTTGCAGTGGATGATACGCGGGTTCGGTTCGATGCCGCTTCCGGCACGCTGTCACACGAATTTGCGCTGGCCCCGGGCACCACCGCGCAACTCCACATCAAGATGCCGTATCTGCCCGACAAGAAGCGGTTGATGAAAGCGCCTACCGCCGCGGACTTCGATTCCGCCCACGCGACGCAGAAGGATTTCTGGGAGGCGCTGCTGTCGAAAGCGTCACGGATTGAAGTGCCGGACCCACGCATCAACAGCATGTACCGCGCGCTGCTGGCGCAGAATTTTGTCCTCGCTGACGGGCCGAAATACACGTACGGATCGGGGCTTCGCTACAACGATTCCACCTACCCTTACGAGAGCGGATTCGCGACTCATGTATTCGCGGCGTATGGCTACAAGGACTATGCCGGCGCGATGCAGCGCGGCTTTCTGCCGATGACGGTGACGCCGGCTGGCGCGGGGCGGAAGTATCAGAACCGCCGCGCGATGGTGCTGCATCATCTGCTGGAGAACTACCGTCTCACCGGCAAGACCGATTTGTTTGAGCGCTACAAGACGGACTATTACCGGGTGGCGGATGAGATTGTGAAGGACCGGCGCAGCACGATGACACCGGGCGAGAAGCCGCTGCACTGGGGTCTGCTGCCGCCGGATAAGCCGGGCGTGGATGTGCAGGCGAGCACACAGCGTGTCTACGTGCTGGGACACAACGTTACGAACTGCGCGGGTTTGCAGGCGTTTGGGCATTTTCTGGTGAAGACGGGTCTCGACCGCGACAACGGCGAGAAGTACTTGCGCGAGGCTGCGGATTTTCGCAAGACACTGATGAGCGCGATGGAGCGGGCGGCGATTCGGCTGCCGGACCGTCCTCCGTTTGTCGATTTGCAGACCTTATATTTCCGGCAGACCCCGGATTACGGCCCCGAGCCGTACGACGATCTCGCGCTTGGACGGCTGCAGGGCGCCTACTTCCATTACTGGGTGGACATGGAGTTCCACTACAACTTCTTCAATCCGGAAGATGCGGTAGGGCAATGGCTGGCCGATTACGTTCTGGCGCGCAACGGCAAGGTGCTGGGCTTAACGCGCGCGCGCAGGCAAGACGGCCGCATCGGCGCCTGGATCAACAATGTCTATGACGCGGGCTATTACAACTACCGGCTGCGGCAGGGCAACGTCAGCGAGTTTGTCTTCGGCCTCTACAGCAAGTTCGTGTTCGGACATTCGCGGTATACGCAGGTTGCGTCGGAGGGGTCGCCGTTCCTTTTCTACAACACGGTGAATGGCGGTTACGTGGGCGCGGATTACTCCTTTCCCAATTCAGCGGCGAACGCGGACACGCTGCTCATGCTGCGCAACGCACTCGTCTATGAAGACCTGCGCGAAAACGTGGAGACGGGGAAACTGCTGTTGTTGAAAGGCGCGCCGCGGGCGTGGTTGGGGGCCGGCAAGCAGATCCGCGTGGAACGGTTATCCACGTATTATGGCGACCTCGGCTTCACGGTGAATGCCTACGCGCGCACGGTGCGGGCAAAGATCGACGCGCCGCGCGGGCAATGGAAGATTCTGGAGATCGCGCTGCGAAGCGCACCACGCGCAGTGAAAGTGAATGGCAAGCCGCACACGGATTTCGACGCCGGCGGCAACGTCCGGCTGAGCCCGGGAGCGGCGTCCTACGTGGTGGAAGCTCAATACTGATGAATAGCGGACGCGTCGATCTCGACATTTACGAGCTGATCATTTTCGCGGGATACCTGCTGCTGACGGTGGCGATCGGGTTCCTTGTTTCGCGCGGCGGACGCAAATCGTCCAAAGACTATTTCATGGGCGACAAGCGGCTGCCGTGGTACGTAGTGGGCACGTCGATGGTGGCGACGTCGATCAGCAGCGATCACTTCATCGCTCAGGTGGGCGCGGGCTATACGCATGGCATTGTGATTTCTGCGTTCGGTTGGAATGCCTGGCTGGTGTACTCGCTGCTGATCTGGATTTTTCTTCCGTACTATATGCGGACGGGGCTGTACACGATGCCGGAGTTTCTGGAGCGGCGCTATAACGTAACTGCGCGCTACCTGTTCGCCATCTTCTGCGTGATCGGCTATGTCGTGTCACTGATTGCCGGTCCGCTGTACGCAGGCGGGCTGGCGCTGCAGACCATGTTCGGCATGAACCTGGTGTGGGCGATCGTGCTGCTGGGAGTGCTGACGGGCGCATACACAATTTATGGCGGGTTGAAGTCGGCGGCGTGGACGGACTTCATGCAGATCGGCGTGCTGTTGATTGGCGGGATTCTGGTGCCTGTGATCGGGCTGGCGAAGGTTGGCGGATTGGCGCAACTGGTGCATGATTATCCGCAGAAGTTCCAGGTTTTTCACGGGCCGCGGCATGAGCTGTTTCCAGCCACCGGCGTCTTTACCAGTTTCCTGAGCGCGGGCATCTGGTACAACTGCACCAGCCAGCATATTGTGCAGCGCTGCCTCGGCGCCAAGGATGAGTGGAACGCGCGCATCGGCGTCATCACCGCCGGGTTCCTGCATGTGATCATGCCGCTGTTGTTTGTGATTCCCGGCATCATCGCGTTCAAACTGTTTCCCGGGTTGGAGCGGCCGGACCATTCCTACATTCTGCTGGTGAAATCGCTTGTGCCGCAGGGGCTGCGCGGGCTCATCCTGGCGGCGATTGCGGCGGCGTTGATGTCGCACCTTTCGGCGATGCTGAATTCCACCTCCACTATCCTCACCATGGACCTTTACCGCAAACTGTGGAGGCGCGATGCGAGTGAACACCAACTGGTGATCTTCGGGCAGTGGAGCGGAGTGTTCGTGATGCTGATCAGTATTGTGATTGCGCTGCTGTTCAGCACCTCGCAGAAGTCGCTGTTCGTTCTTATCCAGGAAGGGTTTTATTATATTGCGCCGCCGTTCGCGGTGATTTTCACGCTGGGACTGTTGTGGCGCAGGGCGAACGGGACCGCTGCGCTGGCCACGATATTTCTCGGCTTCGCGTTCACGTTGTTTTTGCAGTTCTATTTGTTCAAAAACGTCTCGTTCCTGATTCCGTACGCAAACTACCTGCACCGCGCCGTGATCTCGTGGGCGTTCTGCATGGTGGTGATGATCACGACTTCGCTGTTGACGGCTGCGCCGGCGGCGGTGAAAACGGATGGAATCATCTGGAGCCGGTCCTATTCGGCGCTCCCGGCCGAGGAACAGGCGCGCTACAGCGGATGGAAAGACCTGCGGCTCTGGTGGCTGATCTTCATCAGTACGGTGTTGTCGATTTACGGGTTCTTTCTGTGGTACCGGTTCGAGCATCCGGAGATTCCGTAATGGCCGCGAACATCATCGCCACCGAGCCGCTGGCGGCGCGGGCGGCGGAAGTGATCTTCGCCCGCGGCGGCAATGCGGCCGATGCAGCAGCGGCGGCGTCGCTAGCCTGCACCGTGCTGGAGCCATCGGCGGTGGACATCGGCGGCTATGTCGCGGCAGGCGTGATCCTGGAAGGCGCGACAGACCGTGTGTGGTCATTGGATGCGAACTCCGTGGCTCCAGCAGCGGCATCGGAAACGATGTACGAAGTACTTGGCGCCCGCACGGCGCCTCGCGGCATCAACGAGCTTGAGTACGACTGCACCGTACGCGACGACGCCAACGTGTATGGGGCTTTGTCGGTAGGCGTGCCGGGCTTCCTCGCAGGCGTTGGCACATTGTGGGAACGGTGGGGATCACTCCCGTGGGTCGAAATTGTACGGCCGGCTTTGGAATGCTGCGCGAATCTGCACTACGGGCTCGTGCGCAAAGAGATCCTCTTCAAGCAAGACGTGATTGCACGGTTTCCCGAGACTGCTCGGATTCTGCTCCCAGGTGGGCGCGTGCCCGATGCGGATGCACAGTGGGACCGGCCGGATCTGGTGAACACGTTGGAGCAGATCGCCACTGCGGGTTGGCGCGATTTGTACACCGGCGAACTGGCGCGGACGCTTGTGGACTACGTGCGCGCGGAGGGCGGCATTCTCACAATGGAGGACATGGCCGGGTTCGCTCCTCGCATTACGGAGCCGCTCACGGGGCGCTATCGCGAGGCGACGCTGCATACGGCGATCGCGCCCAATGGCGGGTTCACGGTGTTGGACGCACTGCACCAATTTGAGACGCCGCATGCGCCGTTGAGGTACGAGCAAGCGGAGGACTGGGTGCGGTTGATCGAGGTGCTTCGCGCAAGTTGGGCGGGCCGGCTGGACACACGTTCGCCGCATGCCACGCCAGGCACTGTTCACGTGGCCGCCAGCGATTTGAGCGGCACTCTGATTTCGATGACGATTTCGCAGGGCGGATGGTTTGGGTCCTGCATGGCGGTTCCTGGGACGGGCATCATTCCCGGGCATGGGATGTGCCGGTTCGATCCGCATCCAGGTCTGGCGAATTCGCCGGGTCCTGGCAAGCGACCGCTGAACAACGTGTGCCCGATGATCCTGCGGCAGCCGCATCGCGACGTGGCCATCGGACTACGCGGCGGCCGGCGCATTGTCAGCGTGGCGCTACAAATGGCCCAGCGCCTGATCGATCTGGATGCGTCGGTGGAGGACGTGTTGCGCGTACCAAGGCTGCACACCATTGATGGCAGTACTGTCGAGGTTTCGCGCGATTTTGCGGTGGAGATGCGAGATGCATTGCGCGCGCGCGGGTACAACATAGTGACACCGGACGAAGTGGGGGGCGCGGCTTACGGCGTCGAGATTCGGAGGTAGCACATGAACGAGACACTGAAGATCACACAGGTGGAAACGATTCCAGTGCGGGTGCCCATCCGGCCCGATCGAGCCATTCGCGCCAAGGGGGGACTGCACAACGTCTCTCCATTCCTGATCGTGCGCATCCACACCGATGCCGGGATCGACGGGCTGGGCGAAGTCTCGTGCACGCCTCGCTGGAGCGGAGAGGATCAGGTGACGGCGGCGCACTTCATCGCCACCATTCTCGGGCCTGCTATCACGGGGCAGAACGCCTGGGACATCGAACGGCTCACCATCGTGATGCAGAAGGCGCTGTTCGCACATCCCTTCACCAAGGCCGCCATCGAGATGGCGCTGTGGGACATATGCGGAAAGGCGTGCGGATTGCCGGTGTACAAGATGCTCGGTGGCGCGGTGCGCGATTTTGTGACCACCAAATGGTCGATCTCGGGACTGGAGCCGGAGCGCGCCGCTGAGATCGCCAGTTGGGCCGTGAGCGCCGGCTTTCGCGCGATGAAAGTGAAGATTGGAATGGACCCGGATGAGGATGTGGCGCGTGTGAAGGCGGTGCGCGCGGCGATTGGGCCGAACATCCGGCTCGGTGTGGATGCGAATGGCGGATACAATCCCGCCACTGCGGTGCGCGTGCTGCGGCAGTTGGCTGACTGCAATTTGTTTTTCGCTGAACAGCCCGTCCCTCCGGGCGAGCCCCTGTGGCTCACCGATGTACGCAATCGCACAGGCATGACGGTGCTGGCCGATGAGAGTGTGTACACAGTGCAGGATGCGCTTGGGCTGGTGCGCGCGAACGCCGTGGATGCCTTGTCGATCTACGTGGGCAAGTCCGGTGGTATCGCACCCGCGCGAAAAATTGCAGCGGTGGCGGAAGGCGCGGGGTTGGGCTGCACCATCGGAAGCAATCTGGAAATGGGGATCGGAAGCGCCGCGATGATTCACCTTGGCATGTGCACGCCGGGCGTCACGGCGGAGGCGTTTCCTTGCGACATCATCGGACCGTTCTATTACACCGATGAACTCCTCACGGAACCGCTGCCGATCAAGCCCGGCGAGGCCCGGCCTCATGAACGTCCAGGCTTGGGCGTCGAGTTGGATTGGGAGAAGGTGGAGCGGTACCGGGTAGCCTGAGTCTAGCGGAGGAAGAACGTACTCTTGTCCGTGTCCGCGGGTACGGCGACATCAAAGAAGCCGACCATCATCTCGTCGCTGCTGGCTTCCCCATAGCGAACGTCGGCGGTGGGGTCGGGGTTGCGCGCGTTGTTGAGCGAATTGTCATACCAGGCGGTGCAGCGGAGGCGAGTACCTTTTTTGAGCAGGCGAGGTTCAGCGAGTTGGTACGAGAGCTGCCAGTGAAACTGGTAGGGCTTGACGAGGAGAAGCGTTTCGATCCTGCCGCCCGGTTCGACGATCGCGTATTCAAAAGCGGCCCCGCGCAGGTGCATGTGCGGGAAGAGGCTGAGCAACAGGGTGTCGTTGGGGAGTGTGCCCGCCGCCGAAACACGCACTCCGGATTCTCCGGCAGGGATGAGGAAGTTTGTCGTGTCGATTTGCAGCGTGAGGACGCGGCGTTCCGGGACGCGCGTGCTGAAGCGGAGCGCGACAGCCGTGCGGTCTTGGGTGGGACGGCCGTTGGGCGTGTAGTGAAGTTGCAGCACGATGTCGGCGCCTGCGGGGATCTTCTTTGCCATCCCCGCCGGGAAGATGGACGGCGGCTGTCCAGGCGCATACACCGCGAGGATGTCGCTCTTGGTGGCGCCTGGCATCGCAAACGGTTTCCCCACCGCCTTGCCCGCAAGCCAGGGAGAGCCTTTCTCGCGCACGTACACAACCACGTGATGCACGACACCGCGTGAGGCGGGACGAACCTCGATGGCGTCCACCCACCGATCGTGCGGGAAGGATTGCGGGAGGATGACGAACTGGTATGGCATCTCGCCCTTGGCCGGCACAGCCACGGGTTGAGGCATTGTCAACACCAGGTCGGCAGCATGCGAAGGCGGCGCTTGCGCTAAGGGTTGTCCACGCCGCGGGCCTTCTACCGCGCCCTGTTTCACCCATTCGTCGATCAGCGCGATTTCGTTCGCAGAGAGCGAAGCATCGTTAGCAAACTTCACTGAGGTGGAAGCGACGAACCACGGCGGCATGGCACGCTTGACCACTGCCTCGCGGATGGCTTTCGCCCACGGACGCACTTGCGCGTAGGTCCGCAGCGGCATGGGCGCAATGCCCGATTCCGTGTGGCAGCCGAGACAGCGTTGTTCCAGGATCGGCGCAATGTCGTTGTAGGTGACCAGTGCTGCGAGCGCCGCTAGCAGCATGGTTCAGTCGAGCCGCGAGGCGAAGTCGCGGGCGATGGCGTCGGCGTCTTTTTCAGCCAGGCCAGCGACACCGGCGATCCATGCGCCTTTGCTGAAGACGAAGATGTCGCGGTTGCCGTCTTTGCCGAAGTAGCCTCCGAAGTGGGGGATGAACTTCGGGCCGGTAAGCGCCTTCTTATAGTCGAAGAGCACGAGAGCCGCGGCCTCGGCGCCCGTGCTCTTGCCGAGAAAGAGGTCAAACTCCGTTTTGCCTCGTTTGTAGTGTGCGAGGTTGCCCCGCCAAGGAAGGCCTTGCCCATCAGCGCCTCGTCCACCTGCTTCACCTCAACCAGATCCTGTTTGGGGAAGCGCATGGACTCGTCCTTTACGGCCGCCTTTTTCACCACCGTCACGGGCGCAGGTGCGGGCTTCTGTTCGCTACAGGCAACCAGCAGCAATGCGGCGGCGAGCGCAACGTATCTCATGCAAAGGGGCTCCGTTTCACGGCGTATTGGAGCGATTCCAGCGGCACCTGGAATTCCGACATGCTGGAGTTGCCTTTGAAACCGAGTTCGGCAATGCCTTCCTTGCTGGTGAAGTAGGCATCGACGGCCATACGCCGCGCCCAATCGAAGAACGCGATCCCCGGATTGCGTTCCGCTGAAGCGTTCTTGCGGTAGGCGATCAGGTCGAGCAGTTGCACGCGCTGATCTGCCTTCGCTGCGAGGAAGTCCGCCTCATAGCGGCGGCGCATCTCCGCGTCCAACCACGCGATACCGGCCGTAAAGATGGCGAGCATCTGTTTGCTTCCCGTCGAGAGCACATCCACGAATTCGGCGCACCCGGCCTTGCGGGCGCCGGGCATAATGATCTCGGAAAGCACCTGCAGCGTCTCGAATTCGTGCGCCGTGAGCGCCTTCGGTTTGTACACTCCGCCGGTCGTCTTGGCGGATGCGGCGGCTGTGTCATGAACGTGCTGCGCTGCTTCGGCGGCTAGCGGCCCAAGCAGCGCGGCTGCCGCGGCTTCGCGTAACATCGTGCGGCGTGTTCGTCTAGACATTGCCTTTCCTCATTTCTTCGGCGATGTAATCCGACGTCCGCCACGCCATCGCGCAGATGGTGAGGGTCGGGTTCTTGTCAGGATTGCTCACAAAGGGCGCGGCATCGGCCACAAACAGATTCTTCACTTCGTGCGATTGCATGAAGGCATTCAGTGCGCTCGAGCGCGCATCGTTGCCCATCCGCACTGTGCCCAGCTCGTGAATGATGCTGCCGCCCATCGAAATTCCTCCGTCCTCGCGCTCCGGATTGCGCAGACCGAGAACGCGCCCGCCCATTCCTTCAATGATGTCGACGAAGGTCCGGTGCATATGCTTTGCCTGCTTGATTTCGTGCTCGCTCCAGCGGAAGTGGAAGCGAAGCACCGGGATGCCAAACCGGTCAGTGACGTTGGGGTCGATCTCGCAATAGCTGTGCTCGTTGGGGATCATTTCGCCGCGCCCGGAGAGTCCCACGACGCAACCATATTCCTTCAAAATGGTCTCTTTGAGCGATGCTCCGTAGCCTTCCACGCGCCGGGCAACACCAGCGTGGCTGCCAAGCAGCGGCATGCCGTAGCCGCCGCCGAGTTCCACGTGATAGCCGCGCGGGAACTCTTTGTTCTTCTTGTCCAGTTCCCACCAGGGAATGTACAGATGGCCTCCGCTATAGCCGTCGCTGTTGTATTTGGGCATGCCCTCCAGGTAGGGGATGTAGCCCGACAATCCATAGCCGACAGTGTCGGTGAGGTAGCGGCCAACAACGCCAGAGGAATTGGAGAGCCCGTTCGGATGCCTGGACGACTTGGAGTTCAACAGCAGCCGTGCCGATTCGCACGCGCTGGCGGCCACCACAACGATGCGCGCGCGAATCTGGGTCTCCTGGCGCGTGCGCGTATCAATATAGCTGACCCCGGTGACCTTGCCTGTGGCGTCGGTGAGCAACTCGCGCACCATCGCGTTGGCGATAATGTTCAGTTTTCCGCTCTTGAGGGCCGGCAGGATCTGGACCTGCGAGGACGAGTAATTGGAGGCCGTAATACAGCCGCGGCCGCACTGGCCGCAGTAATGACAGGCGGGCCGGCCGTTCACCGGCTTGGTGAGGATCGCCATGCGCGAGGGAATCACGCGGATGCCAAGCTTGGCAGCGGACTTCTGCATGAGGACCTCGTGCACGCGGGGCGCGGGGGCCGGCAGAAACTGTCCGTCAGGCGCGGAACGGATGCCTTCTTTGGTGCCGCAGATGCCGATGAAGCGTTCGGCTTTGTCGTAGTAGGGCGCCACTTCGTCGTAGCGCACCGGCCAATCGGTGCCGAGCCCATCAAAGGAGTAGGGCGCGAAGTCGTAATCGGAAAACCGCAGCGATATGCGGCCGTAGTGGTTCGTACGCCCACCGAGAATCCGCGAACGGTGCCATTGGAACTGGCTACCCGGCGCAACGGTGTAAGGCTCCCCTTCGATGTCCCAGGCGCAGTTCGGGGCGCTCCAGTAGCCCCAATTCTTGCGCCCGAAGTATTGTTCGGCGTCCGCGCCTGCGCCGCGGTGCGGGACCTGATGCGGCCAGACATGCTCTTTGAAATCCTTCGCGGGATTGAGCATGGGACCCGCTTCCAGCAGCGTAACCTTCACCCCTAGAGCTGTCAGAACCTGCACCACCGTGCCGCCCCCGGCGCCGCTTCCAATGACGACAACGTCATGGACCGGGGCGGATCGCTTGACTTGAAACATGCTTACCTGGATACCACATTTCGCGGGGCATCCGAGTGTAATGTGTGATACTCTATACCGTCTGAGCGAAGCTCAGTTCTCGAAGTTGGGAGGCACTATGCTGAAAGAATTCAAAGAGTTTGCCGTTAAAGGCAACGTGCTCGACATGGCTGTGGGCGTCATCATGGGCGCATCGTTCGGCAAGATTGTGAGTACTTTCACGGACGGCATCATGATGCCGCCGATTGGGAAGGCCATGGGGAATTTCGATTTCGCCTCCTGGATCATCAACCTGTCGGACACCCCAGTGAAGTCAGTGGATGAAGCCAAGAAACTGGGGATCGCGGTGATGACCCCGGGATTGCTCGCCAACGCCCTCATTGATTTCGTGATCGTGGCCTTTGTGCTGTTCCTCATGGTGAAGCAGATCAACAAACTGAAGAAGGAAGAAGCAGCCGCGCCGCCGCCACCGCCGGGCCCCACCAAGGAGCAGGAGCTCTTGATCCAGATCCGCGACCTGCTGGCGAAACGCTAGCCTAGGATTCCTTTGCACGTTCCCGCTCCATCCAGCGTCCATGTAACTGATGGCGGAGTTTCTACTCAAGTACGCCGATTCCCGGGGGCAGATCAAGGAACAGGTTGCGGAGGCCGATTCCGAAAAAGACCTGCGGGACCGGTTTGCCCAGCAGGGCTTTTTGATCTACTCGATCAAGTCGGCGAATAAGGCGATAGTCCCGGGGCTGGCTGGCGGCAGGAGCGGTAAGAAGGGCGTTAACCTCGAAAAATTCCTCATTTTCAACCAGCAGTTCCTCACGCTGGTGAAAGCCGGTCTGCCGATTCTCAAGTGCCTTGACCTGCTCGCTGACCGCCTCACCGATCCCAAGCTCTCGAAACATATTCAGACTGTCCGAGGCGAAGTGCGCAACGGCGCGCTACTATCCGACGCCTTCGCCGCCGCAGGCGTGTTTCCCCCGATTTACGTCACCTCGATCATGGCTGGGGAGAAATCGGGAGCGCTTGTAGAAGTACTGGAACGCTACCTCGCCTATCAGCGGCTGTCGCAGTCGGTAAAGAAGAAACTGCTACTGGCTTTGATCTATCCGTGCGTGCTGATCGTGCTCGTGACAGCGCTCATCATTTTCATGGTGACCTATGTCGTTCCGCAATTCGCCACCCTGTATTCCGGGCTGGGAGCGCAGTTGCCCGGAATCACGTCGTTCCTGATCGCGGTGGGCACGGTGGCCAGCGAGTACTTGTTTGTGTTCGTGCTGGGGATTGCGGGATCGGTGTTCGGGGCGCGCCTGTGGGCACGAACGGAAGGCGGCAAGTCGCGGCTGGACGCCTGGAAGATGCGCACTCCCATTCTCGGCATCATCTGGATGAAGTATCAGGTGGCGCAGTTGGGCCGGGTGTTGAGCACACTGCTGATGGGTGGGATCCCGCTGATGCAGGCTCTGGAGACGGCATTCACATCACTCGAATCCCGGCTGCTGCGCAAATCCCTGGAGAACGCCCGGCAATTGGTGAAAGAGGGCCAGCCGCTGTCCCGTTCATTGGAAGCAAGCAAGATTTTTCCCCCGCTGGCGATTGACATGATCGAAGTGGGCGAGTCCACTGGCGCACTGCCGGCCATGTTGAACAGCGTCGCTGAGTTCTACGAAGAGGACGTCACCACGCAAATGACGGCCACGCTGAGTTTGATCGAGCCGGCGATCATGATCTTCATGGGCACCTTTGTGGCGTTCGTGCTGGTGGCGCTCTATCTGCCTATTTTCTCGCTATCGGACACGCTGGGCGGCCCCGGGGGGTAGTGCCATGCAAAACTACGGTCTAATCGTCTCAAACCCGAAGGTCATGATGGGGAAACCGGTCATTCGCGGAACGCGGATTACCGTTGAACTTGTCCTGGAGAAGTTCGCGGCTGGCCAAACCGAAGAACAAATCCTCCGCGCACATCGTCACATCACCCGCGAAGGCATCCGGGCAGCTCTGGCGTTCGCGGCGACGCTGGCGGGCCCTAGAGGACAGCTTTAGAAAATCATGACGCGCAAAACGGCGACCACCGATCGGCTCGCCGCCCAAACACAAACATATCCTGGCCTTTGCCTTCGTACATCCTGCGACTCCGCACCCAGGTTATCCACCAGTCGAACCCCGTCACGGCCGGGTTCTTTTGAGCCCTGGGCCCTTCATGACGATGTGCTCGTCGAGGTGTTGCTCCAGCAGATCGAAGCGTCGCGTCCTCCATGCCTGATTCAAGCCGTCCAGGGTTTGGCAAACCTCGTTGATGCCACATCTCGTTGTTGATCAATTCCGCAAATGGGCGCGGTTCTTTCGTCCCGTCGTGAGCTTGTTCCGGACCTCACGGCGCACCAGTGCGGGCAGCCGGTCTTGGTTTGCCTGCACGAATTGCCGCACTGCCACCGGATCCCTTTGGGCGAGAGCACGGAGCGCCCACGACAGTGCCTTCACAACCATGTCATCCCGATCGTCTCTCAGCAGTGTGCAGACCAGCAGCGTGCGCCGCGTATCGCCCTGGCCGCCTCTTGCCTTGGCGTTCAGCGGCACTGTGCTCACCAGTGCGGCCCTCCGCCACCAACGGTCATTAGACATCGCCCAATCAACCACCGTGTTGTCATCAATCAACCCCTCGCGCCAGGCGGGGCCGGAGAGACAGATCGCGAAGCAATCCACCTGATCCCAGCTCGAAATGCCGAAGCCCAGGCGTTCGAGTTGCGCGCGATCGAGCGTTCGCAGAGCATCCGGCCGAACGGCGATGAGTTCATCCCCAAGGAAGCGATGCACCCTGCGGTTGGCGATCAGCGCCGCGGCGAATCTGACCACGTCTTGCCCGGGCGCCGACTTCAGCCGCTTCGAGTATTCCCGGCGCAATGCCCGTAGCGCTACGGCATTGCGAACCGCCATGCTCTGCACCCGCGTTTCAATTTCCTCGATGAGTGCTTGGACGTTCATGGCGAGCCCGGGACGACGCATTGCAGTTCCACGATGTTGCCCTCGGGGTCGCTCACGTAACACCACTCCACCCGGCGGCCGTCGTTCAGCGAGAGTGTCACGATCTCTCCAACAGGCTTTCCGCCGGCGACCAACACGGCATAGCGCGCTTTTGCGACAGAATCGACGGCGAAGGCGATGTGTCCGAAACCGGTGCGATTGGGAGCAGGCACAGCGCCCTGCTGTAGCGGCGAATAGGTGAAGATTTCGAGCGTCGGCCCTCCCTCGTCATACCCGGGCAGTGCCAGGTGGACGCCTTCCAGCGCTGCTCCCGCGACGCCCGTTCCGCGCTCCAGCGCCTCACCGGAGTACTTACGTTCCGGAGGAACCGGCCGGCATCCAAACACCGCGCAGTAGAAAGCTGCCAACTCACGCCAGTCTCTCGCCACCAAGTTGGTGTGCACATAGCGCGCGACTATCATAGGTTCCAGTCTACGGTCTGGGCTTCCACTTTGGTTTACGCTGGAAGAGAGGAAGATCAAGGAGGTGCGATGGCAGCGTTCGCCGCGCGCAGTCTGGACGCGCCCCCAGTGATCAGCGCTTGACCCAAATGGGCGATGACCACGCCACGTTGCCGTCCACCTGCTCGGCGCGGACGTAATAGAAGTGCTCGCCCGCGGCCAGCGTGGATGACTCGCGGAAACGCAAATCGTAAATCTCCTTGTTGGGGTCCTGCGAATAGATGACTTCGTTGTCGCGGATCACAACCACTTGTTTCAGCGCCGCCGAGCCGATAATCTTCGCCGTAATCTCCGGCATCGCCTGGCTCGCCGCAATATCGCCCTGGATGTACGTTTTGCCCCCGAGGTTCATCCGGTAGTCCATCAGGATGTTGCTGGTGGCAGCGTAGGTATGGCGTTGGCGCATGGCGTCGAGCAACGCCTCACGCGAAGAATTCTCCGAGAGCAGAAACGCATACGACGTGTGCGTCGAAACGTGATCGGAACTGGCCTGCACACCCAACTTGTAGCCCTTGGCCCAAGCATTGGAAACAAACCCCAGCGGGCGATAGCCGCCAGCCCACAGTTCGGTGCGCTTGGCCGTGGGTGACAGGGGCGCGCCTTCGCGTTCGGCACTTGTGCGGGCGCCCTGGTAGATCTCTACGATCGGTTCCAACTCCGGATCGTTGTCCCGCCAATCGGTGCCCATGTTGGTGTGCGACGTATGCGACGTGGCGATGCCGCCGTACTTGCGCAGGAACGGATAAAGGATCGGCCCGGTGTTCTCCGCCCCGCCCATCGCTTCGCCGGGGCGGATGTGCAGAATCGGCACCCCGCGCTTGGCATAGATCAGATTGCGATGGCCGTTGGGATAGCCGAGACTGCGCTCGGTTCCGTACAACGCCGTGAAGAAACCGGGCGCGTGAAACATGTCCGTCGCCTTCTGGCTGCGCCACCATTGATAGTCGGTCATAGTGGCATTCACCTGGCCGGATTGGTGATCGGTGACGGCGAGCCAGTCCATGCCGCTGGCGTCTAAGGCGTATCGGTAGGAATCGAACAGCGTGCCGTCTCCCGCCCCATCGAGGGAGATTTCGGTATGGCGGTGCATGTCGCCGCGATACAACTTGTAGTTCGATCCGCCGGCAGCGATGACGTGGCTGCGCAGCGCCCTGATCTGTTCGCGCTCACGAGGCTCGTTCGGCTTGCCCGCAGGCCCTTCCGTCCCACGCGGCGCGAGGTCCGCGGCTACCCGCTTGTTGACGCTGTTGAGCCGCGCAAGATAAACATCGTGCTCGCGCGGTGCGTTCGAAAAATTAGGTCCACCATACAGCCGGCCATCGGTAGCAACGGCGGCAAACACGTTCCCCTGCCGGTCCGCGGCCACTGCCACTTCGCCTTCATTGCGGCCCGTGGATTCAGGCACGATGATGAGTTCGCTCCAGTGGTCGCCGTTGTAGTAGGTGGCGTAGGTTTCCCATTTTCCGCCTGCAGCCCAGAGCGTTGTTGGCAGCTTCGTGTTGCTGCGCGGGCGCAGGAACATCCACATCCGGCCCTTCGCATCGGAGACGAGGCGCGCGGTTTGGGCGAAGCGGCGGAAGCCGTACGGCATGATATCTTCCACCTGTTGCAGCGGCGCGAGCCACTTGCCTTTGTCGAGCACGGCGATCATGATCTTGCGCGAGTCATAGAGACCTGTCCCGCCGTTAATGAGAAAGCCCGTGTCCTTACCCCAGTTCTCGCGAGACTCGTCCCAGGCGATCCACAACCGGTTCTGCGCATCCACAGTAAGCGTGGGATGCGCATGGAAGCGCGGGCTGTTGGTCACTTGTTGAATGGGGCCGGGCTGGCCGTTGCGAATTGGCCGGAGAAAGATGTTGTACGAGCCAGTGGCGTAGCTGTCCCATGCCACCCAAACCGTGCCGTCCTTGTCAGTAGCAACCGCCGGATTCCAGTCGTTGGCGCGCGCGTCCCGCCTGGCGTCGCTGAGATTGATCTCGCCCGACCACACGCCATTGGACAACGTCTTCATATAGATGTCGCTGCGCGTATTACGGAAGCTCTGCCACACCAGGTGAAGATTCCCCTTCGCATCCGAAGCAACACGGTGGAAGATGTGGTTGCCGCCAATGTCGGTGACCTTCATGACCGGTCCGCCTGGCGTGCGCGCCTTGAGCTGAAAGCCTTTCGCCTCTCTCTCGCTCCATACCACCATGGGCTTGCCGCCCGCCACGCCAACCGCGGTCATGAAGACATCTCCCGGCTTCTCGGTGATCTCAGCAGGCTCCGTCCAGACGCCATTGAGTTGCGAGCGCAAGAACACACGATCCGCCTTCTCCTTGTAGGCAACCCAGGAGAGCCACATACGGTCGCCGTCGGCGGACAGGGCGGGGAAGTCGTCTTGATTGGCGGACGTTGTGGCGAGTTCGGATGTTGCGCTGCGTGTCACTTCGATGGTTGCGCCCAGTGGATAGATTCCCTCGCCTTCGGGCACATCCACCGGCCGGAAGGTGAACTCGCCCTTGGGCAACTTCACGGTGAACACCGCGTCCCCAGGCGCCCGGAACAGGATGGTGACTCCGCACGGCTGCATCGGAGTAGGCTGCGGCTGGCCTTTCTCGTTCGGGTGCATGCCGCCGCTAAACGCCCCCCATTCATAGGTGCCGCACTTCCACGAATTGCCCGAGACGCTGTGCTCGTCGGTGAAGTGGAACCCGGCCAACCGAACAATGTCGCCTTTCGACAGCGAGACGGAGCCGCTCCAATCTGCGGGTTTCGGATCTTTTGATCCAAGTACAAGCGTCACCGCCTGAAGCTCCTTTTCGGGAGCAGTGGGCTGCGGATTGGTCACCTGGTAAGCCTGGGTTTGGGTGGACCGCAAACCGAGGATCGCTATGACGAGAACGGCAAGTGTGGCGATGGCAGTTGGAAGTCGCATACCGGCATCAAATCTATCACGACCGCCTGTGGCGCGTAACAGAAGTGGGCCGTTATACAATAGGTTCATCCACCCGTAGTCACGGTTTCCCCTGCGTCCGGAAGGCGGTAGTTTTTGTTGTTCCGCGCAATTGTGGCAGTGTCCTTAGCGGCCGTCGCCGTGCAGGCCGAGGTGCGTCTGAACGGCAAGGTCACCAGCGAAACGGGCAAGCCGGTGAGCGGCGCCAGGATCAAGCTGCTCTATCTGCCCACCAACGCAGCGCACCTCTCCACCTCCGATCCCACCGGGGCCTTCACGCTTGCGGTGCCTGCGCCCGGCCCCTATGAAGCCGAGATCGACCGCGAAGGTTTCTTCCTCCTGCACAGCAAGCGGATACAGCTATCGGAAGGCGTAACCGAGGCCCAATTCGTTTTGTCCAGTGTGCGCGAAGTGGTGACCAGCGTGGACGTGGATGCCAACCCCGGTGCAGTCGACATGGATCGCACCAACAAGCAGACGGTGCTAAATTCCAACGACCTGCTGGACGTTCCGTTCGCCGCGAACAACACGCTGCGCAACGCCCTTCGTGTGACGCCCGGCATGGTTCAAGACGGGCGCGGCGGTATTCACTTGTCCGGCGGCACGGAAGAGCAAACTCTATACACGCTGGAAGGATTCCAGATCAACGATCCGCTTACCGGCCGGTTCGAATCGCGATTAAGCGTGGAAGGCGTGCAGTCAGTGGAAACAACCGAAGCAAGGCCGCGGGCGGAATTCGGTAAAGGCGCCGCCGGGGTGCTCGCACTCCGTTCCCGCTCCGGTGACGACAAGTTTCGCTACTCCGCTACGAACTTCATGCCCGGGGTCGAGTTCCCCAAAGGCTTTCTCATCGGCAACTGGACGCCTCGGGGCAACCTCTCCGGCCCTCTGCGCAAAGGGAGAGCCTGGTTCTCCGACAGCATGGACCTGCAGTACATCAACACCGTCATCCAGGAACTGCCGCGCGGGGAGGACCGCACTCCAAGCTGGCGGGGCAGCAATCTGCTCCACACGCAGTTCAATCTGACGCCGTCGAATATTCTCACGGTCGGCTCGCTCATCAACATCTATCAGGCCACGCGCGCAGGCCTGAGCGCCCTCGATCCCAAAGACACCACGGTCGACCGCCGCTCGCGCCAATTCTTCACCTACATCAAGGATCAGATGTATCTTTCGCGAGGCGCGCTGCTCGAGTTCGGCTACGCCGACAACCGCACCTTCACACGCGCGATACCGCAGGGCAGCGAAGCCCTGATTCTGACCCCCTACGGGCGCCGCGGGAACAATTTCCTGGATGCCGAACAGCATGGCGGCCGCAATCAAGTACTGGCCAACGTCTTCCTCCCCGCATTCCATTCTCGCGGCGAGCATCGGCTCAAGACCGGCATCGATCTTGACCGGATCACCTACCGCCAGAACATGCGCCGCTCCGGCATCACTTACGTGAACGAGGAACTGGCGCCGCTGCGCATCACCGAGTACCGCGGCAGCGGTGAGCTGCGCCGGAACAATTTCGAAGCGTCCACGTATGTGCAGGACGATTGGCGCGTGCGCCCAAATGTTTTGATCGAGATTGGCGCGCGGTCCGACTGGGACAGTATTCTCTCGAACTGGACACTGTCGCCCCGCGTGGGATTCGCCTGGTCGCCGCGTGATTTGTGGAAGGTGTACGGCGGCTACGCGCGCATCATTGACCCGACCAACATTCGAATGTTCACGCGGCCGTGGGATCAATACATCGTGACGACGCTGCTCGATCCGGATGGCACGATCACACATGGTCCGGCATTTTCCATCTACGAAATCTTCCCTTCCCGTTTGGCCACTCCCCAATTCCACAACTGGAACCTCGGCTTAGAGAACCAACTCCCCTACCGCATTCAATCGCGCATCAGCTTCACCGGACGCCGCGGCCGCAACGGGTTCGAATACGACAACGGTCTATTGAGCAGCAGGATCGAGCGGCCCGAGGTGTTCGGTGGTGTCCGCAGCCCCACCTTCGACGCGATCTATCAACTTCGCAGCCAGCGCGCTGACCACTACAACGCCTTGGAGATCACCCTTCGCCAGCCCATCCGGCAGCGCTACGAATGGATGGTCAGCTACATCCGGTCACGGGCCAGATCCAGCTCGGTGGTGGAGCGGACAATCGACGATCCCATAGTCGTCGACAACAATTCCGGACGCCTCCCTTGGGACACGCCGAATCGCTGGTTGAGTTGGGGCTATCTGCCGACGCCGTTTCAGAAGTGGTCAGTGGCCTATCTTGCGGAGTACCGCACGGGCTTCCCCTACTTCCTCCAGGACAGCGCGGGGAGAGTGGTGGGCAGTGTCGATCAGAACCGCTTCCCCGCCTTTTTCGAATTGAATCTGTTCCTGGAGCGCAGAGTCGGCTTCCGCAAACACTGGTGGGCCGTGCGCGCGGGCTTCCACAACATCACCAATCACCGCAATCCGAACGTAGTCAACAATATGGTAGGATCGCCAGAGTTCGGCCACCTGTACGGCGGGCAAAGCCGGGCATTCAACTTGCGGGTGCGCTGGTTAGGAAAACAGTGAGATACATTTTTGTTTTATTGCTCGCCCTGCCGCTGCCGGGCCAAAACACTGCGCCGATCCGTTTTGAAGAGCGCACCCTGGCGAACGACCTCAAGGGCGGCTACCAGATCATCGCAGTCGATGTGAATCATGACGGCAAGCTCGACCTCGTGGCTCTCGCCAGTGGCATGAAGGACCTCTACTGGTTCGAGAATCCAACGTGGGAGCGGCGCGTGCTCGCCGCCGGGCTCAACCGCATGATCAACTGCGCGCCCCTGGATGCGGATGGGGATGGCATTCCCGAGTTTCTCGTCGCGCACGAGTTCGCCAACGTGCCTAAGAACAGCGCCGGAGTGGTCTCCCTTCTAGAGCATGGCCCTGACGTCCGGCAACCCTGGAAGGTGCGCGAGATCGACCGGATTCCCACCTCCCACCGCCTGCGCACTGTGCGGCTGCCCAAGGGCGCGCATGCCATTGTGAACGCCCCGCTGGCCGACGCCAAGTCCGAGCCGCCGGACTATCGCGGTCATGTCCCTGTCGTGATGTATCGCCCGCCGGAATGGAAACGCGAGAACATCGGCGATTCCGTCGAGGGGGTGATGCACGGCATTTTTGTCTTCGATTGGGACGGCGACGGCATCGATGAACTGCTCACTGCGAGCTTCCAGGGTTTGCACCTGTTTCGCCCCGCGAAGCCGGGCACCAAGCCTCAGTTATTGAACCGTGGCGACCCCTCCCCGTGGCCCAAGAGCGGGTCCAGCGAGATCGTGGTTGGGAAGCTGGTGCAAAGGCGTTTCCTCGCAAGTGTTGACCCGTGGCATGGCAATCAGATCTCGGTCTACCTGCGGCGAGGCAAGCTGCTGCGGCGGGACGTGATCGACAATTTCGAATCCGAGGCCCACACCCTCCACGTCGCCGATCTTGATGGCGATGGCCGGGATGAAGTGATTGCCGGCTTCCGCGGCAAAGGTCGAAGCGTCTTCTACTACCAGGCCGATTCCAAAGGTAAATGGCAGCGGCACAATGTTGATGGCGGCGGCATCGCGGCGTCAGGTTGCGCAATAGCCGATTTCGATGGGGACCGCCGAGTTGATGTCGCCTGCATCGGGTCCGCCACAACCAACGTCAAGCTATACCGGAACCTGGGGCGCTGATTGCCTTCCCGATCGCTGCAACCCATCGGTCTATCCACCATTCTGATTGCGCTGGTGATCTCCGCGCTTTGGGGAGGCAACGTCGTCTCCATTCGCGTCGGTGTCGACACCGTCCCCCCACTGTGGAGCGCCTTCTGGCGCATGCTGGCCGGAGTGACCTTCGTATCGGCGTGGGCCTGGACGCAAGGGGTCAGCATCCGCCCCGCGCCCGGCGAGACCAAGCCCCTGGTCGTGTTGGGGGTGCTGTTCACCATCCAGATCGCACTGCTGAATTCGGGCTCGGCACTCACCTCGCCTGCGTACGCGGTGGTCTTGCTGAACGGCTACCCGATCTTTGTGAACATCACGGCGCACATGGCCGCGCATTACTGGAAAGGCATCATCCATGAGGAATCCATCACTCCCATCCGCGCGCTCGGCCTGGTTCTCGCGGTGGCCGGGATTGTGTGGCTGGCTCTAGGCAAGCCGGACAAAGCGCTGGCGCCGCGCCCACTGCTGGGCAACTGCCTCATCGTCGCTTCCTCTGTTCTGCTAGGCATTCGCCAGGTATACACCCGCTGGCTCGTGCAGACCATCGACCCTGTCCGCTCGGTCACCTGGCAGATGCTGCTCTCGGTTCCTCTGTTCCTGGTGATCGCCATGGTGAGCGAGCCCATGAGCCTCGCCCCACTCAGTTGGCAACCGGTGTTCGCGATCTGCTATCAGGGCTTTGTGGTGGCGGGGCTTTGCTTCATTGTCTGGGCGAAGCTGCTCAAGAAGCATTCCGCCGGGACGCTCTCGATGTTTTCCTTTCTCGTGCCGATTTGCGGCATTGCGCTGAGCAACTGGATATTTGGCGAGGCGCTGCTGCCCACGTTGTTCGCGGCCACGGCGCTGGTGCTGTGCGGATTGTTTGTTGTCGTGCGGTTCGGCCAGTCCGATTAGGCCTTCAACAGGTGCAGCCGCTGGCGGGCCGCTTCCAAGGTCTCCGGTTTCTTGCAGAAGCAGAATCGGATAATCTGATTCCCATCATTCGGGTTCGAGAAGAAGCTGGAACCTGGCACCGCCGCCACCCCCGCCTTCTCGAGCATATGCATCGCGAAGGCGGTGTCGTCCTGGAAACCGAAGTTTGAAATGTCCGCCATGATGTAGTAAGCGCCATACGGGCGGAACGGCCGGAAACCGGTTTCCTCGAGCACACCCAGCAGATGGTCGCGGCGCTGCTGATAATCGGCGGCGAGCTTGTGGTAGTAGGAATCCGGCAGGCCGAGCGCGGTGACACCGGCAATCTGCATTGGATGGGCCGCCCCCACCGTGAGAAAATCGTGCACCTTGCGAATCGTGTCCGTAAGGTCCGGAGCGGCCAGCACCCAGCCCACGCGCCAGCCCGTGACTGAGTACGTCTTGCTCATCGAGTTCACCAGAATCCCGCGCTGCCTCATCCCGGGGATCGCAAGAATCGGCGTATGGGTCGCACCATCATAGAGGATGTGTTCGTAGATCTCGTCGGTGATGCAGAGCGCATCGAATTCCTGGCACAGGCCTGCGATGTATTCGAGCTCCTGCCGGGTGAACACGCGACCGGTTGGATTGTTCGGGCTCGTCACGATCACGGCTTTGGTGCGGCTGGTGAAAGTCTTGCGCAGCTCGTCGGGATCGAAGGTCCAATCGGGAGCGCGCAGAGGAACGATGCGCCGCGTGGCGGAGCAGAGTTCCGTGTCCGGCCCGTAGTTCTCGTAGTAGGGCTCAAACACGATGACCTCATCGCCCGGGTTCGTCACCGCCAGCAGCGAGGCGATCATCCCTTCTGTTGCCCCGCAGCAAACCGTGATCTCGCGCTCGGGGTCGATCGACAGTCCATAGGTGCGCGCGTACTTGGCGGCGATGGCCTCTCGGAACGGCTTCGCTCCCCACGTGATGGGGTATTGATTGAACTCGGCGTTGATGGCGGCGACGGCAGCGTCCTTCAGGACAGAGGGAGCGGGGAAATCGGGAAAACCCTGCGCGAGGTTGACGGCGTTATGGTTCAGTGCATGCCGGGTCATCTCGCGGATGACGGATTCGGTGAAATGGGCGGTACGTCTGCTGCGAAATCGTTCGCGCGTTTCAGAGAGGGCAGTTGCGGCCATTTTTTGAAGGTAACATTTTGAAGCCAGGCGGGAACCTGGACCTGGAACCCAAAGGCTCGGCTACGCGCGGCTGGCAGATACCGAACGTTCTCCCATCGCGTTCGCGAAGTGAGCAACAATGTCGGCCATCTCTTCGAGCGCGTTCCTTGCGTTGCTACCCTTGGCGAAGCGCATCGAAACCCGGTACCACAAGCGCATAGCCTGGTAGTCCACCATCAACATGCGCTGCTCGGCGGAGAGCCCGCCAACCTGGAACTGGGCCGCATGCGACAACAGACCAGTCAACAGCCGGTAGTCCCGTTCCAGCGAGTGCCGCAGCGCTTCCAGACTGCCCTGGTCGGCAGCCCCGGCCACATCGCGCAGATGGGCCTGGATCAGCGGAAATTCTAATTGGTTCGCTTTCGCCACCTGTGCGGTGTAGTCCTTCGTAGTTCTGGTGCTCAAGATCAGAAGGCAGGTGTAGCGGAACCAGTAAAGGAACAGCAGAAGCGAGAATCCGATGATGGTAAGGCTGACAAACATATCGAGCCAACCTGATATGGCTCACTTATTGGATAACATCGAATCGCTCATCATGGCAATGAAAAAAATGGGTACTAAGGTGATTTATCGGAAGTCCCATCAGGCTTCATGCTGAATACCATATGGGTAGGGTTCACTCCTATGCCCTCGCAATAGTCCAGGTATAACCGCCCGTAGCTCTTCGTTAGGTAGTCCCCTTCCGTGTACCCAAGCGCCGCGGCCGTACGGTCAATCCATCCCGGCTCGCC
This sequence comes from Acidobacteriota bacterium, assembly GCA_016213775.1. Classification (GTDB taxonomy): domain Bacteria; phylum Acidobacteriota; class Terriglobia; order Bryobacterales; family Bryobacteraceae; genus CADEFT01. The sequence goes on from JACQZR010000073.1 coordinate 73,434, forward strand.
TTCCAATTCCAGGTAGTTCCCAATCGGCGTTTCGTCCACCGTGGCCACCCCATCCCCATCGGCAAATTCAGTCCGGAACTTCTCATATCGAAAGGCCGGCGTGAAACCCAACCGTTCGAATACCCGCCCCACTGCCGCCAGATCGTTCACCTGAAACTCCACTTCCTCGCGGACTTTGTGCCGTCCTTCCGCACCCCGGCCCTTGAAGGTCACCACGTACGATGGCCCGAATTCGCGCAAGCGCAGGATCTGTCCTGCCGCGCGCAGTCTCCCATCCTCCGTGTCGAGGAGCGTATTCGACTCGTACTCGCGACAGTGCCTCGAACGAAACCCAATACGCCGTAGCCGCGCCCGCATGCTTCGCAGCCTGCGCAACGGCAACTTGATCTCCACTTCCACCATTGACGACGACATCGCAGCAGAGTGTAGCATGCACGGGCATGTGGCCAAAGTCCGAGTTAGACTCAAGGAATGATTCCGCGCCGACGATTTATTGCCGCCGCTTTAGCGTCGCCGCTCACTGGGCAGGACCGGAGGCCAACCATGTTCGGGGATGCAGAGGCGTACGAGCGCTTTATGGGACGCTGGAGCCGCCAATTGGCGCCCCTGCTGGTAGATTTCGCCGGCATCCCGGACACCGGCCGGGTGCTCGATGTTGGTTCCGGCACAGGCGCGCTCACCGATTCCGTTGCAAGGAAGCGCACACAATGCGAGCTGTTGGGCATTGATCCTTCGCAAGAGTACGTTGCCTTCGCCAACAGCAGGAACGCATACCCCGTCCGAGTGCGCTTTGAAGTGGGCGACGCACAAGCACTGCGGTTCGCCGCTGGCACCTTCCAATCCTGTCTCTCGCTGCTTGTCTTCAATTTCATCCCCGACCGCAACAAAGCACTCACCGAACTGATCCGCGTCGCCAAACCCGGCGGTTGCATTGCCGCTGCCGTTTGGGACTATGGGGTTGGAATGCGCATGCTGCGTAGTTTTTGGGATGCCGCCGTGGCGGTGGACGCCACGGCCAGCAAGCTCGACGAGCGCCACATGCCGCTGTGCCGCGACACCGAGTTGGAAGCACTTTGGAAGCGGCATAAGCTGACTCAGGTGACGCAACGCCCGCTCGATTTCAGCATGCGCTTTGCCTCATTCGCCGACTACTGGGAGCCCTTCCTTCTGGGTCAGGGACCGGCAGGGTCGTACGTCCGCAAGCTCGACGCCGGTAACCGTGAGAAGTTGCGCGCGGAGGTACAACGGCGATTGGAACTGCCGCGGCCCGATCAGCCCTTCTCGTTGCCCTCGCGAGCATGGGCGGTTCGCGGCATTGTCGCCGCCCGCTAACTGAAAGGCCCGGCTACTCTGCCCGCAGCACCGTCGCAGGCGTACGCGCTCCACCTGACGGCCCTACCCGCCGGCAATCCGATGCCGGTTATCACAGCCTACCCAACAGGCCAGCCGCAGCCGAACACGTCCATCCTGAACGCGTTCCAGGGCCAGACCGTCACCAACTCGGCCATCGTTCCAGCCGGGACCAACGGTTCGGTCAACATCTACCCCTATCGCCAGACACACGTGATTGTGGAAGTGAGCGGTTACTTTGGAAGATAGTCGAACCAGGCGAAATCCGCGGGGTGACCGGATCCGGACATATCCTGGCAGGCCATGCCGGCAAAGGCGCCGGTGAAGTTCGGTAGACCTGGAGCGGACGCTTCATCGGAGAGAATGCTGGCATCGAAGACCTGCGCGATCCATTGCCATTCGCCGCCGGGACTCCGGTAGGCAAAGCGAAGAGCGTCGTACCGGATGTCCGCACGAAGTTCCAGCGGCCCGTCAAAGGCAACCGGAATGGGGGTGGTGAAGGCATCCGCCGAAGGTTGATCGGGCAGCGCCGACATCACGCGCACGTGCTTACCATTGAGTTCGTCGCGAGTGACGTAGAGGTAGTGGAACTTGGAGGAGTTGTAATAGCAGACAAGCCCCGCCATCTGCTGGTAGTGTTGCGGCTCAAACTCCATCAGGGTCTGGACGGAACAACGGTGCGATTGCTGCCGCCGCGCGACAAGCGACTGGCGGAACAGGCTGCCGATGGTCTCGCGGCCGAACAGCCGCAGATAGCCCGGACGTTCCGTCACGCTGAACAGTTCAGCCGGATAGGGCGAGCGCAGCCATTGAAACTCGAACGGCAGCGTAGGGGTATCAAAGGTCACACGCTGCGCCAGCTCGGGCCACGGGTGAGGCGTAAGCGAAGGCGCAGGCACGGTGAGGCTGGGAGACGCTGTTCCGGAAGCGTGGTAGAGCCAGCCGTCGTCCTTCCACGTCATGAGCTGAATCGCCGTTTCACGCCCGAGAGTGCAGCGTCCGCGACCGGGCAGCGGGCGTCCGCAGAGATGGACGAGGTAGGTTTCGCCGCCTGGCGTATCGACCAGATCGGCATGACCGGCGCGCTGGAGCGCAGCCTCCGGAAAGCCTCGCGAAGTGAGGATGTACTTGGCGGGATGGAGTTCGTAAGGCCCGTGGAGGTTGCGCGACCGGGCCATCGTGACGGCGTGTCCCCAGCCGGTGCCGCCTTCGGCGGTGAGCAGGTAGTAGTAGCCGTTGCGCTTGTACAGGTGTGGGGCTTCGGTGAACCCGATCTCCGTGCCGCCAAAGATGACCTCGCGCGGGCCGATCAGTCGGCGCTCCGCAGGCGAGTATTCCTGCAGGAGAATCCCGGCGAACCGGTTGTGGCCCGCCCGGTGGTCCCATAGCATCTGGGTGAGGTACTTGCGCCCGTCGTCGTCGTGGAACAGCGACGGATCGAATCCGCTGGCGTTCAGATAGACGGGATCGGACCACTCCCCGTCGATGGATGGTGAAGTAACGACGTAGTTATGGAAATCGCGCATGGATGCGCCTGAAGCGCCGGCCTGGCTTGTGCGCCCGTAGCGCTTGACGTCCGTGTAGACCAGCCAGAACAGGCCGTCCGCGTGAGTGAGACAAGGCGCCCAAACACCGCAGGAATCGGGATCGCCCAGCATGTTGAGTTGAGAAGGGCGGCGCAGGGGTTGCGGTAACAGACGCCAGTGGACGAGGTCGCGAGAATGATGGATCTGAACGCCGGGGAACCACTCAAACGTCGAAGTCGCAATATAGTAGTCCTCGTCCACGCGCACGATGGAAGGATCGGGATGAAACCCGGGCAGGATGGGATTGGTGATGTCAGGCATTTTTCGATTCGGGATCCGTGACCAGCTTCCACAAGAGCACTGCGCCGATGAGATCGAGCATTCCCAGACAGACGAAGAACGGCGTGTAGCCCACCGTGGTCACCAGTCCGCCGATGGCCAGGGAAAACAGCAGCAGTCCGAGGTTGCCGAACGTGCCCGCCATGCCGGCGACGGTGGCCACCTCGCTGCGCGGGAACAGATCGGACGACATGGTAATGACCGTGACGGAAAGGGTCTGGTGCGCGAAGCCGGCCAGACACAACAGCGCCAGGGCCGAATAGACGCTTTCCACCGTGCCGACGAAGGCGACGCCGCACATCAGCAGCGCGCCGAAGGTAAAGGTGGCGCGCCTTGCGTTGATCAGCGTAAGGCCGCGCTGCTGGAAGCGGCGCGTGAGGTATCCGCCGAAGATGCAGCCGGCGTCGGCTGCAAGAAACGGCAGCCATGCCGTGAGGGCAATCTGCTTGAGATCCATGTGGCGGACGGAGAAAAGGTAGAGCGGCAACCAGACGGTGAGCGTACCCCACGTGGGATCTGCGAGAAAGCGTGGGAGGGCAATGCCCCAGAAGTTCCGCTGCCGCGCGATCTTCGCCACCGACGGGCGCGCGGCCACTCCAAGCGCAGCCTCCTGTCCACTCACAATATAGGTGCGCTCTTCCTGGCTGAGGTTGGGGTGGACCGATGGATGGTAGTAGAACCGCAGCCACAGCAGCACCCATATCAATCCGAGCGCACCAGTGATCACAAAGGCGAACTGCCAGTTGTAAGCGAGGATGGCCCACGTCACCAATGGAGGCGCCACCATGGAACCGACGGAAGCGCCGATGTTGTAGATGCCGCCTGCGAAGCCGCGCTCGCTCGCGGGGAACCATTCCGACGTCGCCTTCATCCCCGCGGGGTTGGCCGATCCTTCAGCAAGTCCCAAGGCTCCGCGCAGCACGGCGAAGGCGGGCCAGCTATGCGCAAAAGCGTGAGCCATGTTGATGAACGACCAGGCAATGGCGAAGATGGCATAACCCACCTTCAGCCCGAGCACGTCCAGGACGTAGCCGCAGACGGGTTGCAGCATGATGGCGCCCTGGAATGCGGCGCTGATCCAGGAGTATTCCTGGGGTCCGATTTGCAGTTCCTTGAGCAGGGTGGGAGCGGCCACCGAAAGAGTGGAACGGGTGAGGTAGTTGATGATGGCGCCGAGCATGATGAGGGAGATCATCCACCAGCGCAGTCCCGGGATTTTCAATTGGGGCATTTAGTTTGATTCGGAAACTATTTTTGAGCCAACGTGGATCACTATAACATTCAGCGCAGCCCGCCAGTCACAGGTGGTGCGCGATGGCGCGAGGGTGCTTAACTGGACTGTCCGCGGCGCGTAAGCAATTCTCGACTCCGCTGCTACCAGATGAACGGCGAGTTTGAGGACTACTGCACACCTCAGGAACAGAGCCGACGGAACCAATCTGAGAATGCCGACGCGAGTGGGTGCGCAGTGTCGAAACTCGACAGGCTGACCGCAAGTCCATATGGCGCACCGGGTTCCTTCTGCCACGCCAACCATGTACGCAGATGCGCTTTGAGAGTATCTTGTGGCGCGAACAGGCGCTCCTGCATGGACAGGCTTGCAACGGATTGGCCGGCCTTGTTCCACAGCGCCGGTTGCGGCACGGCGCCACTGCGAATCGCTGCAAGGAAGTTTTCCAATGCGCCAGGATTCAGATTGTCGGGCATCATCCAGACTCCGAGTCTTGTATTGCGGACAAAGGGAACGATAGTTCCGGCAGGATCCGGATGGTTTGGCAAAAAGGTCGCGCCGATGCGATCGCGCAGTTCCTGCCAACGCTGTTGGGGGTTGCTGTCGGCATCGCAGACGATGGCGACGCAGTCGTAGCCGGTGGCGTCTTTGATGGCGGCGGCCTTGGTTAGCAGGTCGCTTGCACCGCTTCCGGGGACAAAGTGGGTCATGGGCAGATCCCAACCGGTGGAAGCCTTCACCGAATGCTTGACGAGGTAGGCATCGTCAGTACCTTCGACGAGGACTTGAACCTTGGGAAGCGGCCGGCTCATCGAACCTCGTGGGGGCTGCCTTCGAAGACAGAGAAGAAGGACTGGTAGTCGAGCCGTACCGCGGATAAGGCGTCACCATCACGCTCCAACCGGAAGAAGCAGGCATCAAAATCCGGATGACGATATGCGCGCTCGAAGGCGTCGATGCAGTCTTTGCTGTGGGTAGTGGCAAAGACCTGCACGTTGAGCCGAGCGCTCATAAGGGAGATTTTTTCCCAGATATCGTCGAAGAGTTCGTAGTGAATGCCATTCTCGATTTCGTCGATGAGGCAGAAGCCATTTCGTGTGCAGGTGAGGGCGAGCGCGATGGCTGTCAGGCGCATTGCACCATCCCCGAAACGCTTCAGCGGCTCCGGACGGCCAACACCATTTCGCTTTACGAATAACATGCGCTGAGTACCGGCGCCCTTGGTCAGTAAGCGTTCGGCATCCGGCACAATCCAACGAATTATCGAATTAACCTGATCCTCCATGTCGGTGGCTACAATTCGTTCGAACAAGTCGCTCATGGCGTCGGAATCGAGGGCATCACTCCGCAGATATATCGCTGGTTGATCCTTGGCACCGGCATAGCGAAGGAAAGCCTGTTCGGCTCGCCTGGCGCCGGAAGAAGGTTCTGAGATGGCGATGGATCCGTCGAGAGGAAGGAAGTAGTATGGCCGGGACTCATTCGGGTATTCAAAGCGCATGACCTGCTTCGTCTGCGCATCGCGCGGGGACGAGTCCAGCGGCGTTGTGTCGAGTTGCCAGGTACCGTCGTCGTCGCGGCGGTGCCAGGCGAGGCGCAGTTGCAGGAGCCGGTCGGCCCGGAGTGTCATTGCTGGAGTGCCAGAAAGCGAGTCGTGAAACAGTGGCAGTATTGTTTCCGCGCGCCAAACCGCATCGTCCGGCGCGATCGCATCCCGCCATTCGAGAATGTCGAGAAGGCTCTCCGTGTGGGGCTTCAGATAGAGCCGCAACGCTTCCAGAAGCGCGGATTTACCCACGCCGTTCTTCCCCGCAATCAGGTTGATCCTCTTGAGACCTGCAATGCGGAAGTCGCGGAAACACCGGAAACCTTGCACCTCGAACTGGCCGAGCATCGGATACTAGGCTACCAAAACCGTTGGAGCATGTAGGTAGACTATTGCAGCCGGCGTACGACGGTGCGCACGACGCCCTGAATCACCAGGTCGGCGCGCGGATGCATCTCGGGAAACGCCGCATTCTCCGCTTTGAGAAACCACTTCCCCTTCACACGCACCAGCCGTTTGAGTGTGCTTTCGCCGTCAATGAGCGCCACCACAATCTGATTCTCCCGCGGGTCCGGCGTGGGCTCGACAATTACCACGTCGCCGCTGAAGATGCCGGCGTCCTTCATTGACTCGCCGCTTACGCGCAGCGCGAAGCAGCCATCCTTGGGGCGGAACCCCAGCGTAGCCTCGTCCAGGCTTACGAAGGTGTCGGATCGCGAGGCCTGCTGCTGCTCGGGATAGCCCGCGGCGATCTGGCCCTCCAACGGAAAGTCGATGATGTTGCCGCGCTCGGCCGCATGTGGGCCGGTCGGATCGATGCTGCGCGAGCCACGCTGGCTGCGCTGAATGTAGCCTTTCGCTTCCAGAGCGTGCAGATGACCTGCCACGCCGTTCGGGCTGCGAATCTCAAAGCGCTTCTGTATTTCCGGAATGGATGGAGAGCACCCGTTCGCCCGACGGTATTCCAGGATAAAGTCGTAGATGGCCTGTTGGCGATCGGTCAGCATGCTACTATAAACATTTACACTATTCCAGGGTTTGTGTCAATGCTTCCTTTATTTGAAGAGCCGCCGCCCGAACTTGCCGTGCGGCTGAGACCGCGGTTGGCCGAACTCGCCAGCGAAGGCGTCTACCTCGGAACCAGTTCCTGGAAGTACGAAGGCTGGATGGATCAGATCTACACGCGGGAGCGGTACCACACGCGCGGCCGGTTCTCGCAGAAGAAGTTTGAGGCCGAGTGCCTGGACGAGTACGCCAAAACATTTCCGATCGTTTGTGGCGACTTCTCCTTTTATCAGTTCCCGACGGAGGGCTACTGGCAGCGGCTGTTCACGGGCGCACCCAGCGGACTGCGGTTCGCCTTGAAAGTGCCGGAGGACATCACCGTGAAGCGCTTCCCTCGACACGACCGCTACGGAGCGCGAGCCGGCATCGAGAACGAGATGTTCCTCAACGCGCCGTACTTCGGCGATGCGTTCCTCAAGCCGCTGGAAGCCTACCAGCCGCGCATTGCCGCATTGATTTTCGAATTCGGAGCATTCGCGCAGGGCGCTTTCGAAGGCGCTCCGCCATTCCTGGTTCAGCTCGACGCGTTCCTGGATGCGCTCCCGAAAACGTTCCGCTATTCGGTGGAAGTGCGCAACCCGGAATTGCTCGGGCCGGATTATTTCGGTTGCCTGCGATCCCACAACACGGCCCACGTGTTCAACGCCTGGACGCGGATGCCGGAACTGGGATCACAGATGGCGATTGATGCGGCGTACACGGCGGACTTCACCCTCGTGCGGGCGCTACTGCGGCGCGGACGCGCCTACGAGGAAGCGGTGCAGAAGTTTAAGCCCTACCTACATGTGCAGGACCCGAACCCACCGGCGCGAGACGCCATTCGCAAATTGATCGAACGGTCGAAGCGTCAGAAGCAACTCTCGTTCATCTTCGTGAACAACCGGTTGGAAGGGAACGCTCCGGAGACCATCGCTTCGGTCGTCGACGACTGAGCACCGATGGAAGTTATGGCGCCAAGCGGGCGCGAAC
>JACQZR010000020.1 GCA_016213775.1 Acidobacteriota bacterium
GCAGTAAGCCTCCTTCCCAACAACATCTGATAAGCTGAGACCCTGTTCGCAGACTGAGGATCACCATGACTTACTCCGCCCGCCTCCTCACCACGCTTGCGCTCTCCGCCGCCACTCTCACCGCCCAACAAATCACCGGCTCCGTCGCCGGCACCATCACCGACAAAAGCGGAAGCGCCATCGCCGGAGCCGCCGTCAAACTCACCTCCACCACCACCTCCGCCGCCCGCGACACCGCCACCGCCGACAACGGCAACTTCCTATTCAACGGTATCCTCTCCGGCTCCTACAACCTCACTGTCACCCACTCCGGCTTCAAGAAACACCAGACCTCCAATATCGCCCTCAACCCCAACGAGAACCTCACAGTCCCCATCATCAAACTCGACGTCGGCGACGTCGCCGAATCCGTCACCGTCACCGCCGACGGCGCAACCATCCAAATCGCCAGCGGCGAGCGTTCCGGCGTCATCACCGCCGAAGAAATCGAAAACCTCACCGTCATGAACCGTGACTTCGCCGCCCTCGTCGCCCTCCTCCCCGGCGTCGTCGACAACCCTGGCGCGGCCGAAGTCCAGGGCTTCTCCAACGGCAGTTCCTACAACGTCTCCGGCAATCGCTCCAACGGCAACAGCATCACCATCGACGGCGGATCCACGGAAAACACCAACGGCGGGGGCGGCAACAACTTCGTCAGCATGGACGCCGTCCAAGCCGTCCGCATTGTCACCTCCGTCTATCAGGCCGAATTCGGCCGCAAGCCCGGCGCAAGCATCATGGCCGTCACCAAAAGCGGCTCGCAAAAATACCACGGCGCCGCGTACTGGTATTACCGCCACGAATGGATGAACGCCAACAATTTCTTCAACAACCGGCAAGGCGTCCGCCCCACGCCGCGCCGGGTCCAAACCCCCGGCTTCAACATCGGTGGCCCCATCTCCATCGGACGCTTCAACCGCGGCAAGAGCAAACTCTTCTTCTTCACCTCGCAGGAATTCATCCGCGAGAAGCGCCCGCAATCCATCCGAAACCTCACCATGCCCACCGCTCTCGAACGTACCGGCGATTTCTCGGCCACCGTCGGTAGCAACGGCGCGCTCACCCGCGTCAACGACCCGCTCAACAGCAAACTCCAATTCCCCGGCAACATCATCCCCGCCAATCGTATCAACACCAGCGGACAAAACTACCTGAAACTCCTCCCGCTGCCCAACGGCGTCAACGCCGCTATCGCCCGCAATCAATATAACTACCAGGTGCAGGAAAGCCTCAACATCCCCAAGTGGACCAACACCACCCGTGTCGATTACGTCATCGACCCCAAAACCACCCTCTGGATCAAATACAACTACTGGCGCGAAGACCAGCAAGGTTGGGCCGTTTCCGCAGGCAACGCCAACTGGGGTTGGATGCCGGCCCACTACCTCTCGCAAACCCACGCGCCCGTCGTCGCCATGACGCGAATCCTCAGCCCGTCCACCATCCTCGAACTCTCCGCTCGCCTCGTCCGCTGGACCGAGAACGGCGCTCCCCTCAACGACTCCGACCTCCAGCGCCTCAATCGTAAAACCGCCGGCGTCAACATCCCGCAACTCTACCCCGCAGGCAACCCGTGGAACCTCGTCCCCAACGCCACCTTCGGCGGTGTCACCAGCGCCCCCAACACTTCCTTCAACGCCCGCTTCCCCCTCCGTGGCGCCGAATCGCCTGTCTTCTCCGACGCCATCCTCACGCGCACTCGCGGACAGCACGTCATGAAAGCCGGCTTCTATTGGGAACGCTGGCGCGCCGTCAAAGGCGAGTCCGGCAATTGGGCCGGCACGGTCGACTTCTCCACTGACGGTACCAACCCCGGCGACGCCAACCAACCCTTTGCCAACGCGCTCCTCGGCAACTTCAAAACCTACAGCGAATCCAACAACCGTCCCCCGCTCTACGAAGGAACGACTTCGTACGAATGGTTCGCCCAGGATAACTTCAAAATCGCTCGAGGCCTCACTATCGAATTCGGTGTCCGCTTCGGCTGGTCCACCCCCTTCTACAGTCTCCGCCGACAGGAGGCCGGATTCGTCCCCTCCCGCTGGGACCCCGCAAAAGCCATTCGACTTATGATTCCGGTCCGCGTCAACAACACCCGCTTTGTGCAGGACCCCACCACTGGAACCCGCTACCCCATTACCCTGATCGGTGCAATCGCCCCAGGCACCGGTGATCCCTACAACGGCACCGTCAACCTCCTCACCGATCTCAACTACCCCCGCGGCCTCCGCAACAATAGCGGTGTCAAAGCCGCCCCTCGCTTCGGCTTCGCCTGGGATCCCTTCAAGACCGGCAAGACCGCTATTCGTGGAGGAGGCGGCGTCTTCTACGAAATCCACGAAAAGGACCTTTGGGGCTACGCGCTCCACCTGGACCCGCCCAATCAACTCACCCCGCAGATCTGGTACGGCAACCTCGACACCTTCTCCAACACCCAGGGATTCCTGTTCCCCTCCAACACTAGCGGCCTCTCCTCCGCTCGCACGCTCGGCCGCTCCATGCAACTCAGCTTCGGCATTCAACGGCACCTCGGCTGGGGTACCGTCCTCGACACTTCCTACGTCGCCACCTTCGGCCGCCACCTGCTCGCATCGAAGAATCTCAACGCCGTCCCAGCAGGCACCACGCTGCAACCCTCCGCCATCGACCCGAGTAATCCGCCCAACCCCATCGACGTCCGCTACCTCCGCCCCTACATCGGTTACGGCAACATCAACTATTACAACTACGACGCCAACTCCAGCTATCACTCGCTGCAAACCACCGTCAATCACCGCTTCCGCCGTGGTCTCCAGGGCGGCGTCGCCTGGACATGGTCCAAAGCCATGGACTACAGCGACTCCGACACCGCGCAACTCAGCGCCCTAGTCGACCGCAGAATCTGGAACTACGGCAAAGCCGGCTTCGACCGCACCCATATTCTCAAGGCCCACTGGATCTACGCTGTCCCAAAGATCGCCAAACGCCTGCCCGACATGCACAGCTTCAACTTCGCGAAGAAGGCCGTGTTTGACGGCTGGCAGATCTCCGGCATCTCCACCCAGATGAGCGGCGCGCCCGCCGGCGTCACCCTGTCGTTCCTCACCGGAAACACCAACACCTGGTCAGGCTCCCCCACCGACGCCCCGCGCCCGATCGTAATCGCCAACCCGATCCTTCCCAAGAGCGAGCGATCCTTCGAACGCCACTTCAACGTCAATGCCTTCGGGGTCCCCGCGCAAGGCACCATGGGCAACGCACCCAAGGACGTCTTCCGCGGCCCAGGCATCAACAACTTCGATATCTCGCTGTTCAAGGATTTCCGGGCGTTTGAGAAAGTGCGAGCCCAGTTCCGCTTTGAAGCCTACAACGTCTTCAATCACACGCAGTTCAGCGGCGTCGATGCCAATGTCCGCCTCGACAACCGCACCGGCGCGCTCGCTACACAAACCGTTGGCCAGTACACCGCCTCGCGACTCCCCCGCCGCATGCAACTCGCCATCCGGTTTACCTTTTAGATATGGATGCCCCCATCGCCAAACTTCCACCCCCGCCGTATTATGCCGTGATCTTCACGTCACTCCGCACGGATGGCGATAGCGGCTACGATGCCATGGGAGACCGCATGTTCACTCTCGCACAGCAACAGGATGGCTTCCTCGGATTCGAATCCGTTCGTGACGGCCTCGGCATCACCATCTCCTACTGGCGCGATCTCGAAAGTATCCGTGCCTGGCGCGCGCACGCCGAACACCTCGAAGCACAGCGCCTCGGACGCGAGCAATGGTACTCCGCCTACTCTCTCCGCGTCGCCAAAGTGGAATACTCTCACGACTGGCCTGCACGCCAGATCTAAAAAGTAATCCCGAAACCCAGCGACGCCTCCAACTGATGCAGCCGCGATCCAGTATCCTCGCCAAGCACAAACTTGTAAGGCTTGCCGCCGATCCAGTCGCGCACCTCCAACCGCAGGTTGGCGTGATTCATCAGCTTCAGCTTCACCCCGATCCCCACATGCCCTCCGAAGTTCTTCGTCGATTTGTCATCGTACTCCGGCCACTTCGGCTTCTTGTACAGGAACCCCTGTCCGCCGCCGATCAGGTATGGACGCCACCGTTCCAGCTTCGGCATCATGTACCCGATCATGGAGAAGTAGGCCTGATGCACGATCACGCGCTCCTGCCGCCGAATCGGATCGCCCTCCTCAGGAGTGATGAACCCGTTCAACCGCGGCCGGTTCAGCGTGTACCCCAGTTCCATCCCGTAATAGTTCCAGTGGTTTTTCGTGATCCGCAATCCGGCACCGTACCCGTCGGTGAACTTGATGTCCGATTCCGTTCCGTTCCTCGCGGACACCGTCCCCAGGCCCTTGCGCGACATCCGTTCAAAGCTGAACGTGGGCGCTATCTCCCAGTCCTGCCCAAACCCTGTCGCGGCAAACACCAGCAACGCCCCGGCGTGGAGGCACACAAATCGCAAAGACCCCAAAGACATAAACTCTTATTGTAACGGTTCCAAGCAGGCTACAGCGCCAACTTGCCCTGGTACATCATTTCCTTTAATGAAAATTTGGCCTTGATGGCGGTTTGCCCCATCTTGGTAGCGAACGTCACGTCCTTATCCGCGGCCTCAATCGGCTGCGATCCTTTCTCAAACACATACACAACCCGCATCCCGTCTTGCGACATCATCACCGACGCCGCGTGGATTGGATCCTTCCCCTTGCGCTGCAGTTCGGTCGCTTCCTTCAGCCTGTTCAACAGGGCTTTGTTCGGTCCCGCCGACCCACCTTCAGGATTTCGCCGGCCCATCATCGGCAACCCTGTAACGCTGATCAGATACTTGTCCGCGTAATCCGGAGGCAGTTCGCGCTTGATCGCCGCCATCACTGGGGCCGCGCTTTCCCAGCGCACGGTGGCCTTCACTTGCGGGACTCCGCCGCCCATTCCACCACCACCTCCGCCGCCACCCATGTCTCCGCCACCACCCATTCCACCACCGCCACCCATTCCACCACCGCCACCCATTCCACCGCCGCCACCCATTCCACCAACACCGCCCATCCCGCTACGGCCACCACTACCACCACCACCTTTACGGCCGCTCCCCATGCTCCCACCGCCGCCACCGCTCTTTTGACCGCCGCCCATCCGCATCTCCACCATCACCTCTTTCGACCAGGGCGATTTGGACATGATTTTCTGGATGTCTTTGTCCGTCCACGCATCGGGCTTCTTATCGTTCCACGCCTCTCCTCCCGAAACCGGGATGTTGGCGAGCGCAGCGGGAATTACCGGGAGAAATGTCCGTCGATTCATCATGCGATCATTATTCCACTTTCATCAGCTCGTGACAGCCTTGCCGTTTACCCTCACGTTCTGCAGCTTCATTTCCTGGACGTGCCGCGCGACGTTAGGTTGCAGCACTCCATCAAAAGCGCAATCGATCAAGCGAACATCACGGATGGGCGCCTCCGCGTACCCCACCAGCGTCCACCCGAATTTACTCTTCTTGCACGTCACATTCCGCAACTCCACATCGCGCACCACTGGCTTGAATTGCCCCGCGTTCCCCTCTTCATACGAAAAGTCAATGTCGACCACCGCCCCCGACACTTGCCCCGCCTCGACGTTCCGCATATAGATATGTTCCAGCACCCCGCCGCGCACGGAATTCGTCTTCAATCGCAGCACGCGGTCCAGGTTCGGACTGTCCATCTTGCAGTTCTCCGCAAAGACATTGCGCACGCCGCCGGATATCTCGCTCCCGATCGTCACTCCGCCGTGCCCGTCCTTCATAGAACAATTCCGGACAATCACGTTTTCCGTCGGAATGTTCACCCGCCGCCCGTCCCGATTGCGCCCCGACTTGATCGCGATGCAATCGTCGCCCGTATCGAACTCGCAGCCTTCAATCAGAACATCCGTGCAACTCTCCGGATTGCAGCCATCGTTGTTCGGCCCGTGCGTCGCGATCTTCACGTTCCGCACCGTGACGTTGCGGCACAGTGTCGGATGAATTTCCCACATCGGCGAATTATGTATCGTGACGCCTTCCACCAGCACATTCGTGCATTTGTACGGCTGGATAAACTGCGGCCGCAGATACGCGCCTTCGCCCATCAGTCGCTCGGAAACAGGCGCGTCCTTCTCCGCCATCGCCAACAGTTGCTCGCGAGCCTTCGCCTGATTCACATCCCCCTTCTTCCAGCCGCAGTTGGTGCGCCCCTTCCACGGCCACCAGAACTCACAGTTCGCGTTGCCGTCCAGCACGCCGCGCCCGGTGATCGCAATATCCGTCTGCTCGTACGCATAGAGGAAGGGTGAGTAGTTCATGCACTCCACGCCTTCCCACCGCGTGAACACCAGCGGCAGATAACGCTTCGGATCACGAATGAACCGCAGCGTCGCCCCCGCCTCCACATGCAGATTCACTCTGCTCTTCAAGTGAATCGGCCCGGTCATGTACTCACCGGGCTTCACCACCACCCGTCCGCCGCCTGCCTTCGCACAGTCCGCCACCGCTTTCGCGAAAGCCTCCGTGTTATCCGACTTGCCATCAGGCCGCGCGCCATAGCGGGCCACATCAAAATAACGATTCGGGAATTCGGGAGCTTGAATCCGTTTCGTGATCGCCGGCAATTGCTCCCACGGATCGGCTGCGCGAAGCATCGCCGTTGCGGCTGCTCCAGCCAGGAATGTACGCCTTTGCATGACTACCTGCTTTCCCCCTGATCGTACCAACTCTGTTGCACCACCGGTGTCGCTATACTGTTGGCTTACCATGCAAATTGAAAAATTCTCTCTTGGCGTAGGGGACAGGTTTGCCCATCAGGCCAAGGCACAACTTCACGCCTGCATCCTGGCCGCTGCCAACGGAGTCGAGATCGTTCCTGTCTGGAACAAATCGAATCGCGAACACAATATCGTGGGATCAGAACCCTCCAGTGTTCGCGCCGCCGCCAATGAAGCGGTGGCTGCCCTTAGTTGGGATAAGTCCCACTACGTCGATGCCGATCACATCAACCTCGACACGGTCGACCGCTTCCTCGACTCCAGTGATTTCTACACGCTCGACGTTGCCCACTTCATTGGACGCCCCGCTGCCGCCGCGGACCTCGACGCCTTCGTCGCGCGTCATCCCGAATTGACCGGCAAATTGGAGATCGCCGGCATCGCTGACGCCTTCACAACCACTCGCGACTCCATCCTCCAAATCGCCGGCAAGTACTTATTCGCCGTCCAGGAAGCCGGCCGCATCTACCGCCACATTGAAGCCCGCAAAGGCGTCGATAACTTCGTAACAGAAGTGTCGATGGACGAAACCGATCTGCCCCAAACCCCCGTCGAGTTGCTCGTTATCCTCGCCGCAATTGCCGACGAGAAGATCCCCATCCAGACCATCGCGCCCAAGTTCACCGGCCGCTTCAACAAGGGTGTCGATTACGTCGGCGACGTCGCCCAATTCTCGCTGGAGTTCGAAAGCGATCTCGCCGTAATCGCCCACGTGATCAAAGCCTACGGACTGCCCGCGAACCTCAAGCTCAGCGTCCACTCCGGCAGCGACAAATTTTCTATCTACGGCCCCATCCGCAGCGCCGTTGCCAGGACCGGCGCTGGGGTTCATGTCAAGACCGCCGGCACCACGTGGCTGGAAGAATTGATCGGACTCGCCGACGCCGGCGGCGAAGGTCTCGCTCTCGCCAAGACCGTCTATGCGAAGGCCTATGCCGATCGCGATGCGCTCTGCGAACCCTACGCCTCCGTCATCGACATCGATTACGCAAAACTCCCCGCACCGGACCTCGTCAACACCTGGTCGCGCGAAGAATACATGTCCGCCCTGCGCCACGATCAGTCCAACCCGCAGTTCAATCTACACGTGCGCCAACTGCTTCACGTCGGCTACAAAGTGGCCGCCAAGATGGGCGACAAATACCTCGGCATGCTCAAGGAATGCGAAGGCCCCATCTCCAAAAACGTGACCGAAAACCTCTACCACCGTCACATCGTCCCGCTGTTCTGCTGAATCCGCGGTCGTCGCCCCCGAGCGGATCAACATCGCCGGAGTCACCAATTCTGTCGTCTCGTGGGGCGGCCAATCCTGGCCGCGGCTGGCCTTTCCAGGCCAGCCAATCCGGCTTTATTACACCGTCCCGCTGTTCTGCTGAATTCGCGGCACCAACAAATGAATCACCACCAGGGCCACCAGATACATCCCACCTGCCACCGCGAACAGTGGCCCGTACGCGCCGTTCGACAGATCAAGCCATTTGCCCACGGCGGGCGCCACCAGCAGTCCGCCCACTGCTCCACCCATTCCGCCGAACCCGATCACCGACCCCACCATCGAGCGCGGGAAAGTGTCGGACACCAGCGTATAAAGGTTCGCTGACCAGCCCTGGTGCGCCGCTGCCGCAACGCTCACCAAACCCACGGCGAGCCATAGATTGCCGCCAGCCACCGCCACAAATGCGCCCGCAGTGGTTGCCACAGCGCAGATCAACATCGCCGTCTTGCGAGCCTTGTTCGTCGACCAGCCGATATTGAGTAGCGCCGACGAGATCCACCCGCCGCCAATGGACCCCACTGAAGTTGCCGTGTACACCACCACCAGCGGCAAGCCCAGATGCACCAGATCCACACCATAGGTGCGGTTCAGGAAGCCGGGCAGCCAGAACAGATAAAACCACCACACCGGATCGGTGAGAAACTTTCCGAGCATGAAGGCCCACGCGGCCCGATTACCCAGCAGCGCAACGTAGGACACATTCACTGCCTTCGCTCCGCTGTCCGAGTCGCCGCGGATAAGCTGCAACTCTTCCCGCGACACCCTCGGATGTTCTTCCGGCTCGCGAAACAGCCACCACCACAACACCACCCACAAGAATCCAATTGCACCCGTAACCACGAACGCCGCTCGCCATCCCACCGTCACCGCCAGGAACGGAACAACAATCGGTGCAAACACCGCGCCGATATTTGCCCCGCTGTTGAAGATCCCAGTGGCCAGCGCCCGCTCGCGTTGCGGAAACCAGTCCGCCACTGTCTTGATCGCCGCCGGGAAGTTCGCCGATTCACCCAATCCCAGCGCGAATCGCGCGATCTGAAATTCGAAAGCATTCCGCGCCGGTGCATGCAGGATGGCGGCGATGCTCCACAGGATCACCGCCAGCGCGTAGCCTAAACGCGTTCCCAGCCAGTCGATCAGGCGGCCCGCCACCGGCATCATCAACGCGTAGGCGAGTTGGAAGGCGAACACGATCCATCCGTAGTCCGTCTCGCTCCAGCCGAGTTCTTTTTCCAGCACCGGCTTCAACAAGCCCAGCACCTGACGGTCAATGTAATTGATCGTCGTGGCAAAGAAGAGCAACCCGCAGATGTACCACCGGAAATGCTTCCAATGCGCGCCATGTTGCGGCGCCTGCTTCGGCGGGGAGACTGTGGTTGCCATGGAACCCACCAGGATACCAGCCTCGTTCGTGGAGCGGAATCGTCCAACGAAATCGGCTAAGGCCGGAACGTCACCAGTTCGATAGTGCGGATCGGCCGAAAGTGCGTCCGCCAGTTGAAGGATCTGGAACTCCAGATCTCTGGAGTTTGTACATTCCGCCGTCGTGTGGGGCGGCCAATCCTGGCCGCGGCTGGCCTTTCCAGGCCAGCCCTACCGGGACTTCAGGCCGGATTGGATCTGGAACTCCAGATCCCGCAGGAATGGTCTGATCCGCCGCGCTTCCGTTTTCGATCTCGCGCCTTGCAGGAGTTCCATCAGGCTGACGATGGAGATTGCGCGGTGCGCCTCTTCATCGATTGCTCGCGCCGCATTATTGTTGCCTCGCGAAGCCCACACCATAACATCCGTGTCGAAGATCACTTGGCCTTCCGCGACGGCCGGGATTTCCTGGCGTTGCCGGCCATGAATTGGCGAGGTTGCCGCAGGAATCGCGCGAAGGCGGCGGGATCGGACAGGTCCTCACGGTCTTTCCAAACCCCAAAGAATGCCTGGTCTTTTACCCTCGTGGCGGTCTTCTCCCTCGCGTCAAGGATCGACGTCAGTTTGGCTTTGGAGGAGAACGGGGAAGTGGTGCGCCCAGAGTGATTCGAACACCCGACCTTCTGGTTCGTAGCCAGACGCTCTATCCAGCTGAGCTATGGGCGCATTTCGGCTGGCGAATTCTCAATATACCAAATCCCGCCCCCGTTCGCTACGAAAGCGCCGCCAAAACCTCTTCCGCGTGCCCATCTACTTTCACCTTCGGAAACACCTTCGCGATCTTCCCATCCTCCCCGATCACAAACGTCGTCCGCTCGATCCCCATGTACTTCTTCCCGTACATGCTCTTCTCCACCCAAACCCCATATGCCTCGGCTACCGCGTGCTCCGTGTCGCACAGCAGCGTGAACGGCAGGCCATACTTCTTCCTGAACTTCACCTGTGCCGCAGGCCCGTCCGGCGAAATCCCCAGCACCACCGCATTCACCTTCCGCAGGTTCGGAAAGACATCCCGAAAGGAGCAGCTTTCCTTGGTGCAGCCGGGTGTGTTGGCCTTGGGGTAGAAGTACAAAACTACGCTTTGCCCGTTCAGGCTGGACAGCGAGAATTCTGTGCCTTCGTCGGTCAGCAACCGGATCTCCGGGGCTTGGCTTCCTTCTGCAATAGGTATATCGAATCCGATGGTAGCAGCCCGCGACGCGATCCACGAATTTCCACCCCAAGGTTCAAATTCGCTGCATCCTTACGGCGCCCACCCGCGTCCATTCTTCTAACGCCGCCAGAGGCGCAACTCGCCGGTTTCGGCGCTGTAGTAGACTGGATAAAGGCTGACTGGAATCGTCCACTCTACCACCACACCAAAGGAATCACTTGCGCATGTTGAAGAAAATGATCCCTGCCGCCGTTGCGGGTCTGCTCGCAGCCAATCTGCTCTCCGGTTTCTTCGCCGGGGATGCAAAGAAGGGGAAGGAAGTGTTCGAGCAATGCGGCGTCTGCCACAACGCCGACAGCACCGAAAAGAAAATGGGTCCCGGCCTCAAGGGGCTTTTCAAGAAGGGCAAGCTCGGTAACGGCAAGCCCGTCAACGAAGCGAACGTCAAAGCCATCATCGACGCCGGTGGCAACGGAATGCCCGCCTACGAAAGCATCCTCAGCAAGGACGAAAAGGACCACGTTCTCGCCTACCTCAAGACCCTCTAATCGAGTTCAGTTTCCGGCACGCGGCGCGCGGCTTCCCCTGAGAAAACACCCGGGAAAGTCGCGCCCCCGGCCGCGCCCGTGTTACACTGAAACTGCCGGTTTGATCCTGCCTTGGTTCACTGCGTCCCCATCGTCTAGCCCGGCCTAGGACACCGCCCTTTCACGGCGATAACGCGGGTTCGAATCCCGCTGGGGACGCCATATCACTTCATCGAGTCCTGTACTTGTGCTGCGCCAACTCGCTTGGTGCGCCCGATAACGCGGGTTCGAATCCATCCCGGAGTGAACTCAGAAATTGTTGCCAAACTGCGCACGGACCGCGATCAAGAAGGCGACCGGGTCGACGATCCGCAGATTGGGCATCTTCGTGGTGATGGTGTCGCCGGCCTCAAGAAGGTCACGGTCGCGCGACACGAGGTAATCGGCCTGACTGCGGGCGGCCAGATTGAGGTACGGTTCGTCCTTCGGGTCGCGAGCCAGAGTGATGCCGGTTCCGACCTCATCCACGCAGACGGCGATTTGTTCAATCCGGGCGATGAACTCGACGACCACATCGTCGGTCAGTTGACGGAATTTGGCGCGGATTTGAGGCCGCCGGATTACATCATTTACCTCGGCCAAAATCGCGGGGCTGACGTAGAGTTCCAGGAGATCCTGCTCAGCCAAGGCCAAGCACGCACCAGATGGACTTGCCCGTCGGGCAGCGGCCTGCAGAAAAATCATGCAGTCGAACACCACACGCGGCCGGTGTTCAGCCATCTGCTATTCCCGGTGTGGATTTTCGAGTTCGGCGAACGAGTCCTGGCGGGCCGAATCGAACAGTTGATCCAGCTCTGAGTCCGATAGGCCACTAGCCGTGACCTCTTCGCGAAAACCCCCCAGAATTTCGTCGAAGGTCCGTGGACCGGCCAATTCCCGGGATACTAGGGCGCGAACGTACTGCTCGCGGTCGAGCCCCGCGCTTCGAGCCTTCTGCTCAAGCCGAGGGATGAGGTCGTCCGGAATCGGAACTTCGATGGTCATGCTCATAACCGTGCTCCTATTTTATTATTGCCCAAGCCAACCATTCCAGGTACGGAACGGAAACACCCTGACAACGTCAGCTGGGCGGCCAGTCTGGACGCATCCGCCGATTCTGCTCAGATGATCTTGTTCACGAACGAGTTGTATCGGTTCGAGCAGGTGAGCATTACGCCGCAGAAATTCTAATTGCGTCCAGACTGGGGAGCCAAATTTCAAGACGTTGAGAACATTGGACTGCAAAGAAGCCGCAAGGTTAAGCCTTTCGTTTTCAGGTTCGAATCCCGACTGGGGCATGCAGCACGGCTTACTCCCGGCGCAAGCCGCAGTAGACACTTGCGCTAGTGACGAGACTGCACAAACGCGAGTGTCTGCGCTCTTGCCGACCTCCTGAGGAAACAGGGGTCCCACTCGAAGCCAAACCCGTTTGCTGCCCTCGCTGATGACCTCTGGATGGTCGAACAGTGGCGCATTATGATACCGTATCCGGTATCACCGGACGCCACTTACACCTGACTCGCCACCGCCAGTCCCACCGTCTCCACCAACCATCCCGAAGCCCATGACGCGCTCCCGCTCATCCCGCCATCCCTGCTGTCGAACCATCTCACCAGCACCTGCGCCAAAAACGCAGCCACGCACAGGATGACGATCGCTCGAGGGAATCCAGCCAGCCACACCAACGCCACCCCCAGCACCGCCGCCGTTATCGTCGATGCCTGGGATAACCGGGCGGGCAGGGAATCGCTCCCAGCGTTGTCCACCGGACGCGCCACATACGCCTGCACCACCATTGACGCGTAGGCCACCGCCGCGCACGCCGCCACCACTCCCGGTCCCACCGTGGCCAACCGCGTCAACGCATGCCACCGCACCACCACCGCCAGCGCAGCCGTCCATTTCCAGAACACCATCGCAGTCCCGCGCTCGCCCCGTCCACCTTGTACAGCCGCCCAAGCTGCCACCACCACTGCGGCCCCGGCGTACGCCCCCACCCACTGCGCGCACCGCGCCAACAACCAGCCCGCCACCCAGCCCAAACCAGCCGCGAACAAGGGGAACAGCGCCGCACACTCTCCCGGTGGCGCGCCCTTCACCGGCAGCACCGTCAAATATCGCAATGCCCCCAGCGCCCGCTTCATGACCAGAACCGTTGTTGCCGCCCCTTCAACAGCCACAGGAAGAACGGTCCCCCGAGCATCGCGGTCACCACCCCCACCGGAATATCATTGGGTGCCGCCACCGTCCGCGCCGCCGTGTCGCACACCGCCAAAAAGGCACCTCCCAACAGCAGCGAACACGGGATCAAAAGCCGGTGATCCGCCCCCACCATCAGTCGCAGCGCATGCGGCACGATCAGTCCCAGAAATCCCACCGGACCAGTCAATGCCGCCACTGACCCCGCCACCGCCGACCCCAAAATGAACCCCCGCCACAGGAATCGCGACGTGTCCACCCCCCGGCTCGCGGCCCATTCCTCCCCAGCCGCCACCAGGTTCCACGCCCGCGCATTCTTCCACGCGTATCCCGCCGCCGCCAGCACCACAACCCCCAGCGTCGCGATCGCGGGAGGCTCATGCGAATCGATGCTCCCCATCAGCCACCGGTTGATTGCAAAGCTCTGCGCATTCGACGCCGTCGTCTTCAGTAGCAGGATCACCGCAATCGCCATCGTGTTCACCGTCACCCCCGCCATCAGCAGCGAGAACGACGACACCCTCGGGCCTTGCGACGCCAATCCGAGTACCAGCAGGAACGCTAGTGCTGCCCCGCTCAGCGCGGCCAGCCACACCACCGGAAGCCCCGTACCGCCGTCGCGCGTCCCAAAGCAAATCGCCAGCACCGCGCCCAGCGACGCCCCGCTCGAAATCCCCAGCGTGAACGGATCAGCCAGCGAGTCGCGCAGCAACGCTTGAAACAATGTCCCCGCCAGTGCCAGTGCCCCACCGGCCAGCGCCGCCAGCAATACCCGCGGCACCCGGAACTGATAGAAGATCTCCACGTCCGGCGACACCCCCGCGAACACCCGCGCGGCCGTAACGTGCGATGACCCGATCCACGGCGTTACCACCAGTGTCGCTGCCAGCACCACCAGGCACAGGAACGGCACCCAGACGAATCGATTCAATCCGGGCCCCCTATCCGTGTCCATCCGCGTCCATCCGTTTCATCCGTGACCCAAACCGTCTGCCTCGAACCCGCAGACCTACGGCGGCAATCCGTTTAGAGCCCATAGGCGATCCATTGGCCCCCGGAACGTCTCGCCACCAACTCCGCTTCCACCGCAAACACCTCGCGAATCCGCTCCGGCGTCAGTACCTCACGGGCCGTCCCGAAGGCCCGCACCCTACCTGCCTCCAGAAGCACCACCTTGTCCGCATACACCGCCGCATGATTCAGATCGTGCGTCACCGACACCACCAGCGTTCCCTCGCGCTTCACTTCACTCAGCACGCCGTGCATCCGCTGCTGATGCTTCAAATCGAGAAACGCCGCCGGCTCGTCCAACAGCAGTGCTTCCGGCGATTGCGCCAGCGCCGCCGCCAGCACCACCCGTTGCCGCTCGCCGCCGCTCAATTCGCGAAAATCCCGCTTGGCGAGTTCCATGCAATCGCACCGTTCCATCGCCCGGCGCGCCACCGCAAAGTCTTCCTCGCCCTCAAACAGACCATCCCCAAACGGGGTCCGCCCCATCAAAACCACCTGCTCCGCCGAGAACGGAAACTCCACCCGCAGCGTCTGCGGCACAAACGCCACTTTCCTCGCAAACGCCCGCCGTGCCCACCGGCCGACTCCCCTCCCTTGAAATTCGCACGTCCCCGTATAACCGCCGCGTAGCCCCGCGCAGATCGTCAACAGTGTCGATTTGCCCGCGCCGTTCGGTCCGCAAATCGCCACCCACTCCCCTGCCTGCCACTCCATCGAAACATCGTGCAACACCGCCGATTGATCGTAGGCAAACCCCAACCCCGCCAGCCGAAAAGCCGCCGCGCTCACCAGGCAACCTCCGGATGGAGAATCCGCGCCAGCACCAGCGCCGCCTCCACCATCCGCGGACCCGCCACCACCAGCCGGTCATCTGCCACCGCATAGACCCGCTTGTCCTTCACCGCCCGCAGCATCGCAAACTTGCTCCACAACTTCACCACCGCCACCCGATGCTCTTCCGTGATCACCCCGGTATGTGTCGAATCGCCCATATCAATCACTACCTCGGGATTCCGCGCCATCAACTCCTCAGCGGTCACCTTCGGATAAGCCGCTCCCGAATCGCGAAATACATTGACGCCCCCCGCCACATCAATTAGCTCCGCGAGATACGATCCACCTCCCGCCGCGAACAACCCATCCAGAGTCCCTACCGTCCGGCCGATAATGAACACGGTCTTCGGTTTCCCAAGTGCCGCCGTCTTCGCCTGAATCTTCTCCAGCTTGCGTCGCAGCGATGCACTCAATTCCTCACCCTTCCCCGCAACTCCGGCCGCCGCCGCAATCTGCCGTATGCTCCGGTGCACCCCCTCCATGGAATCCGGCGATACTTCCGCAACGGTGAGCTTCGCCGCCTGCAGTCGCTCCGTAAGCCGGATCGGGTTCTTCTGCACGATCACCAGATCGGGTCGCAGTTGCAGGATGTATTCCACATTTGGCTCCGCGAACCCTCCGATCTTAGGCAGTTTCAGCGCCGCTTCCGGATAGCGGCAAAAGCTGCTCACCCCTACCACGTGATCTCCCAGACCCAATGCAAACAGAATCTCCGTAATTGCGGGTGAAGTGGACACAACCCGCTGGGGAGCAGCCGTAACGTACGGAGTTGCAATCCATAGCAATAGGGCGGCGAGTTGTAGGCCAGGAATCATACGCAGCATCACGTTACAATGATCATCATATGCGCAAAGCTGTTCTCTACGCTTTCGTGTGTCTGTCGGCCGCAACTGGGATTGTCGCTCAGACGAAGAAAGCTCCCGCCGCTCCCAAGCCCGCGGCCCCTCCCGCCGCCCCCGCCAAGCCGCAAAAATCGGCGCTCGACAAGCCCACCCTCGAAGCCTACATCCGCCATCAATTCCTCCTCCCCGATTCGCTGAAGGTCATCGTGGAAGACCCCAAACCGTCCGACCTTCCCGGCATGGTCCTGGTCTCCGTTCTTGTTACCGACGGCGGACCCACTAAGCAGACCGTGGAATTCTTCATTTCCAAGGACGGCGCAAAAATCGTTCAAGGCAAAGTATTTGACGTGCGCGAGAGTCCCTTCGCCGGCGAGTTGAAGTACCTTACCCCCGGCACATCCTCCGTTGCCGGCCCAGCCAACGCCCCCGTATCCATCTACGTGTTCAGCGATTTTCAGTGCCCCTACTGCAAGGAGGTCGCCAAGACCATCCGCACCAACCTCACTAAGGATTTCCCCACGCAAACGCGCATGATCTTCAAGGATTTCCCCATTGATGCCATCCACCCCTGGGCCCGCACCGCCTCCATCGCCGGCCGCTGCATCGCTAAACTCAACGCGCCCATGTTCTGGGAATATCACGATTGGATCTTCGAGCAGCAGGCCAACGTCACGCTCGAAAACGTCAAGACCAAGGTTCAGGAATTCGCCAATTCCAAAGGCCTCGACACCCTTCAGCTCACACAGTGCATCGATGCCAAGGTGCCCGAAAAGGACATCGAAGCCACCATCGCCGACGCCCGGTCCCTGACCATCAACTCGACCCCAACATTGTTCGTCAACGGCCGCCGCCTCATCGGCAACGTCGATTGGAACCAGTTGAAGCGCGTCATCGACTATGAGCTCGACTACGCCAAAAAGCATCCCGAAGAATCCAAAAAAGACGAGCCCTGTTGCGAATTGAAGCTCCCCATTCCCGGTCTGAAATAGGAATCCCACATGAAGTTGATCCCTCTCCTCCTATCCGCTGCGCTCGCCTTCGCCGGTTCCAGCCGCGTCCCTCCTCAGGAACTCGATTCCGATACCTACGTCCGGCACGTCAAGTTCCTTGCATCAGAGAAACTGCAAGGCCGGGCCACCGGTTCCCCAGGCCTCGAGAAGGCCGCCGCCTATATCGCCAAACAGTTCAAAGCCGTCGGGCTCAAACCGGTCAAGAACACGTATTTCCAGGAATTCAACGTCACCGTGCGCAACCAGATGGGCGCGAAAAACCGCCTCCTCGTCGGCAAGCAGGCCCTCAAGGCCAAAGACGATTTCGTCCCGTTCAACTTCTCCTCCTCCACCAAAGTAAGCTGCCCCGTGGTATTCGCCGGCTTCGGCATCTCCGCCAAGGAATACAACTACGACGACTACGCGGGCATCGACGTCAAGGGCAAATGCGTCGTGCTGCTGCGCTATGAACCCCAGGAATTCGACGAAAAGAGCGTCTTCAACGGCAAGACCTACACCGGCCATTCCCAACTGCCGGCCAAAGCCTTCAACGCTCGCGAAAAGGGCGCAAAAGCAGTCCTCCTCGTAAACAACATGGCTGTCCGTCCCAACGAAGTCGACAAGCTCGAGAAGTTCGGCCAGTCCCAGGGTCCCGCCGATAGCGGCATCCCCTTCGTCCACCTCCGCTACGAAATCGCCGAGCGCTGGGCCAAGGAGGCCGGCAAGGATCTGAAAGCCCTCGCCCTCGACATCGACAAGGACCTGAAACCGCGCTCCTTCCCCATGCCGGACTCCTTCCACCTGGAACTCGAAACCGAAGTCCAGCACGTCCAGAAGCATGTCCGCAACATCGTCGGTATGATTCCCGGCGAATCGGACGAGTACGTCATCATCGGTGCCCATTACGATCACCTCGGCCTCGGCGATCAGCACTCCCTCGCCCCTTCGCTCATCGGCAAGATCCATCCCGGCGCAGACGATAACGCCTCCGGCAGCGCCGGCCTCCTCGAACTGGCCCGCTACTTCGGCGCTCGTCCAAAGATGAAGCGCGGCCTCCTCTTCCTCTCTTTCGCCGGCGAAGAGCTGGGCCTCCTCGGCTCGGCCTACTATGCCGAACATCCCACGCTCCCCCTCGACAAGGCAGTCGCCATGATCAATATGGATATGATCGGCCGCCCCGCCAACGGCCGCATTTTCGTTAACGGTACCGGCACAGGCTCAAACCTCAAAGCCATCATCGACAAGGCCGCCAGTAGCACCGATCTTAAGGTTGACCTCGCCGAGAAGTCCGGCTACGGTTCCAGTGACCACACTTCCTTCACCGCCAAACAAGTCCCGGTCATCTTCTTCTTCAGCGGTCTCCATGCCGATTACCACAAGCCCAGCGACACCTGGGACAAAATCGATGGCCCCCAAACCGTGAAAGTGCTCCGGATTGTCGCCGGCGCCGCCGAACAACTCGCCGCTGCGCCCGACCGGCCCCAATACGTCAAAGTCGAGGCACCGCGCATGCCCACCGGTTCCTCCGGCGGTGGCGGCGGCTACGGTCCCTACTTCGGCAGTATCCCCGATTTTGCCGAAGTCCCCAATGGCGTCCGTTTCTCCGATGTGCGCGAGGGTTCCCCCGCCGCCAAGGCCGGCCTCAAAGGCGGAGATATTCTCATCGAGTTCGACGGCAAGGGCATCAAAAACCTCTACGACTATACGTTTGCCCTCCGTGCCAGGAAGCCCGGCGACGTCGTGAAGGTAAGGTACCTTCGCGGTGGACAAACACTCCAGGCCGACGTAACCTTGGAACAGCGGAAGTAGGACTCGTGCTAATGTTTTTCCCCCGTATGCCGATGGAGTGATAAGGGCCGAAGACAAGGGCGCGAAGACAAGGGCGCAAAGAGACGAGCAATGGAGAAGACCCAGATCACCGAGCACACCTACATCACCCCGCAGCAGGCATGGAAGCTACCGCCGCTGATCCTTCATCCCTTCTCGGATGCAAGCGGGCCTAACAAGCTCCTGGAAAGCTCTCGTGCCAGCCTTATGTTGCAGGGCTTGCTGCCGGTGGGCGAGCTTACCGCCCTCGAGCTCGAACAAAAACTCCTCGACGGCCGCTTCTGTGAACTGCGCATGCTCTTCTATCTCGGCCGCGACCTCCTGCGCTGGATCGAACAGTGCATGGAGGTGGTCGAGCGCGACCATTCCCTCCGTCGAACCGGAATCCGCTCCCAAAGCTTCTCCACCATGCTCGTCGAGGACCCGCCCGACAACGTCCGCGAAAAACTCAAAGCCTGGGGCGTCGCCGACTACAAAGCCATCTTCTCCCGCGCTCTCGGCCTCAATGCCATCTTCACCGAAATCCCCCTCCGTGACGGCCTCAACATCGAATTCATCCGCAACTACTACCGCTACGCGGACCATATGTTCGCCTGCTCCCAGCAAATGAACGCTTTCACCGAGATCCGCAGCCGCAACTTCCAGTTCGACCTCTACGCTTCCGGCGAATACACCCGCATGCTCGAACGCGAATGGAAAATGGACGACTAAACCGTTAGTCTGAAATCTAGTCATGCTAGAATAAGCTCATGAGCGTACAGGTCAACGTTCACGAAGCCAAGACACATCTCTCCCGTCTCCTCGAACAGGCCATGTCGGGTGAAGAGGTGATCATCATGCGCTCCGGCCGTCCCCTGGTCCGGCTCACTCCTGTGGCCTCCGCGCCCGCGCGCCGCGTCCTCGGCACCGCCAAAGGCGACTTCGTTGTCCCCGACGACTTCAACGCACCTCTGCCTGATAATGTCCTGGCTGAGTTCGAGCGGTGAAGATCCTCCTCGACACCCACATTTTCCTTTGGGCCATAGCTGACGATCCGCGCCTTTCGAAACGTATCAAGGCGGCCTATCTCAACGAGGATAACGAACTGTTCTTGAGCGTCGCGAGCTTCTGGGAAATCCTCATCAAGCATGGCCTGGGCAAACTGCCCCTGCCCCAACCTACGGTCGCCTATCTAAGCCGCCAGCTCGAAATCAACCGCATTCTGCTCCTGCCAATCAGGCTCGGCCACTTGTCCGACTTGGAGCGCCTACCACCCCTACACCGCGATCCTTTCGATCGTATGATCATCGCCCAGGCCATCGCCGAAGCCATTCCCATCGCCACCGCTGATTCCACCCTCGAGAAATACAAGGTCACCCTCATCCAATAACCGCTATAATCAAAACTCCGGAGCCTTACCCGGAATCCCTGGGTTGTTCTGCAATCCGCCTCGCAAACCCGCCTGCGCGAACTAGCCGTGGATCCATTGGCCCAGGAGCAGGATTACAGCGCCTTGCTGGTTCGCATCAGTAACATGGAACGTGCCAAAGGCAGTCCTCACGCGGATCGAGTCAAAGTGGCTATCCTGCGCCTTGGCGCCCGGATCGGGGATGGCGCATACACCGCGATCCCGTAGAACCGCCATAAACCCAGTCACCGGCCGGCTTTCGATCTCGACTGTGACGAGTGCAAAGCGGACTTCGCAACCATCCAGATGAGTGGCAACGGCGTCGAGAAGGCCAATCCGCTGGAGTTCGCTGAGACCTGAATCGAGGACATCGAGAGGCTCCACCCGTTCGCCTTCGAGTCGTAAGGCAAGCACCTCTCCAGCTATGGGGATGGCGCCTTTATCGGCATCGTCGAGGCACCCGGAAGCGATCGCAACGTGCACCGTGTCCGCGCTGCCGGCTGGAATGCGCCACTCGTCCAGCACCGCATCGATTCGGAACGGAGCGCCTGGTTCCTGATAGGAGACGATGCCCAAGTCTATGCCTAGAGCATCGTTGAGACTCTCGAACGAAACGCTGAATCCGTGGTTGTTACGCTCGTTCATGTGTTGAGCGCGTATCCGATCTCGCCAATCGACGGCTTGCGGCGAACGCCAGGCCACCGATCGCGATCAGCCAGAAGCCGGCCGGCTCAGGGACGGACGTAGGGACAACATCCCACCGGATGCGTAGCCCATTGCTGAGCGACAGGCTGTTGTACGAGAACTGAGTGAAGTCTCCGGACGCAAAGGATGACTGGACACCAACGGTGGCGCTGGCGCCCTGTGGCGTCACCGTTCCATAAATAAAGTCGAAAAATGTCTGGTTCTCAAACAGTTGGATCTCTATATCGATGCCGGTGATCGAGGAAAAACGGCCGCCTCGCCACTCGATGTTGAAGACGCGGCTGCCTGCTGCTCCCGTGAGCTTGGTGAGGATGCCACTAGTAGTGCTAGGTAGCAGGAGATCGTCCCAATGGATTGCCATCATCGTGTTGATGGTCGAACTGGGCAAGGTGGTATTGTTAAGGGAAGCGCTGTTCGACACAAATTGGAGGTTGCCATTCGTGAGGACATTGACGCTGTTATAAACGTTCCCGTAGAAGATGACCGGAAAGGGTAAGGCGATGACTCCTCCGCCGTCGTCGGCGTGGCTTACCGTGACTGCGGTCGTGCCGGGATCGACGACCGCGCCGGTGAAGGTCGTGAATTGGTAGGTCGTCGCTGCTCTTGCAGCGGGAACAGTTCCCAAAAACAGAAGCAGGGTGATTGTTTTCATCTGGCTGCCTTTCGCAAAATCGACTTGGCTGACCTGGTCAAGTATGAGATTGCGCGGCCCGCGCGGAAAAGCGGCAGGGCATGTTTTCAACGATTTGTCGTTTTGTGTCGTCTTATGCCGTGGGGGGAAGCGGTCAGCGGCGTGAGGTTTCCAGCAGCAGCAGATCGCTGATGGGCGGAACGACGCGTGTCGTAATCGCGTAACGCCCGTCCGGGGAAATGGAGAGTCCTCGGCCCGGATACCTGGAATACTCCTGCAACTCCTTGTCACTGCCGGCGTGGGTGCGGAAGTGCAGCGTAACGGGGGCCAGCGGCCGGTCGACGCGCCGGGCTAGATAATAGACACCGTCAGGGGTGACCCAGGCGTCGTTGGCGAAGTTCAGAGTAGCAAGGTGGACCACCTGCCCGGAGGGGAGCGGTGCGAACTCCAGTTCCACCTGACCGCGGGCGCTCGGCCGGGTGACGTACAGTCCCTTGCCGCTAGGTTCCACGCCGCACACATTCGTGTAGCCGGAAAGAACCTTCTCGGGCGGTCCGGCGCCAGGGGTGGCAGGAAGACGATAGATGGAGTATGTGCTCTTATCAGCCGCGCCCGAGTAGACGTACTTGCCGTCATGCGAGAAGAGAGCGCGGCCGTGGTCGAGTTTATTATCGCTGATGCGAACGGCAGTCCGGGTGCTTTGGTCAGCGACATAGAGTTGGCTCACGCCGGAAGGTGCTTCGCCGGTGAACAGCAGTTTCGAACCATCAGCGGACCAGGCAGGGGGCGGCGCATCCACCTCGAACGTCTGGGTCCACTCCGTAGGGTTGTGGCCGGACTGGTCACTCACCCAGAGCTGTCGCCGTCCTTTGCGGTCGCTGATGAATGCGATCCGGGAACCATCGGGGGAATAGACGGGGTTGACGTCAATAAAGGTGGATTCGAGGATGCCTTCAAGGGTTGGTTCAACCGGTGCGGAGGAGGGCGCGCCTTTGGTTCGGAGTGCGTAACGGAGAATGTCCGCCTGCGAACGGGAGGTGCGGGAGACCATCCGGCCGCTCCTCAAGTGCACCGCGGACTGAACCGCGTAATCCCCGATGATGCCAAGAGAGACGGGACTGCCTGATCCATCGAGCGGCTGACGCCACAATATCAATCGAGGCAGGCTACCCGCACACACAAGCAATTCCCTTCTGTCCTCGAGAAGCCTGGGTGTCCCGTTCCACTGGCCCGCGGGCGGTAGCTGCCGGGGCCGGCCGTCCGGACGCCCTTGTGCATCCAGTTTCTGGATGAAGACGTCGCTCAGGTACTCGCCCCGGATGCGATTGAACAGAAGGATGCCACCATCAGAGGATAGTGACGGCTCGACGTCGTATTGCGCCTCCCCGGGATACGTCAGTTGTACCCTTTCCCCCGTTTCGATGTTAATGCGAAACAGACTGCCCTGGGTCGGTTGAGTACGGTCCGGTACGATGACGTTGGCTCCGTCGGGCATCCAGGCAAGGAGATGGCCTACCACCTGCGTGCGGCGGCGCGCATGCGGCCGGATGCCGGCTGCCACCTGGCGGTCTTCTCCGCCCAGCGCCGCAACAAGGTGAAGAGTCACCTCGCCGCTTGGGTCGCCACGCAGAAACGCAATCTTCGTTCCATCGGGTGACCAAACCGGGCTCCACTCGTTCGCTGGCGCGGTGGTAATGGATCGCGGATTGCCGGAGCCTTCGATGAGACGAACAAGGATACGCATGCTGAGGTTCGGAGCCTCATAGGAATACGCGACGTATTTGCCGTCCGGAGAGATGTCGGGATCGCGCTCGGAGCCCGGATCAGAAGTAATGGGGCGCGCGATCAGGGGTCCCCAGTCAGCAGGCGCGCGGGATTTCAAGTAGATCGCAGCAGTCAAAAACATCAAGATCGCCACGCCCGCCATTCCGAGACGCCAGCGGGTAGTTGTCGCGACTGCTGCTGGCGGCTCCGCACCAGGCTGTGACATTACGGTTTCGGCGGTAGCCCCGGGTATCACCTCGGCAACTTCCGCTATTTCCGGTGAACCTGCCTGGCGTTGCAGCCAGTCATCCAGCTCTTTTGTATAAGCGAAAACAGCTCGTAGTCCGGACTTTTGCAGGCGTCGAACCGGAAGGTCCGCCATCTTCTCCCAGCGCTGTACCGTCCGAACATCACGATTCAAGTAGGCAGCGACTTCCTTCCATGAATCCAGCCGGGACCCTCTCTCGCTGCCCTGGGCGGACGAGGGATCGGAGGAATCGGCCGGTTCGTCCATAAGGCTATTTTACAGGTCAACCGTTCGGCTGCAACTCAGGAGGAAACGACAAAGCCACGCCAACAACGATTTCGTTCCCGTCGAATTTGGCGCGTCGCTCCACCCCCAAAAAATACAAGGTCCCCTCATCCAATAACCGTTATAATCAAGACGGTTCTTTGCATTCAGAATCGACCCATGCGTCCCGTCTCGCCTGACGCTTCGCTTGGGCCATCGTATCGGGTCAGTTGTTCAGGAGAATCTTAATGTCTTCTACTCCCTTCTGGCCCCAGGGCGAAAAGATCGATTCTCTCGTGGAACTGGCCTTCGACCTCCAGTGGGCCTGGAACCACTCCTCCGATGAAATCTGGGGAAAAATCGACCCTCAACTCTGGAGCCTTACCCAGAATCCTTGGGTAGTTCTGCAAACCGCCTCGCAAACCCGCCTGCGCGAACTAGCCGTGGATCCCGATTTCCAAAACCGCCTGCAAACCGTGCTCGCCTACCGCCGCAATATTTACGAGTCCCCTACGTGGTTTGGAGGTACTCACGCCAAATCCGGCCTTACCTCCGTTGCTTACTTCAGCATGGAGTATGCCCTCAGCGAGGCGTTGCCCATCTACTCCGGCGGGCTCGGCAACGTTGCCGGCGACCAGCTCAAATCCGCCAGCGATCTCGGCGTCCCCGTCATCGGCATCGGACTGCTCTATCAGCGCGGCTACTTCCGTCAGGTCCTCGACGAACAGGGCGGCCAACACGCTCTCTATCCCTACAACGATCCGACGCAACTGCCCATCATGCCTGTCCGCAACGATGCCGGAGAATGGGTCCGCGTCCGCGTCCCCTTTGCCGGCTCCTTCCTCCAACTCCGTGCCTGGCAGGCCCGCGTTGGCCGCGTCAAGCTCTATCTTCTCGATTCGAACGATCCTGCCAATCCGCCGGCCGAACGCGGCGTCACCAGTGAGCTCTATGGCGGCGGCCAGGAACTTCGCCTGCAGCAGGAAATCGCCCTCGGCATCGGAGGCTGGCGCTTGATCGAACAACTCGGTATGCGCCCCGAAGTGTGTCACCTCAACGAGGGCCACGCCGCGTTCGCCGTGCTCGAACGCGCCGCCTCCTTCCGCGCCCGCACCGGCCAGCCCTTCGACATCTCGCTCACCGCCACACGCGCCGGCAACCTGTTCACCACACACACGCCCGTCCCAGCGGGCTTCGACAGCTTCCCGCCCGATCTCATCCGCCGCTACCTCGATCAGTACGCCCAGCAGAGTCTCGGCATCCCCATCGAGCAGTTACTCCCCCTCGGCCAGTTCGAATCCGACCAGTTCAATATGGCCTACCTCGCCATTCGTGGCAGCGGCGCCATCAACGGAGTCAGTAAGCTCCACGGCGAAGTGAGCCGCGCCATTTTCCGCCCGCTGTTTGCCCGCTGGCCGAAGAGCGAAATCCCAGTGAAGCATGTCACCAACGGGGTCCACGTGGCCACTTGGGATGCCGTCCATTCCGACACCCTTTGGACCAAGGTCTGTGGCCGCGGACGCTGGCGGGGAACCCAGGAAAACCTCACCGAAAAATTCCGCCTCGCCACTGACGAGCAGATCTGGGAGATGCGCGGCAGCATGCGTGCGCAGTTTGTGCGCAATGTCCGCAACCGGCTGGTTCCTCAGTTCCAATCGATGGGAGTAGGCTCAGCCGCTGAAGACATGGTGAAGGCCATCCTCGACCCCAACAGTCTCACACTCGGGTTCGCCCGCCGCTTCGCTACTTACAAACGGCCCAATCTTCTCCTCCACGATCCCGACCGGCTCGCGCGTATTCTGCTCAACCCCAATCGCCCCGTGCAACTCGTGGTCGCCGGCAAAGCGCATCCCAACGACCAATGGGGCCAAGCCATGATTCGCGACTGGATCCGCTTCGTCCGTCGTCCCGAGATCCGTTCGCACGTCGTTTTCCTCTGCGACTACGACCTCGACCTCGCCGCCATCCTTGTCCAAGGTGTGGATGTCTGGATCAATACCCCCCGCCGCCCGTGGGAAGCCTGCGGCACCAGCGGCATGAAGGTTCTCGTCAACGGCGCGCTCAATCTCTCCGAACTGGATGGCTGGTGGGCCGAAGCCTACTCGCCCGAGGTAGGTTGGGCCATCGGCGACGGCGCCGAACATGACGGTTCCTGGGACACCCGCGAAGCGGAACAACTGTACCGCATCCTCGAAGACGAAATCGTGCCCTCATTCTACGACCGCGATTGGAGTGGCATTCCCGCCCAATGGGTGGCCAAAGTGCGCGAAAGCATGGCGCGTCTTACCCCCCAGTTCTCCGCCAACCGTAGCGTGCGCGAGTACACCGAATCCTACTACCTGCCCGCCGCCGAATCCTATCTGCGCCGCGCCGCCGGCAATGGCGCGCACGCCGAGCAGATCGCCGGCTGGCGCAAACTGCTCTCCGAGAAGTGGCATGAGATCCGCTTCGCCAAAATCGACGTGGAATCAAACGATGCCACCCATCACTTCCGCCTCCACGTCTACCTCGACGATATCCCCTCTGACGCCGTTCGCGTGGAGCTCTTCGCCGACGGAGAAAACGACTCTCCCCCGCTCGTCAT
This sequence comes from Acidobacteriota bacterium, assembly GCA_016213775.1. Lineage (GTDB taxonomy): Bacteria > Acidobacteriota > Terriglobia > Bryobacterales > Bryobacteraceae > CADEFT01. The sequence goes on from JACQZR010000020.1 coordinate 26,514, forward strand.
CCCGATGACCTCCTGCAAGGGACTGCCCGGCGTCACCGGCGGCTACTGCTATCAGGCGGACGTTTCGGCCGATCGTCCCGCCACTCACTTCACGCCCCGCGTTGTCCCGCATCACCCGGACGTCCCCGTGCCCCTGGAAGATTCGCATATCCTCTGGGCTTAGGATCGGCGCAAGAATAGATTCACATCTCGCGCCGTCTTGCGATTTGCACCAAGATTCTTCTCGGCGGCTGGATTTTGCACATTCGCCCTCATGTGGGGCGGCCAATCCTGGCCGCGGCTGGCC
>JACQZR010000074.1 GCA_016213775.1 Acidobacteriota bacterium
AAGCCGGGGACGTATCGAGAGGCGGAGCGAATCCGGTTTGACGGGCATGTGGAGAAGGGTGTTGAGTTGGCAGGGCAAATCCTGGAAAGGCTGAAGTGCTCGAGCGAAATGACGGAGCGTGTGGGTGAACTGGTGGGAAATCACATGCGGTTTATGGACCTTCCGCGGATGAAGGCGAGTACATTGAAGCGGTTTCTGCGGACGCCGCATTTTGAGGAACATCTGGCGTTGCACCGTTTAGATTGTTTGTGCAGCAAGGGCGATTTGACGACATATGAACTGGCGCGGCGGACGTTTGAAGAGATGCCGGAGGAGGTGATCCGTCCGAGGCCTTTGTTGAACGGGGATGATCTGATTGCGGCGGGCTATGTGCCTGGACCGGCATTCAAGAAGCTGCTGCGGGCGGTGGAGGATGCGCAGTTGGAGGGGGCGATTGCGACGCGGGAAGAAGCGTTGGAACTGGCGGAGAGATTGCGCGCAACGTGGTAGGATGTTGCGGAATGTCTTCGCAAATTGCCAGCCTTGTTGCTCGCATGGACGAGCTGAACGAATTCGATCGCGAGCCAGTGCATGAGGAGAGTCTGCAGGCGGCGAAACGGTTTGCCGGGCTGTTCGCCGGGGAGCATGTCGCGGCTACGGAGTTTGTGATCGGTGCGTTCTTTGTGCTGCACGGGGTGCATGCGAAGGACCTGCTGCTGGGACTGCTGCTTGGGAATTTCATGGCAGTACTGTCCTGGACGTTTGTGTGCGCGCCAATCGCGGTTCGAACGCGGCTGACGCTGTACTGGTATCTGCGCCGGATTGCGGGGCCGGGGTTAACACTGATCTACAACGTGGCGAATGCGTTGCTGTACTGCATTCTGGCGGGGGCTATGATTTCAGTTGCGGCAACGGCGATCGGACTGGGGTTCGGGATACCGACACCTTCGCTGAATGATTGGCTGCCGAACAGCGTGCCGTGGGTTCTGCTCACATTGACGATTGGGATTATGTTCACGGTGCTGGCGGTGTTGGGGTTTGAGGCGTTGAGCCGTTTTGCGGGGGTTTGTTCGCCGTGGATGTTCATGATTTTTGTTACCGGGGCTATTGCGACGTTGCCTGCACTGGGAGTGCACCCGAATCTGGACAATCTGTGGGAAGTGCTGACGACGAAGGTCTGGAACGGGAAACCGGTGGAGGGGCAGGAGCAGTTCGACTTCTGGAAGATCGCCTGCTTTGCGTGGTTTGCGAATCTGGCGATGCACATCGGGCTGTCGGATATGGCATTGTTCCGATACGCGAAACGCTGGTCCTATGGGTTGTTCACGCTGACTGGCGTGCTGCCGGGGCATTATCTGGCCTGGCTCTGCAGCGGGTTAATGGTGGCGGCGGTGGACCGGTCGCTCGATCCTGGAAGGATGGCATTCAATGCGGCGGGGCTTGCGGGAGTGTTTTGCGTGATGACGGCGGGCTGGACGACGGCGAATCCGACGATTTACCGCGCGGGACTGGCGCTACAATCGGTGACCCCGAACTGGCCGCGATGGAAGTTGACGCTGTATACGGGGCTGATCACTTCAGTGCTGGCGTGCTTTCCAGTGTTCTTTGTGCGGCTGCTGGATTACGTGGCGATTTATGGATTGGTGTTGATGCCGGTGGGGGCGGTAGTGATGGTGGAGCACTGGGTGTTTCCGATGATCGGGATTCCGCAGTATGAGGCGGAGACCAAGGGAATGGCGCTGAACCGGAAGGTGCTGGTGGTTTGGGTGGGGACTCTGGTGGCCTGCTATTTCCTGCCGTTGCACTTATTCTACTTGTGGCTGCCTGGTTACTTCATTGCGGTGATTGCTTACGTGCTCCTGAACCTTTCGCGGAGGACGGCATGATTCTCCTTGTGCTCGCTATCGCAAGCCTGCTGTTTGGGCTGTGGAGTTCGCTGAGCTTCTTCTGGGGCAGCATCGACCAGAAGACCTTTTTCAATCTGCTGCTGGCGGCCACACTGAGCTACTTCGTGTTTGCGACCGCGTGGGCTTATCGCAGGCCGAAGTGAACGGACTGGTACCCTGAAGAAATGCGTGAGCAGGGCATTGCCAGCGGAAGCCGTCAGGAAGGGGAGCAGCAGTTTGAAGCCGCTCTGCGGCCGAAGCGGCTGGACGATTTCACGGGCCAAACGAAGCTGAAAGAGAATCTTTCGATAGCGATTGAAGCGGCGCGGCAGCGCGGCGAGGCGATGGATCACGTGTTGTTGTACGGCCCTCCGGGGTTGGGCAAGACGACGCTGGCGTTGATTATCGCCAACGAACTGGGCGTGGAGATCGATCTCACATCAGGCCCGGTGTTGCAGAAGAAACTGGACCTGACGGGGATGCTGAGCAACATCCGTGACCGGCAGGTCTTTTTTGTGGACGAGATTCACCGGCTGATGCCGGACGTGGAAGAGATGTTCTATTCGGCGCTGGAGGATTTTCGCGTCGATATTGTGGTGGGGACGGGACCCGGGGCGCGCACGCACTCGCTGCCAGTTCCCAATTTCACGGCTATTGGCGCGACGACACGGATGGGGATGATCAGCGCTCCGATGCGCGGCCGGTTTGGATTGCTGCTACGGCTGAATCACTACGATGTGGAGGAGTTGCGAGGGATTGTGGTGCGGTCAGCGTCGCTGTTGCAGGTGGAAGTGGATAATCAGGGCGCGGAGGAGATCGCACGAAGGGCTCGGGGAACACCGCGCATTGCGAACCGGCTGTTGCGTCGGGTTCGCGACTACGCGCAGGTTCGGGCGAAGGGGCATATCAATCTGGCGGTAGCAAAGACGGCGTTGGACATGTTGGAAGTGGACCGCTTCGGGTTGGATGAAGTGGACCAGAAGATCATGCTGACGGTGCTGGATAAGTACGCCGGCGGGCCAGTGGGATTGAAGACGATTGCGGCGAGCGTGGATGAAGAGGCGGATACGATTGAAGAAGTGTATGAGCCGTATCTGATGCAGTTGGGGTTTCTGGACCGGACGCCGCGTGGGCGAGTGGGGACGGAGACGGCGTTCGATTACTTCGGGATTCCGAGGCGGAGGGTGGCATCGCCGCAGCCAACGTTATTCGAGCCGTGAAGACTGTATACCTCGCGTTGGGGACGAATCTGGGGGATAGGGCGGCGAATCTTCGAACAGCGGTGGAGCGGATTGGAGCGGCAGGGGTGCGGGTGACGAAGTTGTCGTCGGTGTATGAGACCAGACCGATGTACCGGACCGCGCAACCGTTGTTTCTCAACATGGTGGTGGAGGGGAAAACCGATGTTCTTCCACAAGTGTTGTTGAAGCGACTGCTGTCGATTGAGAGGGAGATGGGGCGAAGGCGAACGATGGAGAACGGCCCCAGGGTCATCGACATCGACATACTGTTCTATGGACGTTTCCTCATCGAAACGCCGGAGTTAACAATTCCTCACCCACGGATGGGGGAACGGCGGTTTGTGATGGAGCCAATGGTGGAGATTGCACCGGGTTGGCGACATCCTGGAACAAAGTCTAAGATGCGGGAAATGCTGGAGGGGTTGCCGGAGCAGGGGGTTCGGGTGTGGACAGGCGGGAAGGCGACGTAGATTTTCCTTTTGTTAACTCTTCTGTTAACGAGTTGGCATCAAGGGGACCACTCTGTTGTATACTGGCGTAAATCGGGGATCTAGGTGAGACCCCCCCAGAATCTCGTTTGCTGCCGTGAGGACGACTCCCCTTCCACGAGTCCCGCGCGGCGGTGATTAGTGTGGAGGTTGTGATGAACCGCATTCCTGCCTTACTCGTGTCCCTAATGTTGCCGCTAATGGTCTGGGGACAAGCAACGACCCAAGTTTCCGGCGTAGTTACCGATACGAGCGGAGCTGTCGTTCCCAAAGCTACTGTCGACATCGAGCAAAGCGCCACGGCGCTGCACCGGTCGACGGAAACCGACAACAATGGCTACTATGCATTTCTGCAGTTGGCCCCCGGGACCTACAAAGTTACGGTGAAGGCTGACGGGTTCCGGACGGCGACGACGTCGGTGGTATTACTGGTGAACAATCCGGCGACGCTGCCTTTCAGACTCGAGGTCGGCCTGATTACCGAGACCGTCTCGGTGGTGGGGGAAGCTGTGACACTCAATACGGTGGACGCTTCACTTGGCAACGCGATTGCCAACAAGCCGATTGTGCAGTTGCCGTTGAATGCCCGCAATATCGTCGGTCTGCTTGCCTTGCAGCCCGGGGTTGTGTTCACCGGTGAGGGCGACACGGACTCGCGCAACGGGGCGGTGAATGGAGGCAAGAGCGATCAGGCGAACGTAACGCTGGATGGGATTGACGTTAACGATCAGATGGATCGCAATGCGTTCACGAGCGTGTTGCGCATGACGCCGGACTCAGTGCAGGAGTTCCGCGTGACTACGATGAACGCGAATGCCGATAGCGGCCGGTCGTCGGGCGCGCAGGTGGTATTGGTGACCAAAGGCGGCACCAACGAGCTACATGGCTCGACGTACTGGTATCACCGCAACACAATCACCACCGCCAACGAATTTTTCAACAATGCCTCCGGCGTGGAACGGCCAAAGCTGATCCGCAACATCTATGGAGCCTCGCTGGGGGGACCGCTCAAGAAGAACAGGCTCTTTATGTTCGGCAACTACGAAGGCCGCAAGGACGCTCGTGACGGCACCGCGGTCCGCACAGTTCCTTCGCTGCTTATGCGACAGGGGATCGTGCAGTACGTGCGCCGCGATGGCACGACGGCCCAGATTCAGCCGGCCGAAATCGCCGCCAGGCTCGACCCGCGCGGCGTCAATGCGGCCGCGTTGCGCGACATGCAGAAATACCCGACGCCGAACGATACAACTGTCGGCGACGGGCTCAACTTTGTCGGCCACCGCTTCAAGTCCGCCACTCCGTACCGCTACAACACCTACATCACCAAGATCGACTACATCATGGACAGCGCGGGCCGCAACACGTTTTTCGTGCGCGGGAACCTCCAAAACGACAACTCGCAGGGCATTCCTCAGTTTGACGGCCAACCGGCAAACAGCGTGGGCTTGATCAACAACAAGGGATTCGGCATCGGCTGGACATCCATCATCACGAAAAGCCTGATCGGGAACTTCCGCTACGGCTTGACGCGCCAGGGCTCGGAATCCACGGGGATCGCGAACTTCGGAGCCGTCACCCTCCGTGGAATGGACCCCTTTATCGGGCTCTCACGCGGATTTGCCGCCATTATTCCCGTGCAAACTCTGAGCGGGGACATGAACTGGACCAAAGGCTCCCACAACGTTCAATTTGGCGCGATCATGCGCTTCAGCTCGAACCGCCGCACCAACCAGCAGAATTCGTTTTCGGGGGCGGTGGCCAATGCCTCGTGGCTGGTGAATTCCGGCTCCGACCTCAACGCTCCGTGGGCGGATATGGCCCCCAGCCAGTACACGCTGTTCCGCTATGCGATGACTGACGTAATGGGGCTGGTGACGCAGGGCAACGCTAGGTACAACTACAAGGTGGATGGGACCGTGCTGGCGCAGGGGGAACCGGTGCTGCGGACCTATCAGAACAAGGAATACGAGCTTTACCTCCAGGACACCTGGAAGTTGACCCGGTCGTTAAACGTAACCGCCGGCGTCCGGTGGTCGTTGATGCCGCCTTTCTATGAAGCGAACGGGCAGCAGGTTTCACCCAGTATTCCAATCGGGGACTGGTTCGACAAACGCGGCGGACTGGCGCAACAGGGGAAATCGCAATCGGAAGCAGGCACCATCAGCTTCATCCCGAAGAGCCAGGGCGGCCGCGACCTCTATCCTTTCCACAAGGACAACTTCGCTCCGCGCATTTCTCTGGCGTGGTCTCCTCAGGCGGATTCGGGCTTCTTGAGCAAGATCACCGGGGGTCCGGGCAACATGTCCATCCGCGCCGGGTGGGGGATGTTTTATGATCTGTTCGGCAGCGGTCTGATGCGTTCGTATGACGCAACCGCGTTTGGGTTGTCCAATGCCTTGAGTAATCCCGCCGCGACCACTACCATTGCGAACGCCCCACGCTACACCGGGATCGACCAGATCCCTGCCGGGGTGCTTCCGGCCGCGCCGGCGGCGAAGTTCCCCGCGACGTATCCGAATCTGTTCGCTATCACGAATGGGTTGGACGATACTCTGAAGTCGCCTTACAACATGAACGCCAATCTCAGCATCAGCCGCCGGCTGCCTGGCGGATGGTTCCTGCAGACATCGTATGTGGGACGGTTCTCGCGACGGTCCTTGATCCGACGCGATGCCGCCATGCCGACTGATCTCGTCGACCCCAAGACGGGAATGAACTACTTCACGGCAGCCACTATTCTGGCGCGGCAAGTGAACGCGGGAGTGCCGGTGGCCAACGTCGCCAAGGTCCCCTATTGGGAGAATCTGTACTCGAAGGTCGCTACCGCAACGCAGACCGCTACTCAGGTGGTCTACAGCCGGTTCAACGCCAACCAGTACGATTGGACCTATGCCCTTTACCAGCTCGACACCGGGGCAGGTCAGGGTGGTTGCGATTCGCGCAACCGTTGCTCGGACCTCGGACCCTATGCGTTCTACAGCCCGCAGTTCTCGTACTTGTCGGTGTTCAGCTCGGTCGGCCACGGTAATTACCATGGCGGCCAGTTGACCCTGCGCAAGGACTTCCGCAACGGCGATACGCTCCAGTTCAACTACACCCTTTCCAAGTCCACGGACCTCCGCTCGAACACGGAACGCGTGGGCAGTTCGACGGGCGTACTCTGGAACCCCTGGCAGCCGGGTTTGATGAAGGGCGTTTCGGACTACGACAACACCCACCTGTTCAACATGCTCGGCGTGTACAACCTGCCGTTTGGGCGCGGACAGCGTTTCGGTTCCAGCGTTCCCGGTTTTGTGAATCACTTCATCGGCGGCTGGCAGCTTTCGGGGTTGTGGCGGCTATCGAGCGGGTTCCCGGTCTCGGTGTTCGAGACTGGGCTCTGGCCGACGAATTGGAACAACAACAACTGGGCGCTTTGGACCGGCACACCCGTAAGCACTCAGCATGGGCCCAACATGTTCGCCAATCCGAAGGAAGCCATCAAAGCGTTTGACTACGAGTTGCCTGGTGGCATTGGAACGCGGAATGGGCTGCGTGGGGACGGGATCATCAGCGTCGACACGAGCCTGGCAAAAAGGTTCACGATGCCCTGGAAGGAAAGCCACTCGGTGCAGTTCCGTTGGGAGACGTTCAACCTGACCAACACCACGCGGTTCGATGTGAACAGCGCGTCGTTGGATATCTCTGTGGGTGGTACGTTCGGACGGTACAGCGGGCAACTGGGAGCGCCCCGTGTGATGCAGTTTGGCCTGCGGTACGAGTTTTAGGGAAGAAGCCAGAAGCCAGGAGCCAGAAGCCAGGAGCCAGAAGCCAGGAGCCAGAAGCCAGGAGCCAGAAGCCAGGAGCCAGAAGCCAGAAGCCAGGAGCCAGAAGGAAGAAGGAAGAAGGAAGAAGGAAGAAGCCAGGAGCCAGAAGCCAGAAGGAAGAAGCCAGAATGCGGGCGGGGATCAGCACGTGGCCGATCCCCGCCCGTTTTGTTTAGCGACGACGGAGTCCAGAGGGATGCCAGCCAGACGGGCGGCGGAGCGTGTTGCCTTTACGCTGGACCGGCTGTTGCGTGATGGCTTCGCGGGCTTCAGAGGCGGTTGCCCGCACGATTGGCATGTAGACCTGGCTGTTGTAGGCGTCGACGGTTCCGATGTTGAGGTAGGCATCGCCTTCGCGGGCCGATGCACCGACGGAAATGTCGGCCTGATAGATCCCGATCAGGTTGGGTGCGAGGCCAATAAAGGTGGCATCGGCTTCGTCCAGGCGAATGGAGATCACGGTGTCAGCGACCACCTTGCTACGTTCTTTTTCCGGACCGGGCGTGCCTTCAAGCACCTCGGGGGTAACGTCGCCGAGGCCGTTCAACAACAAGCTGATCTTCTCACCGGTCCTGGCGGGGCTGTCCTCACTAATGGGACTGCCGTCGGCGTGCATCCCCTTTACGTAGCCCAAGCCGCCAGGATCGGCAGTGTAGAAAGCGGGGGAAGTTGCGTTCACGTAAACCGTGATCACGTTCGATTGCGCGTCGCCGCTGACGATCTGAATGGCGGCGATCCCTTCCTTGGTGGCGTAGGGAACGATGGCGACGATTTCCGTGGGACTCACCTTCTTGATGGGAGAGGGACGGCCGTTGATGAGCACCTGTACATCGCCGAGCTTGGTTGGAAACGTGGCATCCTCGGTGGTGGCCGCGGCGAGGCCGGTACCCTTCAGCCGAATGATCTCGCCCCGGGCTATGCCCTCGGTAAAGGGCATCTCGCTGGCGGCGTTGACAACGCCTGTGGGGTCGAGGAAGACTCCGTCGCCTTTGAGAGAGGGCGCCTTGAGCGCGATGCTGAGTCCAATGTTATTGCCGTCCGATTCGTAGGGCAGACCGAAGGCAATGCGCACCAAACCACCGGCGCCGACGATGTTCTGGAAACCAAGATAGTCTTCGTATCGCCCACTGTCGTCCAATTCAACGAAGTCGGAATAGCTGAAATTGTAGGCGTATTCGTCAAAGCCAACATAAAAACGCGCCTGATTGATTTGGTCTTCCTCGCCAACGGTAAGCGAACCGAAATAAGAGTGAAACTCAGCGGCACCATCAGGGAAGACAAAGGCGTCGGCACCGACCTGGTAGTAGAGGCCGCGGAAGGTCTCGGCGGCTGGTTTCTCTGGGAGAGCCTTCATTCCGACAAGCATGTTCCAACCGTTGAGCGATCCGCCGAAGAAGAAATTTCCATCGGGGGAGAGGAAGAAGACGCGGTCGCCGGCGAGGAGGGTGTTGGCGCCGAGAGTGCCGCCGAGCCTCAGTGTTCCAGTGCCGTTGCTGAAGGAGTATGGGGCGCTGGCGATGTTCTGCGTGACACGGCGTGCACGGCCGCCGATAAAGCCGCCAACGGTCAAGGCACCCACGCTGCCGTTGCCGTCCGGGTCCATTTGCCAGAGGGCGTCGCGGCCCTGAGCGGGGTCGAGGGAGGGAAAGTTCATTTCAGTGGCCCAGTAGCGACCATTGAAGCTCGAGTTGGTTGAAGCAGGGGAGGCGGCTGGAGCGGCGATCAGGATGTCGTTGACACCAGACTCTGTGCTGCTACCCAGGAAGATGCCTTGCGAAACCAAACCGAAGACTTTGCCGTCATCGAAGACTGTGCTGCTGAGGAAGCCGTGGCCACTGGCGGCAATAGAGTAGGTGCCCTGTTTGGAGAAGGAGCGCAGGTCAGTTCCCGCCTGTGAATCCGCCACCTGAGCGGTGAGATTGTAGTTTCCCTGACCGTCGAACTCGAGGCGTCCAGTGAGCGCCACCTGGCGCTTCAACCCGCCATTCTCGTCACCCACTTGCCAGACGACTTGGCGGAAGTTGTAGGCGCCCTGGAGAAGGCTGTTGCCGCTGTTGTCCCATTGGACTTCGTCTTGGGCGAAGGCGGACGAGAGGAGCGCAGTGCCGCACACGAGTGTGAGGAGGATTCGAGTAGTCATGCGCCTTCATTGTAACGCCGTATTCCAGGAAGGCCGACGAGGGCGTCCGTCCCGCAATGGGTGCGCACACGGGAATCGGGCAAAGCGCTAGAATACATGGATTCATGAAACGCAGGGTTCAGTTCTCCGTGTTCGGCGCTTTGCTTTGTCCATTTCTTCTTGCTCCCTGGGGGTGCAAGAACGCGCCGCCTACCGATGTCGCAGCCAAGGTCAACAGCCGGTCGATCACGTATGCCGATTTGGAGAAGCAGTACAAGTTCCAGATCGGGAACATGGCGGACAAGCCCGCTGAAAAGACGAACGACGAACAGGTTTCGTATCAGAAGCTGGAGTTGCTACGGACGCTGATTGACGGCGAGATGATGCTGCAGCGCGCGGAGAAGCTGAACCTGATGGCCACCGATTCGGAGGTGGACGCGAAGTTCAACGAGTTGAAGGCGCCGTACACGCAGGAAGAGTTTCAGAAGCAGATGCAGGCGCGCAATATGACGGTGGAGGACCTGAAAACGCAGTTGCGCAAAGATCTAAGCATTCAGAAACTGTTCAACAAGGAAATCACGTCGAAGATCAATATTGTGGAGAAGGAAGTCACGGACTTCTACAACACGAACAAAGGGAACTTCCACTTGCCTGAGCCCCAGGTCCACCTGGCGCAGATTCTGGTGACTCCGCGTCCGGACCCGAACGTGAAGAACTTGAAGGGCGACAAGGCGACGAATGACGAACAGGCGCGCAAGAAGATTCTGCTGCTGGAGGCACGTGCTCGCGGGGGAGAGGATTTCGCGATGTTGGCGCAGAATTTCTCAGAGGACCCAAACACGGCCGCCAACGGCGGGGATCTAGGTTTTATCGGGGAATCTTCGCTGGACAAGGCGAATCCGGACTTGCGACGGATGGTGATGTCGCTAAACGCGGGACAGATTTCGAAGCCGATGAAGTCGGAAGAGGGGTACCGGATTCTGAAGGTGATTTCGAAAGAGCCAGCGGGGCAGCGGGAGTTGAACGATCCGCGGGTGCAGCAGAGCATTCGTGATCAGCTCATCAACCGTAAGGATCAGTTGCTGCGGGCGGTTTACTACGAAGTGGCGCGCAATGAGGCCAAAGTGGTGAACTACTACGCGGCCAAGGTGATCGACAACTGGGGCAAGAAATAGGCGGGGTGATGCACCGGCGGAGATTCGTTACGGCACTTGCGGCGGTGGCCGCGCGTGCGGCGAATTTACCGCGAATCAGGCGCATCGGCACGCGGAAGCACACGATCGCGAAGAGGGATTACCTGTTCGTGGAGGTGGAAACGGATGGGGGAATCACGGGGCTAGGCGAAGCGTCCCTGCCCTATCGTGTCGACATCGTTGAGCAGGCGGTGTTGTGGCTTGAGCCACACCTGGTGAATCAACCAGTATCCGGAATCGAGGATCAGTGGAATCGCATTTTCCATGATCTCTCGCGTTGGCGGGACGGGTCAGTATTGATGACGGCGCTGGCGTCGGTTGACATAGCGCTTTGGGATATCGAGGGGAAGCGGTTGGGAGAGCCGTTGTGGCGGTTGCTGGGCGCCTCTCAGAATCGGCCGGTTCCGGTGTATTACAGCCATTGGGATCATTCTCTGAAGGGGCGTACAGAGGCGGGCTGGTCGGAGTTGGTGGAGAGGAGCCGCAGGAACGGTTGGAATGCGGTGAAGTGGGTGTTGCCGAGGGCGGCGACGGAGCAGGAACGAACGCGGAACACTGTACGGGACATCGCGGCGGTGAGAAAGGCCGGCGGGCCGGATTTTCGGATTGCGCTGGAAATGTTTGAAACATTCTCTGTAAGATCCGCAATCGAGTTTGCGCACGCCGTGGCGCCGTACCGTCCGTGGTTTATTGAGGAACCGGTGGAACGGGAGAATCCTCAGATGTTGGGCGAGGTGGCGGCGCGGAGTCCGGTGCCGGTGGCGGCAGGCGAGGGGTTGTTGAACCGGCATGAGTTTCGCGCGCTGTTGGAGGCGAAGGGGGCGGGTATCCTGCAGCCTGATGTGATTCACTGCGGGGGGATCACGGAGATGCGGAAGATCAGCGCGCTGGTTGAGATGTATGGGGGAGAGATAGCTCCGCACATGTGGTATGGGCCAATTGCGCATGCTGCCTCGGTGGCGGCCATGACACCATGCAGGAATTTGCTGGCGCAGGAATGGGATGGCGGCAGCGAGGAGCTATTTGAGGAGATCACGAAGGGGACGTTGCCGGTGCAGAAGGACGGGGCGGTAAGGGCGCCGGACCGACCAGGGCTTGGGCTGGAGATGGATTGGGGATTACTGGAGAGGCGGTTCCCGTATGCGGGCCGCCGGCAGACGCCCAAGTCCACGGCGCGATAGTCTGACAGGATCAAACGAGCGAGCCAGCCTGATATCATTGCCGGAATATGATTCGACTGGCAGTGGTAGCTCTTCCTCTTGTCCTCGGCGCGCAGGATTGGCGCCATTATGCGGGTGATGCGGGTGGGCAGAAATACTCTAAGCTCAAGCAGATCACTCGCTCGAACGTGTCGCGGCTGCAACCGGCGTGGCGATTTCACACGGGGGAGATTTCCGACGGCAGGGAATTTCCAGTACGCACCGCGTTTGAAGCAACACCGTTAATGGTGGACGGTGTGCTGTTCTTCCCTACGCCGTACCATCGCGTCATTGCCTTGGATGGGGACACGGGGAAGCAGATTTGGGCATTTGATCCGAAGTTGGACAAGCGGAGCGCGCGCAATCTGTTCATCGCGCGCGGGGTGGCTTATTGGACAGACGGCAAGCAGAAGCGGATCTACTACGGGACGCTGGACGGCGAGTTGTACGCGCTGGATGCGGCAACGGGCCGGCCTGTACTGGGGTTTGGTGATGGGGGAAAGGTTGATCTCAAGGCGGGGATGGTGACAGCGAATTCGAAGAGCTACGGAATGACGTCCCCACCGGCGATCTATAAGAACCTCGTTATCTGCGGGTCGATTGTGCCCGATGGGGAACCGCAGGGGCCCAGCGGGGATGTGCGCGCCTTTGATGCGTTGACTGGTAAGCAGGTTTGGCGGTTTCACACAGTGGCACGGCCGGGGGAGTTTGGTCATGACACCTGGGCGGGGGATTCCTGGAAGGATCGTGGCGGCACGAATGTTTGGTCGATCATGAGTGTGGATGAGGCGCGGGGGATTGTGTACATGCCATTGACGTCGCCGTCCACGGATATGTATGGCGGCGACCGGAAGGGTGACAATCTGTTTGGGGATTCGCTGGTGGCGCTGGACGCCGCGACGGGCAAGCGGCTATGGCACTTTCAGACTGTTCATCACAACATCTGGGATTATGATCTGCCCGCGCAGCCGGTGCTGGTGGACGTGATGCGTAGCGGCCGACTGGTGGCGAGCGTTGCACAGGTGACGAAGACGGGGTTCACGTTCCTGTTTGACCGGTATAGCGGGAAGCCGCTATTCGAGATCAGGGAAACACCTGTTCCGGCGAGCACAACGCCGGGGGAAGCAGCATCTCCCACGCAACCGATTCCGGTGAAGCCGCCGCCTTTCGCGCGGCAATCCATGAAGCCGGGGGAACTCACGATCGTGCCGGAGTCGCGGGAGTTCTGTGCGAAGTTGGTGGAAGGCGCGGTGTACGGGTCTTTGTATACTCCAGTGGGAGAGAAGCCGACGATTCTCTTTCCGGGAACGAATGGCGGCACGAACTGGGGCGGGGCATCGTTCGATCCGGAGACGCGAACGCTGTACGTCAACTCGCACGACAACGGCATGATGCCGCGGATGACGAAGCGGCCGGAGGGTTCGCTGATACCGTATCGGACGCAGGGTCCGCCGTACGGCCGATTCTGGGACAAGAACCGTTACCCATGCCAGCAGCCGCCGTGGGGACATCTTACGGCGATTGACCTGGACAAGGGAGAATTCCGGTGGCGCGCGGTGTTGGGAGAATTCGATGAGTTAAAGGCGAAAGGGATTCCGCAGACGGGGACTTCGAATCTTGGGGGATCGCTGGTGACCGCCGGCGGCGTATTGTTTATCGCAGCCACGAATGACAGCAAGTTCCGCGCGTTCGACAAGGACACGGGGAAAGAGCTGTGGATTACCCGACTGCCGGCAAGTGGGCATGCGAATCCGATGACGTATCAGGGGAAGCGTACTGGAAAACAGTATGTGGTGATCGCAGCGGGCGGCGGGAATAAGTACAACGACACTTATGCGGACGAGCTGATCGCGTACGCGTTGCCGTAGGCGTGGCAGGGGCGGCTCGCAACACAACAATTCACATGGTTCTGAGCAGGGGCGTGGAACCACGGAAAGTCCAGTCACAGAATTTTCGAACTTATTAATCCTTCCTTTTCAATATCTTGCCGTTTCAGTTGAGGTGGGGTGCTTGACGACGTCTGCTAGTTTGAAAGCAGAAAGAGAGCAGTGGGCAGCAGCTTGAGCGGGTCCACTTGGGAAGGCGAGATGACAAACTCAAGATCGTCTGACAACTTGCAGTACTGCGATGAAGAGCAGGAACTTATCAACGGCGACGACCTGATAATTAAGTTGTTTAATTACGTGGAAGGGCAAATCGGCAAGGAGATAAAAGTCTCCGTCGGCGATGTATTGCGGCTGGCGGAGTATCTCAACGAACGGAACGGGATGAACATCCGGGAAGTGGAAGTGAAATGGGTAGACGAATCGGACACGGGCGGTGTGACTTAGGAATCCGTTATGACCCATTACCGTCGCAAAAGTCGTTTCACCAAGAAAGCGCGAGATTCAAGGGATTTTCCGGGCCAATCGGCAGCGGGAAGAGCGCCGCGTTGTGCCATGAAGCGATCAGATTGAGCTATCAGAATGCCGGAAGGGCAGGACTATTAGGGGCACCGACGTACCCAATGTTGAGGGATTCAACACAGCGAGCCTTTCTGGAGATTTTGGAGCAAAACGAGATTCCGTTCGAGCTGAACCGCGGCGACAACGTGCTGCGGATGGGGGACACAGGGTCAGTGATCCTGTTTCGTTCCCTGGAGGAGTTCGAACGGCTTCGTGGCACTAACCTGGCGTGGTTTGGGGTGGACGAGCTGACTTACACGCACGAAGAGGGCTGGCTGCGGCTTGAGGGCCGGCTGCGAGACCCGAAAGCGAAGCGGCTCTGCGGTTTTGGAGTCTGGACGCCGAAGGGGTACGACTGGGTCTACCGACGGTTCGTGAAACAGGCGGGAGAGAGCTACAAGGTGACCTTCGCGAAGGCGAAGGAGAACCGGCATATTCTGGACGCCGTTCCCGATTTCTACGAGAGGTTGAAGAACACGTACGGCGAGGAATTCTACCGGCAGGAAGTGCTGGGGGAATACGTAGAAGCGGGAACAGACAGAGCATACCGGAAGTTTAACGAGGGAACGCATGTTCGGAAGAAGGGCATCAATGATGAGCAGCCGCTTTTGTGGTCGCTGGACTTCAACGTTGATCCCATGTGTTCGGTGGTTGCGCAGCGAGACGGCGAGGCGCTTCACGTGGTGGATGAGATTGTGTTGCGGCGGTCCACCACGGTTGAGGCTTGTGAGGAGTTTTGGGGAAGGTACCGGGGGCACTGGTCGGGAGTGCATGTTTACGGAGACGCTTCCGGGGCACACGGCCAGACGTCGGGGAAGAGCGATCACCAGGTGATTCGCGAGTTCTTTACGAAGAAGGGACAGCGCGATGTTGAGTTGCGAGTATTGCGCAGCAATCCGGGAGTGAAGGAGCGCATCGAGTTAGTGAACGCGCGGCTGTTGAACGCTGCAAGAGAAGTACGACTGACGGTGGATGAGAAGTGCAAGAAGTTGATCGTGGATCTGGAGGAGGTGTCGTTCCAGAAAGGGACGTTCACTTTGGAGAAGTCGAAGCACCCGGAGTTAACGCATTTGAGCGATGCACTTGGTTACCTGATCTGGTACGAGTTCGGCAATACCAAAAAGTATGGGGAGCAGGGGAACAGGCTTTTGTAGCGAATGAGCGAGGAAGAAAACGATGGACATAACAAGAGAGCATCCGGAATACAAGACGACGAAGGCGATGCTGCAAAAGTACTCGGACCTTTATTCCGGCGGGGAGGCGCTGAAGGCGCGCTCACACGAGTATCTGGAGCGGCGGCAGAAAGAACCGCTAGATGTCTACATGGAGCGATTGGCTCGAGTGTTCTACGAGAACTACATCGGCTCGATCGTGGACTGGTATGCAGCGACGTTGTTCAAGCGCGAACCAGTGCTGGCATTTGACGGAGTGAGTAAACGCGGGAAAGAGTTCTTTGCCGCATTTACTGACGATTGCGACTTTGGCGGTACACCGCTGGCGGCGATGCTGCGACGGCAGTTTGTTTCAGCTCTGGTCCACGGGCGGAGCTACCTTCTGGTGGATTTCCCGAGGGCCGCGGTGAAGCCATTGACCAGGGCGGAGGAAGACGCGCTGGGTTTGTCGAGGGCGTATCTTTCGGGGTATACGGCGCAGGACCTGATCAACTGGAGCCGGGACGACCGGGGAAAGTTTGAGTGGGTGGTGCTGCGACAGGTAAACGCGCACCGGCGGGAGTTCGAAAGCAATGAGGAGCGAACGGAGATCCGCTGGCTCTACTTCGACCGGGAACGTTACAGGGTATATCGAAGCACGGAAATCAACGGCAAGCGGACGGAGCCGGAACTGGCGGATGAGGGGGAGCACGGGTTTCACACGGAGAAGATCGTACCGCTGTTTGAGCTGGAGATCAGCGAAGGCCTGTGGCTGGTGAACAAGTCGGCGCTGCTTCAATTGGTGCACTTCAACAAGTCGAATGCGCTGGCGTATGCCTTGAGCATGGGGCTATTCGCAATGCCGGTTGTGTATACGGACAAGCCATGGAAGGACATCATCGGGGAGAGCTACTACCTCAACCTTGGGCCGGGTGACCGGTTTGGGTGGACGGAGCCGGAAGGGAAGGTGTTCCAGATCGCGGCCGACAATCTGACGCGGCTGCAGGAGGAGATATACCGGGTCTGCTACCTGATTCACCAGGCGATGGGGAGCAACAGCAACGGATACGGGCAATCCGGATTGAGCAAACAGCGTGACTTTGGGATCACGCAGGAAGTTCTGCGGGGATACGGCGACACGATCAAGGACTTCACAAAGCGGATTCTGCGGGCGATCGAAAAGGCGCGGCAGGACGAGTTGACCATTGACGTATCCGGGATGGACGACTTCGATATTGGCGACTTCTCGAGCGATTTAGCCGACGCTGAGCGGCTTCTGAGCCTGGGGATTGAATCGCCGACGTTGAAGGTGCAGGTATTCAAAAAGCTTACGGGAAAGTACCTGTGCGACGTGCGGCAGGAAGTGAAGGACCGAATCAGCAGCGAAATCGACGATTCGCTTTTGAAGACATTGAGCTAGGAGAGGCGGAATGGAAGGACATACGGAATTAGAAGCTTTGGCGGCAAAGGACATAGACCGGGTGAAAGGACTGATCCGGGACGTGATCCGGGAGTACGACACGTTGGAGAAGGAGCGATCGGAACCGGCTTACAAGACTGAGTTAGCGGACGAACGCCGCCGGCGCGAGCAACTGGAACGCCGGGTGAACGAGTTGGTGGAGGAGAACCGGAAGAGCCGGGCGATGGCCGAGGAGGCCGAACGGCAGACGATGATCCGGAGCGAGTTGCAGAAGCACGGGATTGTGAAGCTGGACCTGGCGTTCAAGGCGATCAAGGACGAGGTGGTACGGACGCAAGAGGGAAAGCTGATCGCACAGACGAGCAACGGTCCGCTGGGAATCGGGGAATACGTTTCGCAGTTTGTGAGCGAGAACCCGGAATTCGTACCAGCGCGGCTGAGCGGCGGTTCGGGGACAAGCAGTCACGCCCGCAACGCGAGCCAAGGACACTTTGAGATTGAAAAGATCCGGCCGGGGATGGATCCGAAGGAATTGGAACGGATTCGAGAAGAAGTGGCGCGAGTGGCGCTTCAGGGGTTGCAGCGGTAAAGAAGACGAGGCAGCCACCCGGCAGCACTCGCAAGAAGAAGAGGAGAAGAGAACAAATGGCATCGATTACTTCGTCGAATTTGGCGAACGCCATCGTGAAGCTGGTTGCGGTAGATGCATTACCGGCGCTGATGGGAAACCTGGTGATGGGGAACCTGGTGAACCGCGATTTTGAGCCGAGCCTGGCACAGGCGGGGGACACGGTGAATGTGCCGATTCCGCCGTCGCTGAGCGCGAACAACATCGCGGAAGGCGGCACGGTGGTTACGCAGAATCCGTCGTTGGGGAACGCACAGATTGTGCTGAACACCCACGCGGAAGCGACGTTCCAGATTCCGGATGTGACGAAGGTGCTGGCAGTGCCGGACCTTCTGCACTTGTATATGCAACCGGCCGTGGTTGCGTTGGCGGAAAAGATTGAGACGGACTTGTTGAACGTGTACTCGCAGTTCACGGCGAACTCGCCGGTGGGCACGGGCGGCGTTGCGTTGACGGAAGCGGCAGTGGATTCTGCCGAGACGGTGTTGTTTTCGGCGAAGGTGCCTGCCAGCCAGCCCAAGTACCTGGTGGTGGACGCGAATGCCTACTCGGCGCTTCGCCAGATTGCGCGATTCAGTGAATACCGGACGGCTGGTGAGGCCGGTCTGCGGGCGTTGGTTGACGGTTCGGTTGGCAAGATCAAGGACTTCTATGTCTTCCGTTCGCAGTTTGTGCAGAAGACTGGCAGTGTGCCGGTGACGACGCAGAACATCGCGTTCGCGAAAGATGCGATCGGGCTTGCGGTTCGCCGCCTGCCGCAGCCTCTGCCCGGCACGGGTGGAATTGCCGAATACGCCGAACTGGGCAACTTCGGCATGCGCGTGGTGATGAGCTACCAGCCGAACACCTTGGCGCAGCAGTTCACCGTTGACGTTCTGTACGGCGTCGCGGTTCTGCGAAACAACTTCGGCGTGATCGTCCGGAGCTAGTGAGCAGCGGGGACCCTGCGTATCCGAGAGGGGAGCAGGGTCCCCTGGACCGTATCACTAATGGTTGACGGGAACTTGATGGGAGAAGAGGAATATGGACCTACGTGAATATTACCGGGAGATCCGGGAGATCCAACGGGGCTTTACAGAACCGTTTGTCGTAATCGTGAGCGAGAAGACGGTGGACGGAGGAAAGCCGGGGATGTTGCGGGAAGTGAGCGCGGAGACGGCCGCGATGCTTATTCAGCAAAGGAGGGCGCGGGCGGCCACCGAGGAGCAGGCGGACACGTTCCGACTGGAAGCGCTCGAGGCATATGAGGCGGCGATGAAGCAGCAAGGCCCGCAAGTGCAGGTAATGGTGCTGGCAGAGCAGGAACTGCGGAAGTTCAAGGCCGAGCGCAACCGGACAGAATCCGAGAAATGAGAATGCCATGGGCTTGTGGATTGACAAGAGCGCACCACGAATAGAAGACCTGGAGCGGATCGATCAGAACGTGAGCCAGGTGGCGACGGTTGAGGGATTGGACGTCGCGGCGGTGATCGGACAGGCTCAAGAGGAAGTAGCGTCGGAGCTGAAGCTGTTTTTGGAGAGGGCGACGGGGATTCCGGAGCCATCCCTAGCCGACGTGGCGGTGACGGAGCGATTGCGGAGATGGACGAGCCTCGCTGCTCTGTCGCTGTTGTACCGGAACGCGTACTTCAACCAGATGTCGGAACGCTACGCGGCGAAGTGGAAGAACTACGTTGATCAGGCGGATCGGGCGAGACGAGAAAACTTCGACGCAGGAGTAGGCAGGATCTCGAAGCCCGTGAGCAGACCGGCGACACCCAGCTTGACGATGGTGACCGGGAGCATGGAGGCGGGGGCGTACTTCATCTGCGTAAGCGCGACAAACAGCGAGGGCGCGGAGGGGGAAGCGAGCGAAACGGCGACGTTGACAACGAGTGCACCGACGGGCATCCGGATCAGCTTTGGGTCCGGAACCAACGTGGCCGGGTGGAATGTGTATGCAGGAACGACGGCGGATGGAATGACCTTGCAGGGAGGGTGTCCGGTAGCGCCCGGCGAGGCATGGCAATCGACAGGCAACATCAGCAGCGACGGCAAGGCTCCGGGAAACGGACAAAGCCTGGACTATGTGACAAAAGTGCTGAACCGGATACTGCGAGGGTGACATGGGCTATCTAGTGGAGAACCTGGTAAACGCACTGGCGAATGTGCTGGCGGGAGACGGTGGAGTGGGTTCGGTGCTGGGGGATCCGGCATATCGGACGGATTCAGACATGAGTAGCGCGGGCGGGATCATGATCCGGACGCAAGCGCTGAGCGCGGACGCGGGGGACGGCGGACTAGCGAAACCGGCTGAGATTGCGGTGTATTGCGAGAAGCTACGCAATCAGCAACGGGAGAAGTTCCGGCCGTTTTCCGGGAACGCGCAACTGGCGGTGGAACTGCGGGCGAGCGAGTCGACAGCGGCGCTGACAAACGCGAGCCTGCAGAAATACGTGGAGGGAGTACTGCAGGTTCTCCACACAAAGCGGGGAGATTGGGGTGACGGTATGTTCTTTGGCGGCGGATATGAAGTTACATTTCAACCGGCGAAGAAGGGCGGCAAGAACTATGTTCAGACCGCGAAGGTGACGCTGTCAGTAGACTACAGCGGGAATTGAGAGGAGCAGGATGGCAGGGTATATTTCGTCCAATAATAACCGGCACTACGTGAACACGGAAGCCGGGTTCGGAGAGATTCCGACGATCACGAGCAACCATCGCTTTCTGGCGTCGTCCGTACAGGTCCGGCAGGAGCATATTCAACCGAAGCGGAAGGACAAGACGGGCAGCCGGAGCGTGGATGCGGTGGCAGGACAGTTGCGGCGAGCGACGGCGTTTCAGGTGAAGAACTACCTGACAGCGCGGAATGCGCCCGGGGATGCGCCGGCGTATGGTCCGCTGCTGGAGGCGACGCTGGGCGGGACGGTGCGGCAGTTCAGCGGAGGCACGGTGGATGCGCTGTTGAGCCCGACCAGCGTACGGCTTACGACGCCGCACACCTTGAGCATGGGCGATGCGATCGGGTTTGGTGGAGAGATACGGTTTGTGACGTCGGTGGTAGACGCACAGACTGTGGACATCAACAGCCCGTTCACGATTCAACCATCAGCGGGAAGCCCGATGGGGGCGACGGTGAGCTACGGGTTGGGCAGCAACCTGAAGAGCGTGAGTCTGTTCGACTACTGGAGTCCGGAAGCCGCGGTGCAGAGGATTGTCTCAGGTGCAGTGGTGGACCGGTTGAAGGTGGACTTGAACGGCGACCTGCACGAGATGGAGTTTCGCGGGCATGCGGCGGACCTGGTGGACACGGCGAGCTTCAATCCGGGGTTAGGGCAGTTGAGCGACTATCCGGTGGAACCCGCACTGGCGGCTTTTGCCGAGGCACCAGTGCCAGGCCATCTGGGGCAGGCGTGGATCGGCGCGGGATCGGACCAGATGTTCACGATCACGGATGCGAGCGTGATTCTGGACAACAACATCGACATGCGGAACCGGGAGTTCGGTAGCGCGATTCCAAAGGGGTTTGCCGCGGGGAAACGCGCGGTAAGCATTCAGCTTTCGCTCTACGGACAGGACGATTCCGTAACGACGGCGCTTTACACGGCGGCGAAGGACCGTACTCCGATTACAGTGATGCTGCAACTTGGCGAACAGGCCGGGCAGTTGATGGGGATTTTCATGAAGAATGTGATTCCTTCAATTCCGGAATTTGACGATCGGGAGACGCGGCTGCAGTGGCGGTTTGACGGGTGTCTGGCGCACGGAGCGAACGACGATGAAATGCACATCGCGTTCGGTTAGCCGATGACCCACGAAAGCACTTTTGTGCACGAGGTGGAGTCAGCGGCTGGGGTTTCGGTGCGGTTGCGCAAGATGACCTTTGGCCGGCGGCTGGAACTGTTGCGCCGGGTGGGAGATCTAACGAAGCGGGCGGCTTGCCTGGATGCGGGCGCCGGTGATGCGGAACGGATCTCGGCGGCGTATGAGCGGCAAGTGGCGGACCGTGCTGTTTTGGAATGGGCGATTCAGGAGGTGACGGGGTTGCGTATTGACGGACAAGAGGCGACTCCTGAATTGCTGATTGAGTGCGGTCCGGAGGAAGTGACGGCGGAAATATTGGGCGTCGTGCAAAGGCAACTCGGGCTGTCGGACGAAGAAAGAAAAAACTGATCATCGCCTTCCACTTTTATGCGGAGAACCGTGCCGGGTGGGAGTGCGGAGAGTGCCGTCGCGGAGGCATGGAGAAGGCGCGGAAGTGCGCCCTGTTGGGATATGACGCGCGGCCCGGGGACCGTCCGGTATGGGTACGGAAGGGCCTTGTAACGGTGCAATGTCCGAAGTCGTTGATCACCAGCGAAAGCGAGGGCTGGCTCGCCTATTACGGGATGCGGCGGATGGTTGGCGATTCGATTTCGTTGGAGGAGATGGACGCCAGGCAGGCTGAGGCATTGGCGGTTCTGGAAGGGGAGTCGCGAAAGGAAGTGGAGAAGTGAGCGAAAACGAGAATTACCTGGGCCGGTTGATATCGGCGGTGACTGGGAGCAGTGGGATTAGCGGGGTAAGTGCGACGTCATTGATCCGAACGGTGACTGGGACGTCGAGCAGCCGGAGCACCAGCTCGACGGGAGCGGCCACAACGGCGCTGCGGATTGGCAGCTCGCTCTTGGGAAGCAGTGTCGCGAGTGCCGTGGCAACGAAAGGGTCTGCCGGCGTGGCGAGCCTGTTGGGCGCGAGCGGCTCGCCACTCGGGCTACTGGCAAGCTTCATCGGCGGGCTGTTCGGCGGCGGGAGCGAGCCAGTGGCGGCGAAGCCGCAGAAGTATCAATCAGCGACACCAGTGCAATACGACTTCGGCCTGACCGGCAACGGTGGGGGTTTTCAGGCTGTGGACAGCGGAGTGACGGGGATGTCACGAGCAGTGAGTGGAAACAGTGGCGGGAGTAGAGAAGTTGTGATTCAGGTAAATGCGATGGACAGCAGGTCTTTCATGGATCACAGCAATGAGATCGCCGAGGCGGTGCGGAAAGCGCTGCTCGACTCACACCCGCTGCGCGACGTGATGACGGAGTAGGCTATGGCAGATTTTCCATTGTTGAATAGCGGCGCAAAGGCGCAGTATCCGTTGCGCCAAACGATCAAGTTCGAGACGCACGTGATGAAGTTTGTGGACGGAGGCGAGCAACGCTTCCGTCAGCACCGTGGAGCGGAGAAGGAATGGGAACTGCAGTTGTCCGCCTTGGGCAGCGATGAGGCGCGACGGTTGAGTGCGTTTGTGGATGAGCAGGCGGGCCGTCAAGGCGAGTTCCCGTTCCAGGATCCGCAGAGCGGCGTGGTGGCTGCGAGCCATTTAACTGACGACTCGCTGCAGGTGATGCAGACAGATGACGAGAAGCATGTGCTGCAAGTAAGCGTGAAGAGCAAGGTGTAGAGCAAGGGGCGAAGAAGATGCTGGCATTTCCACAACTGAGCAGTGGCGCGATTGCGCAATTCCCGAACGTGCGCGGGCAGCAGTATCGCACGCGCATTGTCGAGACGGCCGGCGGTGTGGTGTATCGGATGGGCGATGAGCGGGCTCGCGCTACGGTGTGGACCTTGCCCATGACGGGGCTCACTCCAGAGGAGCGGGTTTCGGTTGATGCGCTGTTTGCGGCAACGGAGGGACGACTGCGGACGTTCACGTTTCTGGATCCGAACGACAATCTGCTGGCGCATAGCTCGAATTACTCGCAGAGTGTCTGGGTGAAGCAGGCAGGGCTGGTGCTGGTTGGCGGACAGAGTGACCCGTTTGGGGGAACAACAGGCGTGCGGGCGACGAATCCAACGGGGCAGGCTTTGCAGATGTACCAGGAGATCGCGACGCCGGGGAATTATCAGTACTGCCTGAGTGCCCACGTAAAGCAGGAAACCGGGAGCAGTCCGCGACTGATGATGGGGCCTGCGAGTGATCTGCGGTTCGAGACAGTGAGCTCCGCGAACGTCTGGACAAGGTTTTCAGTGAGTGGTAAGAGCACGAGCACAGAGGCCGCGGTGCGAGCGGGGGTGGAACTCGCACCGCTGAGTGAGATTGTTTTGTGCGGTGTGCAAATGGAGGCTGCCGCGGTGGCCAGCAGGTACAAGGAGACCGGCACGAGGAGCGGAGTGTATTCGCGGTGCCGCTTTGTTGAGGACGAGTTGCGTTGGACGGCCGAGGGACCGGGAGAGCATTCGGTCAGGTTGACGGTAATGACGGTGAATTAGCGAGGAGAGCATGCCCAGCCTATACGAGATTAAAGAGCAGGAAATCACGGACACGCCAGTAGTGTTGTTTGAATGCCAGCAGCGAGACGGGACGACGTACCGCTGGAGCACACATGAGCTGAGCCATAGCGGGCAGCCATACGAAGCGCGAATCCTACGGCATGATGCGTTTGATCTGCGGTTCGGGACAGATCGAATGACGGACGTGAACACGCGGCTGACGGTGACAGTTGCCAATCTGGATTCGGCGCTATCGCAGGGAGAAGCCGCGAAGTCGTGGAAGGGGGCAAGCCTAACGGCGCGGTTTGCGTTCTACGACCTGGTGACGGATTTGCCCACGAGCGAGGTGAGAGTGTTGTTTCGTGGCGCGTGCACCGGTGTAGAGGAGATCAACGAGACTTCGATGCGGCTTGGCTTCAGCAACCGGCTTGCGATGTCGCGGGTCTGGCTTCCAGGAACGCGCGTACAACGGCGGTGCCCGTGGTTGTTTCCTTCGAGTGCGGATCAACGGGCGGCGGGCAAGGGCGACGGAGCGGACGGGAAGTATTCGTCGTTCTACAAGTGCGGTTACTCGGCGGGGGTAGTCGGCGGGGAGGGAAATCTGAGCGGGGGCGCGCCATATGCGAGTTGCGGCTACACGATGGAGGATTGCAGCGCGAGGGGCATGTTGGACACGGACGAGAACTTGCAGTCGACGAAACGGTTCGGCGGAATGCCACTGCTGCCCACTCCGGACGAGCGCGGGGCGGTTGCGGCGAGCGGTCCAGAGTATGTGCCCATCGTGTACGGGACTGGCTGGGTGCAAGGGATTGTGATCGGCGCGAGGAATGACGGGAAGTCGACGCAATACGAGATTCTTCTGGCCGGTGGGCCGGTACAGGGTGTTCAGAAGGTGGTGGCGAACGGCTACGAGATTCCAGAAGGTTCCGGCGGCAGCAACGGGTGGTTCCGGCTGGTGAGTCAGGGAGCACGGACAGGCGCCTATGCCACGGAATTAGGGACGAGCGGCGGGCCGCATGGGAGCACGGCGTATCTGTATCTCAACCTTCCGAATTCGATGCAGCGAAGTGGCGTGGCGCCACGCGTCGATGCGTTGGTGGATGGGATGATACTGCCGCGATTCACGGACACTGGCGCGTTCTTGGATGAGACATTCACATCAAATCCTGCATGGGTGGCGTTGGATGTTCTGCGACGCAGCGGATGGCAGTTGAGCGAGATCGATGTAGCGAGTTTTGGTAGCGTGGCGCAGTACTGCGATCAGACGATCAGTGTGGTGGATGGCACGGGGGTAACGTCGTATCTGCCTCGATACCGCTGTCACCTCGTGCTTCAGAGCCGCACAACAAGCGGCGAGGTGCTGCGGAGCATTCGCACGGGGAACGGGTTGTTTCTGCGATACAACAGCGACGGAAGGCTGGAGTTGGTTGCGGAGGCGGGGATGGCAACACAGCAGTCATCGAAGCCCGAGGGGAGCAACAGCATCAGCAGCTTAAATGGCGGATGGGCGGCCTATGAATTCGGCGACGGGACACATGGATTCTCCGGCATCGCGAGGAAGGGGAACGGGGAGCCGAGTATCCGGTTCAGTTCGCGGAGCACATCGGATACGCCGAACCGGTGCAGCCTGGAGTTTGTGGATGAACTGAATCACTACCAGACCGATAGCGCGTCGTTGGTGGATGTGGACGACGTTGAGCGAACAGGGCAGGAGATTCAGACGTCGCTTGGGCAGACGGGGATCGGGAACTATCATCAGGCGCTGCGCATCCTGCGGCGGCAATTGCGGAAGTCGATTCAGGGGAACTATTACGCTGAGTTTCTCACCAGCGTTCGCGGTGTGAGCTTGCGGCCCGGCGATTTGATCACCTTGACCTACCTGAAGGAAGGGTTGGACAGGACACCGTTTCGGGTGCTTTCCATTTCGCCCGCCCTGAACTTTTCCAGCGTGCAGTTGTTAGCGCAGATTCATGATGACGCGTGGTACGTGGAGAGCGGCCTGACAACAGATTCGGGGCAACAACAGCCGGGGCTGAAAGCTGTCCTGCCAAGGCCGATCTCAGGCACGCACTACGATGGGGACGGAATTGCGCAGTACGACATTGCGGAACATTCGGTTCAGTTGGCTGACGGCGGCGGGTTGACTGTGCTGTCGGCCGGGTTCACCGCGCCGAAGGCTCCGGCGGGGGTGTTTGGATCGTCACCTACGATGTCACTGGCGGCAACGGTGACGATGAGTGGAGGGACCCTGTCTGGTGGCCAGACACTGTTTTACGGCATCACGGCGAGCAACGCTGACGGGGCCGAGGGGTCACTGTCGCTGCTCACACGCGCGGTGCTGCCGGTGGGAAGCACAATCAAGGTGACACTGAACGCGATCGCGTTGCCGGCGGAGGCCGTCACGTTCAATGTGTATCGCGGCGGAGATCCTTCGCGGCTGCTACAGATTGCCGGAAGTGTAAGCCCGTCGAGCACGTTTGTCGATGCGGGAGCAGTCGCGAGCTTTGTGCTGCCTCCGGACGCGAACTACGATCACGCGAATTTCTACTGGCGGGAGGAGGTTCAGCCGCCGGTGGTGGCGACGATATTTGGCGGATCGACGATTGGCAATGGGTCGTTGTCGATGGTGCCAAATTCGTATTCGGAGAAGAGCGTTTGGATTTCGAAGGGGACAGGTGCAGGGCAGGAGCGAAGAGTCGCGTCGAACACGACGACCACTCTCACGGTTAACCCGGGGTGGGAAACGACACCGGATGGCACGAGTACTTTCTGCGTGACGGAGGGCAACTGGCACTTTGGCGTGCTGAGCAATACGCGGACGGCGGATTTCGAAGTGCCGAACCGGGCGGGGATGGTGGTGGAGGTGATGGGCCGCGCGGCGAACACGCGGGATCAAGAGGTGGATGGCGGAGCTCCGGTGAGTCGCTGGTATATCGGCGGGGCCGCCGGCGCCGAGTTGGATGCGGGACCGCCGCCTGCGCCGAGCTTCGGGATTTCCACGGATAACAAGGGGATGGTGCAGGTGACGGGGATCGGCTTTTCGACGCTGACGAACACGCGCAGTATCGAGACGGGGACTTTGAATCTGCACTACTGGAACGAGCTCAGCGCGCCGACGGGGTATCAACTAACGGTGGGCCTGACCTCGGGATCGGGCAGCCTGGATTTGAGCGCGGTAGGGACGGCGAGCGCAGGGACCTACATTCAGATTGGAGCGGAAATATTGCAGGTGCAGGCGGTGGAGAGTGGCGGGACCACGTATCAGGTGACGCGCGGGGTGCTTGGTTCCTTCGCGTCGAGCCATGCGGCGGGGGACAAGGTGTATCACTTGAGCGCAGTGACGCATATTCTGTCGTTTCCGCACGATTTTTTTGGCAGCGCGGCAAGCGGTCAATATGCGCATTCCATACCGTTGGTGAGTGCACGGGTGGCGGCGGCGGAGTTGTTTGTGTCGAATAGCAAGGGGATCAGCGCGGCGGGCCAGCAATCCTACGCGATCCTGTCGGATCTCGGGTTGCGGACATTGTCGGGGGGGCAGCTTTCGATGGAGGTGCCTGGTTACCTGGCGGTGCAGACGAGCGCCGCGCCTTTGCTGATATCCGAGTCCGTGCATGTGGTGAGGGATGTATTCGCGAGGGTCGCGGAAGCGCCGACCGGGGGCCCGCTGCAGATGCAGGTGAAGGTGAACGGCAGCGTTTACTGCACGTTGACGATTGCCGCGGGGGCAACGACATCGAATGTCTTTAATGGAGGCGGATCGGCGCCACTACCGGCGCAGGGGGTGTTGTCCCTCGATATCACAGCGGTACCGACGGGTGGAAGCGATTCGCCCGGACGCGATCTGACGGTGACGATCCGGTTGTAGAACATGATCAGCGCACCAGAGAAACTGCGTCCAGACCAGGATTTGCAGTGCTACTTCGAGAGGCCATCGGCGATTGCGGCGTTGAGCTACGCTTCGGCGAGCGGGTTTACGGTTTCGGGCACATGGCGACAAGCGTTCGATTGGGCGGTGGTGGAATGGAATCGCGACAATGTGTTCGAACATCCGATGTTTCGCAATTTGCCGGATGGTGATTTGAGCGGACTGACGTTGACGTATGAAGAGTCCCGGGTGAACTGCATGCTGGTGGACTCGGCGGTTTATCCGACCGTGGATTGGCCCTATCTGCGGATTTGGGCTTCGACGGGCGGGAGCGAGCAAGTCTACAAAGTGAAGATCAAGGATCACGCGGAGGCCATCGAGGGGTCGCACACGGCGGCGTATGCTGACTTTGTACTGGGCGGGTCGATCACGAGCGGTGACTACATCGGATTAACGTGGAACGGCGAGCAGTACAACTACCAAGTGAGTGGTAGCGATACGCTGGCGACTGCGGCGACGGCGTTGGGAGCGGTGATCAATTCGTTGTCAACTACTGTTGCCGCAGGCGTGACCGGCACGACGATCCGGCTCACGCTGAGTTCGAGCGCGGGCGGGCATAACAGCAACCGGCTCGGGGTCTACGGATTCGTTTCCGACGCACGGACGGAGACATGGACGCCTCAGGCGCAGGCGTTCACGGGAGGGACATCGCCAACGAAGTGGCGCGTGACGATTCCGTTTGGGAACTTGTTGGACATTGAGGGTAATACCGTGCCGACAGGCAGCGTGCGTAAGTTGCGCTGGACCTATGCGGCGGATTGGCAGGCGGGTGAATATGTGCGATCGGAGTTCAGCGTCACGGTCAGCAATTGGACTGTAACCGGGAGCGGGCGTGCGTACCAAGTGGCTGGACCCGGGAGTGTCCGCGTGGAGGAGCGTAATGCAGGTAACGGCTGGGCGGGCACATGGGAGACCTCGGTCGGAAATTTCTCTGACGGGCGGATTCGTTACACAGTGACGCCTGATTCCATATGCACGATCCAGTACACGTGTGGTCAAAATCATACGCTGTATCTGGGTACGAGGTATTCGTTTAATGCCACCACGGTTGGCGTGCGCGTTGACGGGGGCAGCGAGTGGACTCGCAATCTGCTGATTCCCGGAGAGGACGTTCTGGCACGAGTGGCAGTGGGGCAGTTCAACGCCGGGAGCCATACGGTTACGATCCGGCACGCGGGCTTAAGCGGCGAGTATCTGTACGTGGATTTCGTGGAAGCGGCGATTCCCGCGAGCAGCATTCGTACACTTCCGGAACGGCCGCTTTCCACGCTGGCCACGGATTGGGACACTGATCATTCGATTGCACTGGCGCCGGAGCGGGCGGCGCGCAATATCCGCGATCTGGGCTTCGTGGGGCGAGGGAATCACTACGTGGGAGCGCTGTGGTTCTACGAATTGGTGCGTCAGGGCCATTCGTACGCGTCGGCGACGGTGACCTTCTATGGAACTCCAGTGTTCAGCGAATGGACTACTATCACGATCAATCGGACTGGGTTGCCGAGCGGAAGCGCGACGGTGTTTTCGCATCTGAACCTGATTGGAGAGACGGGCGCCAATGTTGCGAAGGCATTTGAGTTGCTGATCAACAACGGGTCAACGGGCATCCGGGCGTCGGCAGCGGGCGCGGTGTTGACGATCTACTCCCGAACGATGGGGGAGGATGGAAACAACCTCACGGTGGCCGTGTCTCCGGCAAGCGGTACCTTTTATGGGGAGCGCAGCGGCGAGAACTTTAGCGGGGGCGAGGACGGAGACTGGCGAACGGACCTCACGGCGACGCCGAGGATCAACCGGGCTGTTCGCGATTGGACGCGCGCGTATCTGGAAGCGTTGGATGCATCCGGAATCGACTGCGCGGTGGCGTTCAGCATGGAATTGCAGCATGGCGATCCGGAAGAGGCGGCGGGGATCGCGCAGCGTTATCCGAGCGGGAACGCGGTGAGTCTGAATACTCCTGCGATTCAAACTAACTTTTCACCAACGAGTTTCGCGTTCTGGAAGCAGGTGTATCTCGATATGGCGGATCTGATGGCCGCCGCCGGGGTGCAGCCGTACCTGCAATTCGGCGAAGTGCAATGGTGGTATTTTCCGTATGACGGGTCCGGGCTGCCATTTCACGATGCCTATACGAAGAGCGCGTTTCTGACGGAGTTCGGGTTTCCGATTCGGACCGTGGTTGACGGGACAGCGAATCCCGATTCGTACCCGCAGGAGGCGGCATTTCTGCCGCAACTGATCGGATCGTTCACGGATCAGATGATGAGTTTCGTACGGGCCACGCATGCCAATTGCCGGTTTGAAGTGCTGTATCCAACGGATGTGAATGAGGGCGCGTTCAACCGCGTGATCAACTATGCGCCGAGTTGGGACTCGGGCACGCTGGATTGTCTGAAGACGGAGAGTTTCACGTACACGGGGTCGCGCAATCTGGATCAATGCCTCGGTTCGATGCAGTTCAGCGCGGGGAAGGGATTCTCGCGGAGCAAGCGGAGTCACCTGATCGGGATCAGCGATCCGACGTCATGTTGGGCGAAGGAATTTGATCGAGCCGAGGGCAGTGGGATCGAGTCAGTGGTCTTGTTCGCGTTCGACCAGTTCTGCCTGGTGGGATACCCACTCCCGTGGACGCGAAGGCGCGGCCGTAGCGGAAAGATGGGCAAGTAGGGATCATCCCTTTTGACATTTCGGACAGAAGTGCGTGCCGCGCTGCCCGATGACGATGCGGCGGATGGGGGTACCGCAGTGGATGCAGGGCGCCCCTTCGCGATCGTAAACACGGTGGCGCTCCTGGAAGCTGCCTTTGCGTCCGGCGGCATCGACATAATCAGAGATAGAGGAGCCTCCGTGATGAATGGCCTCGTGCAGCGTTTCCTGAATGGCGGTGTGTAGACGGGCCGCGCGCGGTTTGCTGATGGCCGATACCAAAGTGTTCGGGTGGATGCCGGCGCGGAACAGTGCTTCGTCCACGTAGATGTTGCCGAGACCTGCGAGGAAATGCTGGTTCAGCAGCAGGGGCTTGATCCGGCCCTTTTTCCGTTTCAGTCTGGCGAGGAAATCGGAGGCTTCCAGGCGAAGCGGATCGGGGCCGATGAGGGCTAGGTGTTGGGGCAGTTCGGGTGCATAGTGGAGACGCCCGAACTGCCGGATGTCGTCATATAGAAGCGTCGCTCCGTTGAGGTGAAAGATTACACGAGTATATGGAGTGAGAGCACCGTCGGCGAGCAACTTCCCAGTCATTCCAAGATGGATGGAAAGTATCCCTCGGGTGCATTCGAAAAGGACGTTTTTACCGAGCCTGCGGGTGGCACGGATGATCTGCCCCTCTACTGCGTCGATGGGGGATTTGACGACCAATCCCGCAACGATCTCGACGCTCTCGATAAGCCTACCCTCAACGAGCGGCTTCAGCCCGCGAACGATCGTCTCGACTTCCGGTAGTTCAGGCAAGTGGCTCTAGGGCAAATCGACCAGGATGTCTTCACCATCCATTTTTACCGCATACGTAGCGACCTTGATGGACGGATTATAGTCATGCGAACCGCTGGTGCAATCGAATTCCCACGCGTGCCAAGGACAAACGACCATCTTCCCATGGAGCGCGCCTTGCCCAAGCGACCCGCCACGATGAGGGCAAAGACCATCAATGGCGTGCAGCGAACCTTCGACATTGCAAATGGCGATCAGTTTTTCGCCAACCGTGACTTCAGTGAGCGCCCCGGGCGGCAACTGTCCCAGGGTGCAGACAGGATGAAACGACATACTACAATTAACCTACCATGCGTCGAATTCTCATCACTACCGCGTTGTTGCTGAGCATCGGGTGCCACCGGCAAGCGAAAGTCACTGTCGGCGTGGTTCCGAAGGGCGCCAATCACATTTTCTGGCAGACGGTGCATGCAGGGGCGATCAAGGCCGCACAGGAATACGGCTTTGAAGTGGAATGGAATGCCCCAACGCTGGAGATCGATTCCAGCCGTCAAATCGACATCGTGGAGTCGATGGTGAACCGGCGGCTTGCGGGCATCGTGCTGGCTCCGGTGGATAAGAAGGCGCTGGTGGCGGTTGTGGAGCGCGCTGCCAAAGCCGGAGTGCCAGTGGCGATCTTCGACTCCGGAATCGACACCGTGCAGCGGATCACCTACGTTGCAACGAACAACGAAGAAGGCGGACGCATGGCGGCGCGGCGACTGGGCGAGGTGATCGGGGGCAAGGGCAAAGTCGCGGTGATCGGCTTCATGCCGGGGAGTGCGTCCACCATGGAGCGAGAGCACGGTTTTCAGGACGAGATGCGCAGCAAGTTCCCCAACGTCAATATAGTCGGTTTGCAGTTCGGAATGGCGGATCGCGCCAAGGCGATGGCAGCCACGGAGAATGTGCTCACCGCGCATCCGGATCTTGCCGGACTGTTTGCCGACAACGAATCGAGTTCCGCCGGCGCGGTTCAGGCTCTGAAGTCGCGCAATGCCAGGAAGGTGAAGCTGGTGGCTTTTGACGCGTCGGACCAACTGGTGGCAGACTTGAAGGCCCAGTGGATTGATTCGATCGTGGTGCAGAACCCGTTTCGGATGGGCTATGAGTCCACCAAGGCGATCGGCCTACATAGGAAGGGCCAGCCAGTGACCAAGGTGATCGACTCCGGTGCGACGCTAGTCACCCCAGACAGCCTGGAAAAGCCTGAAATGAAAGCACTTCTGTTCCCGAATATCGAGCAATACCTACGTCCCGGCCACTGAGCAGCAAATAGAGACATTAACAGAATTAATCGACAAGCCATCTTGCATTTGAACTCTTTTTAGTCTAACCTTGAAAAAGGAACAGACGTCCAGCGCCATGTCGAAACTACCACTTTTTACTCTCGGCAACACTCGCTTGTCTTCTATTCCTGTAGCTGTAATTATTCTGGTCATCGTAGCCGGCCCCGCCTAAAGGTCGGTCCCGATAGGGAAATGGCCACCGGCGGGGCGAACCAAACCCGGCCGGTGGCCTTTTTTGTTGTTTACAACCATCTGGGAATATCCGAGGGCTGAAAGTAAGGAAGGAACACGAATGTCGAATCTGATGAGTGGATCAAGAATGCTGCTGGAATGCCTTTCGCGCGAAGGCGTAGACCTGATGTTTGGTTACCCCGGTGGCGTAACACTGCCATTCTACGATTGCCTGTTTGATCATCCGATCAAGCACATCCTGGTGCGGCACGAAGAGAATGCCGCATTTGCAGCCGAAGGCTATGCGCGGGCGACCGGCAAGGTGGGCGTTTGCTGCGCGACGTCCGGACCCGGGGCAACGAATCTGGTGACTGGCCTTGTCGACGCGATGATGGATTCGATCCCGATTGTCGCCATCACCGGACAGGTGACCTCGAAGCTCATCGGTAGCGACGCTTTCCAGGAAGCCGATACGTTCGGCATCACGCGTTCGTGCACGAAGCACAATTTTCTGGTGAAGAGCGTCAACGACCTTCCGCAAATCGTTCACGAGGCGTTCTACATCGCGGCCACGGGACGCCCCGGCCCTGTGCTTATAGACATCCCGAAGGACGTGTTCCAGGGACAAGGCCACTACACGCCGGTGCACTCGATTCACCTGCCCGGCTACAAGCTGGTGACAGAAGGCCACTCGGGACAGATCCGGCGCGCGGCGCAAATGATGTGGGAAGCGCAGCGGCCGTTGATCTACGCCGGTGGCGGCATAATCGCCGCGGGCGCTAGTGATGAACTGCGCGAGATTGCCGAAACGTTGGACGCCCCGACCGTCTGCACACTGATGGGTCTGGGCGCGCTCTCCTCCTCGCATCCGAATTTCATCAGCATGCCCGGCATGCATGGCAGCTACGCCGCCAACATGAGCCTGACGCATTCTGATTTGCTGATTGCGCTCGGTGTGCGTTTTGATGACCGCGTCACCGGCAGGCTGGCGGCGTTTGCACCGCATGCGAAAGTGATTCATGTGGACATTGACCCGGCGGAAATCGGCAAGAACCGCGCTCCGGATCTGCCGATCGTCGGCGATGCGAAGAAGGTGTTGCCGAAGCTGCTGAAGTCGCTGCAGGAGTTGCAGCCTACGATGCAGGAGACGAACTCCCCGTCGCGCCGCGCGTGGTGGAAGCAGGTTCGCGACTGGAAGGAACAGCACCCGCTGGCGCCGGTCTTCTCGGCTGACGAGATCAAGCCGCAGCACCTGATGTCGGAGATTGACCGGTTGTCTGGCGGTGAGGCCATCGTCACCTCCGACGTGGGTCAGCACCAGATGTGGGCCGCGCAATTTATCCGGTTCCACCATCCGCGGCTGTGGATCAACTCGGGCGGTCTGGGTTCGATGGGCTTTGGTATGCCGTCGGCCATTGGCGCGCAGTTTGCCCGTCCCGACAAGTTGGTGTTCTCGATCGTCGGTGACGGCGGGTTCCAGATGGCCGTTCCGGAGCTGGGCACCATCGCCACGCACAGCCTGCCGATCAAGATCATCGTGATGAATAACGGTTACCTGGGTATGGTTCGCCAATGGCAGACGCTGTTCTACAACAACCGCTTGTGCTCGGTGGAGCTGGAATGCTTCCCCGATGCCGAGTTGCTCGCCCGCGCATATGGATTCAAGGGCCGCACAATCGACAAGCCGTCGGAACTGACATCGGCACTGCAGGAAGCGATCCGCGAGCCTGGGCCGTATCTGCTCAACGTGAAGGTATCGCCCTACGAAAACGTCTATCCGATGGTGCCCGCCGGCGGCGCTATCAATGAGATGGTGCTCGACAACCCGCAACCGGTGGCCGTGCCCGCGAAGTAAGAGGTTTTCATGATTCAAGCTATTTCTATATTGCTCGAGAACAAGCCCGGCGCACTGATGCGCGTTACCGGGTTGCTGAGCGCTCGCGGTTACAACATCGAGAGTCTCACCGTGGCGCGCACACTTGACCCGACGCTGTCCCGTATGACGATCGCCGTGGACGTGGAGCCGCATCTACGCCGCCAGGTGATCAAGCAGATGAACAAGCTCATCAATGTGCTACAGGCCGTGGATCTGACTGACGGCCCGGCGGTGGCTCGCGAGATGGTTCTGCTGCGGGTTCGCGCCGCGATGGAGAGCCGCACGGCAATCCTGAAGGAAGCGGAAATTTTTGGCGCCCGCGTGGTGGATTCCTCGCTCGAAGGCTTCGCCATTGAAGCCACCGGCGATGCTGAAAAGATGAACGAGTTCATTGATGTGATGAGCAGCTACGGCGAAATCGAGGTGACCCGTTCGGGCCTCGTCGCGGTGTCGCTCGAAGCCAAGAAACTGCGCCTTTCGCCGCCGATTCCGGCTGGCGTTGAGGCCGGCAGAACCCAACCCAAAGATCGAAACGGAGTGTTGAATGCCTAATCGTTATTACGAAAAAGACGGCAGCCTGGAATTGCTGAAGGGCAAGACGGTGGCGATCGTCGGCTATGGTAGCCAGGGACATGCCCACGCGCTCAATCTGCGCGATTCCGGCGCCAGCGTTGTCGTCGGCCTGTATCCGGGGAGCAAGAGCACGGCGAAGGCTGAAGCTGCCGGACTGCGCGTGATGACCGTGGCCGAAGCCGCGGCCGCCGCCGACATGATCATGATCCTGGTGTCGGACCACATCCAGGCGGACATCTACGAAAAAGAGATCGCGCCGTCGATGAAAGCCGGCAAGACGCTGATGTTCGCACACGGCTTCAACATCCATTTCGGGCTCATCAAACCTCCCGCAGATGTCGATGTAACGATGGTCGCCCCGAAGGCCCCCGGCCATCGCGTCCGCGAGCTGTTCACTGAAGGTGTTGGCGTTCCCGCGCTGGTTGCGGTGCACCAGAACCCGTCCGGTAAGGCGCTGGAGAACGCGCTGGCCTATGCGCTCGCGCTCGGCTGCCTCAAGGCCGGCGTCATTGAGACCAACTTCCGCGAAGAGACGGAGAGCGATCTGTTCGGCGAGCAGGCCGTGCTTTGCGGCGGCGTCAGCGCGCTGATCAACGCAGGTTTCGAGACGCTCACCGAAGCCGGCTACGCCCCGGAAATTGCTTACTTCGAATGCCTGCATGAATTGAAGCTGATTGTCGATCTTATCTATGAAGGCGGCCTCGGCTACATGCGCTACTCGGTATCGGACACGGCGGAATACGGCGATTACACTCGTGGACCGCGCATCGTCAACGAGCAGACCAAGGCAGAGATGAAGAAGATCCTCTCCGAGATCCAGTCCGGCGAATTCGCCCGCGAGTGGATTGGCGAGAACAAGGCCGGCCGCGCAAAGTTCCTCGGCATGCGCAAGCAGGGAGCCGATCTGCTGATCGAACAGACCGGCGCGCCGTTGCGTGAAATGATGACCTTCCTCAAACGCAAAAAAGAGGCGGGAGTACCCCAAGCCTAAGTCAGTAAACAAGGACCCACTATGAAAATCTTCACGTTCGATACCACGCTCCGTGACGGCACGCAAGGCGAGGCCGTTTCCTTCTCTGTGGAAGACAAAATCGTCATTGCACAGAAACTGGATGAGTTGGGTATTGACTACATTGAAGGTGGATGGCCGGGCTCGAATCCGCGCGACAAGGAATTCTTTGCCCGTGCCCGTGAGGTCCAGTTCAAACACGCCAAGTTGACCGCATTCGGTTCCACACGGTTCGCGCGCAACCGTGTGGACCAGGACCCCAACGTCCGCCAGTTGCTTGAAGCCGGCACGCCCGCCTGTTCGATCTTCGGTAAGAGTTGGGACCTGCACACGCAGCGTGCGCTCGGCATCACGGAAGAAGAGAACCTCGTCCTGATCGGCGAGACCGTGAAGTACCTGACGGACCACGGCAAGGAAGTGGTTTACGACGCGGAGCATTTCTTTGACGGCTACACCTCCGATCCTTCCTTCGCGCTGCGCACCTTGGAAGCAGCGAAGAACGCAGGCGCCAGCGTGCTCTGCCTTTGCGACACCAACGGCGGCACGCTCACAGGCCGTCTTGTCGAGATTCTCGCTGTCGTCCGCCAGCGCTTTGACGGCATCATCGGCATCCATTGCCACAATGATTCAGACGTTGCGGTGGCGAACACAATCGCGGCAGTGGAAGCCGGAGTGACCCACGTGCAGGGCTGCTTCAACGGTTATGGCGAGCGTTGCGGCAATGCCAACATGGCGTCGGTGCTGCCGAACCTCGAAATCAAACTGGGCCACACCACCATCGGTCCAGAGAGGCTTGCGTCTATCACCTCCGTGGCGCGATTCATCGCGGAACTGGCGAACCTGTCCGTCCGCAACGATCAGCCCTATGTCGGCCGCAGCGCCTTCGCTCACAAAGGCGGCGTCCACGTCAGCGCGGTGCTGAAGGACTCGGCTACCTATGAACACATCCGGCCCGATCTGGTGGGCAACCGGCAGCGCGTGCTGCTGAGCGATCTCAGCGGACGCAGCAACATCCTTTATAAGCTCAAGCAGCACGGTCTTATCGACCGGTTGGACGACGCGGCTCACCGCGAGCTTCTGGAGCGCATCAAGCACATGGAATTCATGGGCTACGAACTGGAAGCGGCGGAGGGCACGTTTGAACTTCTGGTGCGCGAGGCTCTGCATCCGGGGACGAACCTGTTTGAAGTGGTGAGCTACGAAACGGCCACCAAGGGCTCCGCGAAGCAGGAATCGCAGACCGTCGCCACCGTGACGCTGAAGGCACAGGATGGAATCCACTCGGCCACTGCCACTGGACACGGGCCTGTAAACGCGCTCGATCTATGCCTGCGCCAGTGTCTCTCCCAACTCTACCCGGAGATCAGCAACGTCCGGCTCACTGACTATAAGGTGCGCGTGCTCGACAGCAAGAAGGGATCGGCGGCGAAGGTGCGCGTGCTGGTGGAATGGTCCGATCACAAACGGAGTTGGGCCACCGTGGGCGTGTCCGACAATGTGATCACGGCATCCTGGCATGCTCTTCTGGACGCCATCAAGCTCGAACTGATGCGGATGATGGAAAAGGACGAGACGATCGCCCGTGTGGTGGAAGATTACTGCTGGGGCGTGTAGACCGACAGCCTGCGTTTTGTCGAACTTGAACCCGGTTAATTTTCGTAGGCCAGAAACTGGTCCGGCGAATCATAACGAGAAATACGATGGGGTCAATGCCGCCAGTTTGGCTTTGTGCGATGGAACACCTCGGGGGCTTTGTTCGGACCGTGTGTTGGTGCAGGCTAGGAAACGGGACGCACCGGTCGGGGCCACCGTACAAATAGTCCTCTAGGCCAACAGGCCGGTTCGAGCGGCAAGTTCGCGGTTGATAGCGGCTTCATGGCCGCAGGTCGGCCGCGTCGACAACGTGCGGTGGCGGTCTATTCGGCCGCGCCGGTGTTTCGATCGCCTTCA
Organism: Acidobacteriota bacterium; assembly: GCA_016213775.1. Lineage (GTDB taxonomy): Bacteria > Acidobacteriota > Terriglobia > Bryobacterales > Bryobacteraceae > CADEFT01. The sequence goes on from JACQZR010000074.1 coordinate 38,032, forward strand.
GTCGCCGCTCGAGCAGTCGCGCCTCGCTCTTTCTGCCCACTTTTCGCAGGATCGCGGCGTAGCTCGACATGGCTCTGGCGGTCACGGGACTATTCTCGCCGTAGGTGGTTTCAGCCGTCATGAAGGCCCGTCTAAGCAGGTTGTGCGCTTCGGGGAACTTGCGCTCCCGAACGCGGAACGAAGCAATGTTGATGAGTGGCACAATAACAGCCGGGTTGTCGCGCCCGGCGGTTGTCTCCCAGATGGCGAGGGCCTGCTCAAAGAACGGCAGAGCCTCGTCCGGGCGGTTGGTGGTCATGCGGATCATGCCCAGGTTATTCAGGGTGGCGGCGACGTCCGGATTCTGACCCCCCGGAACTTTTTCGAAGACCGCCAGCGCCTTGCGGCAAAGGGTTTCTGCCTGGCTGTAGTTGCCCCGGCGGAAGTGCAGATAGGCGGCCTCCTGATAGTACCGGCCGGCATCCGCGGTATCGCTGCCAACAACCAAAGCATCCAGCCGGCGGTAGACGCGGTCTGCCTGAGCGAACTGCCCCGCGTGCGCATACAGTGCCGCCAGGTTGATCAGCGCCCGAACCATATACTGACTCCCGGCTGCGCCCAGCCGTTCCCAAGCCGAAGTAGAAGTCAAGTACAGCTTCTCGGCCTCGGCGAACCGCTCCATTTCGTGGTAGAGGTTTCCGAGATTGTGCGTGGTGGTGATCACCCGAGGATGGTCGGGTCCCAGACTCCCGACCTGATTCAACAACCCTGTATAGGCCTTTTCGGCCGCAGCGTACTTCCCTTCAGCCTGAAGACGGGATGCATGCCTCATCTCCTGCTCCCATGCGCCATCCTGAGCGGCGGCAACACAGACGGCCGCCAACAGCAACCAGCGTTGTTGCCTCATCGCCTCATGCCTCATTTCTTCGATTTCAACTTGATGTACACCGAGAAGTTGAAGTAATAGAAACCCTTTTCAACGGGACTGGATGGGTTGGACACGTCTGTCAGTTTTCCCACGGAGCCGGTTGGGGCATTGGAGGACTGCACGGTCCATTCCGTGGCGGACAGGCGCGTGATGCTGGCAGGGGTATTGCTGCCGTAGATCAACGGGGCGGTAAAGCAGAGGTTGGATGGCCACCCATCGCCAAACAGGAGCACATGACGTGCGCCATTTACGTTCACCACAATCTCGGTGCGTCCGCTTTCCACGGTCTGGCCAACCGCCATGTCCTGGACGCTGTGCATGAGCCGGTTTGTATCGAGATACCACAAGGAATGGAACTCCGCCTTGCCGTCGCGGATGGCGCCGAGTGGAGGCGCCGGGGCAACAGGACGATTCAAGTTGATGGTGAAGGTACGGCGGCAGGACCTGGCGGCAGGATCGCACACCGAAACGTTATGAGCCTCGAAGACGTTCGCCAGGACACTATGCATTCCATCGCTGTAGACGTTGTTTCCATCACCGCTCAGGTCCTGCACTCCGGAGCCCGGTGATCGGATCTCCATCGAGATGGGAAGCCGCACATTGCCGCTCTGTGTGCAACTCTGCGCGTGGGCGATCCAGGGTAGGGCAAGCAGCATCGGACCGGCCCATCTAAGGAAGGTGCGTGGAATCATTGGTCGAGTATGATCGGCGGAATGCCGTTCGCGATAGCCCTAAATCGAGGCAAACACAAGACTGTCGTCATTTGCCGTGATGTGCCGCGAATTGGTTGGAGTAAACTGAATCAACTCGCCATGAACGACCGGCTCGAATCCTGGAAGGAGATTGCCGCTTACCTCAATCGCAACGTTCGCACCGTGCAGCGTTGGGAGCAGGCGAGAGGCTTACCCGTCCAACGAATTCCCGGCGGGAAACGCGATTTGATTTTGGCGCGCAAGTCTGAACTGGACTCGTGGTGGGAGAACAGCAAGCGCCAGCTTGAGCCGGAAGAGCCACGCCAGCCGGCCGAGCGAACCAGGGTGTGGCCTGACCTACGGCACTTCCTGTGGATAGCGGCTGCACTGGCGTCGGCGTTCCCGGTTGTCTGGTTTCTGGTTCCACGCGATCCTCCGGCGGAGCTCGCGAGAAAGGCCATACCCCTGACGAGTTACGAAGGGCGGGAACTGGAGCCCAGCTTCTCTCCTGATGGCGGGCGCGTGGCGTTCTCTTGGAACGGCGAGGGGGGAGCGAATTTTGATATTTACGCCAAGTTGGCGAGTGCGGAGAAGCCACTCCGTCTGACGTCGGACCCGAGGGTGGACATCAATCCCGTCTGGTCGCCGGACGGACGAAACATCGCGTTTCTACGGGAACAGGGAATTGGCAAAGCGGAGGTGATGCTTGTCCGGGCGACGGGTGGAGTTGAGCGCAAGATCACCGAGGTGGACACGCTTGGCCGCTCCAGGTGTTCGTTGCTCGCGTGGTCCCGTGATGGCAAGCGCCTCATCGTGGTGCACAGGCCGTCCCCGGCTGAGCCCTATGGCCTGTTCTCGCTCGATCCGGATCGTCCGATACTCAGTCGTGTTACGGATCCTCCCGCCGGCGGGCGCGGCGACAGTGGAATCGCGGTATCGCCCGACGGGAGAATGGTCGCATTCAGCCGCATGTTGGCCGGACCCGGTGTCGGGGACCTGTATTTGCTCCAATTGAAAGAAAACATCCTCCCGAAGGCCCCGCCCGTCCGGCTCACTTTCTGGAATCGAATCACGGTGGGAGCGGCGTGGAGTTTCGACGGCCGTTACTTGATCGTGAGTTCGAACGATACGCTGTGGCGGGTTGCGGTGGACGCTCCACACAAAGCCGACGAGATACAGTCTCTCGGCGGGGATTTGTCGCAGCCTGCTTCGGCGCCGCACTCGCGACTCGCCTTCGTCAGCAGGTTCCTGGACGCGAACATCTGGAGCGCAAGCGTTCGGGATGGTTCGGTGCACCGGGTGATTGCCTCTACCCGCAACGAAGACTTTCCACAATACTCTCCCGATGGACATCGCATCCTCTACACGTCGGATCGAACCGGTTTGCCTGGATTGTGGCTGTCGAAAAGGGATGGAACGGAAGCAAAGGAACTTGGTCCGGTGGGCGACTTGATGCCCGGTTCTCCACGCTGGTCACCTGACGGGAAGAGGGTCGTGTTCGGATGCCGGTTCTCCGAATGGGGCGACTTGTGCATAATGGACGCCGCTGGCGGCCGGCCGATCCGGCTAACACAAGGCCAGGCGCACCATGCGGTGCCATTCTGGTCGCACGACGGAAAATGGATCTACTTCGGATCGAACCGCGGCGGAGAAGCGCAGGTATGGAGAATGCCGGCGGCAGGAGGAGAGGAAGTCCGAATAACCAAGCGCGGGGGATGGGCCCCAATGGAGTCGGCCGATGGGCGGATGGTCTATTACGTCAAAGATTCCGGGATTCATTCGTCATTATGGAGCGTGCCCGTAGCGGGCGGCGAAGAACATCAGGTACTGGATTCAGTCCGCGCGCGTGCCTTTACGCTGACGCGCAATGGAATCTACTACGTGCCGCAACCCGGACCGGATGGAGCCACCACGCTGCGGTTTTTCGACTTTGACAGCCGGAGGCACCAGGTAGTAGCACAGGTGAGCAAATCGGGTGCCGGGCTGTCGGTTTCCCCGGATGGACAAACGGTTCTGTTCACCCGGATTGATCGTGAAGGCAGCGACCTGATGATGGCGGAGCGTTTCCGTTAGGGTCGCCTTGAATGCGCACTCGCGGCGAATCTGGATTTCTTGCGTTCGCGCAGGCTGTGCCCCGCCAGCCCAACACTCTCTTCCACACCACGCCGCGCTTTTCAGCGGCCAGTATGGCGCGCGCGCCGGCCTGTTCCAAGTAATTCACAAGAAAAGCGCCACCCAACGCCTCAATCGACGATTTCCGGTCCCAATCTCGCGATGCAGCCTTCCTTGGCGACGCCGGCCGTGGCGTTGGGAGCTTCCTGTTTCACCACGGGCATTGCCCGCAAGGGGCACATCACCGACAAGAGCGAGGCTTGCGGCGGTGCGAGGTTGCGAGGTCGGCCGCACCTCAAATCAAGCGTGAGTGTTGCACCCCTCAGCCCGCGGAGGCGCCGGCCTTCAACAACTGCTCGGCGTGCTTGAGTGCTTCCGGCGTCAACTGGCCGCTGAGCATGCGGCCGATCTCGCGCGTGCGGGCCTCCCCTTCGAGTTGCTCGATGGTGGCCACCGTGCGCCCTTTGGATTCCTTCTTGCCCACTGCGTAATGGTGATCTCCGAACCCGGCGATCTGCGCCAGGTGAGTCACGCAAAGCACCTGGTCCGCCGCGGCGATGCGCTTCAATCGCCGGCCGACGCTCTCCGCGGCCACGCCCCCGATCCCCGCGTCCACTTCGTCGAACACCAGTGTGCGAGCCGAAGCACGTCCCGCGGTGGAGGTGCCGAGCACCGCGGCCTTCAGCGCCAGCGCGACCCGCGACAACTCACCGCCTGACGCTATCCGGTTCAAAGCCTTCGGCTCTTCGCCAAGATTGGGTGCAATCAAAAACTCCACGGCATCCCATCCCGCGGATGACCACCCGGATTCGTGGAAGGCAATGCGGAAGCGGGTCCGGTCCATCGCCAGGGCGGCCAATTCAGCCTCAACCTTCTTCTCCAACTTCGCGGAGGCCTCGCGCCGGGCTTTGGTCAACCGTGACGCAGCCTCGCGATACGCCGCGGCGGTCTTCTCCACCTGCGCCTTCAACTCCTGCCGGCGGGCCTCGACATTCTCCGCAGTATCGAGTTGCCGCTTCGTGGTGTCGTAGAAGTGCAGGACCTCTTCGATGGTGGCGCCGTACTTGCGCCGCAGCCGCTCCATGGCCGCCAGTCGCGATTCCACCGCGTCGAGCTTGGCCGGATCACCTTCGAGCCTTCCCAGGTAATCCCGCAGCGTGTAAGCGACGTCTTCCACCTGTGCCGTGGCTGACTGCATCGCGTCCATCAGCCCCGCCAAAGAGCTATCAATGCGGACCAGTTCCTCCAAACGTTTGCGGGCCTGCCGAATTTGCGATACTGCCGCGGTAGGGGAATCGTAGAGCGACTCGTAGGCCGCCGAGGCACTCTGCTCGATCTTGGCCACGTTCTGCAGGATCTTCTTCTCTCGCTCGAGCGCTTCCTCTTCGCCGGCCTTCGGCGCCACGGTCTCGATCTCCCTCACCTGATAGGCCCAAAGATCAGCCAGCCGCAGGCGCTCCTGCTCAGTGCGGTCCAACTCCTCCAACTCCCCGGTGGCCTGCTTCCAGGCACGGTGCAACTGCGCCGTCTCCTGCAGCGGACCTTCGACGCGGGCAAACTCGTCCACCATCTCCAACTGTTCACCACTATCGAAAAGCCGCTGCTGATCGTGCTGTCCGTGGATATCACCCAACAGCGGAGCCAGATCGCGGAGCAGGTTCACGGTCACCGGCCGGCTGGCTACAAACGCCCGGGACTTCCCGTTGGCCAGGATCTCGCGCTCAATCAGGAGCTCGCCTTCCTCCAGCGAGATGCCGAGCGCCTCCAGCCGGTCCGCTCGTGGAAGCTCAAAAATCCCCGAAATCCGGGCTTTTTCACAGCCCGTGCGGACCATCTCCGCCGAAGCGCGTCCGCCGAAAAGCAGACCCAGCGCATCCACCAGAATCGATTTGCCGCTGCCTGTCTCGCCGGACAGGACATGGAAGCCCGAATGAAAACGCACCCGCAGGCCTTCGATGACGGCGTAGTTCTCCACCATCAGTTCGACTAGCATTCCTTCGCATGATAACAGGCAAGCGCCGGCCGGAGCGCGGCGCGGCAGGAGCGGCCGGAAACATTTCTGTCGATTTTTGTTTTTTTGCCGCTACCAAAAATCGTAGTCTTCGCTATGATAGGAAACGAGGCTGTGGGGTTCTACGTCTACAGACGCGAGTCCTTATGCCGATTCGCCTCCCCCGGGCGGTGCGTGTCCGAGGCACGCGCTGATGCAGGTTGTGCTGTAGAGAAAGGAATGGCATTGTCTCTGCCCGTATTCGCGCTGCTCCAACTCCGGCTCTTGGATTTGATCAGCACCGAGAAGCCGATCCCGCTGGCTGTGCTGGTATTGCTGCTGGTGTTCTCAGTTTTCTCGTGGACTTTGATCTTCGCCAAGTGGCAGTCGCTGCGAAAGGCCCGGCACGCAGATGGCAGCTTCCTGCGCGCATTCCGCAAAGCTCCCAGCCTTGACGCGCTGGCGGTGGCGTCCGAGCAATTCAGAGAATCGCCTTCCGCACAGGTTTTCGGCTACGGCTTTGAGGAGGCCACCCGACAGGTGAAGGCCCTCGGCCAGTTACGAAACAAGATCGCCATCGAGCGCATGCTGCAGATGGGCATCAGCCAGGAGACCACGCGGCTCGAGAACCGAATGAACTGGCTCGCCACCACTGCCGCGGTCTGCCCCTTCATCGGGCTGTTCGGAACCGTGTTCGGCATCATCGAAGCGTTCAACGCGCTTAGCGGTGGCGGCGGTGCGAGCCTGCGGGCCGTAGGACCCGGCATCGCCGACGCGTTGGTGGCCACGGCAATGGGCCTGGCGGCGGCTATTCCTTCCGCAATCTTTTACAATCATTTCGGACAGGTAATCCGCCTGATTGGCGTGAGAATGGACGAGTTCGCGCTGGAGTTTATGAATCTCACTGAGCGAACATACGAGGAATAGGCTGTATGGCTTTTTCGATGGGCAGCAACGGGCGAGGAAGGCGGCGCGGTTCCATCGGCGCGGTGTCGGAGATCAACGTTGTGCCGCTCGTCGACGTAGTCCTCGTGTTGCTGATCATCTTCATGCTAACCGCGCAGGTAATGGAGTTCGGGCTGGAGATTGATGTCCCCAAAGTGAAGCAGGAAGCTAAGAGTGCGCAGGAACTGCCCGTTGTCTCCGTCACCAAGAGCGGACAACCGTACCTGAATGAACGCGCAATCAACATCAACGACATTGGCGATGAGGTCCACAAGCGGTTCGGCGAGAAGACATCGGCGGTTTACATTCGTGCCGATAAGGAGTGTACCTGGGAAGTGCTGGCGCAGGTGGTGAGCGAAGTGAAGGCGGCGAAACTGGATGCCCGGCTGGTAACCAAAGCGGAGGATATCGCGGATAAGAAGCGATAATGGGAGCAGTGAGTCACCCCGACGTATTTGAGCAAAGCCAACCTCTACAGAGGCCCTTGCTGGCTTCGGTGGCGTTGCACGCTTCGATAACGGCGGTGATCCTCGGCTGGAGCTGGTGGTCGGCGCGCGTCCGCATGACGTTCGGAGATCCGAACTCAAACTCCGGTCCTGGCTTCGTCACAACAGTCGACGCCATCCCAATGCCCACGCGCAGCGGCATTCCGAATCCGGTTGCGGACAACAGCGAATCGCTCGCGCCCTCGATCACCCGGCCGAAAGCCCAGCCGGAAGAAGATGATCCCACCGCTATCGACCTGGGCGGGCGGAAGAAGCCACTGAAGAAAACGTCAAAGAAGAAAGAGGTATCCGTTCCCTATCGCCCCAAGAAGGACTACGATCCGAACCAGCTTTACTCGAGCCGTGGGACTCGCATGTCCAGCCCGATGTATGCGGTGAAGGGCGGGGGTGGAGTCGGTTTTGGTACAGGCACGCCGTTTGGATCGCGCCTGGGCTGGTACGCGGATCTGATTCGCGAAAGAATCGGTGAGAAATGGAGAACCCAGGACCTCGACGCGAGATTGAACACGGCGCCCGTGGTGACGGTGATGTTTGACATCCAGCGTAACGGCCAGGTGACGGGTGCGCGTGTCATTCAGAGCAGTGGAAACTATGCACTGGACCGGTCCGCGGTCCGGGCTATTCAGGAGGCAAGCCCTCTCCCCGCGCTGCCTCCGGAGTTTGAACGTAAATCAGCAAACGTGGAGTTTAGCTTCCAATTGAAAAGATGAAGAAGATTTCCCTTTTCGCAATCACTTGCTGCGCTCTTGCCACTCTGGCAACGGCGCAGAACACTCAGGCTGAGCGTGACATCATCATAGGTATCGTTGGCGGTGAACGTCCGGCAATCGCCATTCCCGATTTACGCGGTGCAGGCGACGCACAGAAATACATGGGCACGTTCAACCAGGTGCTCTGGGACGAGATCCAAGGCTCCGGCTTCTTTAAGGTGGTTCCAAAAGGGCTCATGCCCCGCGGCAACCCGCAAACGCCGCAGGATATCCGGGAATCGTCAACGGGTACCGGTCTGGCGCTGTCAGACTGGAGTTCTCCGCCGCCAAGCGCAAACTACCTCGCATTCGGATATACCGGCGTCCAAGGCAGCCAACTTGTACTGTTTGGTTGGCTGTTCAACGTGAAACAACCGCAGCAGAGCGCGCAGGTGATTGGGAAGATCTACAACGGCGCGTTAAGTGAACAGGGCGCCCGCCAGGTGGCGCGGGAATTCGCGGCCGACATACTGAAGTTGTTCGGCCTCGAGTCGCTGGTGGGATCCAAGATCTACTTCGTCTCCAACCGGAGCGGTGAGAAGCAGATATATGTGATGGACTACGACGGCACCAATCAGCGTGTGTTCGCTCCCTATAAGGAACTGTGCACGATGCCGGCCGTGTCGCCCGATGGATCGAAGGTGGCATTCACGCGGTTCGCACCCGGTCCTGTGATCATGATGCATTCGGCGGAGACGGGGCGGAAGCTGAATTTCTTCAATCCCAATGCCTCCTTCAATTCCAACATCAGCTTCACGCCTGATGGGAGCAAGGTTGTGCTGGCTTCCAAAGTGAGTGGTTTTGCGCAGATTCATATGGCGAATGCCGATGGTTCGGGGCTGGTGCGCATTTCCAATTCGCGGGCAATCGAAGTGGAGCCGAAGATCAACCCGAAGACGGGCACGGATATTGCTTTTGTCTCGGGTCGCAGCGGGCTGCAGCAAATCTATAAAATGAATATTGACGGCGCTGATGTGACGCGCCTGACTGGAGAAGGCCAAGCCAGCAATCCGTCCTGGCATCCGAACGGGAAGTTCCTGGCTTACTCCTGGACCCGGGGATTTGAACCCGGAAACTGGAACGTGTTCATCATGGATGTTTCCAAGCAGACGTACGTGCAATTGACCCATGGGCAGGGGCGCAACGAAAACCCCACCTGGGCGCCAGACGGCAGGCACATTGTGTTCGCTTCCAACCGGAACGGCACGATGCAGATATATACTATGCTTGCGGATGGGACGGACGTCCGGCAGTTGACCAAGGCGGGCAAGAATGAAATGCCCGTTTGGAGCAAGTAGTTCGTAAACGCGGGAGAGCTCGAACCGCCTGCAGGAAATCCATCGCGCGTTGTGCGTGGGTTTCCTGGCGGCGCATGGTTTTGCTAAGAAGTAAGATTTGAACAAGCTGTAGCGCCTTCGCCCCGAGGGGTGAGGCATATGGAGGCAAGTTGGAAATGAGCAAGCGAAAAATTGGTGCAGTACTACTCGGAATTTCTCTTTTGATGTTCGCTGAAGGCTGTCGCAAGAAGGGGCCGGCACCGCCGCCGCCACCGCAGCCAAAACGGGAATCGCCACCGCCACCACCGCCGCCAAAGCCGCGGCCGGTGATCGGCAGTTTCTCCGCTGATCCGACCACGATTGAGCGCGGCCAGTCGTCGACGTTGCGCTGGGCCACGTCGAATGCAACTTCGGCGTCGATCGACAACGGAATCGGCAATGTGGCCACAAGCGGGTCCCGCAGCGTGTCACCCACCAACACCACAACCTACCGCCTCACCGCGCGTGGGGCAGGTGGCGAAGCATCGGAAACGGTGACAGTGCGCGTGGTGGATCCGCCCCCACCGCCCAAGCCGCCGACACCGACGGCGAAGATCACCTTCACCGAAGCGGTGGAACGTGCGTTGAAGGATGCGTATTTTGACTACGACAAGAGCGACATTCGCGAAGACGCTCGCGCTGTGCTGCAGGCCAATGCCGACGCCCTGAAGAGTATCTTCCGGGAGTACACGTCCGGAACGGTTGCGGTAGAGGGCCATTGCGACGAGCGCGGATCGGCCGAGTACAACCTTGGCCTTGGCGATCGACGCTCTACTTCGGCCCGTGACTTCCTGGTGCAGTTAGGTGTGCCGGCAGACCGTCTGAAGTCGGTCAGCTTTGGAAAGGAACGGCCGCAGTGCACGGATGCGAACGAAGGTTGCTATCAGAGGAACCGCCGCGCGCACTTTTCCGGACAGTAGTCTGAATTGAGTGAACAGGGACCGGCGCGCCAGGCGGGTGTCGCCGGTCCCTTTTGGTATTTGATTCGATTGGGAGGATGTAATGGCAGTAAAGCGCCTGTTGGCTGTGTTGTGTCTGATTAGCGCTCCGGTTTTCGCGCAGAAGGTCCAGGACATGATTCGCGAGCTGCAGCGCGACATAGCGACCCTGCAGCAGGATACAAAAACGCTCAACAGCAAGTTCGATGAGAAGATGGCGGTGATGAATACGCTGTTGCAGCAGGCGTTGGATGAAGCCAAGGGTGGCAATAAGGGTGTCGCGGTTTTGGACCGGCAGTTGAAGGACAGCCTCAAGGAGATGCAGTCGTTGATTGCGGCGCCGGTGGCGACACTGAATTCGCGTGTGGATTCTCTGGGGACGGACATGTCCGCGCTGTCTGAGTCGGTGAAAGAGTTGTCCTCGCGGATTGGCAAGCAACAGGCTTTGTTAGCGGATATCAAGACGCTGGTGGAGACGATCAACAAGCCACCGCAGCCTCCGCCCGGCACGGTCACAACTCCCACTCCCGGCTCTCAACCGCCCGCGGGCGTCACCCAGCAGCAGGTCTACGAGGCTGCCTTCAGCGACAAGGACAAAGGCAACTTCGACCAGGCGTTCAACGAATTCCAGGATTACCTCAGGTGGTTCCCCACTGGGGAATATGCTCCGAACTCGCAGTTCTACATCGGCGAAATCTTCCTCTACAAGAAGGATTACGACGGCGCAGTGGATGCGTTCAACCTGCTCCTCGAGAAGTATCCGGGCAGCAATAAGGCGCCCGATGCGATGTACCTCAAGGCCCGTGCACTGATGAGCAACGATAAGAAGAACAGCGCGCTCAAGACGTTGGATGAGTTGATCAAGACCTACCCGAATACCGAAGCCGCGCGCAAGGGCAGGCAGTTGAAAGCCAGCCTCGCCCCCGCCCAGAAGAAGAAGTCCAGGGACTAATCGCAGTAGATGGCGCGATTCCTCATTGTCTTTGTGATCGGTCTCTGCCTGGCGGCGCAGACCACACCCAAGCCCACTCCTGAAAAGCCCGCACCGCGGAGTGTATACGCTTTTCCCGGCAAGCCTGTGGTGTTGGACGGTGTTCTCCAACCCGGCGAGTGGGACGACGCCACGCAGTTCTTCGGTGTCAAGGATTGGATCCCGCAGTTCTCCCCCACCACCGATCCGAACGACCTCTCCGTGCACGGTTACGTGAAGCATGACGACACGCGGTTATACTTCGCATTCGACGTGACCGACGACGTGCTCTATGGCATCGACACGCCGCGCTGGCTGCCCGACAACAACCCCAAAGCTCACGACCTGACTCGCGAGGGCTACCCCTGGTTCGGCGACGAGATGGAGATCCTGCTCAACCCGGCCAACAAATGGGTGGCTAACGAATCCGTCGCCGGCAACGGCCAAAGCTGGCAGATGGTGTGTAACCTGACCAAGTCACGCCAGGGCGGTGTGGGCAACGGTGGGCTTCTGGAGGGCGAACCGCGCAGCAAGCAACACGTCTGGGAGACCTACCAGAAGTGGATCCTCGACAAGTCGATGGAATGCACTGCCAAGGTGAAGCCCGGCGGCAAGGGTTACATCATCGAATGGGCTATCAACTTCGACCCCTGCATCGAGGTGGAGCCCGGCAGGTTCTACTCCAAGGACCTCGGCAACCGCGCCATGGGCCTCAACATTGCCCTCGGCGACCTCGACGAAAAGGAGCGCGGTGAAGGCAACTTCGGCAACTTCCACCACGAGGACTGGTTTGCCGGAGCAAAGAACGTACGCACCCAACTGCGCTACTTTGGGACGTTATGGATGATGTCCGACCTGTACACGCCACCGCCTCCGAAATCGGCTCCGGTGAAGAAGTCGACACCGAAAAGATCCTCGAAAAAGTCGAAGAGAAAATAGACTTCCTTGTGCTCGGCGCCACGCTCACTGAGGATCAGTTGTACCAGCATTGCCTCACCGCGCGCGCCCGCGGGCTTGGCAGCGTTGTCGTGCGTCCATGCGACGTGGATTCCGCGCTCCGCTTCGTATCCAGCGGCGCCGTGAAAGTGGCGAGCGTCGTGGGATATCCGTTCGGCGGGAACGCATCGGCCGTGAAGCAGTACGAATGCCGCGACCTGCTCCGCCGCGGCGTGCGCATCCTCCACGCCTACCCCTGTCCGGGCAAGCTGCATTCCCGGCAGTTCCAGTATCAGGAGACCGAACTGATGGTGATGGCTGAAGCCTGTGCCGACGCAGGCGCTATATTGAAAGTAGCGATAGACATTCCACTGCTGAATGACGAAATGAAGATCGTTCTCTGCAGAATGACCAAGCGGGTAGGGGCCGAGTTCGCCATCACGTCGCACCCGAGAGACTTGGAGTTGATCGTCCGGCACTGCGGTTTTCGCGCGGATGTGGAATGTGGTGGTGTGGACACACGCGAGCAGGCGCAGCAGGCGCTGCTTGCGGGATGTAAGCGGATTGCCTCCCGCAATCCGGAAACGCTGCTGGCCAAACCGGCAGCAGCGACATGAGGTGACCGGTATGTCGCGAGGTTGGGAGAGCAAGGATGTCGAGTCCCAGCAGGCTGCGCATCAAGAGCGCAGACCGCCCGGGGACAACCCCAAACTGACCGTGGAAGAGATCGCACGCCGTGCACGCCGCGAAAGCCTCGAACTCGACCGCAAGCGAGTGCTGCACGATATCGAGACGGTGACCCACGAACGGTATCGTCAGATGTTGCGCCGCGCGCTGGCGCACATCGACGGGAAGTTGAAAGAGTTAGGAAATTAGGGGAGACTCTGGAGAGTCTCCGCCAACTGCCGCTCCAGACGCTGGAACGCCGGCAACGCGCGAAGCGGTTCGTAGGAAGGGATGAGATCCGCAAGCCGGTGCGCGGCCACATCCGCGCGGAATTTGGCCAATTGCCGGCCTTGCTTGCCCGTGGCGTCCCGCAGGGATCGATGTAGAATTACCTTCGGATCGGGAACCTCTTCGCACCTGCCTGGACGAGGTAGATTCAGTGGAACGCGGCCACGCGGGCAGCCGGCCGCTTCTCGAATAGACGCTTCATCGAATAAGAACCAAGCCTCCGTCATCCGCACTGGAATTACGAAGACGGCGGGTGTCGCGAACGGATCATAGGCCCTGTACACCTCAACCGCCTGACGGATCTCCTCCTCGCGTTTCGATACCGGCTCCCCTTCTGAATCCCGATGTACGAAAAGCAGATCGCAGGGGTACAGGGTTAGCGCATGCCGGACGCGAACAGCAAGATCCTTAGGCGCTTCGCGAAATCGCGCCGGATCAAACCATTCAAATCGAGGCGCCGGAACGTGGTGTTGCTGCATCAGCCAGGAAAGGACCGGGATCAGCATACGGTCGGAACTTCCGTCAGTGACCAAGACACAGTCCAGCGTCCGCATGCCCAGTCATCAATCCTGGAAATAGCGTTCAGGCTGCAGTTCAGGTCGATCGGCGACACGGTCGCGATGGGATCCATTTGCAGCAACCGGATGAATGTATCCCAACACGGTGCCCGGTTTTGCGCTGGCCGCTCCTGCCCGTGTCCGCCACGTGCCGGAAAGCGCGCTCAGCCGCATCGTGGGCAGAATCACGCCATTGCGCTCCGCCAGTTCCGGCTCGGCAATCAACAACGCATCCGGCGCCACTTCGGCGGCGCACGTTGGCGAGTGGGTATTCACGATCACTTGGCGTAGCGGGTTGTCCGCATCCACGGCAAAATCCGGGTCGGCGGTAAGACAGTTGAGCAGACGGATCATCGCCCCAATCCGCTCCGGATGCATTCCATTCTCAGGTTCCTCCAGACACAAGAGCCCCTCAAACAGCGGATCCTTCTCCAGAATGGCCAGCGCGAGAAACCGAAGCATTCCGTCCGACAACGAACTTGCCGGGTGCGATGTGCCGTCGGCGAAAGTCACATAGGTAGTGATCAGCCCCCGCGCCTCGTCCCTTTCCACCCGGATGCGGCGAACCTTACCTGCCAGTTCCGCAAGCCGGTTGGCGAGCGATACGTAGAGATCCTCGGGCTCATTGCCACGGACAATTCGGTCCAACGCAGCCGACATGTGCTCACCCGACAGGCTGATTCTCGTTGGCGCACCAAGCTCATCGGCGCGCCGCAGAGCCGATGGCTCCAACTGAAGTTGCATCCACGATTGCAGTTCCCTGCGCATCGCGAAGATCGTAGGATGATCTGCGGTATTCGACGCCGAGAGAATCGTGCGCTTCAGATTCGCTATCGGGTAAGAACGCGTTTCGTTCTCACGAACGACGACGGCCCCGCCTGCGGTGTCAATGAAATCCACAGTTACCGGACGCTCCGCGGTGAGCGAGCGCCGCCATTCTTCCGAATGTGCAAAATGGGTAGGAGTATCTAGAGGCAATCCCTGGAGTTCCTCCTTCAACAGGGCCACGTGGTCACCAAGACGGCCAATCGAAACCGCATAGCGCAGCATCGTGTTCGAGGCATAGGCTGTCTGCCCATAGTCATCTTCGGCCTCCCTCGGAACGACGACTTCGATGGTGAAGTCCATGCTGTGCGCTACGTAGTCCCCGCACCGATAGAACAACCCGAGAATATCCCTTGTCTTTCGCCCCGAATCCCTGACGGCGGCAGCCGCATCCATCAAAGGGCGGTCCGCCAGGAGCGACAAAAAGTGGATCGCGTCAAACAGGTTCGACTTCCCAACGCCATTCGCGCCGATGATGCAGTTAAACGGGCCAAAACGCACATCGAGGTCCAGCAGGTTCTTGAATCCCGACACCTGGAATCGCGTAAGCATGAGTCACTAACCACTATACTGAGAAAACGGATGCGAACCATCACCTTATCGCTGCTCGTGTTGACGCTGCTTTCCCCCGCGCAGGAGGTCTCCCAAAGTGGGCTCCGCCTCACCGCCGACCGCCCCATGGTGAGCCAGCCGCTGCGTTCCCAACGCGCCATGGTGGCCAGCGTGCACGAGCTCGCCACACAGGCAGGCATCGACATCCTCCACAAAGGCGGCAACGCCATCGACGCCGCCACCGCAGTCGCGTTCGCGCTCGGCGTAGCGCATCCGGAAGCAGGCAATCTGGGCGGCAGCGGCTTCATGCTGCTGCGCACAAAGGAAGGTAAGGTCTACGCCATCGATTACGCCGGCACCGCACCCGCAGCCGCCAAGCCCGGCATGTTCGCCTCCGCGCGCGAAGCCAACGTCGGCTACAAAGCCATCGCCGTCCCCGGGACGCCTGCCGGCTTCGGCCTCGCGCACAGCCGCTTCGGACGCCTCAAATGGGCCGACTGCCTCGAACCGGCCCGCAAGCTCGCGCAAAACGGCTTCGCTGCCTCGCAGCGCCTCGACATCATTCTCAAGCTGCAAGTCCCTGTGATGAAGCCGTTCCCGGAGACCGTCAAGATATTCCTCAACGCGGAGGGACGTCCGCTGCAGCAGGGCGAGAAACTCGTGCAGAAGGACCTTGCCGCCACCATCACGCGCATACAGCGCAAGGGATGGCGTGAGTTCTACGCAGGAGAAACCGCACGCCGCATCGCCGCGGACATGCAGGCCAATGGTGGCGTGCTCACTTACGACGACATGAAGGGCTTTGAAGCCCGGCTGGTGGAGCCTTTGCGTGTCAGCTATCGCGGCCATCCGGTTCTCACCATGCCTCCGAGCTCCAGCGGAGGAGTCCCCGTGGCTGTTGCGCTTAGCGTCCTCAATCAGTACCCCGCAAAGCTCCGAATGGAAGGTTCAGCAGCCTCGCGGCATCTTCAGGCCGAAGCGTTGCGGAAAGGCTTTGCCGCACGCGCACGCGAGTTCCGCGAAGGCGACACAGTAATCCCCACACTGCTTAGCGAGTCGTACGCCAAGGGCCTCGCTGCGGCGATCAGCATCGACAAAGCGTCCGCGCCGGAACCGTCCGCGGCCTCCAACGAATCTCCCGACACGACCCACTTCACCATCGTCGATGGCGACGGCAACATCGTCACCAACACTTACACGCTCAGTGATTTCTTTGGGTCGCAAGTGATCGCCCGCGGCACAGGCGTCCTGCTCAACGATCACATGTCGACGTTTGGCAACCGTCCTGGATCCAACAACCCCATCGCACCGGGACGCCGCTACCGCTCCAATATGGCGCCGACTCTCGTCCTGAACGCCAACGATACACCGATGCTCGCCCTGGGCACACCTGGCGCAGCCACCATCCCGAGTACCATTGTCCAGGTGATCGTCAACATGATCGACTACCGCATGTCCCTTCGCGACGCCATCGAATTCCCGCGCATCCACGTCACCGGATCGCAGATCGACGCCGAACCCGCGGCGCTGGTGTTTGATGTTGCCGAGAAGCTGAAACTGATGGGCCACCGGATAGGGGCGAACCTGCGGTCGCAAGGCGACGTAAGCGCCATCGCCATCGAAGAAAAGACCGGCTGGCGCGTGGGTTGGGCCGACGGCCGCCGCGGCGGTGTCGTCAAGGGCTATTAAGCTACGCCACCCCGCCCGGGTCCGGTATGATAGATCACTATGGCAGACCAGGAACGTCAATACGGGTTTAATACCCGGGCTCTTCATGCCGGTTACGCGCCGGATGCGACTACGCACGCGCGGGCGGTGCCCATTTACCAATCCACCTCGTTCACCTTCGATAATTCCGATCATGCCGCGGCGCTGTTCGGCCTGCAGCAGTTCGGCAACATCTACACGCGCATCATGAATCCCACGCAGGACGTTTTGGAACAGCGGGTAGCGTCCCTGGAGAATGGAGCGATGGCGTTGGCGCTGTCCAGCGGACAGGCTGCGCAGTTTCTCACGGTGAACAGCCTTTGCGGTGTTGGCGACCATATCGTCGCCTCCGCAACCCTCTATGGCGGCACCTACACGCAGTTCGACGTGACTTTCCGCCGCCTGGGCATCGACGTGACGTTTGTCGAACCCGACGATCCTGAGAACTTCCGCAAAGCCATCACGCCGAAGACGCGCCTTGTTTATGGCGAGACCATTTCCAATCCTCGCGGCAATGTACTCGACATCGAGGCGGTGGCCAACATCGCGCACCAGGCCAATGTTCCGCTTGTCATAGACAACACCTTCGCGACACCGTATGTCTGCCGGCCGCTCGATTACGGAGCCGACATTGTGGTCCACTCGCTCACGAAGTTTATGGGAGGCCACGGTACCAGCATCGGCGGCATCATCGTAACCGGCAATCAGTTCGATTGGAGCAAGGGCCACTACCCGATGCTGACCGAACCTTCTCCCGCCTATCATGGAATGAAGTTCTTCGACCTGTTTGGGCCGCTCGCGTTCATTCTCCGGGCCCGCGTGGAAGGCCTTCGCGATGTCGGCCCCTGCATCAGCCCCTTCAATGCGTTCCTGTTTCTGCAGGGTATCGAAACGCTGGGCATGCGCATGGATCGCCACCTCGGCAACGCTCTCGCTGCCGCCGCGTGGCTGGAGAAGCACCCGCATGTGAAGTGGGTTCGGTATCCTTCGCTTCCTTCCAGTCCTTATCACAAGCTCGCATCCAGGTACTGCCCCAAAGGCGGCGGCGCGGTATTCAGCTTCGGCATCGAAGGTGGCTATGTGTCTGGCAAGAAGTTCGTCGATTCGCTGAAGATGTTCTCGCACCTTGCCAACGTCGGCGACGCGCGCAGCCTGGTGATTCATCCTTCGTCCACCACGCACCAGCAACTGTCCGCGGAACAGCAGACGGCTGCCGGTGTGACACCGGACATGATCCGTCTCTCTGTCGGCCTGGAAGATATCGACGACATCGTCTGGGATCTGGATCAGGCGCTCAAAGCAGCAACAGAATAACGAGGTAGGATTGCCCGACCCGGCAAACTCCAACTGGGCGCGGGTGCAGGAGATCTTCCTGGACGCCGCCGATCTGCCGCAAGCGGATCGTGAAAGGTATCTCAACGAGCAGTGCGCGGGCGATGCCCCATTGCGCGCCGGCGTCGATGCTCTGCTACGCGCTGACCGCTGGCCGGTAACGGAACTCGGCTCCATCATCCAGGACGAAGCACGGGCCATGCTGTCACTGGATGCGGCGGAGTTGCGCATGCCGGAACGAATCGGTCCATACAGGCTGATTCGCGAAATCGGATCGGGCGGCATGGGCTCGGTGTATCTGGCCGAACGCACGGATGGAGAGTTTGAGCAGCAAGTGGCCATCAAGCTCATCCGTCGTGAGGTGGCAACCAGGGAGACGCTGGCGCGCTTTCGGTTGGAGCGCCAGATTCTGGCGCGGCTGAATCATCCCAACATCTCGCGCTTTCTCGACGGAGGCGTCACGGCGGACGGCCAGTCGTACTTCGTCATGGAGTACATCCAGGGGCTCAGGCTGGACGAATACTGCGGGAAGCACCAACTGAGGACATTCGAAAGACTGGCGTTGTTTCGCGACGTCTGCGCGGCTGTCCACTACTCGCACCAGAATCTCATCGTCCACCGCGATCTCAAGTTGTCAAACGTACTCGTCACAGCGGACGGCGTCCCGAAATTGCTTGATTTCGGAGTTGCGAAACTACTGCCCGCCGCGGGAGAAGGCCCGCAGTTCACGCAATCAATCGCGGCGGCGCTTACGCCGGAATACGCCAGCCCGGAGCAGTTGAGCGGCGATCCGATTACTACCGCGAGCGACATTTATTCTCTCGGCGTGATACTGTATCGTCTCCTTGCCGGCAAGTCGCCTTATACGGCTCCATCTTCCAACCTCGTGGAACTGGCGCGATGCATCGCTTCCGAGGAACCTCCGTTACCCTCCCTCGCGGCGAAGAACCCCGCGTTGCGTGGCGACATCGACAACATCGTCTTAATGGCGCTGCGCAAGGATCCACAGCGGCGCTACGCGTCCGTGGAAGCGCTTGCGGAGGACTTGCGAAGGTATTTGGATGGGCGGCCCGTCAGCGCCCGAACCGCCACCGTGGGCTACCGCGTGTCGAAGTTCATCAGAAGGAACCCCGCTATCGTCGCGGCCGGGATGGTTGCGGTTGTGGCGTTGGTCGCATTCCTTGTGCAGACGCGCCTTCAAAACCAGCGGCTGGCAGTTGAGCGGGACAAAGCGGCGAAGGTGGCCGAGTTCCTGTCCGAGTTATTTCGCGAAGCCGGTCCGGATCGGAATGCCGGCAAGGAGCTCACGGCGCGGCAAATGCTGGACCGGGGAGCGGTGGAAATCACGAAGAAGGGGCTCGCCAACGATCCCGAAATGCTGGGCAAGGTCTCGAACGCCATCGGCCGCACCTACCATGAGCTCGGTTTGGAGCCTCAGGCAATGCAGTGGTACGACAAGGCACTGGCAGCTTACGCGGCGGCTGGTATGGCCGAGACGGACGAGGCCGTCGACGCTCTCAACTGGCTCATCGGGAGCAAGCTCTGGATAGCAGACGCGACAAGCGCCCTGGAGTTGAGCCGTCGCGCGGTAGACATTTCCCGCCGTCTGA
The DNA here is from genome assembly GCA_016213775.1 of Acidobacteriota bacterium. Classification (GTDB taxonomy): domain Bacteria; phylum Acidobacteriota; class Terriglobia; order Bryobacterales; family Bryobacteraceae; genus CADEFT01. The sequence continues at coordinate 57,630 of JACQZR010000074.1, forward strand.
CAGAAAAGCGCGACTCGTCCATGGCGACATCGATGACGAACCTTTGTGCGTCATTGCGCCTTACGCTGCAATACGACGAAGCCACCAATGTGTGCCGCCAACAACTGGACCTCGCCAAACGCATTTACCCACCGCTCTCCAATAACCTTTCCGTTGCGTACGTCAACATGGGTGGCCTGCTGTTATCTCTTGATGACAAGGCCGCGATCGAGCACTTCCGTGCCTCGCTGGCGATCAAGAGGCAAACACTCACGTCGCCGAACGCTCTCCTGATCCCGGCCATTGAAAGCCTTGCAACGGCGCTTCGCTCGCAGGAACGCATCGCCGAGGCGATTCCACTGGCAGAAGAGGCGGTCGACCTCTCTCGAAAGCTCTATCCCGAAGGGCACAAGAACCTCGAAGCGAGCCTGTGGGAATTGGGCCAATGCTATATGGAATCGCGACGCTTTGCCGAAGCGGAAGCGGCGCTGCGGGAATCGCTCGTGATCATCCGCAGAATCATGCCAGCGCATCCGGACCTCGGATTCACCCTGCATGCATTGGCCGTTCTGCGCCACCGCGTGGGGGACATGACGGGCGCGGCGGCCTACTTTGAAGAGGCTTTGGCTGTGCGTAAGGCGCGGCAAGCTTCCTCCGGATACGCGACAGTGAACGCGAATTACGCACTGCTGCTGGCCGACTCGGGAAGGGCACAAGAGGCTGAAGCCCGGCTTCGCGAGTCCATGGCAACCCATCAGCGTCTGCTGCCGCCAGCAAGCCTGGGTCTGGCTTCCACCCGTATGCATCTGGCATCCGTGCTTGTGGACGGGGGCAACGTGGAGGAGGCCGGACAACTCATCGCACCGGCGGAGAAGATGATCGAGGGATACGTCGTAGAAGACGGATGGCGGCAAGCGTTTGCTCGAGCTGTCCGAGGCGCGGTACGGATGCGGCAGGGCAGGCTTGACGAAGGCCGCGCGCTTCTGGATGCTGCCTATCCAACCATCGTCCGCCGGCTCGGCGAAAAGGACTACCGCAGCCGGTGGGTCGCCCGTCAGCGGCGTTCCGGCTTGTGACTAACCCAGCATGTCGAGCGCGGCCTGGATCTCGCTGTGCGTGTGCATATCGCCCTTCCGCTTACATGCCTCCATGCCTTCCTCGTAGATCTTGCGCGCGGCATCCGTGTCGCCGAGTTTCTCCAGCGTTTGGCCCCCGTGATAATACGCCGCTACATAGCCGGGATCGCGCGCGATGAGATCGCGATAGGCGCCAACAGACTCGGTCAACTTTCCAGCCGAAGCGAGAGCCTGCGCCAGGCCGTACCGCACAAAGGCATTATTGGGGTCCTGCTCCAGCAGGGCTTGAAGGGATTGCAGACGGTCTTGCGACATACCTTCCCATGCTAATATACGCGCCATGTCCCGGCA
>JACQZR010000072.1 GCA_016213775.1 Acidobacteriota bacterium
CAAGAGATCGGGATCCGTCATCCATCCAGCCGCCACGCGGTCACCAGGCACCGGCACCGCGTACCACCATCCGTGCTCGCGCGCTTCCACCAGCGTCTCCACCGCCAGCGGGCGTTTCACGCGAAACAAGCGGAAGGCCGCGGTGAGGGAGTCCTGCAACTGGCGCTGCGCACCTGCGGCGGTGGCGAAGACGGCGTTGCGCCCAGTCGCATCCACCACGAACGCCGCCTCCATTTGCGTGTCCTGCATGCGCAGGTTCCAATGACCGTCCGCGCACCGGGTGGCATCGCGGAAGCGCGCTCCGTCCATCACCTCGACGCCGGATTCGGCGGCGCACTCCACCAGCATGTGGTCAAAGCGCCGGCGCACGAGATGCCAGCCGGAACCGTGCGCGGAGGCAAGGTAATCCCGACCGGCGGGCACCGGTGTTTCCCAAGCCGCGCGCACTCCGTAGGATTCGAGAAAACCCTCGCTGAGGAATCGCTGCCAGCAGCCGAGGCTGTCGAGAATCTGACGGGCCGCGGGAGAGAGACTCTCGCCTGGCTGCCATCCGGCGCTGGCGGCGGGCCTTGCTATGACGACAGGAATAGAAGGATCAAGTTGGCGCAGGGAGAGCGCACAGGCCGATGCCGCCGGCCCTCCGCCCAGCACCACCACCGGGAGTTTCATTGCTTGACGGCGATCCAGGAACAAACCACGCCGGCTGGAGCAACTAACCATTGCCGCTCGCATGCGGAATGGTGCGCACGATTGTGCCCACCATGGCGAGCCGCTGATCGACGCCGTTTGGCCACGGGCGAACGACGTATCCGGCGTAATCGTAAATCCACTCCTCGCCGCTGACAACCCCCTCACCCTGGAATCTCACCTCGTACGGGTTACCGTAGTTGGTGGATCCCTTTAGGGTAAGGTTCCATCCCGGACCGAAGATCGCCCCATGGAACTCGTTCGCCGGGCCGTCATCCACACGGATTGTTCCCAACCCGAATTCGAGATCATTGAATTTCGTTTGCAGTTCGGGATCATTGAGAAAACTGCGATAAGTCCAGTTACCTATTAGTAAGTTGTAGGGGGAATCCGCCATAAGTGCCTCCTAGTTCGATCCGGCGGGCTTGTCGTCAGCCGCTTCCACTTCGTAAAACGCCGGCAGAGCGGGGTCGGTGCTCTTGATGAGGAACCCGAGATCCGGCCATGCCGTCACCATCTTCAGATCACCGGCATGGGTCTGCGGAATCCCCCGCGCCCATTCCACCTGTGCGCCGGACTTGCGGTACACCTCCATTGGACGGTGCGTCGGCCACCAGAGCGTGATCTGCACCTTTCGGTTGGCGTCGGCGATGGCCGGATCGTTGGACGTATCATAGAGCCGGTTCCAATCGCGGTAGGTGACATCAATCGGCTGCGTGGAACACTCGTTGAAATCGGCCTGCCAAGGCAGTGCACTACGCTTGGTGACATCGCCCGGCTCCAACCCCACTTCCAGATTCTCCGTCTGGCTCAAACCCGGAGAGAAGAACTCCGCTGTGCCCGCCTTGTGGCCCGATCCCGAAGTCGGCAGAAAGTCCGGATTCCCTTTGATGCGGTACGGTTTCGAATAAATCGCTGGGTTGCGGATGATCCACCCCACTTCGCCGCCGGGGCAGAACGATCCGCCCAGCGCGTTGCCCAACACGCCGCGGTCCAGGTCCTCGCCCGTCGGTGGATTCGCGGCTGGAAACATGATCCCCTCCATCTGTTCATTGATGAACTTTCCGTCCGCCCACTGCTTCAACAGGAACAGTTGCGTATCGGTCAAGCGCAGAAATTTCGATGGCGACACGTTCGACAGCGGATTGTCCCCGCACAGCAGCGGCATCAACTCGCGCAGGTAGATCTTGCTCTTCGGATCGGCCGTGTTCAAGAGATCGTTTTCCTGGCCCGGCTTGCGTAGAGCCTGATAGACAAACTGCCGGTAGCCGTAGAACGGATCGTCTCCTCCCACCGGGGGCGTCGACATCTTGGATTGCTCAAAGTCGCCGTGCGCGCCGATCTCATGTGCGTCATGCGAGATACCCAGAAAATCAGTAACAAACTGCGCGTAATAAGGCCGGAGTAGAATCGGCCAGATATCGCGGTAGAAATAAGGATAATAGTCGCTGTTCCAATATTTCTTCGCCTGTAACCAAAGTCGCAGCGCATTCTCATCGTCAATGTCCACTTCATGCGGGCCGCGGAACGGCGACGTTCCGTAGATCAACGTGTTGTAGGCGAAGTTCCGGATGGATAAATCGTAGATCAGATCGTCGAGCGTGATCATGTTGACGATCTGGGGAGCGTAGCCCGGATTGCCCACAATCACCCAGGCCGGATCATTTACCTGGAGCAGCGAGTTGGCCGTGTTGCGCTCATCGTAGTAAACAAGCGTTGCGCCCACCGGCCCATCGGAGATGTCATCGAACCAGCCGTCGTTGTTGGCGAAGTTGGTAATAATCGGCCCGTTGATAGAAGGCTGGAACGAACCCGAGTTGCCATGCCCACCCAACAGGATGAGCCGCCAGGTGTCATCGGTGAGAATCGAACCCAGAGTGTCGATGGAGTTCGGGGAAAGCGGAGGCGGAAAGATTTGCGCCTGCCCTGGATTGGCTCCCTTGGCGAAAGAGGCTGCTCGCTTCCCGGTGCAATTGATTGTCTGCGGTCCAGGGTCGATCATCAACTGTTCGCGGTTGTCATCTCCGGTGATCGACGCGTTGCGCAGCGGCTGATCAGGCGCATAACCATGCTCGCCCGCCGTTTCCTGAAACTGATACCAGGCGGCCTTCTTGTTTGCGAGGTAGGCGGTCCATTCAATGTCCACTAGCGGACCGCTGGTGCCCGGGCCGTAGATCATGTCGCCCTTCTTCAGTGGGCGGCCTTGCGGGCTTTGGTCATCGTAAACGTAGACCTGAAAGCGCGCGGCCTGCCGCTTCACCCGGCCTTGCGAGTCCTTGAAATGCGTGACCGGTTTTTCCGTTCCGTCACCGGCGAGCAACGCGTTGCCTTGCGAATCGCATTCGGTAGGGAGCGCGCCGGTTTTTTCAGGGGCCAGATAGAATTCATCGGGGCTGTTGCCCACGCGCGCGATCCCGATTGCAGGATGGATTTTGTATTTAGGCAGTGTTGTCGCCATATGCTTCCTCTCTTCGCGTCTTCCCTGGCTCAATCTTCAAAGCGCAACGAAATGCCTTCCAGTTGCAGCTTGCCGCGTTCGATGTCCATGCCGCCCACCACAACCAGTTTCACTTGCAGGTCAGATTCGCCCTTGCCCACCATGCGCTTGACGGCATCGGTGACGTCAATGCGGAGATCCCAGGGTTCGTTGTGATGGCGGGGACGCCGGTCGAACTTGCGCACTCCGCGCGGGCGCGGATCGCAGTGGCCGGGGCCGCCGATGCAGGCGCCGTGACCAAAGATGGAGAACGAACCCACATAGTGCGGGTTGTCGATGATGCTGGTATTCACGTCGGCGTCAGGTTGATTGAGGAACACGCGCACGGCGAAGGACGTGGAGGGCTGTTGAATGTTGTGCAGCCGCAGGTCCACCTTGCGGTGTGATTGCAACGCCGAGGCAGGAACGCCGGCATCGCCAGTACCCAGCGCCGCGTGCTCTCGCGAACCGTCAGTGGCGAACATGTAGGTTGCCGATGCGTATTCGTAGCCAAGCTTGCGGTAGCTCACCGAATCCGCCACAGTGGCGTCGAGGCCCGCGAGGATATCGGAGGGATCGTTGGGATCAACGCCGGGATGTTTGTCCTGCCACATTGCCCAGATGCGATCGACGTTGGCGTGGTGCCCCCAGAAGATGGGATCGAACGCAGCGGTGAGGTTGTTGAGCATGAAGCCTGTGGTCTGAAACGTGGGATCGTTGAGATCGTATCCACCGGCCCAGATGTGCATGGTGTTGTGCGGGTCCATGTCGAGTAAGCCGAAGGAATCGTCAACATCGAGACCGCCGCCGAACTGCCGCCAACTGTCCACTTGCAGGATGCCGTCGATATCGTCCTTCGAGGGGTAGTGGTGATGAAACTGCGCCCATTGCCCTGCAGGGAATTCGCCGGGGAAGCGCATGTCGGTCCACAGCGGATTGACTGTCTTCAACTCCGTGATCAGCAGGCTGCGTTCGTCCGCGGTGACATCAGCGCCCTGTTTGCGAATGGCGTCGATCATTTTGGTGATGGACGTGAATGTGGCGCTTCCGAGGTTCTGCAACACCGCAAACAAGGACGAGGACACTTTGCCGTGGAGCCGGGCGAGCGCATCTTCATTGAGGAAGCACTGATACGGGAGCGGGACGTAGCCCGCGGCGATCTGCTCTGTTGTCGCAGCTTCCCAACGCCAGTAGGGGAGTGCGATACCGGGGGTCACATCCTGTAGCGCCTGTTCGAATTGATACAGGTAGATGCGATGCCAGGGCAGAAACGCCGACCATCCATGCGGGCATTCATCTCCGTGGATCTGCGCCCACGAGTTGTAGCTGCGATTGTCGAGCTGCCAGGCATTCAAGGCCATCAATGCGCGGAAGGTCTCGCGGAGCGTTTCCACTTCATCCGGTAGGAGGCTCTCGACGTTGCGCCGCAGCGTGAGTTCAGAGCGGCTTGCCTTGAAACTGTTGACGTTGGAGGTGCGGAGCTGGGAGATAGCCTTGACGGACGATTCCGGAGCGGCGGGCGCCGCATCCTCAGTCGGGCAGCCGTCGTCTATCCATTTCTCAATGAAGTCGATGTCGGCGGCGGCCACCGGCATCCCACCCCAAGGTAGCTGCGGGAACTGCGAGCCGTCGAAAGGGAACTGTCCGCGCAGACCCCTAATCAACCCCGATGCGGCGCCGCGGCCCGGTTGCGGAGCAGGCGTGGGTGATGCGGGAGGGGTGCCCGCGCCGCCGTGGCAACAACTGCCGCCGCCCATCACGGGGAGGGGCGACGGCGCCGGAGCCGCCGGTGGTGCGGAGCCTGCATCGGCGATCATCTGGACGCCGTAGAGTTTGAATTTCAGCAATTGCGGAACAGGCAAGTGCCAGAAGCGGCCAGCGCCCTGGTAGTTTGCCGCCGACGGTCCCGCAGCGGCGTCCAGTATCTGCAGGACGCGCTGATAGCGCGCCGGATTTGAATTGTCGCTCATCGGAAGTACCTCAAGCCCGTCCTCGAAAGTAAATTCAGTCTATTCGACCGTACTTCGCAAAGCAAGTCATTTTTTTGTGAATCCGGAGCATCTTTTTCCAATTCCAGGACTTTTCTTCTTGACGGTTGAGCCCGTGGCGATTATGCTGGAGACCAAACCTTCGACCACTGGGAAACGTATGCCAGATCAAACTCCTATCACGATCAGTCGTGATTCCAAAGGTAATGTCGTCTTTCCGACGATCGGACTGACGGTTACGCAAATGACTTTTTTTCGAAACACGGACAATCAGCCGCATCATCCCGTGTTCACCGATCCAAACATCAACGTGGCGGAGATCCCCGCTGCTTCGGGAGGGAAGGTGCCCGTATCCACGCCGGTCGAGCCGGGGCGCGCACTGCAGGATGGGGGCTTTGTGCTGGACGACGGAATGGTGACGATGACCTATACCTGTTCGCTGCACCCCACTGAATCCGGCCAGATCAACATCGTGCCGGACTTCTTCATGCCCGCGGGCGCCAATCAGGTGAGCGTCGTACAGAACCAGCAACTGACGCCTCTTGCACTGACCACGGGAGGCGCAGCGCCATATACTTTGCAGCCAACCACGCTGCCCGCGGGATTCACATTGGCGAACACGGCCGCAGGACTGGTTCTGTCCGGCGCCTCGGCAACCCTTGGTGTGTCTTCCTTTCCACTGGACGTGACCGACTCGTTCGGGAACACGATCAATGCCACGATTTTCATCACTGTCACCGCGCCGGCGGCGACCTAAACGGAGCTTTTCCATGGAATACATTGAAACATCGAGAACATCGTCGCGCCGGGCGTTCCTGCGCCGCACGGGCCTGGCCGCAACGGGCCTCGCGCTTGCCGATCTGCTGCCTACCGCCGCTCTTGCACAGGCACTTCCGGTGGTGCCGGAGATTCAAGCGGTGAATGGAGTGCTCAGCGCCGTGATGAATCTGAGCGACGGGCAGCGCATGGTGCCGAACCAAGGCAGCACGCACCTGCGCATGTTCCGCGGTTGGCCGATGTCGAAGAACAGCTCCGCCGCTGTTCCGGCAGCGACGCCTGCCGGGCCCGGGCCGACCTTGCGCATGCGTGTCGGCAACCGGGTGAACATCCTGTTACTGAACGGGATTGATGATTCGCAGTTTTCCTACTCGCGCGATATCGGTGGTTGTGATGTGGGCGCCGGCGGCCCGCCGAAACCAGGGCAGCCGGCAAACGGGTATCCGTTCACCGACACCTTTCCCAACTGCTTCCACGGATCGAGCACGGCGAACATCCACTATCACGGCATCCATACCAATCCCACTGGACTTGGCGACAACGTGTTGGTGCAGGTGATTCCCTACAAGGGGATCGAACAGGCGAAGTGGCAGCAGATTCTCCAGGCCAAGGTGTTCAACGCGCCCACGCCTCCGCAGACGTGGGCTGCGATGCCGGATGAGTATCAGGTGGCGCAGATCGGCTACACCATGGTGCAGATTAAAGCAGCGCCGGATCCCACGAAGCTGGCTCCCAAAGGCCTGGTTGCCGATTACGACAAGCAGATGGGGTATAAGGGCAAGGACTCGTTGTGGCTCGCCGACGTGCAGGCTGCCGCCGCCGGGCAGTGGCCGCAATACATCGTGGGCGCGTTTCCGAATTCGTTCTCGCTCCCTGACTTTGCCAAGGGCGGCTTCCAGGCCGGACAAGCTCCGGGCACGTTCTGGTATCACGCACATAAGCATGGTTCGACGTCACTGCATATCTTCAACGGACTTGCGGGCGCCTTCATCGTCGAGGGCGACTACGACGACAAACTGCGCGCCTTCTTCGCCAAGCAGACCGGCGGCGCGAAACTCAATGAACAGGTGCTGGTGTTCCAGACCATCACGCCGACGCAGAACCTGATCAAGGCGATCAAGCCCAAAGGGGGCGGGGGCCCGACAGGTGACAACCCGAACACGACGAACAACCAGAAACTCGTGAACGGCGCTATCACGCCAATGATCACCATGCGGCCTGGCGAGATCCAGCTCTGGCGGCTCATCAACGCGATGGGCGGCGGAGGCAAGGGCACCATCGATCCGACGATGTTCAATGTCATGATAGCGGCGGGCTTTGAGTTCCGGCAGGTGGCGATGGACGGGGTGCAGCTCTCCTGGGAGAACTATCTCGATCAGCCGTACAGCGACTCGGCCGGCAAGAGTCCTGTGGGCGCGCTGACTCTGGCGGGCGGCAATCGCGCCGATCTGCTGGTGAAAGCGCCGGCTACCACCGGGCTTACGCCAGTGCCCATACCCAACGATCTGAACAACCCGCAGGGGTTGGGGAGCGCCATCGTCATTCAGGTGAACGTGCAAGGCCAGCCATTGCCGATGAACTTTTTTGGAAAGGGCGATCAGGCCGCATATCCGAAGATGCCGGCCTATCTCAGCGACCTGAAACCACCGGTGGCTCCGGCGCGCGCGGTGGCCTTCACCATGACGCAGGGCGGCGGCCTCGGCCCCAACCCGCCGGGTTTCTTCATCGACGGGAAGAAGTTCGAGCAGGGGTCGAAGGTGAACTTCTGCCTGCGCCTCAACTCCACTGAAGATTGGGTGTTGGTGAACGATAACAACGGCGCGGCGCATCCGTTCCACATCCACATCAATCCGTTCCAGGTGCTCCAGATCGATGACCCCAATGGAGCCACCACCCGCGTTTTCAAGCATCCGGTGTGGCAGGACGTGATCGCCATTCCGGTAGGCGGGTGGGTGCGAATCCGGCACAAGTTCGCCGATTTCACCGGGACGTACGTGCTGCACTGTCATATCCTGGCCCATGAGGATCGCGGGATGATGCAACTGGTGCGGGTGATTCCCGGCGGCGTGGATCCGGTGCGCGCGTGCTCCACGGCCATTCCGCATCACCATTAACGGGTGCGCAACCGCACTTGTGGGGCGGCTCCCATGCGGACGCTCGTGCGCATCCTGGAGTTTGGACATCCTGCCGCCCGTGGGGCAAGCTTTAGCTTGCGCGGGACTTCAGTCCCGCCTCATGCGACGCTCGTCCGCATCGCCAATGATCGTTCTCTAACGGCCTGCGTTACGATCAGATCGTGAAGGTTCGGGACCTCGTTCGCAAGTTGGAGTCTGCGGGGTGGGTGCTCCGCTCGACCAGGGGCAGCCACCGTCACTTCAAGCATCCGCAATAGCCCTCGGTTGTCACCATGGCGGGACATCCCGGGAAAGACGTGCCGATTGGTACTCTTCGGGCTATTCTGAAGGCAGCGGATTTGGAAGGAGCATAGGGCCATGCAGTACACGGTGATCTACGAGAAGGGCGACTCAGCTTGGGGTGCTTATGTCCCCGACCTGCCGGGCGTCATCGCCGCTGGCGATTCACGAGAGGAAGTAGAATCACTCATCCGTGAAGCAGTCGAGTTTCACATCGAAGGACTAAAGGCCGAAGGCTTAGCCGTGCCGCCGCCCGCGAGTTCGGCGGGCACACTGGACATTGCCGCGGCGTAGGTGCTGTCCGGGACCTGCTCCGCCGGGTACGACAAGTCCAAACCCGGGAATATTTGCGTATCCTGAGACGATAGACCGATTCGAGGGATACAAGTTCTTGAAGACCATACTGCGTCATCCTGCCGCAAAAATCATAGTGTTTGTACTATGCCTGGCGCCGCTTCTCTGGCTGGGCTACCGCTGGAGAATGAATCTGCTCGGGTTCAACCGGGCTGAGACGATCGCGAGGTTCACTGGCGACTGCGTGCTGAGGCTGCTGCTGATCACACTGGCTATCACGCCGCTACGCAAGCTCACCGGTTGGAACGATCTGATCCGGTTCCGGCGGATGCTGGGGCTGTTCGCTTTCTTCTACGGCTGCGTGCATCTGCTGCATTATCTGTGGCTCGACAAGGGATGGTTCTGGCCGGAGATTGTCGAGGATCTACAGGTGCGGCGATTCTTCATCATGGGGTTGATTGGGTGGGGAGCGATGGTTCCACTGGCGTTGACGTCGACGGCGTGGGCGATCCGGAAAATGGGTGGAAAGAAGTGGCAACTGCTGCACCGGCTGACGTATGTGAGCGCGGCGGCGGGAGTGGTCCACTACTACTGGCAGGGGAAGGCGGCTATTCTCGATCCGCTGATTTATGGGGCGATTCTGATTGTACTGTTGGGCTACCGGTTGGTGGCGGCGGTGCTCGCGCGGCGGCCGCGAAGGGCTGCTTTGGTCACTTCTTTGTGACAACGGAGGCAGAGGGTGCGGATGTTGTTCAGGTCGCATTCCCCGCCGCCTTCGACGACCGGGATGATATGGTCGGCGTCCCACAGTGTCGCCCTGTTAATACGTTTCAATCCCCAGTAGGCGAGTAGTGCTTCGCGCGATCTGCCACGGGAGCGTTTCAGGTGAACGTAGGCGGTAACGGTGTCCACGGCGCATTGCGCGCAGACGCCACGGTCGCGGGCGAGCACCTGATCGCGGAGATAACCCGGATCGCTCCGGAGGCGCCATTCGTGGATGCACCAATCCGAGCAGAATGTGCGGCGGCCTTTTGGGACTTCCAACTGGCACCAGCGGCAGAGCGCCCGGCCGTTTTCTCCACGGGGGAGGTCGGTGGGTTTCACCCATCCTCCGGCGATGCGGCGGTTGCGGCTCTTCTCCCAAGGCTGCATCGGCGGTTCGACTCCGTCCCTTATTAACGGCTGTGCGCCAATTCCACCTCGAGCGCAGCAAGCCCTATTTACGTATGTTGACAGTATACGAAAGCGCTGCTGACCTGGGCGCCGGAACCGCCGGCCGGTGCGAGACGCCAGCCGTAGCGCGGGACACAGAACGAAATGACTGCCTGATCAAGACCGTTGGGCACGCGATGGCCGGGGACTCTGCGCTTGGCTGTGAAGGACCCGCCCAATATTAGAACGCCGGAAACACGAAATTTACTGAAACACCGAATGGACCCGCCCGTGTCAGGCCGTTCCGCGAAGATGGCTGAAGAGTTGCTCAAGAACCGCCAACTACTTACAGCAGGACCTGTTCGCCGAAACGGGCCTTTTCTCGGTAAATTCATCAGCGACGCTGATTCTTTGTGGAAGGTCAACTTGCATCTGCGTGGGTCATGACGTATGCTTTCCGAATACCAGGAGTAAGAATGTCTGCGGGAGAGAGCAACGACCTCACGTCGCTGTTGAGTGCGATGCGCGAAGGAGATGAAGAGGCCGCCGCGCAATTCGTCCCCCTTGTCTACAACGAGCTCCGCCGGTTGGCCGCGCATTACATGATGCTCGAATCGCCGGATCACACCCTACAAGCTACAGCACTCGTCCATGAAGCCTACTTGAAGCTGATTGATCAAAACCGCGTCACCTACCAGAATCGCGCTCATTTCTTTGGAGTCGCTGCACAGTTGATGCGCCGCATCCTCGTGGATCATGCTCGCGCTAGGCGGACCGTCAAACGGGGCAGCGGCAAGAAGGAACAGCTAGATGAAAGAGTCGTGGTCGCCGGAGAGAGCGACACAGACGTGGTCGCTCTGGATGAGGCGCTCCAGCGTCTGGCCGAGTTGGATCCACAGCAGAGCCGGATCGTGGAGCTGCGATTCTTCGCCGGCCTCAGCATCGAGGATGCCGCCACAGCGCTGGGAATCTCGGCATCCACTGTCAAACGGGACTGGAACGTGGCTAAGGCGTGGCTCCATCGCGAGTTGGTAAAGGGACAATAGATGGATCCCGACCGTTGGCGAACAGTGAAGGAAGTGTTTGAGAAGGCACTGGAAGCTGAAGAGTCTACACGCAGCGCCGTTCTCGATCGCGCCTGCGCCGGTGATGCCATGCTTCGTCAAGAGGTGGAGAGTCTGCTCGCTTCTCATCTACAAGCCCCCGATTTCATCGAAAAGCCCGCCGTCGTCTTCAACCTGGCAGACAAACCCGCCGAGAAGAGGTTCGGCCCTTACCTCGTCCTGCGCAAGATCGGACAGGGCGGAATGGGAAGTGTCTATCTTGGCGTCCGCGACGACGAGCAATTCAACAAGCGCGTTGCCATCAAGGTGGTTCATTTCGGTGATACGGAAGAGATCCTGAGACGCTTTCGTCATGAACGGCAGATCCTCGCCACCCTCGATCATCCAAACATAGCCAAGCTCCTGGACGGCGGCACGACGGAGGATGGCTTGCCGTACTTCGTGATGGACTACGTTGAAGGAACGTCGCTTCTGGAATACTGCGACGCGCAGCGACTCTCGCTCGCGGAACGGCTGCGTATCTTCGTTACGATTTGTTCGGCCGTTCAGTATATTCATCAGAATCTCGTCATTCATCGCGACCTGAAACCGGGCAACATCATTGTGACTGCCGAAGGGACGCCCAAGCTGCTCGACTTCGGGATCGCCAAGCTGCTCAAGCCCGAACTGTTGACCGCTCCGCAGGACGCCACACGAATCGAACTCCAAATGATGACGGCAGGCTACGCGAGTCCGGAACAGGTTCGAGGCGACCCGATCACGACTGCCAGCGACGTCTACTCACTGGGTGTGATCCTCTTCGAGTTACTTTCCGGTCATCGTCCATATCTGTTGAGAAATGACTCGCCCGCGGAGATCACGCGCGTTGTATGCGAACAGGAGGCGGAAAGGCCGAGCGCTACCGTCAGCCGCGTGGAAGAGGTCTCCTCCGACCGCAAGGCTGTTACCACGACTCCCCACACGATCAGCCGCAACCGTTCGACAACGCCGGAGAAGCTGGAGCGGGATCTGCGGGGAGATCTCGACAGCATCGTCTTGAAGGCTCTGCGCAAGGAACCAGTGCGGCGATACCCGTCCGCTGGTCAATTCGCCGAAGACGTCGAACGGTATCTCGCCGGTCTGCCGGTCAACGCCCATCAAGGCAGCCTACAATATCTCGCCGGCAAGTTCGTGCGGCGGAACTACAAAGGTGTCATTGCGGCAGGCTTGGTGACGCTCTCACTGGTCGGCGGGATGATAGCCACGACGTGGCAGGCCCGCGTCGCCCGGCAGGAGCGCTCTCGTGCGGAACGCCGGTTCAACGACGTCCGTTATCTTGCGAATTCGTTTCTTTTCGAGTTTCACGATTCGATTCAGAACCTGCCCGGCTCCACCCCGGCCCGCCGGCTGGTGGTGCGGAAGGCGCTCGAGTATCTGGACAGTCTTTCCAAGGAGTCCGCAGCCGACTCCGGATTGCGGATCGAGCTGGCGCAAGCCTATCAGAAGGTTGGCGACGTTCAAGGGAACCCGGCAAATCCCAACCTGGGTGATACGAGTGCGGCACAGGCGAGCTATCGAAGGTCTCTTCAAATCCTGGAAGATCTCGCTTATCGCGATCCAAAGAACTCGAAAGCCCGGCTGGCCATGGCGAACGCGTTCCAAGTGCTTGCCGACACCCAGTCCTTCACCGGCGATCTCCAGGGGGCAGCCGACCAGAGCCGCAAGTCGATCGCCCTGTTTCAACAACTCGTCAACGATGGAGGGGACTCGGAGATTCAACGCCGTCTCGCCGCCGCTTACCTGAAGACTGGAGATATTCTTGGGAGCCCCAACATGCCCAGCCTCGGCGATCGGCGCGCCGCATTCGAAAACTACCAGAAAGCCGAGCAGATAGCGGCCGGCCTGTTGGCCTCGAACCCCAGCGATCCGGCAATTCGCCGGACCTCCATGGCGATATCCGACCGTATGGGGATTCTGCTCGAGACCGAGGGCAAGTACCGGGAGTCAGAAGCGCGATACGCAACCGCGCTACAGATTTCGCGGGACTTGGCGCTTCAATTCAAGAACAGCACACGCGAGACCCGCTCCCTGGCCGCCGCCCACGCGCGGATGGCGAAGATTCTCTCGCTTCAGAGCAGCTTCAAACTCGCACTGGATCACTACCGGCAGGCTCTGGACTTGCTCGAGCCATTGGCCGCATCGGACCCATCCAATGCCAATGCCAGCCGCTCTCTGGCTTCGGTTACCGGAATGATGGGCCAATGTCTTGACCGGTCCGGAGACCACCCGGGAGCCTTGCGAGCTTTCCGCAAGGCTCTCGACATCATTCAGAATCTGGCGAAGAGAGACCCGAAGAATACGACGCTGCAAAAGGATATTGCGGCTTACCAGGAGTTGATCGCCGGCCCACGCAATCAAAACAGATAGGCTGTCACACGCGCCGGTCTCAGCGTACAACTGCGTATACCGTGAGTTGCTGGATCGTGACTGGCGTATCGCCCTCATTGATGACATCCACGATCAGGTTCGGCCCACCCACTGCTACTTGGCCCGCGCCCGTGTTGGTGTAGAAGAAACCGCTGGCGGTAATGAAGGCATGCACCGCATAGGCGCTGGTTTCGGCATTTCCCCACCAGATGGCAATCCGCAGCTTCGTGATATTCGCGCTGGGATCGGCGTAAACTCCAAAGGAAGCTCGTTCCGCTCCGCTGAAATCCGCCTTCGCAGTAATTCGGGCAGACTTCCCCGCATCGACGCTGAAGTTCTGCCCGATGGTTTCATTGACAATGTTGCTCGCGGCGCTACGCGATTCGCCAGAGACCGCAGCCCGTGGGGCAGAACCTCGCGCAGGCGCTTCGGCCGCCATCTTTTGTCTTGCCGCTTGATCAGCATTCGCGCTTCCGGTGAATATCACCATGGTCCACGCCACAATGATCAGATTGTTTGACATTTCCTCATCCCCTCTCTTTCGGACGTTTGTTCGACGCTTGCGAAAAAAAACCGAGGGCTGTTTCTCAGGCAACCCTCGGGGATCAAAAGCTGCAGCCGGGCGGCCCGGATTTACTGGCGGCGAAGAACGGTACGCTGCGTCGCTGGCGCCGGCGCCACGCCTGCGAAAACCGCGTTCAGCGTGATCGACCCTCCGGCGCCCACCTGGAGACTGCGCTCCCATGATTCGCTCGCGTTCTTCACCGAAATCCGATGCACTCCCGCCTGCAACTGCACCGTCGAAGGAGTACTGCCCACAAACATGCCGTCAATCTCAATCTCCGCGCCAGGCGTCGACGATGTTACCGTCACGTGTGCCGTCCCGGCCGAAGCCATTGGCGTCGCAACCGGTTGGCCGTTCATGTTGGCCGAAGAAGGCATCGTCGGTGCGAATCCTGCGGCTTGTGCCATCTGCCGGTCCACCAGATTGGCATACATGTTTGGCGACGTCGGCGTGGTATTCATCACCAGATGCGAGTCGTCCGTGAACACATCGAACATTGCGCCCTTGGGAATCGTGGCGTCTTTGCCCTTCATCATCAGGAAGAAAGGGGCCGCCGGCCAGATGGTCGCGGCCATAATGCCAGTAGTCACACCGGTGGCGAGCATTCGATTGCCGCCGTCCTTCTTCGTGACCGCATACCGCACCGTAACCCATTGGCCATCGATCGCGCGGACTCGGTCAATCGAGAAGTCGATTTTGCCGGAACGGCCCAGGCGGCGTTTCTGCGAGCTGCTCACTACGCTGCCGGTCACAGCCGAGCCCTGTGGGATCACAATCGCGTTACCCACGCGAACGGGATCAGCCACCGAGAGCGAAACGACTTGTCCGTCCTCGGCAGTCGCCGAAGAGATCGGCTGTTCGAGACGGACGCGGATCTTGGTTCCATCGGGGATCTGAACTTGAGCCAGAGCCAGCGAGGTGAATGTGGCGAGTAACAGAATGCTTTTCATTGTCGTATCTCCTTCGAGGTTGTTCTTTTTTGAGCGTTTTGTTTCTGCTCGCCCGACACGCGTGAAAGAATCGCAAACTGGGTCATGCGAACACGTTATTTTTTTGGCCTCGGCATAAGCCACCCGGCGGCGCAAAGCGGGATAGACGCCGCGTCCTCCCGCTGACGCCTTCGTCGTGCGCCAGTGAAGACTCCTCTTCTTGGGCGGGAAGGCATACTAGGGTCAGAGGCCGTGTCAGGAAGATCCACAGCGATTCTCTGCGCCGACCATCCGCATTTTCGAGGAATCGGAGAACGTCATCCGCACTACCGGCTGCATGGTCATGGCTTCCAATGGAGGACCGCGCCGGTATCGGTGGCCGCCCAGACATCATCAGGCGTCCAGCCGGCGAGCCAGGCACGGCCGGCGTGGATTTCGCGCGATGTGGATTGCTCGTCCCAGTCCTGGAGATTGGAGGAGACGAGCAGCCGCAATAGGCCTTGCGAGGCGACCGCGGGATCGGCGGGCGGCTCGATTGCGGCGAGCACGGCTGACGGGCCGGGGAAGAGCAGAAGATCCGTGACGGCGCGATCCTTGCGCCGGAAGGCCCGTTGCGACGCCCCGGTGCGCAGGTCGATGGAGAAGACCTCCGAAGGATAGTCGAAGCGGTCGTGGAACTCGACGAGTGCCAGACCGTGGGCATCCCGCGAATAGCGCACCCGCGTGATGCGTCCAAACAGAGACGTCGCGGAATGTTTCCACGTGCGGCCGCCGTCGCGGGTTTCCAGGGTCAGGCTTGCGGAGGGGACTTCGGGCCGGCGTTGCGCTCGTTTGGGATCGCGCCAGGCGGGCAGCGGTCCAGTGAGTCCTTTGCGGGCGGGCAGCGACGCGCCGGTGATAACGCCAACGCGAGGGGTGACGAAATCGGCCCAGTGAAAGGTGGTGGTGTGCGGGTTGGTAGATGGCTCCGCGGCAGCGGCAAGTGGGGTCCAGGTGCGGCCGGCGTCGGTGGTTTCGAGAATTGTCTTCCGCGCTCCGGTAGCGTAGCCGTGGTGCGTATCGGCGAAGGTCACCCGGTTCAGGGCGTCGGCCTTATGCGCCAGGCGCCAGGTCTTCCCTTCATCGGACGAGGCGTGGAGACCTTTGGCGGAAACGAGCCAGAGATTATCGCCGGAAAAGGCGAGGGAGGCCGCGGGGGCCGGGATGGGGCTGGCGGTCCAGGTGAAGCCGTCGCGCGAGGTGTAGAGCCGCGTGTCGCCCGCGGCGGCGAGCGTCCCGCCGGGCGAAAGAGTGAAGGCCGATAACGCCGTGTCCAGCCGGTCAGTCAGTTGCCACGCAGACGCCGCTTGCGCGCGGACGGTGAGCGTGATGGGAAGAGCGGCAAAGCGGCGGCGCGGCCACATAGATCAACGCGGTTGCGGGATGGGTCCTGAGGAGAGGACGAGTTCGGCGTGATTGGCGGCCTCCACCGCCTGTGCGGACATGCGCGCGAGCACCAGCAGGCAGCCTACCTGTTCGCCGATGGTGGTGAGGGTCTCCATTTCGCCGCCGGTGTGCATGTGCGGCCCGCGGTGCTGCACGTTGATGACGCCCACCACACGGTTGCGCGCGATCACCGGCACGGAAAGGATAGCTTCAAACGTGTCTTCCGGGAGATCGCTGAAGAACTTGAACCGCGAGTCGCGATTGGCCTCGCGCGAGATGGCCACCATGCGGCGCTCCCGCGCCACCCATCCGGTGATACCTTCCGACAGCTTCAACTTCACTTTGCCGATGGTGGAAGGGTGCGGCGTGTTGGAGGCGCAGAGCACCAGTTCGCTGCCGTCGATCAAGTAGATGAGGCAGGAATCGCAGCCCATGAACTCCACGATCATGTCGACGATCCCTTTGAGCACGTCCTGCAGACTGAGCTCCCGCACCATGAAACGGCTGATTTTTTGAAACAGCCGCAGTTGTTGCTCGGTGCGCTCCAGCCGCGCTTCGACATCCTTCACTCTCGACACGCCCCTATTATGGCAGAGAGTCCCGGGGTTGGCGGGTTGGGAGATGTGAAATTTTTCGCTAACATTTCGCTGGGCCGTTGCGTTGAATGGATTGCGTACAGGAATTCGGATGGAGGACGGAAATGAGTGAGAATCTGATGGCGATGGTGATCGTGATGACGGTGATGGGAGCGGGGACGGTAATCATCACTACCGCGGTGAAGACATGGAGCCGGACCCGCCACGACCGGCAGGTGAACGAACTGCAGGCCAAGGTGCTGGAGAAACTGGGGAGCGGACAGGAAGTGATGCAGTTCGTCTCCAGCGAAGCCTTCCAGCAGATTACGGCGGGTAATATTGCCGAGGGTGCGGGTGCTGCCAGCCGCATCTTGAACACGATGCAAAACGGGGTCGTCATGCTGTGTCTCGGCGCCGGCATGCTGCTGATTGCCACGATGAACAGCCTCGACAGTGAGCCGCGGATGGTTCTTCAGGTGGGCGGAGGTCTGGTGTTGGCCGCGGGCATCGGCCTGGCGATATCGGCCGGCTGGAGCTACGCTCTGCTGAAGAAGTGGGGACTGCTACAGTTTGAACAGAAGCCGCCGCAAGACCGCGAAGTGGTTCGCTAGGCGGGGCGGATAGAATGAGCGAGGAGGAGTTCGAAATCTTCTATGACCATACGGCCAAGGGGCTCAAAGGCTACCTCATGCGTATTTTAAACAACAGCGCGCTCGCCGATGAAATCCTCCAGGAAAGCTACTTCCGGATTCTGCGGGCCGATCTGCCGCCGATGGAGGAACGGGAGCGAAAGAGCTACCTCTTTCGCGTGGCAACCAATCTGACCCACGACCAATACCGCGGCCGGCGCGAGCAGTGCCTGCCGCTGCAGGAACTGACGATGGCCTATCCGGCCCAGCCCGAAGAGGACGCACGCCGTGATCTCAGGCGGGCGATGAGCGAATTGCCGCAGAGGGAACGCCAGGCCGTGTGGCTCGCCTACGTCGAAGGATCGAGCCACCGGGAGATCGCCACGGTGCTCGGTATGAAAGAAGTGAGTATCCGTCCGATGCTGTTCCGCGCACGGCAGCGTCTGGTAGAAATGTTGAAGCCAGTAGCCGCGCTCCGCAAGCCGGTAGCCGCGCTACGGGAGCCGGGAGGCAGACTGGGATGATGGAAGAACCTTGCCCACGGGAGAATGCAGTGCTGCGAGCGTTTCAGAGCGGTGATGTGCCGGCGGAGCTGGCCAAGCATGCCAGCGACTGCCGGTGGTGCGCGGCCTCGCTGTTGCTGGCGAGGACGCTGATCGCGGATGAGGCGGAAGTCACGGTACCGCCACGCGGCCTGGTGTACTGGAAGGCGAAGCTTCGCGAACGGCGGGAACAGCGCGAGCGGGCGTTGCGGCCGGCGCGCCGGATGGAGGTCTGGGCGGCGGGTGTGGTGCTATTGACGCCGGTGGTGGTGGCAGCGAGTGCAGGGATGGTTCTGGCGGCACTGGCGGCGGGTGGACTTGCCGTGACGGTTGCGGCTACGATTTTCGTGTTGAGACTGCGGATGGGGTAAGGCATTGTTAGGCAATCGGCCTCGCCGTTTTGTAGCGCAGACGCCCTCGTCTGCGCCTGGAGTTTGGACATTTCGCCGTCGTGTGGGGCGGCCAATCCTGGCCGCGGCTGGCCTTTCCAGGCCAGCCCCCTCCAAGCCCCTCGGGGGCTCGGATCGCGCGACCCCTCGCTCGCGCTTTCGGGCTATTTCCTAACACTGCTAAGCTCGCCGCCCTGCGACGAACGGGCGCATTCGGCCCATCGTTGTAAAGTGGACTGCAGCAGATCTACCTGGACTGGCTTGGAGAGAAAGTCGTCCATTCCCACCTTGAGGCAGCGTTCCCGGTCGCCCTCCAGCGCGTTGGCGGTCATCGCGACGATGGGAACGCGTTCGCGACCGTTGTTCCGCTCGCGGCGGCGGAGTTCCATGGTTGCCTCGTAGCCGTCCATTTCGGGCATATGGCAATCCATGAGAATCAGGTCGAAATCCCCTTTCTCCCATTTCTCGATGGCCTCGCGCCCGTTGGCAGCGAGCATGGCGCGGCAACCGAATTTCTCGAGCAAGCGGACGGCGAGACGCTGATTGATCGGGTTGTCCTCAGCCACCAGGACGTTCGCTCCGATCGCGCCCGCGGCGCCCGCTGGTCGCACAACAGTAGCGGGGTCGGGGGCGATCTGCGAGCCGGCAAGGAATTGCAGAAGCGCGGCCAACAGTTCGCGGTGGCGCAGCGGTCTGCCGATCAAGGCGCGAACACCGGCGGTTTCAAACATCGCGCGGTCGGAGCCGCGGCGCAGACTGGTTACCACGATGACAGGCAGGGCGCGCCATTCGGGATAGTTCTGAAGGGCGCGGCAGATATCGAAGGGGTTGACATCGGAGGACTGGTCCAGGAGGATCGCGTCCGGCAGACGCCGCTGCCCAGGCCGGCGAATACGGTCTAGCATCGCCTGACCGTCGGCTATGACTTCGGGCTCCATTCCGAGATTGCGCAGTCCACCGAGCAGGCAGTCCCGCATCTCGGCGAGCGCTGAGACGGCGAGGCAGCGGCGCCCCGACAGAGCGTTAGTCGCGGCGCTATGAACGCTGTTCGGCGAACAGGCGCCCATCGGAAGAACGAAGGTGAACGTCGTGCCCTTTCCGGCTTCACTTTCCACCTGGATAGACCCGCCCATCAGGACAAGCAGGCGGCGGCAGATTGCCAGCCCAAGTCCGGTGCCTCCGTAGCGGCGGGTGGTGGAGGCGTCGGCCTGCACAAACTCGTCAAAGAGCAGCCGTTGCTTGTCCCGCGGAATGCCGATGCCGCTGTCGCGCACGGCAACGCAGAGCTCGATCCTTCCGGAGCATGGGTCTTTGGAGAGCGTATCGGGCTCCACCAGAGTAGCGGCTTCAATGGCGACGCTGACGAACCCGGAGTCGGTAAATTTCACCGCGTTGCCCACCAGGTTGAGCATGATCTGGCGCAGACGCGCCGGGTCGCCGGTAACGCGCTCCGGAACATCCCGGCCGAAACGGGTGATGAGCTCAATCCCTTTTTCACGAGCTTTGGGTGCGAGCAGTTGGATCACCTCGGCTATGGTCGGTTCGAGATCGAAACCGACCGCTTCTATCTGCATCTTGCCGGCTTCAATCTTGGAGATATCGAGGATGTCGTTGAGCACGGTGAGCAGGGATTCGGCGGAATTCCGCACCGTTTCGGCGTATTCGCGCTGTTCGGCGTTGAGCTCGGTGTCCAACAGCAGTCCGGTCATGCCAAGCACGCCATGCATCGGAGTGCGGATTTCATGGCTCATGTGCGCGAGGAATTCGCTTTTGGCGCGGACAGCGGTTTCAGCCTTGCGATGGGCGTGCTTCAACTGGAGGACGAGATTGCGGAGGTCTTCCTCGGCCTGTTTGCGTAGCGTGACATTGCTGATGGAACCCGCCATGCGCGTGGCCTGTCCAGTGGAATTCCAGACAGCAAGCCCGCGGGTGCGGAACCAGCCGAATTCCCCGCTGCACAGGCGGAGCCGGCACTCGATGTCGTAGGGCTGGTGGCGAGAGAGATGATCCCGCAGAGCGCGTTTGACGTAGAGGGCATCATCCGGATGGAGACGGTCCCAAAAGAAGCGCTCGGGGTGAAGTACTTCGCGCTCCTCAAAACCCAGAAGTTGCAGGAAGCGCGGCGAATAGTAGACGGATTTTCCGGCGATGTCCCAATCCCAGATACCGTCCAGCGACCCGCGAACGGCGAGTTCGTAGCGGAGGCGTTCGGCCCGGAGATCGCACTCCATCTGCTTGCGCTGGGTGATGTCCTGAATGAGCCACACTTCGCCTTCGTCGGAGATGTAAGCGGCGATCTCAAACAGCCGTTGCTGGCCGTCCTTGCGATAGACCTGTGTCATGCGCGGCTCCGGGAAGCCGGCATCGCGAGCAGCTTCGTAGTGCTGGCGCGCGATGCCGGCGCCATCCCCACCCAGCAAGCCGAACCAATCGTCGACGGTGGCGAGTTCCTGGCGGTGGTAGCCGGTCATTGCTTCCACCGCCTTGTTCACCACCAGCGTCTCGCCCTTTCGGAAGACGGCCCCGGCGGGAAGGTTTTCCACCAGGAGCCGGAGCTGCCGTTCGCTCGCGGCCAATGCCTCTTCCACTTTCTTGCGGTCCGTGATATCCATCACCGTGCCGATGAAGCCTGTGATTTCGCCTTTCTCGCTGCGCAGCGCGAGCGTGCGGCTGGTCACCCATTTCTCGGTTTGATCACGGCGCGACAGGCGGAACTCGAACGTCGTCTCTCGCGCCATGGTGACCGCGCGGCTCCAATCACGCGAAAGGGCTTCCTGATCCTCGGGATGGAGTATCGACAGCCAGCCTTGTCCCAACGCCTGTTGCGCTGTCTGTCCGGAGATGTCGAGCCAACTGTCGTTGACAAAGAGACACTTCCCCGCCGGATCTGTAAGGAAGATGCCGACGGGGGCGTTGCGGGTGAGTGTTTCAAAGCGCTGTTTACTTTCCCACAGCGCCGACTCTTCGCGGCGGCGTTCAACGGCGAGACCTGCCAGTTCGGCGGACGCGGCGAGCGTGTCGTGCTCCACTTGCGAGGGCTGCCGGATATCGCGGTGAAAGACCGTAAGCGTACCGAGACCTTTTCGCTTGCGGTCGCGTATCGGGAATGACCACGAAGCCTTCATCCCCATTGCCATGGCGGAAGCTTTGACATTCTTCCAGACGGGGTCGTGTTCGATGTCCTCCGAGATTACGGCCCGGTTGAAGTAGGCGGAGGCGGCGCCGGATCCGTTGCCGGGGCTGACATCCCAACTGGCGAGTTGGTCAGCGAAAGCGCCCGGCAGTCCGGGCACATAGGTTTCGCTAAACCGCCGGCGCGATCCATCGAGCAGTTGTATGGCGCAGAAGGCGGTGGGCCAGAGGAAGTCCACATTGGTGTTGATTGCGTCGAGAATCTGGTCGAGACTCGTGCCGGCAGCAAGCATCTTGAGGATTTCGCGCTCGGCCTCCAGCGAGTTGCTCAACGTTTGCATCTCGAGCGCGATCTGTTTCTGCTCAGTGATGTCCTGCGTAGTGCCTATCAATCGTATGGGACGGCCACCGTCATCGAAAACGAGCTTGCCGCAGCCGCGGCAGACCCGCATCTCGCCGCCCGGAGTCTGCAGGCGGAACTCGCAATCGTAGGGCTGCCGGTCGCGAATGGCTCGCTCGATGCTGACCATCAACAGCGTGCGGTCGTCGGCGTGTACGTGTTCCAGGAATCGGGCCAGATTGACCGGGGTGTCTTCACTGACACCGAGCAGCCGGTAGGCCTCCTCCGACCAGGTTTCGGCTTTGGTGAGCAAATCGAGCTCCCAGCCCGACAGCTTGGCAATCTGCTCGGTCTGGCGGCGCAGCATTTCGCTGTGCCGGAGATTTCGACCTGCCACTTCGCGCTCCGTGACATCTATCAGAAATGAGCGCAGCCCGGTGATGGAGCCGTCGGCGCCGAGGATGGGGCATTCGTGGATTTCCATCCACAGGCGGCTTCCGCCGGCAATCTCGTATTCGCGAAGGAAGGGCTTGAGCAGCCGCTTGCCGGCCAGCTTCTCTTCAACCGCAAGACGGCTTTGTTCCCGCTCTTCGGCGACAACGAATTCCCATACGTATTTTCCCAGGAGATCTTCCCGGCCGTAGCCCAGGAGTTTACATTCCTTTTCGTTCACCCGGCGGATGATGCCTTGGGTGTCGATCTCGTGGAAAGCAAAAGGAGCGTCTTCGAAATACTCCTGTACGGTGCTCACGCCATTTCCTACTTGTACGCATCGGCACCGGCGCGCGAAAATTGACCGGAAAGTTCGAACGGCGCCTCAGAAGTCGATCTGCTGGCCGATGGCTAGCCCGTTGGCCGCGATCTGCCCCGCCGACAGCTCCAGGGCGAATGTCGATTCCACTTTGCCGCCGTAGGTCGGGCACTTCACCGGGTCCGTCTCCAGGCAGGGCGGCGTATTGGGCGACATTTCGACGATGTGACGCTCCTTGTCCATCCAGATAATGTCCAGCGGGACCTTCACGTTCGACATCCAGTAGCTGTATTTGCCCGCCCGCGTGTGGACAAACAGCAGCCCGCGGTCGAGGGCGAGCGGAGGGCGGAACATCATACCGCGCATCATGTCATTCCGCCGCAGCATCACCTCGGCGCGAATCACCTTGCCGCCGGGCAACGTGATCTGTTTCAATTCGATGGAGTCGGAGTTGCGGGAACCACATCCGGATAGAAAAAGGGACAGCCCAATCAGAAGCAAGCAGGATCGCATCAAATAATGATGGTAGCGCTTCCGTCCCGGGGTGCGAAATCCGCTCAATGGCGAGCCGCGACCGTTCACCGTCACGGCTCCGTAAGTGATTTGCTGACAACGAGATACTAAACCGAGCCGCGCGCGTAAGCAAGCGGTTTTCGGATTCCTTCACAGACCGACAGACTGATGGTTAAGCATCTGCTTTTAGCCCGATCAGTCTGCGGAGGAACGCCAGGCGCAGCGGGTTGGACCGCGACGCAACCCACGTGTCAACCGCGAACCGGCCTGGTCCGAAGAGCAGAATAATCAGGCTGGCAACCAGAAAGGTGTAAGGAGCGGCAGCGTAGAATTTGTCCGGATCGGAGAAGAACGACAGCAGAGCTTCTCGATCGGCCGCGATATAGGCCACAAGCATGTTAATGGATAGCGGCAGGGCGATGAGGCGAGAGGCGAGCCCAAGGGCGAGCAGAATGCCGCCGGCGAATTCCAATCCCGCTACGAAGTGTGCGTTGATGCCGGGCAGTGGAATGCCAAGGGTCGTAAAGAACACGGTCACCTTGGGAATGTTGTTGAGTTTCCCCCACCCGGTTTCCAGGAACTGCCAGCCCCAGTAAAGCCGGACCAGGAGGAGAAACGGCGATTGCAGCGCGATGGCGGCGCGCTCCAGCGTGCCGTGACATTTTTCCAGTGTGTCTTTCATGGGCGGGACCTTTCGCCGTTGGCTTCGCGGACTGTTAACCATCCGAATTCGGACCAGGCGGCAAACCAGGCGCGGAGCTTCGCGAGCATCTCTTCCGATTCGCCGGAGCTGTCCCGGAAGCATCGGCCGATTGCTTCCTCCACGGGCCAGCCCGCACGCAGCGAGCGAAGCAAGCGGGATTCGGGAAGCGTCAAGCGCCGGTAATAGACCGACAAGCCGGCTCGGTGGACAGCGAGATGAATCCTTGTCTGATCCACGACGCGCCGTGGGGCGTGGCCGGAGGTGTTTATGGCTACGCGCATCTCATCCACCGGGTACTGAAGCTCCAGAAGACTGATATAGGGCTGCAGGCCGAGGCGCAGCCCCGGCTTCAGCTCGAGGAGGTGTTCCGGGTCGAGTACCTTGCCCGCCGGGCCGTCGAAGGCGACGATGTGCGCCCATTCGAGCCGCGCCATATCTATCGCCAGCCGCGGGTTGCGTGCGCCATACTCCGGATGCGCGGCAAGCCATCGCGCCAACCGCGAGCCGAGATCGCGGAGCGTGTACGACCGCGATGGACAATCGGCGAGGTAAGCGCGAGCGAGGCCCTCGAAGGCCCGCTGGCCGAGGACCGCCGCCAGGCCGGGAAAGTCGTCGCGAATTGCATCCAGTAACCGGAACCAATAGGCGCGGCTGTAAATCTCCAGCCGCTCTCGTGCGGACAGCAGGCTGTTCGGTTTGATGATAGCCGCCACATCCACGTCGTGACCGGTCGCGCTTCGGCGTGCGAGGCGGTCTCCGGGGCCAAGCCGCTGCATCAGGGCGGCGGCCATTTGCCGTTGGACTTGTGTGAATCTCATTGCCTCACCATGGCGCTTTCGGGCATGTAGCGCGCCGCTTTCAGCGCTTCCGTGTGCACCTCCTCGAAGGATGGGATGCGGTCGTCCCATTCGAGCAGCGTCGGTGTTGGGCCGCAGCGTTCGATCGCCAGTTGGTACAACTGCCAGACCGGCTCAATCACCGGATGGTCGTGCGAGTCGAGGATGTATTTCTCGAATCGCGAATGCCCCGCCAGGTGAATCTGCATCACGCGCTGCGGCTCGATGGCGTTGATGTACAGGCGAGGGTCAAAATCATGGTTGCGCGAGGAAACGTAGACGTTATTCACGTCGAGAAGAATGCCGCAATCGGCCTGCTCGACAACCTCGTTCAGAAATTCCCACTCACTCATGCGGGAGATGTGGAAGGCCGCATAGCTGCTCACGTTCTCCACGGCAACGGGTACTTCGAGAAAATCCTGCGCCTGGCGGATCTTCCGGGCGGTGTGTCTGGCCGCTTCCATTGTGTAGGGCATTGGGAGCAGGTCGTGTGTGTAGCGCCCATCGATGCTGCCCCAGCACAAATGATCGGTGACCCAGGGAGTACGTGTGCGTTTGATCAGTTGTTTCAAGTCCCGCAAATGGGTGCGGTTGAGGGGTCCGGAGGAGCCGAAGTAGAGCGACACGCCGTGTTGAATGACGCGGTATTGCTCCAGGATGCGATCGAGGACGGCCAGCGGGCGGCCGCCGCCGGTCATGTAGTTTTCCGAGATGATTTCGAACCAGTCGACCACAGGCTTGCGTTCGAGGATGTGGCTCAGATGGGGAACGCGAAGTCCGACGCCGATGCCGAAGTTAGTGTGCTTGCGCATTGTATTTGTGCACCAGGATAGGGTCAGGGGCCGGCCTTGCTACGACGGCCCCAGGCGCAACCCCATTACATCTTCGGTTTCGACCCGTCCGTGGCGCAGGCGCCCTTGCCTTTGCATTCGTTCTTGCCCCACTGCTTCTTGTCTCCGCCGCCCTGGCCCTTGCAGGAATTCAAGCCCTTGCAGGCGTGTTTCTCGATTTTCTTGTCGGCTGCCGCTTCGGCCAGCAGACCCGCCTGGCCAACGGTAGACCCGGACGGCATCGTCTGCGCCGCGCGCGCCGCAGTGCCGCCCAGCAATCCCGCGAAAGCGGCGGCAAGAGCCAATGAGTTGTTTGAAAGCTTCATAGTCGTCAATCTCCTTAGTGATGAAAGGCGCGTTGCCTTTCACGAGTGAGTGGTCACACCGCCGGGTTTCTTACATGGATTCGCAGAAATGTTTTTCGCGCCGTTCGACAAATTTTGTTGTAAGATTCGCGCGGTTTTCGACACTCACTTCGTTACATCTGCTTTGACCTCCTTCATGGAAGTTCGCGACAATCCAATCGGAGACATGAGACTAGCGGTTCCGATCAGCGCTGATTTTCTGGACCGCCTACGGCGACGCGAGCCCGAAGCGCTGGCGGAGGCAGTGCACGAGCATGCACGTACCTTGTTTCGGGCCGCGAGAGGACTCGGGTTTGACGAAACCGAAGCGGAGGACCTGGTGCAGGATGTGTTCACCACTTTCCTCGACCGGCTCGACGGATTTGAAGGTCGGTCGCAATTGCGGACGTGGCTGTTTGGCATTCTGCATCGCAAGGCCCAGGAGCGGCGGCGGGCTAGGACCGCATACGAACACGACGATCCGATTGACGAAGCGTTCGAGTCGAGGTTCGACGGTACCGGCAACTGGGTGCGCCCTCCCGCGGACCTGGAACGTCTGTTCCTGTCGCGGGAACTGGGAGAACTGATCCGCGGATGCATGGACGTCCTCCCGACAAGCCAGCGTGAGGCGTTTCTACTGCGGGAAGTCGAAGGATTGGGAACGGAGGAGATCTGTAAGATTCTCGACGTCACGGTCACTCACTTTGGGGTGCTGATTCACCGCGCGCGGGCGCGGCTGCGTGAGTGCCTGGAGAAGAAAGGCTGGAGTCAAACATGATTTCCTGCAAACAAGTGGCGGAGCTCCTCACCTCGGATCAACTCCAATCGCAGAGCTGGTGGAGGCGGATGGAAGTTCGGCTTCACCTGGCGATGTGCACGCTTTGCGCGCGGCTGGCGCGGCAACTCAACCAGATTCGCGCTGGGGCCCGGGGACTACGGGAGGGAAATGAAGCCGATGGCGGTTTGGAAGAACGGTTGATCCGCCGTTTGACCCGCATGCAATAAAATAGAAAAGTCCCCGCGCGCCGCATTCTCAATGGCTACTTTCTTCTCGCGTCTTCGCATGACGCTCGACATGATCAAGTTCGAGCACTCGGTCTTCGCCTTGCCCTTCGCTCTCACAGGGGCGCTGCTGGCCTGGCGCGCGGACCGTTTCCAGACGGAAGGGCTGGCGTGGAAGTTTGTCTGGATCGTGCTCGCGATGGTGGGGGCGCGGTCGGCTGCAATGGCATTCAACCGGCTGCTGGACGCCGGGATCGACGCGCGCAATCCGCGCACCAAGGCGCGGCACATTCCGTCGGGGCTGCTGTCACGGCGTTTTGCCTGGGGCTTTACCATTCTGTCGGCCATTGCATTTGTTGCGGCATCGGCGGCCTTGAATCCGCTCTGTTTGAAACTGTCCCCGCTGGCGCTCGCGATTGTGTGCCTTTATTCCTACACCAAGCGGTTTACGTCTTTCTCGCACCTGGTGCTCGGGTTCGCGTTGGGCATCGCGCCGGCTGCAGCCTGGATTGCGATCCGCGGTTCGCTGGACGCGGGCATTCTGTGGCTGACCGCGGCTGTCACCCTGTGGACCGCCGGTTTCGACATTATCTATGCCTGCCAGGATTTTGAATTCGACCGCGACGAGGGGCTGTTCAGTATCCCGCGGCGGTTTGGCATCGCCGGCGCGCTCCGCATCTCGCGGCTGTTCCACACAGGAATGCTTGCCTGCCTGATTCTGCTGAGCATGTCGTTTCAATTGGGCTGGGCAAGCTGGTGCGGGATCGCGGTGGTGGCCGCGCTGCTCGTCTACGAGCACGGGCTGGTGAAGGCGGACGATCTGTCGCGCGTCAACGCGGCCTTTTTCACCGTGAATGGCTGGGTGGGCATGGTATTCTTGATGTTTTGGGCCGCTGATATTCTGTACTTCTAGCCGTGGGCAATTCAAACCAACAACCCGTGATTGACGATGCGCGCTTGGGCTCTGTTCTCCAAAAGGTGCAGGCTGGCCATCGGCTGAGCTTTGAGGACGGTGTGACGCTCTACAGCACGCCGGATATTCTCTCGGTGGGCTACATGGCGAACCTGGTGCGTGAGCGCATCAATGGCAACCGGACCTTCTTCAACGTGAACCGCCACATCAACCCGACCGACGTGTGCGTCGCCAGTTGCCGGCTGTGTGCGTTCGGCAAGAAGAAGAAAGATCCGAAAGCCTACACCATGTCGCTCGACGAAGTCTGGGAGACGGCCGGCCGGGGCTACAGCGAGGCTGTGACGGAGTTCCACATCGTCGGCGGGCTGCATCCCGAACTGACCGTTGACTGGTATTGCGAAATGCTGCGCGGCCTGAAGGAACGCTTTCCGTTGGTGCACCTGAAAGCCTTCACCATGGTGGAGATTTCCTATCTGGCGCAGCGGTCCAGGACGCCCATCCGCGAGACTCTCGAACGTCTCCACGCCGCGGGCATGGAGTCCCTCCCCGGTGGCGGCGCGGAGATCTTCAGCGAGCGCGTGCGGCGGATCATTTGCGATCACAAGATCGACGGGCGCGAGTGGCTGGAAGTCGCGCGAGTGGCCCATCAGGTGGGGCTGAAGTCGAATTGCACGATGCTCTACGGGCACATCGAGAGCGTCGAGGATCGCGTCGATCACCTTGTGAAACTCCGCGAATTGCAGGACGACACCCGCGGCTTCGTGACGTTCATTCCGCTGGCATTCCATCCCGACAACACGCCGTTACAGCATATTTCCAAAACCACCGGTTTCGACGATATCCGCAACATTGCCGTGGCGCGCCTGATGCTCGACAATATCCCGCATATTAAGGCGTATTGGGTGATGATGACTCCGAAGATCGCGC
Organism: Acidobacteriota bacterium; assembly: GCA_016213775.1. Classification (GTDB taxonomy): domain Bacteria; phylum Acidobacteriota; class Terriglobia; order Bryobacterales; family Bryobacteraceae; genus CADEFT01. The sequence continues at coordinate 28,604 of JACQZR010000072.1, forward strand.
AGATCGCGCAACGGTTCGGGGCGGACGATCTCGATGGCACGGTGGTGGAAGAGAAGATCTACCACGACGCCGGCGCCACCACCAGCCAGTCCCTGCGCCGCAACGAACTGCTGCGGTTGATCCGCGAAGCCGGCCGCGAACCCGTCGAGCGCGACACCCTCTACCGCCCTGTGGAACGCACGGAAACCACGTTCACCGTCCTCGTGTAGCGCGGCTGGAATTCCGCATCGCTATTGCCGGATTGGCTGTAATCTGGCAGGATAGTTGCTGATATGTATCCCCGGCAGTTATCCTTCGGTACCCCACTACCAGCCAGGTCGTTCTTCCTCTTCGGTCCCCGGCAAACCGGAAAAACAACGCTGCTGCGATCGCTCTATCCCGATGCGATGTACGTGGATCTGCTGGACTCGCGGACATTTCGCGACTTGGCCGCCAGGCCAGAGCTGTTGCGCCAACGGCGCACTCCCGGCCAGCATCTAATCGTGATCGACGAGATCCAACGCTTGCCCGGACTGCTCAACGAGGTCCAACTCCTGCTCGACCGCGACAAAAAGGTGCGCGTGATTCTTACCGGTAGCAGCGCTCGCGGCCTGCGCCAGCGGGGAGTGAATCTGCTCGGCGGACGCGCCCGGGTGGCGCATCTGTTCCCCTTGGTGGCGCCTGAGGTGGGTTACGAGAAATGGGACCGGCGCCTGGCCGTTGGCTCCCTGCCGGCTGTTCTCGATTCCGAGGAGCCATGGGAAGACCTCGACGCCTACACGGGAGTCTACTTGCAGGAGGAAATCCGGGCGGAGGGGTTGGTGCGGTCCATTGAGTCTTTCTCACGCTTTTTGGAAGTGGCTGCGATGGGCAACGGGCAGTTGTTGAACTTCACTGAAATCGGTTCGGACGCGGGTGTGCCTGCACGGACGGTTCGGGAGCACTACCAGTTGCTGGAAGACACGCTGCTGGGCTTTCAACTGCAGCCGTATGCGCGTACAAGGAAGCGCAAGCCGGTGGCGACCGCGAAGTTCTACCTCTTCGACACGGGCGTTGCCAACTGTCTGCGCAGACGTCGCACTGTGCTGCCCGGATCGACGGAATACGGTGAGTCTTTGGAGCATCAGATCGTGCTCGAGTGCCGTGCCTACCTCGGCTACCGTCGCATCGACGACCCTCTTTGCTTCTGGAGAAGCCAATCGAAACTGGAAGTGGATCTGGTGATCGGCGATCATACCGCGATTGAAGTAACCGCCGCCGAGCGTGTGAGCGAAAAGAAATTCACGGGACTGCGTGCTATTGCCGAAGAGGTCCGGTTGAAGCGCAAGATCGTGGTGTGCCGCGAACCGGCACCCCGCGTGACTGAAGATGGCATTCACGTAATGCCGGTGACAGTATTTCTCCAGGCCCTCTGGGACGGCGAAGTGCTACGGTAGGCCGTCAGCGAATCTCAATCACTGCTCGAATTGTGTGCAGCAAATTGCTACAGTAAGGAACTATGAAGGGCAACGAAAAAGTAATCGCGTATCTTCAGGAAGTTCTCCGTGCCGAGCTGACGGCCATTAACCAGTACTTCCTCCACGCCGAGATGATGGAAAACTGGGGCTACGAGCGCATGGCAAAAATTACGCGCAAGGAGTCTATCGAAGAGATGATGCACGCGGAGAAACTGATCGAGCGCATCCTCTACCTCGACGGGACACCCAACATGAGTGAACTCTTTACGCTCCGCATCGGACCCAACCTCAAGCAGCAGTTAGAGAACGATCTTGCGCTGGAATGCGAAGCGATTCCGCGGTTGAACAAAGCCATCGTATGCGCCGTGGAAGCGGGCGACAACGGCTCGCGAGAGCTGTTTGAGAAGATCCTGCTGGACGAGGAACACCACGTGGACTTCCTCGAAGCTCAACTGCATCTGATCCAGGAAATGGGCTACGAGAACTACCTCTCCCAGCAGATCAAACACGACGAATAGCCGCTGCCGGTCCCGCTCACCGCGATAGTGCCAGAATAGATCACGGGTGATCGCTTACTTCACACAGGCATGGCGCTCGTGGCGCGGAGCGAAGGCTCCGGCCGCGCTCGCAATACTGACTCTCGCCGCCGGCATCGGCGCCACGACTACGATTTTCACCATCGTCAATGGGCTGATGCTGCAACCTGTGCCCTACGACGGCGGCGACCGCTGGGTCTCCTTGTACGGTGGGGACCCGCGCGACCCCGATTCGCGGTCGTCTCTCAGCGCGCCCGACATGGTGCGCTATCGTCAGTCCACTTCGGCCTTCGATTTCGTCGCCATCCTGGCTTTCCAAAGCGCGAACCTTACCGCCCCAGGGGCGCCGCAACGGGTTGAAATAGTCGAGTCCACCGCCGATGCCGTGAACGCGTTGGGGATCCAGCCGCGAATCGGCAAGTGGTTCAGCGGGAATGAAGTTGAAGCGGTAGCGGTGATCTCGCATGCGCTCTGGCAGCGGCTCGGTTCCGATCCCGCCATAGCCGGGAAGGGAATCACTCTCCAAGGCCGGCCCTACAGCGTCGTCGGTGTGATGCCGCCGGGCTTTCGTTTCCCGCTCGCAACGTATGCCGGCGACGTGCGCATCGACGTCTGGTTGCCGCTCGATCGCAAAGCATTTGAGACGGCCCAGGCGCGAGCCTATTTCGGAATCGCCCGGCGCCGGGGCGGCGTGACCATGCAGGCGGCGCAAGCAGACGCCGCACGTGTCGCGTCGCAGATCGCCAAGGACGATCCGGTCACGCATCCGAACTACACCGCGCGGGTGGACAGCATGCTCGAGATCATTCTGAAGGAGATCCGTCCGACGCTGCTTCTTGTTTTCGCCGCGGCCGGTGTGCTGCTGCTGATCACCTGTGCGAACGTGGCCAGCGTGATGGTGGCCCGGTCTGTGGAGCGCGTGCGGGAAACGGCTCTGCGCGTTGCGTTGGGCGCCGGCACCATGCAGATGGCGATACAGCACCTTTGCGAAGGCATGCTGCTGGCCGCCGCGGGCGCGATGGGTGGGCTCGCCGCCGCGCACCTGTTGCTGCGATTCGCCGTGCAGCAGCACGCCGTGAACTATCCATCGTTGGAGCGGCTCGTCATCGACGGCAGAGTTTTGCTGTTCACTGTGGGCACTGCCTCATTGGCCACCATTTTGCCGAGCCTCGCCCCACTATGGCAGGCCTTACGCACCTCGCCGGCCGAGGCGCTCAATGAAGGTGTTCGCGCATCCAGCGGCGCACGTAGCCGCAAACTGGCGCAGGTGCTGGTGGTACTGGAGATCGCACTCTCGTTCGTACTGCTGGCCGGAGGATTTGCACTCGTGTCGCGTCTCCGGTCCCTACAGCGTACCGCGCCGGGATTCACAATAGACAACCTCGTTACATTCGAACTGAGTGGTGAGCGGCAGCACAATCGCGGGCCGTTCTACCTCCGCCTGGTGGAAGCCTTGCAGTCGATCCCCGGAGTGAGCTCCGCAGCGCTATCGAGCCAGATCCCGCTCGGCGGCTGCTGCTTCGTCACACCGATATTCCCGCGCGGGAGCGGTGCCGATTACCGCGCCGAGACCGCGAGCCTCATGCTCGTGACGCCAGGCTATTTCACGACGATGGGAATTGCGATTCGCAAAGGACGGTTGTTGGCCGAGACCGACATGCCGAAGGATGCGATCCCCGTGGTCATCAACGAGGCGGCCGCGAAATTGTATTGGCCCGGAGTGGAGCCCGTCGGTGCGGCGGGCCGCATCGGCGCCAAGGATGGGAGTCCGGTGACGGTGATTGGGGTGATCGGCGATGTCAAGAACAAAGGGCTGGGCCAGCCGGCGACACCCGAGGTGTATCTCCATGCGGCGATCGCGGTGATGAATCCCATCCACGCGACTCTCCGTACCTCGCTTCCATCGTCCGTACTCGCCAGCCAAATCACCAAAGCCGTGCAGAGCGCGGACAAAGACCTGCCGGTCACAGGCCTCACTACTATGCGCGATGTCGCACGCGAGTCGATGGCGCAGGATCGCATCGCGTCCTGGGTTACGGGCTTCTTCGCGATTGCCGCGCTGGTAATGTCAGCGTTGGGAATCTACGGCGTCGTCTCCTACTCGGCACGCCAGCGAACAGTGGAAATCGGCACAAGGATGGCGTTAGGCGCGCAAGCCAGCGACGTGTTGCGAATGGTTCTTGCTTCCGGCTGGAAGATGGCGTTGGGCGGTGTGCTGTTGGGAAGCGCCGGATACGCGGCCATTGTTCCTGTATTGCGGCAGGCTGTGGACATTTCCGATGCCGGCATTCTCCCGGCGCTGGTGGCGCTGGTTGTGGTCACGCTGGTGACGCTCACTGCGAGTTTCTTTCCTGCCTGGCGCGCCACCCTGATTTCGCCGCTGGTCTCCATTCGAGGAGAGAGCGGGTCGATTCTGGAAACCGGGAAGGAGCTGCTGCGTACCGCTCCGTCTCGCCATGATCCCGTGTTGGCGAGCGAGCTCTCCGCCGGTTTCGTCAAGGCATCGCGCGAGGCCAACTCGTTTCACGAAGCGCTGGGGTTGATGCTGCAGATGCTCTGCGAGCGAACCGGCGCGCGTTGGGCGCTCTTGCTGGAGCCTTCCGGACGCGAGGCTTTAGTACAGGCTGCTTCGCACGGCGGTGTGCAGCTACAGTTGTCTGCCGCGGGTTTCCTCATCAGGCGTATGCGGTCGCGATCAGCCGCTCTCCCTTTCGATGACGCGGATTGGGACGCTTTCGAGCGGTGGGCTGCCGCGCAGCGGCCCGACCATTCCCGCGAGATCGGTCTGTTGCGGGAAGCGAATCTGCGGTTGGCTTTACCCCTCCACGCAAAGCAGGAAACACTCGGCGTTCTGCTGCTGGGGCCCCTTCCTGAGGACCGCGCCTACGAGCCCGCCACAAGAAGCGCACTTGAGGAAAGCGCGGTGCCGTTGGCATTAATGCTCGAGAACCTCCGCCTCACCGGCCGCATCGTAGAGCAGGAAAAAGCCGCCGCCGAATTGGAGATTGCAGCCGAGGTACAACGCCGCCTGCTGCCGCAGCGAGTTCCCATAAGCAGCGCCGCTACACTTGCCGCCGTGACGATGCCGGCACGAAGCGTCGGTGGCGACTCCTACGATTTCCTTACCCGCCCCGGAGAATTAGGATTCGCCATCGCGGATGTGGCAGGCAAGGGCGTGGCCGCAGCGTTGCTCACATCGATGGTGCAGGCGTCGCTTCGTTTGATCGCCGCCGAAGACGGTATCGCCCTGCCGATGACCGTGACCAGAATGAACCGCTTTCTCAAGCAGACGTTCGCTGGCAATCGCGGCAGCTTCGCGACCTTCTTCTACGCGAAGCTGAACGAGACGACGCGCGAATTGCGCTACGTCAACGCGGGCCACAACCCCCCGTATCTGCTCCGCGAGGGCAAGGAAGAAACACTGCCCAGGACCGGGCTCGTAATCGGCATGTTCGACAAAGCGTTATATGAAGAACGCAGCCTCTCACTTCGGCAGGGCGACCTGCTGTTTGTTTTCACTGATGGCCTCACTGAAGCCCGTAACGCTTCCGGCGAAGACTTTGGCGAGGAGCGCCTCGTCGATCTGCTGAAAAATTGCGCGGCCGAACCCGCGGATGCAGTGGCCGCGCATGTGTCAGAGGGAGTGAAATTGTGGATGGGCGAAACGCCCGCTCACGACGACATCACGTTCCTCGTGATGAAGGTGAGTTGATTACTTCTCTACGATGTCCTTCTTCATCGGTCCCAGCGCGCCAAGCAGAGCGTTCTTCTCGGCCTCGCCCACTTTGAACTTTTCCAGCGCGCCAACGAGATCCTCAACCAGGGCGCCGAAGTCAGCGCCGCTCACGCCCATTCCCATGTGCGCCGACTTCATGTCCCTGCCGGTGTACTTGCAGGGCCCGCCGCTGGCTTCGCAAATCTGATCGGCCAGCTTCTTCTTGAAGCCGGCGAGCCGTTGCGGATTGGATGCCGTGTCCTTGAAGAAGCCGTTGATGCGCGCATCGGCAGCAACGCGGGCGACAAACTCGTCCACCACGGCGGTGATGGCCTTCTTGCCCCCGAGCTTCTGATACAGCGTCTTTTCCTTCGCTTCCACAGCGGCGGGCATGAGCGTCACGCAGACGAGAGCTGCGCTCGCGAGAATACGTTTCATCATGTTCGATTGAATCCTCTCAGACAGTGATACGGATGCGCGCGAGAATCGGATTTGACGAATCTTTCCTAGACAGCTATCATAGCTGTCTTAGGGAGAGTTTCCATGAATGTACGCACGCCCGACCGGCTCCAAGGCTCGCTCAGCCTCCTGATCCTGAAGTCGCTCGCCAGCCGTGGATCCATGCACGGCTACGGAATCACCGTCCACATACACACCGTGGCCGGTGACGTGCTTCGAGTGGAGGAAGGATCTCTCTATCCCGCGCTGCACCGCTTGACGCAGGACGGCTTACTGCGCGCGGAATGGAAGACTTCGGAGAACAACCGGCGGGCGCGGTATTATTCGCTCACGGCGGCAGGCAGAAAGCGTCTGGCGGAAGAAGAGCAGCGGTTTCTCGAAGTGAGCGACGCGGTCCGGCGCGTTTTGATGTACGTCTGAGAGAAACGTCATGGGGCTGTACGAAAAGCTGAGGAACACTCTTCGTCCAAACGCGCTCAACCGTGAGTTGGAGGAAGAGCTGCGGCACCACATGGAGATGAAAGCCCTCGACTGCGAGCGCTGGGGAATGACCGAGGAGCAGGCGCGCGCAGAGGCCCGCCGCGTCTTTGGAAGCCATACCCTGCACAAGGAGGCCACGCGCGATATGGACGTCACCATCTGGCTCGATGCCGCCACCCGTGATCTCAAGTACGCTGCGCGGCAGTTGTGGCAGAGCCCACTGTTCACGCTGGTTGCCGTCCTGACGCTGTCCATCGGCATGGGTGCCAACAGCGCCATCTTCAGCCTGCTTCACACTCTCCTGCTGAAGGACCTGAACGTCCCTTCCCCCGAGCGGCTGGTGCTGCTCACCGCGCCCGAGGCGGCCGGGGTCAACAATGGAAGCAGCGACGGGGTTCGCGCGCTTCTTAGTTACGCCGAATTTGCCCAACTGCGCAGCTCTGTCCGCTCCTTTGATTCAATGTTCGCTTCCGAATCCGGCACAACCCTGGTGATGGTTTCGTTCGATGGGAAACCCGCCGAGCCGTTTCGCGAACGGCTGGTGGGTGGTGACTTCTTCATAATGCTTGGAGCGCTGCCCGCCGCCGGAAGGTTCTTCACCGCGAGCGAAGAACGCGGCCCCGGGTCGATGCCTTTCGCCGTCCTCAACTACAACCTCTGGAAGAATCGCTTTGGCGGGCGTCCGGAGGTCGTGGGCGCTACGGTACGAATCCAAGGACGCTCGTTCACCATCGTCGGCGTGGCGCCGCCCGGATTTCAGGGCGAGAATACCGGCGGCCAGCCGGACCTATGGTTGCCGCTTATGATGCAGCCGCAGTTGATGGCGGGCCGCGACTGGCTTCGTGACGAACCGTCCAGAATGCCGGCAAAGCTGATGTGGCTGCACTCATTCGGACGGCTGAAGCAAGGCGTAACAATGGCGCAGGCCCAGGCGGAAGTGAATGCAGTCTTCAAGAGCCTTCTGGAGCAGGACTACCGCGGCCTTTCCGCGGAATCTCGCAAGCAGCTTCTCACGCAATACCTGCAACTGCGGCCCGGACGCAAAGGCGTTTCCGAAATCCGCCGCGATGCATCGCGTCTGCTTGCGATCCTGCTCTCCATTTCCGCATCGGTGCTCCTGATCGCCTGCGCCAATCTGGCCAACCTGCTGCTGGCGCGATCCTCCAGCCGCCGCCGTGAGATCAGTGTCCGCCTCGCGCTCGGCGCCGGCCGCGGCACGCTCATACGGCAAATGCTGACGGAGAGCCTGCTGCTCGCGCTGATGGGCGCCGCCGGAGGCCTGCTCGTGATGGCCATCACCCGCGGTGTGATGGCGAAGATGCTTGTCTCCAACTCGACGCCGGAGTTGGGCAATCTGCTGGACCCGGCTGTCCTCGGCTTCACAGGATTGTTGCTTGTGCTCACTGTGCTCCTCTGCGGTCTCGCACCGGCCATACGAGGCACCCGCACTCAGGTTGGCAACGAGTTGAAGGACACAGGCAGGGGAACCGCCGGTGGCAGAGGTACTCTGGCCATGACGCGTTGGCTGGTCTCCGCCCAGGTGGGCACTTCGCTCCTCCTGCTCATTGGCGCGGGACTGTTCATCCAGGCGTTGGACAAGCTGCGCACCTTGGATTTGGGCTACAGCAAAGACCGGCTGCTTCTGCTGCGCGTCGACGGCCTGTCCGCCGGCGTTCCCAAAGGGAGGCTCAGGGAGTACTTCCGCGAATTGCAGGAAAGCATCGCCGCAACACCGGGTGTGGCGCGTGTCGCATGGTCCGAGAACGGTCTGATCAGCGGTACAGATTCCGCCGACGACGTTGCCGTGGATGGGTATACAGGAGAAACCGCAGGTGCCCGATGGGACCAGGTAGGCCCGGGATATTTCTCCGTTGTTGGCATTCCACTGCGTGCTGGCCGTGACATCAACGAGCGCGATCTGGCTGGCGGACCGCCCGTATGCGTCGTGAATGAAGCATTCGTGAAAAAGTTCATCCCCGACGGCAAACCGTTGGGGAAACGCGTCACCAACATGTTCAACGAGAAGGACCGTCCTGCATACGAGATTATCGGCGTGTCCGCCAATGCTGTCGTCAATCAGGTGCGGCGCGCGGTGTCCCCGCGATTCTACATCCCCGCCAGTCAATCCCCGGAGGGCATGCCCGATTCTGTGTATTTTGAAGTGCGGACCGCGGGCGAACCAAAGCAGTTGCTCAACACGCTACGGCAGGTCATCCAGCGTGGCAATGACGCCGTTCAGATCACACGCGCCCGCACGGTGGAAGAGAACCTCGAACTCACGGCTGCTCCGGAGCGTATGATCGCGAGACTATCGGCCGCCTTTGGTGCAATTGCACTGCTACTCGCGGCCCTTGGTCTCTACGGTGTGCTCGCCTACGGCGTGTCGCGGCGCGCCAATGAAATCGGAGTCCGCATGGCTTTGGGTGCGCGCGCCCCCACTATCGTGTCCATGGTGTTGCGGGAGAGCGCCGTCATGATTGCCTTCGGTGCCGTGGCTGGTCTGGGTGCCGCCGCGGCTGCCGTGCGCCTTGCCGCGTCGCAATTCTACGGCGTGAGCGGATTGCAATGGACGGTGGTGAGCGCCGCTCTGTTTTTGCTCATCGCGGTTGCATTGGCCGCTGCCGCTATTCCTGCATGGCGCGCCTCGCGCATCGATCCGCTTGTGGCTCTGCGTCACGACTAAACCAAGTCTCGATCGGACCAGCCAGTCTGGTTTTCTTGTGATAGACTGGCCGAAACCCTGAGGAGGGCTTCCATGCTAAAAGTCGCGCTTCTCGCTGCAATCTCCTTTTCCCTGCCGGCTCAAGAATATCGAGGCCGCGTTCAGGGTTCCGTCACCGATTCCACTCAGGCTGCTGTCGCTGGTGCAACGGTGACTCTCTCCAATGTCGAGACCGGTGTCACCAGCACTCGTCAAACCAGCGACCAGGGCCGCTACCTGTTCGACCTCGTGGTGCCCGGCACCTACACAGTTGCCGTAACCATGCAGGGCTTCCAAAAGTATGTCCAGGAGAAGGTCTTCCTGCAGGCCCGTGCCGACGTGACCGTCGATGCACAGCTTCGTCCTGGTGATATCCGCGAGGCGATCACCGTCAGTGATCAGGCCAGTGCCGTCCAGTTCAACACGGCAAAACTCGAGACCACCGTGGACAATTCTCTGGTCTCCAACCTCCCTCTGTTGTCCCGCAATCCTCTGCTGCTCGCCCGCCTCGATCCGGCCGTTGTGCAACAGGACACGGCGCGCGAAGTGGAGCCTTATTTCACCTGGTCCGGTAACCGCCAGGAGGTGGGCGGCGGACGCAATTACTCGAACGATCTGCAAGTGGATGGCAGCCCGATCGGGATCGGCTATAAGACCAGCTACATGCCTTCGCCGGACGCCGTGCAGGAAGTCGCCGTTCAGCAGAACGCCGTCGATGCCGAGTACGGCCACTCCTCGGGATCGGCCATCACCCTCACCATGAAGTCGGGGACCAATGCCTGGCATGGCAACACGTTCTATCAAGGCCAGTATCCGTGGGCCAATGCTCTCGAGAACCGCGTCGTGCGCAGCCTCAACCTCGGCCGCACACACATGTGGGGCGGCACGCTCGGCAACCCCATCATCAGGAACAAGCTGTTCAACTTCTTCGCCTATGAGCAGTGGCGCAAAACCGATCCAAACGACTTCATCAACACAGTCCCCTCCGATCTGGAGCGCCAGGGTAACTTCTCCCAGTCGCTGAACGCGTTGGGTGGACTGCGCACCATCTACGATCCGTTCACCACACAAACCTCCGCCGACGGCCGCACCATCACGCGCACGCCTTTCCCCGGAAACATCATTCCCCGTTCCCAGCAGGACCCCATCGCCACCACCTATATGGCCGGACTCTGGAAATCCAATCGCGCCGGAATAGGGCCGTACAACATCCAGAACTACTATGTGCCTCTGCCGGTCCGCTACGACTACCACAACATCTCCAACCGGACTGACTTCGCCTACAGCGAGAAGTTGCGATTCTCCGGCCGCTACAGCAAGCTGTGGACTCCGGTGACGACTTCGAATGCGCCTCAGTCGGAGTTCTTTGTGAACGATCGCGGCAGCCAGCGCGACGCCACCTCAGTTTCGGGCGACGCTGTCTGGACGCCCACGGCGGCGATGGTGGTCAACATCAACGCCACCTATCACAGCTTCATCGATGCCTCGAGGTATGCGTCCACCTGCGAGGGCTGCTGGAAGAAGTATTGGCCCAATTCCAACTTCTACAATGCGGTCTTCGGCAATAAAGCCGTTCCTGAATTGCTCCCTCGCATGTCTGTGATGGGCACCGGAACGGGAGAATACTGGACATCGATGGGTCCCCGCGGCGGCACGTGGGATCAGCGTCCCAACGCCGATAGCGTCAGCGTCAAGGTCGCCAGGCAGCAGGGCAAACATTATCTTAAGATGGGCGCAGACACGCGCGGTAGCCGCACCACCAGCCTCATCGTCAGCAACAACCCCGGCTTTGGATTCCAGGCCGACGCCACGTCCGCGACTTACATCAATCCGGATCTGCGTGCTTCCGGCGACGGCTACGCTACCTTTCTGCTGGGGGCCATCCAGCCTGCCGGCGGCGGCGCCGATAGCTGGGACAGCGGTGCCACATCCATGACCGCCACCATCCTGCCGCAGGGCCAGAATCGCTTCTACGGCATGTTCCTTAACGACGACTGGAAGGTCAGCCGCAATCTCACCATCAACATGGGTCTCCGCTATGAGTTCGAGACGGCGTATACCGATCCGCAGAACCGGCTCACGCGGCCGCTCGATCTCACCTCCCCCATTCCCGAAATGCAGGGCGCGAACGCTCCGAAGATGCCCGCCGAAGTCGCCCAGTTCTACAAAGGGCAAACCATATTCAATGGCGCATTTCAGTTCGCCGATGCCGATCATCGCGGGCAATGGAATGCCGGCCGCGGCGGCTTTTCGCCACGCGTCGGTATGGCCTATCGTGTGAACGACAAGACATCGCTACGCCTGGGCTACGGCCGCTACCTCACCCCGTGGACCGGCGGCACGTTCAACATCTTCGACACCTACTATGTCGGATACAAGAACGTTACCGGAGCCTATCCGGCCGTGCAGGGCGTGCCATCGGCCCGGCTGCGCGACCCATTTCCTGCTTCGCAGCCCGTGGTGCCCGCCTACGAGAAGAGCCTCGGACGCTACACCTCGCTCGGTGATTCTCTGTCGTACGTAGCGGCCGACCGACCGCGCAGCTACAGCGACCGCATCAACATCTCGTTCCAGCGCCAGTTGCCGCAGTTGATGGTACTGGACGTCACCTATTACATGAACTTCACCAGCCAGTTGGTGGGCGGCTACAACATCAACCAGGTGGATCCACGGATCGCTTACGAACAAAAGGATGCCATCAACCGCGCCGTGACAAACCCGTTCTTCAACTTCTCCACGGTCGAGAAGTTTCCCGGCGCGCTCCGCTACCAGCGCACCGTTGCGCTCACCTCGCTGTTCCGGCCATATCCGCAGTATGGCAACCTCAACGTCATCGACGGCATTGACGGCGGCTCGAGCCGCTACAAGTCCTTCCAGCTACGCCTCAACCGCCGCTTTGCCCAGGGCTATTCCGCGCTGGTGGGCTACAACTACGCCCGGCAGCAGGACGAAGTGTTCTTCAACGACATCGCCTCGTTCAACCGCCAGTTCACCTTCCAGGAAAGCGATCGTCCCCGGCACCGGTTGACTTTCGCCGGAACCTGGGAAGTCCCGGTCGGACGCAGGCGTCAGTTCGGCTCCAACATGCCTCGCGTTCTCGATTACGCCGTTGGCGGCTGGGACCTGAGCGGCATCATGACCTGGCGTTCCGGCTTCTTCGTTCGCTTCGGCGGCATGGCTGTCAACGGCGATCCGATCCTGGAGAATCCCACTCCCGGACGCTGGTTCAACACCCAGGCTTTCTCGCGGCTGCCCAACTTCACGCCGCGCACCAACCCCTGGCAGTACGAAGGGCTGACCAACCCCGGCCTGTTCAACCTGGATATGTCCATCGTCAAGCGGATGCCGGTCACCGAACGGTATCGCGTCGAGATGCGCATGGACGTCTTCAACGCCGCCAACAACATGACTTGGGCCAATCCGAACACGAACGTGCAGAGCAGTCTCTTCGGTGTCACCAACAACCAGTTGGCCGCCACCTTCGGACGCCGCGCCCAGCTCGGCCTGCGCCTTGAGTTCTAGAGCGCACAGGGTGCGGCGTGCACCACCAGAAGCCCAGAAACATTGCTCGCGCCGCACTCCGTTGTGCGCGTGTTCCTCAAACGCGTACCTCCTGTTTCTCACGTTTGCGGGAGCGGCTGCCGCGCAGACCGCTCCCGGCCTTCGCGAAGCCGCCCGGTTGGATCAGGCCGGGCGTTGCCAGGAATCGGAAGTCATCTACCAGCGGGCTCTGGCGGAAACCTCGCCGGGGCCCGCGTTATTGAACAACACCGGAAATCACTACCTCATTTGCGGACAGCCCGCGAAGGCCCGTGTCTACTTCGAGCGCCTTCTGAAGCTGACTCCCGCACATCCCAACGCCAATCTGCAAATGGCCCGTATCGAAATGGCCGGCGGTGCCTTCGCACGCGCCGAAGAGATTCTCATCAAGCTCGCCGACGCGCATCCCGGCGATTTCGATGTACTGTTTCTGCTGGGCCGCGCCGCCGCCCGTGCAGGCCATCTGCCTCGTGCCAGGGAGAGTCTGGAAGCGGCGCTGCGGCTGCGTCCCGATGACGCCGGCGTGATGCTGGAGGCCGGGCTCGCCAACGCCGCTTCGGGCGACTTTCCACGCGCGGTGTTTCTGCTGGCTCGTGCCCGCGGCCACTCACCCAAGCAGCCGGATATCTCGCTCGCTTTGGCACGTGCGTCCGAGGATGCCGGCTACTATGGCGATGCCGTTGCCGCCTATGATCACTACCTTGCCCTGTCTCCCGGCGATGATGCCGCCCGCCGCGATCAGGCACGCGCCCGGGCTCTCACCTCCACGGGCCGCGAGGCGGGCATCCGCGATCTGCAAGCCTACACCGCCCGTCAACCCAAGGATCCGCTCGGCCACTTCTACCTCGCCCAACTGAATTGGCGCGAACAGCCGGATGCCGCGCTCGCAAGCCTCGCCGAGGCGGTTCGGCTCGATCCCAACCTGGCCCCGGCGCACATCTCCCGCGCCTGGCTGTTGCATCGTGTGGGCCGGGCCGAAGAGGCGTTGCCGTCTCTCGAAGCTGCACTGCGCATCGCTCCGAATCATGTGCGAGCTCTCGATCAACTTGGCGTCACACTGCTTTCTCTCGATCGGCCCAAGGAAGCAGAAGCGGCCCTGCGGAAGGCTGCCGCCGTCGCACCCACTGACGCGGACGTCGCGCTCCATCTTGGCCGGGCGCTGGTGGATCAAGGTAGGGAAGCCGAAGGACAGGCTTTCCTCGATGCCTTTCAGAAACTTCGTCCGTCGCGCCAGCGGGATGCACGGCGGGAATCCGGCATGATCGAGCTGGCCACACTCGATCCCGCCGGCCGCCGTGCGAGAGAGATCGAGCGCTTCCGCTCGATGGCAAAGGCGCGGCCCGATGATCCGCTGCTCCAACTCCATCTGGCGGGATTGCTGCTGGCCGACGGCCAAACCGCGGAAGCTCTCCGCGAGTACGACGTGCTGGCCTCATTGAATGCCGAAAAATCCATCTGGGCCCAGGCCGGAATCGCGCTTCTCGATGCAGGTCACTTCGCCGAGGCTAGAGTTTTTCTCGCGCGTGGTTTCCAGCAGTCCGATGAAGCTCTGCACCCCGACGCCGCCCGTGCGGCCGCCCTCCTGCTTGCCTACGAAGGCCATCATGCGGAAGCACTCGCCCTGCTCGCCCGGACGCTGAAGTCCCATCCCGCCGACCGCGGCTTGCTGCTCATGGAGGCAATCGTCCTGGCTTTGAAAGGCGATGCCATGCAGGCAAGCGCAAAGCTGAGCGTCATCCAGACTCGGTGGCGCGACTGGGCTCTGCCGTGTGTTGTTCATGGCCTCCTGCTCACGGAAGCAAAACGGCCTTCTGAAGCCGCCGTGAAATTCCGTGCCGCGGGCATCGCAAAGCTTTCCTGTGCGACCCTGCGAGAGTGGGTTTTCGGAACGTGTGGACGCTGCTAGCCATTAGCGCGCTGGCACAGGCGCAACCACCGCGTCCCCACTTCACCGACGTTGCTTCCAGGAGCCGCTTCGCCTACGTCACCAACAATGGCTTTGACGGCAAACGCAAGTACTTCCTGCAGCCGTTGTGCGGCGGTGTCGCCGTGCTCGACTTCGACAACGACGGCCTGCTCGATCTCTTCTTTACCAACGGCGCTCAGTTCCCCGAGCTGACGAAGACCCGTCCGGACTTCCACAACACACTGCTTCGTAACAAAGGCAGTGGCGCGTTCGAGGACGTCACAGAGCGCGCGGGCCTTGCAGGCGAATCTCTCGGCTATAGCCTGGGTGTCGCCGCCGCGGACTTCGACAACGACGGATTTACCGATCTTTTAATCGCCAACGCCGGTCCAAACACCTTGTACCGCAACCAGGGCGACGGCTCTTTCCGCGATGTCACTGCCAACGCCGGGCTGACGAAACCTGAGGGAATCCTCAGCGTGCAAGGCGCCTGGCTCGACTACGACAACGACGGCCTCCTCGACCTCGTCGTCTCCAACTACACCACCTGGACGGTGGCCACCGATCGCCGCTGCGTCCGCGAGGACAATGTCGATTTCTACTGCCATCCCAAGACCTATCCCGCCGTGCCTCATCGCCTCTATCACAACCTCGGTGACGGCCGTTTTCAGGATGTGAGCGAAGCCGCCGGATTCCTTCGCGCGAAAGGAAAAGGCATGGGTATCGCGATTGCCGACATCAATGGTGATGGCAGGCCAGATATCTTCATTGCCAATGACACAGAGCCCAACTTCCTCTACATCAACCGCGGAGATGGCACGTTTCAGGAGCGCGGCCTCGCGCTGGGCGTGGCGTATGATGACTCCGGCGCGACGGTGTCCGCCATGGGCGCCGATGCCCGCGACTACGACAACGACGGCCAGCCCGACATCTTCTACAACAACCTGATCAGCCAGGTTTGGGGCTTGTTTCGAAATCTGGGGCGTTCGTTTCGCTACACCTCCACGGCCACCAGCCTGGCGGTTCTCAGCTCGCCCTATTCCGGTTGGAGCGCCGGCTTCATCGACTACAACAACGACGGCTGGAGGGACCTGTATTCCGCCAATGGCGACGTCGATTCGCTTCGTCAGAACGCCGAACAACACGACACGTTGTTCGAAAACCAGGGCGGCAAACGATTCATCGACGTTTCCCGCCAGGCCGGTCCTCACTTCACCAGACGGGGCTACCAGCGCGGCGCTGCCTTCGCGGATCTCAATAACGACGGCTTCCTCGATATCGTGGTGACCAGCCTCCAGCGCCGCCCGGCGATTCTCCTCAACTCCGGTATCACCAAGGCGCACTGGATCGCTCTGCGTCTTACCGGCACGCGATCGAACCGCGATGCAATCGGAGCCAGCATTAGGATTACGACCGCTGCGGGGCGCGTTCTTTCCGATCAACTGAGCCCCAGCACCGGACTGCTGTCCTCCAGCACGAAACAGGTTCACTTTGGCCTGGGGACGGAAACCAAGGTCGCCGAAATCGAAGTGCGCTGGCCCAGCGGCGTTGTCTCCCGCATCACGGATATGGCGGGCGTGGATACGGTTGTATCTATGCAGGAGTCGCGGCGCTAAGAAGGGATGCTTGGGATTTCACTGCGCCACCATTCTCGCCTCCGCCGCAGCATAATAGAGAGGACCAACTTGCTATGCTGCTTCGGACCGCCACCTTCCTCTTCGCCGCCTGCGGCCTCCTCGCCGCCGCCAATCCCAGAATCGCTTCGTTCCACTCCGATGCCACTCCCAGCGTGGGTGAGCCGAACATATGGGTGCAGCCCACCATCACTGTCCTCGATCCGCTCTTCATCAAAGGGGTTGTTCTGGAGGACGCCGGCAAGCGCTATGTGGTGGCTGCTATCGACTGGTGCGGCGTTGGCGGATCACTTGACCTGCTGCTGCGGACAAGGATGGCCCAAGCCGCCGGCACGACCGTGAAGCAGGTGGCGCTCCAGTCGATTCATCAACACACCGCGCCCTACGCCGAAGGCGACGGCTACGACTGGATGGCCAAACATCACCTGTCGCCGCTACGCCTGAGCGATGCCTACGTGAGCACACTCGCCGCCCGGCTGGAGGAAGCCATCCGCGCGGCGGTGAAACGCCTGCAACCCTTCGATCAAATCGGAACCGCCGCGGTCAAGGTCGAGCGGGTCGCGGCGATGCGCCGTCTGCTCATCAACGGGAAAATCCAAACCCGCTACTCCAGCACCGCCAAGACTCCGCAACTGGCCGCTGAACCGGAAGGCGCCGTTGATCCTTTCCTTCGCACAATCACCTTTGCGCGCGGCGGAAAGCCGCTGGTCCGCCTCCACTACTACGCCACCCATCCGCAGACCTTCTGCTGCGATGGCCGTGTGACCGCCGATTTCGTCGGCACGGCCCGCGCCCGCCTCGAGAAAGAGGAAATGATCGAGGAAATCTACTTCACCGGAGCGGCCGGCGATGTCACCGTGGGCAAGTACAATACCGGCAAGGATGAGGAACGCGCCGCGCTCGCGGATCGCCTCTATGCCGCAATGAAAGCCTCTGCCGCCGCCACCAGATACGGGAAGGCCACAGACATCCGCTGGCGTTATGAAGACCTGCAACTTCCCAAGCTGCCCGCGCCGCCCACGGTGGACACCAAGGCCACCGATCAGGTCATCTACCGCGACGCAGCCGTGCAGGCGTTCACTCACCGCACCCGCCCGCTTCCCGCCAGCCGCATGCAGATCGGCGACGTTGTTGTCCTCCACCTGCCCGGTGAGCCGATGCTCGAATTTCAAAAATACGCGCTTGCCAACAGCGGCGGGCGCTTTCTCGCGTTTGCCGGGTACGGTGATATCAGTCCCGGCTATCTGTGTACCGATGAAGCCTTCCGTCAGGGGGGCTATGAACCGAGCGCTTCGCGTGGTGCAATTGGTACTGAAGCCCGCGTGAAGGAGGTTATCCGCAAACTGCTCGCGCGCTAATACGCCACTCTCAGAAAGGGGAGTCATATGTCCGATTCATCCCGCCGCACATTCGTACAGGCCTCCGCCGGCCTCGCCGCCCTCTCTCAATTTCCTCGTCCCGCGCTTGCCGCTTTTGGAGGCGCCGCCACGGTGACCATCCCCAAGGACCGGATGTCCACGCTCACCCGCTGGCCGCGATACGGTCCCGAAGAGAAAACGGCCCTCCATGCGCTGATCGAGGAGAACAGATACTACAACGCGCTCCCGCAGTTCGAAAAAGAATGGCAGCAGTTCACCAAAGCGCCGTACGTCAAGGCGCACATGAATGGATCGAGCGCGCTTACTTCGATGTACTTTGCGCTCGATCTGCCGCCCGGCAGCGAGATCATGGTGCCCTCCTACACCTTCTTCTCCACCTGCCTGGCGATGCGCTTCTTCGGCTACGTACCCATCTTCATCGACATCCATCCCAAGACAGCATGCTTCGATCTCGATGACGCCAGGAAGAAACTGACGCCGCGCACCAAGGCCGTTGTGGCGATGCATTCCTGGGGTTTGCCCTGCGAGATGGACAAGATCGGCGGGTGGTGCAAAGAGAAGGGGCTCATCCTATTAGAGGACTCCTGCCACGCTCACGGCGCCTCCATGCAGGGCAAGATGATGGGCACCTGGGGCGCGATGGGCGTCTACAGTTTTCAGGCCTCCAAGCTGATGCCGTCCGTCGAAGGCGGCGTCGGAATGTACCAGTCGCGCCAACACTACGAGCGGGCGGCGGCGTTCGGCCACTACGAGGATCCCCCCAAGTTTCCCAAGGACAGTCCCGTGCGCGCTTATGAGGGAACCGGCTTCGGCATGAAGTTCCGCATGCATCCGTTCGCAGCCGCGGTGGCGCGCGTGCAGTTGCGCGAGTTGCAGGCGAACAACGCTCTCGCCATCGGCAATATCCGCAAACTCAATACCCGCCTCACCCAACTGCCCGGGCTGTTTGAACCGCTCGTCCGCGCTGATCAGAACCGCGTCTATTACCACGCGAACATGTTGTTCCTGGATGAGCAAAAGGCCGGCTTCAAGCGCGGCCAGTTGTTGAAGGCGCTGCAGGCCGAAGGCGTCCGCGCCACCATGTGGGACTATCCCGAGCAGCACAAACTCAAAATCTACTCCGAAGCCAAGTGGTGGCATCACGCCCCAGTGATCCCCCCCACCATGCCCGGCAATGCGCACGTCAACGCCACCCACATCTTTCTGCCGCTGCTCCACGGGCCGGCCGAGGATGTCATCGATCAGTATGTGCAAGCGTTCGAGAAGATCTGGGCGCGCAAATCCGAAGTCTCCAAACTCTAGATTCTCGCTCGATCGGTGCAAGAATAGATTCACATTTGCAGGAGAATGGACATTTTCAGGTGTCCCATGTGGGGCAAGCTTCAGCGAGGACGACTCGACGCGAGCCGTCACAAGTATCTGAAACTTGGGTTGTGGGGCTCGGCTTTAGCCGGCGCGGAACTTCAGTTCCGCCTGGGGACGCGGAATCGACAACTTAGGAGGGGGTTTCTGGAGAGCCTGCGCGGAACTGCAAGTCCCGCCCTGGAGTTTGTAACATTCCGCCGTCATGTAGGGCGGCCAATCCTGGCCGCGGCTGGCCTTTCCAGGCCAGCCCAACGCGGGACTGCAAGTCCCGCCCCGGCGAGTCCATTTTTCATCCATCGCACGCGACCGAGCCAAAAGCAGGTAGTGAGCCTCGTGAACACAGCACCTCCGGAGCGTCGCGGCCAACCCGTCGTGCACCCCCGTCAAGTCGATAGGCGGCGCGCCGCCCATCGACATCCCCAGACCCCTCAGTCTGGTCAATTCTTGTGAATGGTGATGCTACCACCTCCAAGGGCCTGCGGCGAAGCCTGATCAAGATCGTCAGAGGCGCCGGCTACGTTGTCGTAGACCAAGATCTCTCCCGTTGTTTCGGTGGCTTTCTTCCAGATCTTGATCCGGAATCTATCAACGTCGCCACCGCCATTCACCTGGCCATCAATAGCGGTGAGGAGGAAACCGTACCCGCTAACTCCATTCACCGATCCGTCTCCCTTGTACTGCGCACGGGCTCCTGACACAACCAGCCATTGATACCACGTACTCGTGAAGCGGAACCCGGCCACCTGGAACTGGAACTCCGTCTGACCGGAAGGCGTCGAGGCCCCGTTCTGGTATCGGGAGACGAAACCAAAGCTCGCTTTGCCCGAGAGTGCGGGGTTGGCGGCATAGGCTCCGGCCGGCGACAGGATCCAGCCGCCACCCGTAACGAACCCACTGCTCGAGTCGTAGATCACCACATACTCGAACGAGCCGCTTGCGGAACCTGTGTCATCGTCGGTCACCGAAACATTGACCGTGTAGACTCCGGCGGTGGCATACGTATGAGTCGCGGCACAGCTTCCCGACGATGACGCGACAATTGTGTCCGCACTCCCGTCGTCCCACAGGAACTTACACTGCAGCGCGTCCTGCGCACCCGCGTCCGACACTGGAGCGGAGAGGCTGACGAGGCTCCCAATTGGCAGCGGCCCGTTTGGACCTGTGATCGCGCCAATTGACGGAGCGAGATTGGTAACGGTCAACGAGGCCGACGCCCCTCCGGCTCCACCGTCCTTGTCCGTCACTCCAACAGCAATGGTGTAGTTGTCAGAGGGCGTTCCGGATGGACTATCGTCGGCATACATGTGAGTCGCCGAGAAGGTCAGGACTCCGGCGGGCAAAGCAAGTGTGGACGTGACGCCGTCGCCCCAGTTGATGGTGACTGCGTGCGAATCGAGCGTCCCGGGATCAGTGATGGCTCCAGCGAGCGTCGCGCTTTGGCCTTCATTGAGAGCCGGTGTAACCGAGAAGCTGACCGCCGGCGCCACATTGACCACGGCGACACTGAAAGACACTGTAGTGACGCCGCCGTGACCGTCGTCGGCGGTCACGATGACGTTTTGCGCGGGCACCGGACCATCGGCGGCGTTCCAGGACCAACTCCAGGTCCCGCTGTTCGTTCCGCTCTTCGAGAGGGAACCGAAAGAAGCCGAGATGACGACGTTGTCCCCGGCGTTGGCGTCGGAGTAGGTTCCGCCGTTGGTCGCTGTTGCCCCCTCATTGACGCTCACCGATGCGGCCGCCACCGAGATGGCGGGAGGCTGATTGCTGGCGTCAACGATCTTGAGCACAACGGCATCCGGATCACCTGCGCTGTTGGGCGCCCGGCCCGCCACGTACACACCAGTAGCGTGCGCCGCAGCGGCCCAGGGAACATTGTTGCTGCCCGAAGCGCCAAACGGTAGCGTCCACTGCGCCGTGCCTCCCGCATCGTACTTGCGCACAAAGCTGTACCCGCTCGGCAGGCCCGGAAACGTGCCGGTCGTATAGCCCGCGATGTACACATTCCCGAAACCGTCGGTGGTGGCGGCCAGGGCTTGGTCGAACGCAGAAGTGCCGAACTGGCGAGTCCACAGTTCGTTGCCGGAGCTATCATACTTGCGCACAAACGCATCAGTGCTCGCGCTGGGCTGGCTGGGGAAGACGCCCGTCGTGTAGCCAGCCGCAACAACACCTGTCGAGTCAGCCGCAACCCCAAACGCGTGGTCAGAACCTATAGTTCCGAATTGTCGCGTCCAAAGCGCGTTGCCGCTGAAGTCGTACTTGCGGACAAAGGCGTCCGCCTGTCCTGCGCTCATCTGGCCCGGCAAAGCGCCGAAGCTCGTATAGCCGGCCACGTAAAGGCCCGACGCATCGAGGCCAACCGCGGGCGCGGGAAGATCCTGTCCCGGGCTCCCGAACTGACTTGTCCACAACTCGGTGCCGTCATGACCGTACATGCGCACAAAGGTATCGGTGGATCCGGCGGTGGCCTGGCCGGAGAATATACCATTGGTAGAGCCGACGATGAACACTCCGCCGGCGTTCACGCCAACTCCGTTTCCCTCTTCCACGGCAACGGTTCCGAACTGGCGGGTCCAAAGCTCATTTCCCAGGTCATCGTACTTGCGGATGAAAGCATCAGCGTCTCCTGCGTTCGTCTGGCCCGTGAAAGCGCCCCCGGTCCAGCCCACTACGTACACACCAGTGGAATTGGCCGCCACGCCGAGGGCGATGTCGTTCTTGATAGTTCCAAATTGGCGGGTCCACAGTTCATTGCCGTTGGCATCGTATTTCCGCAAGAACGCATCGTAGTTTCCCGCATTCACGAAGCCGGGTAGGGCGCCAAAGGTGTAGCCAGCCACGTAGACATCGCCCGTTGGACTGGTAGCCGCCGCCGACCTGACCTCTTCGGTCGCGGGTGAGGTCCCGAACTGCCGGGTCCACTGGATGGATGGCGGTTGCGCGAAGGCGGCGCCGGCGAGCAATAACGCGAAGAAGAATCTCATAGTCTCTCTCTCTCAGTTGAGGGTTGGGTTTTGATCAGCCCGGCAGTGCCGCCGGCGCTTTGGCAATCGTAAGGTCGGACGATCCGGATGCTCAAGGAAACATTCGGTCAACAGCGCAAGTCAACATTCAGTCAACACGCAAGATACTGACTAATGATCCATTGCATATCGCTTTGCGAATCGACTAGAATGGTCGAACCGCATAGGGGATCGAACGCTGCACCAACTGGACTTCTCTTGATGTCACTACCGCACGCCCTTTTCCGCTTATCCCCATAGGTGCAGCCTTACAAAATGATCCGGTACAGATTTTCCGGCTTTGAAGCCGACCTCGAGTCCAAGGAGTTACGCCGCAACGGCAGCCGCGTCCCGATACAGCCGCAGCCGTTTCGGATACTGTCCTGCCTTCTGGAAGCCTCCGGCGGATTGGTAACCCGGGAGACTCTCATCGAGGCTCTCTGGGGCAACACCTATTTGGCGGACCCGGGACACAGCCTGAACATCGCCATGGGCAAATTGCGCAACGCCCTTGAGGATTGTTCCGATGAGCCACGCTTCATTGAGACAGTTGCGCGCCAGGGATACCGGTTCGTTGGGGAAGTGGAAGCGCTAGAGAGTGATCCGCCGATGACGGCGATGCGGCGGCCGTACTGGCATCGACCTGCCATCGCCACACTAGCCATAATCATCCTCTCCACAAGTGTCTGGTTCTGGTTACCCCTTCGGGCTCGAACGCTTGCCTTCGCTGGAAGCGGAGCAACGGACCGAATCCTGTACAGCGCACTGGATGCATCCCACCCCCGCCCGTCTCGTGACGGCCGCTTTGTCGCTTTCCTGTGCGGGCGCGCAATCTGCCAGTTGGACGCAGAAACTCGTGCAGTCCGGACAGTTGTGCCCGCGCCCTCCACCCCGCAGGGGCAACTCTTTCGTCCTCTATCGTCGCCCAATGGCGAGTGGATGGCTTACGGCTATATTTCCAACGTGACCGACAACGGGGACCTTCGGATCGTGCGGGCTGATGGCGCCCAGGACCGGTTGCTCATCGGCGGTGATCGGAAAAAAGGCGAGTATTTTTCTCCCGCCGACTGGACCAGAGATGGCAAATCGCTGTTGGCGGCGACAAAATCGCGTGGCGGAACGGGCCTGCTGCTAGTGCCTCTCTCAGGAGGCGCGCCGAGGAACATAGCCGCTCCGGACCTGGAATGGTTCTCGGGCCGGGATAACGTCAAGATCTCGCCAGACGGCAAGTGGATCGCCTATCCTTCGGTCAAACCGGCCGAAAGACGTTTTGGGTTCTCCCCGACTGACGTCAACATCATGCCTGCCACGGGAGGTCCTTCCTGGACCGTCTTTGCCGGAAAGGGAGCTGAGCGGGTTATCGGCTGGCTGCCCAATGGGGATCTCCTGGCGCACAGTGACCGCTCGGGTGTCCAGCAGGCATATCGGGTTCCCCTGTCGAACGGCAAGCCTGGTGGCGAACCCGAAAAACTCACCGAAATGGCGGATTGGCAAATCGTTGGCACCAGCGTCACCTCTGGAGCGGTATATATGACTCGCCTTGAGGAATCCAGCGATCTTTACGCACACACACCCGGAAGTAGCGCGCCCCGCCGACTTCTCCTCGGTTTTCAGGGCCGCAACCGCCACCCGGCCGTCTCGCCGGATGGTCAGACTCTCGTCTATGCCGTTGGTGTCAGCCCTAGCGATTCCACCCTCGTGGTCCGCGATCTCCGTTCCGGGCAGGAGCAGCGGCTGCCGCACCGGCTCACCTGGATTCGTTCGCTCCACTGGTTCCCGGACAATCGCTCTATCCTCGCGGTAACCTTCAGCGGTGAGTTCCGGACTATGACGATGTATCGCATCAACACCCGGACCGCCGACCTGAAAACATTCCCGCTCCTCCGCGAGACAGACGGCGCATGGGCATCTCCTTCCGTTCAAGCCGATGGCAGAACCGTGGTCTTTCTGGGAGGAGTGCCTCGTGCCATCCGGTCGCTCAATCTGGACACCATGTCCACAAAGACGCTGATTGCTCCCCGGGACCGTTACTCCATCCGGCGTCCGGTGGTGTCCCCCGACGGGCGGTTGGTTGCCTACATCGAGCGTGACGACTCGGTCCAACGTAGCCGCCTCGTCGTTTCATCTCTCGATTCGGGCTCCAAGCCACATATACTGTACGATTGTCCGGCCGGTTCCTGCCGGCTGGATACGGGACTCTTCACCCCCGACGGACGCGATGTCATCTTCTATCGCTCCGAAGGCAACTCGCCCCTGCTCTCCCTATCCAGCGTGCCTGCGGCCGGAGGCGAAGCGAAGCCGTACCTCAGCTCCAACATCCCCATCGGCTATCCGTCCTTTTCCCCTGGCAGTGGCGAGATAATCGCCTCCTCCACCCGGTTCACCGGCCACTTCCGCGCTGCGCCGTTAAGCGACTTGACGAGTCAAACACCGGCGCCTGATTTGCGGGCCCAACGGCGCATCCTGGACGTTCTGACGAACCCGATTGAGGTGCTTCGATAAGATGGCACGCTACCGATTCGCCGGTTTCGAAGCCGATACCAAGTCGCTTGAGCTCCGCCGCAACGGCAGCCGTGTGCCGGTTCAGCCACAGCCATTTCGGATCCTTTCCTGCCTCCTCGAAGCCTCCGGCGGATTGGTCACGAGGGAAGATCTGATCCAGGCCCTGTGGGGCGACACCTATTTGGCCGACTCAGGACACAGCCTGAACATCGCCGTCCGCAAACTGCGCGCGGCGCTTGACGATTCTTCCGATGAACCGCGGTTAGTCGAGACCGTCGCACGGCAAGGGTATCGCTTTATTGGTGCGGTGGAGCGGGAGGTCGATACGATTCCGGCGGTCGAGACCGCGCGCCCCTTCTGGCACCGGCCAGCCCTCGCCACGCTCGCTCTGACTTTGTTCTCCCTCGGCGCCTGGATCTGGTTGCCGCTCGGATTCTGGACTCCCCTTCGGGCTCGAACTCCACCCGTCGCCAGTACCCGAACGTCCGGCGACCGGGTAATTCTCGAAACCAGCCAAATGTATGGCCCGCGCGGCTCGCGGGACGGGCGTTACTTCGCCTACCTTTGTGAAGCCCCTTCGCCGCGGATATCCATCTGCGTTCTTGACACCGCGACGGGAACCGCCAGGATCGTTCTGAAAGCGCCAGCCTCGGAGCACGCCCGCTACTGGCGGCCACTGGCATCACCCGACGGGCAGTCGATCGCTTACACCTGGTTCGCCAATGAGAAAAAGGAACAGAAGGGAGACCTTCACGTATTCCACATCGGCGAATCGGCCGGCCGTCCCCTTGTAACGGGCAGCACCGAAACCAATGACTTTTTCAGTGCGGTAGATTGGACTGCCGACGGTAAGGGGATTCTTGTCGCAAAGACCAACCGGCACGCCTCCGGCTTGCACCTGGTCCCCATCAATGGGTCTCCTGCGGCCGCACTCGTTTCCCCGGACTTCGATTGGGCCAGCGGACGCGATACATGCCGCTTCTCCATGGACGGTAAGTGGATCGCCTATCCCGCAATCAAGGGCGGAAGCCTGCGTGGTGGCTACCGCCCCACGGACGTCTTTGTGATGCCTGCCTCGGGTGGCAGTCCCGTGCCTGTAGCGACTGGCGGCGGGAGCGAGCGCGTCGTCGGCTGGCTGGCGAACGGCGACCTCATCGTCACTAGCGATCGAGGCGGCAAAACGCGCCCATACCGCGTTCGTTTGTCGAATGGTCAGCCTCAGGGTGAAATCGAGCTCGTTGACGAGGACGTGAGCGAACCCTGGATTGTAGGTGTGAACCCCGCCGACAGTTCCCTCTACATCTATAACCAGCACCGCGAGACGGACCTGCATGTCTTCAAATCCACTAATGACAAACTCCGGCGCTACTCGAACAGTTATCAAGGACACCGTCCAGCCTTCTCCCCCGATCAGAGCAAGCTCGCCTATGTTGCCGGCAGCGACGGCAACAACTTCCTGGTCGTGCGGGAAATGCGTTCCGGTGAGGAACGGCGCCTGCCCGCGGCGATTCCCAACGTCCAAAGCCTCGCCTGGTACCCTGATAACCGGCACGTTCTCGCCATCTGCAATACGGGAAACTGGACATCCAAACCCACATTTCGCTTCGATACCGTCACGGGTGCGATGAAAACCACCCCCAACATCATCGGCCAGAATGCCTGGTGGACTCCCACGATCCTCAACGATGGCAGGTCGCTGATCATCACCACGCGAGACCCGAAGGCTGAAATGGGAAACTCCGGCATCATCCAGTCTCTCGATCTCGATAGCGGCACACAGCGCGTTCTCTTCCGCCCGCGCAAAAACGCCGAATTGCTTGGATCCTATTCGATTTCTCGCGACCGCTCCACCATCGTCTACGCCGAGCACAAGATTCATGCGAAATCCTGCACCCTGCTGATCTCCTCGATTGTCCATCCCAAGCCAAGGGTGCTGGTCGAAGAAAAGGGAGACGCGTGCCTTGCATTCAGTCCCCACTTCACACCGGACGCCAAAACGATCGTCTACTGGCGCATTCCGTCTCAGCTCTGGATGATTCCATCGTCCGGTGGAGAACCGAAACTCCTCCGCGAACTCGAGTGGAGCCCGGACGGTCCGGCTTTTCATGGCCCCACCGGTGAGATCATTGTCGGCTCTGGCGGCAAACGCAGGGCTGTGTTCCGGCAAAAGTTGATCCAACCTCGGCTTGCCGCGAGGTACCAATGACCAGCTACAGATTCTCCGGCTTTGAGGCGGACCTCGAGTCGGGGGAGTTGCGCCGCAACGGTTGTCGCGTCCCTCTACAGCCACAGCCGTTTCTGATCCTGACCAGACTTCTCCAGGCGCCCGGCGAGTTGGTAACACGGGAAATCTTGATACAGGCAGTTTGGGGCAACACTTACCTCTCCGATCCGGGGCACAGCCTGAATATCGCCGTCCGCAAACTGCGCACCGCTCTCGAAGATTCCTCCGATGAGCCACGCTATATCGAGACGGTTGCTCGCTGCGGATATCGCTTCGTTGGTGAGGTGGAACGGGTGGAGATCACCGCGAACCCGCCTGGTGAAACTGCTACTCCTCCAATTCCACCATTCTGGCATTACCGGCACCGTTCTCCTTTCGCGCTACTCGCATTGGCAATCCTTTCGTTGAGCGCATGGATGTGGTTGCCCCTGCGAGGTCGATCGCATTCCATCGAGCATTCGGGCGCACAGACTCGGCTCGTTTGGGACAACGCAGTGGATCTCGGCGGCCAGGTGAGCGGCGACGGACGGTACTTCTCCTACACCGACTGGATGAGCGAAGACCTTGGGTTGGGCGTTCGGGATTTACTTGCCCGCAAGAACCTCAAATTGACGCACATGGGGAATTGGGCGGAGACCAAAGCCGAGGTTGGACCGAGCGCGGTTTCGCCCGACGGGAAATGGGTAGCCTTTAGCCACACAACCTACGCCGACAAGGAGAACGAGGAACTCGCCCGCCTTGTGGTTATCGGAATGGACGGGAGCAATCAGCGAGTCCTGCTCGAAGGAGACGGACTTGACTATGTTCACCCCTATTCCTGGTCGCAAGACGGAAAATGGATCGCCGCATCCGTGGTCTATCGTGGACAGAAGCCCGGTGGCCGCGACTCTATCGCGCTCGTCTCGGTGGATGGCCAGGTGTGCCATCTTCCTGTCAAAAATGACCTTTGGGCCAACAATCTGACTTTCTCACCGGACGGCAGGTACCTGGCCTATTCCATTGGCGCCCGGAAAGCGCAGCCGGTGTTGATGATTCGCTCTCGCGAGCCCGAAAGCTCCGAGAATGTCGTTCAGGACAACGCCATGATGATGGGTTGGTCGCCCGATGGCTCCGCGATTCTGTTCAGCCGGGAACGCGAGACAACCCATGACCTGTACCTCCTCGCCGTGGCCGGTGGAAAACCAGCGGGCAACCCCGTTCCGATCTACGCATCGTCCGATATCGGACAGCGCACGGCTGGAGTGACCAAAGACGGATCTCTGTTTTACTCAACGTTTAACCGGCGCTCAGAGACCGTCGTGGTTCGGCTGTCGGGATCAGAAATCCGGCAGGAAACGCCCATCGCCAACATTCCCGGAACGGTTTCCATCGGCTGGTTGTTGGGATCAGGCCCGGCCCACTTCTCGCCAGACGGCAAACGCATCGTGGTCTTAACCCCAAACGATGCCTTGACCATACACGAACTCGAATCACGTGGCCAGCGAACGATCACTCCTGATCTGAAGGCATGGAAGGCAGTTCGATGGGCGCCGGATCAATCCGGCTTGTTGCTGCTCGGTTCCGCGACCAATGGCCGGTCGGGCGTGTTCCGTGTCGACGACATGACCGGCAAGACCCGTCTCCTCGCCAGTCTGCCGCCCGACACCTGGTCCTTCACTCCATCCAACGACGGGCGAACCATCTACTACGGCACGCCGTTCAAGACACAGGCCCGAAACATCTCCTCCGGAACGGACCAGGTGCTTTTCGAATCGCCCAAGGGAGGTAGTTACGACCTTCGCGTTTCTCATGATGGCAGCCGGCTCGCGATTCGTGGCGGAGCCTATCTCGCGGTTGTTGATCTCAAAAGCGGGCGGCAGCGCGTGCTGTTTCGCAGAACGGAACCGGATCCGGTGGCGCTCTGGGCTATGGATTGGAGCGCCGACGACAGCAGCCTGTTGACGATTGTGCGTCCAGGTGTCGGGATGGAACGAATGCAACTCTGGACCTTCAGTGCCGACGGCGGCAGCCCGAAGCGGCAGCCACTCGCACCGGAATTGCGCGGCCTCTCCATCAGCCCGGATGGGAAGTATGTCGCCACGACCCGTCTTACTCAACACTGGCAATTGTGGGCATTGGATAATTTTCTTCCCCCGATGCCTTGATCAGTGCAGCCCGTGTTCGCTGACCGTAGACCCTCCGACCCCGGAGAAGTATCGTGATCGGCATCCCGCGCCACCCGAATCACGGCGCCACCCAGTCCTTCGAATTCCGCCGGCTCACCCGCAAGTACCCGTCGACGCCGGCGGAAGGGTGTGTTACCTCAAACGGCCTCGGATCTTTGAACTGCAAAGTCGTCTTGTGTCGACAATCTTCCGTCGTCTTCACACAGATAGATCGAGTTGCCATCGACGTCTTCGAGGTTGGCGATGTTACCTACGTCAGACTCAATCGGACCTCCGACGAGCCGCACACCCCGTTCGACCAACCGTGAGACGACAACCTGAATCGGCTCGTCGATGGTCAAGCCGAGTGTGACGGAGCCCTTGGTTCCTGGAACGGGTGACCTGGACGACTGCGGATGTAACACGATGACAAGTCTCCGGCCTGCCTCAACCGTTGCGATTTTGTCGCCGTAGCGGTTCGTCAAGTTGAGACCGAGAACGCCCGTGTAGAAGCGGATGGCTGCATCCATGTTGGTGACATAAACGATGGCGTGCCCGCCTGATATCGTCGCCGAAGCTTCCTCGCCAGAATCTTCCTCTGCCGTGGGGTCGGTTGAGGGAGCCATCTCCGGTGGAAACTCATGCAGGTACGTCGGAGTGCCGTCATGATCTTTGAAGGCGACCGAGTTACCTCCCTCGAATCGAATCACTTCCCCTGTGAAGGAAACCTTCCGCTGGACAAGTCTCGCGATTGCCTCTTCGATCGGCTCATACGTCTCAAATCCGAACCCCACCGCTCCCCTGGTTCCCGGCGCGGGGTGCTTCGGCGAGGCGGCGTGCAGTCCGATCATGAGTCCGGCACCAACGTTGTCGGTTGTCCAATAGCTCGGGCCGGCCTCGAGAATGGCCCATTGACGGCCGAACCGGTTCGTCAGCTTCAGTCCGAGGGATTCGGTGTAGAATCGGATCGCGGCGTTCATGTCTGAGACGTAGACGGTTGCGTTTCCACTTGAAATCATGACGAGTGCCCTCCGAAGCTATAATCTCCCATATCCAGTCGGTTGGAAAGATCCACTCGAAGGAGCCACTTATGCAGGGACGCTGCCATTTCTTCCTGCCGTTGATCGCCCTCGACCGGGCTTCGCGCGTGCCATTGCACGTACAGCTTCGGACTCAGGTCGCGGACGCGATCCGGCGGAATGCGCCTGCGGGCGGACGTCTTCCGTCGACGCGCACCCTAGCGCGGGTTCTCGGCGTTTCTCGAAACACTGTGTTGACGGCGTATGGGGATTTGGCAGCCGAGGGACTCATACAAGGGCAACACGGTTCTGGTATGTTGATTTCCACGGAAGCGACGAGAAGCCTGCCCCCATTCGAACTGCGTAGCGTCCTTCAAGAGGCTCACTATCCCGCTCGAACGATCTACCTCGCCGACATGAACGGCAACTCGCTCTACCTCGTCTACTGAACGGGTCACAAGGCGTAGTCGCCGGGCGGCGTCAAGTTGACGAGAAAGGTCGTTGGGTCCCGAGTAACCGCGTGACGTTTGCTCACGTTCCTCATCTCGTTTGACCCCCTGACCGTGTGATCTCCCTGACATTGTCATCGCCCTCTACATCGATCAAAAGATTCCGCGGGTCGATCCCCGCCCGGGCAGGTTCGCTCGCCACCATCACCGTGATGCGATGCTCGCCCGAGCGCAGGCGGTGCATTTGCAGGTACAGCGGTTCGCCGGGCTCTCCGGACTTCCCTTCCGCGAACACACCGACTTCAATAAGGTCATCCATCGGAACTTCGGTCTCGACGCCCGCCGTGTCCACCACCACCTTTCTCGCCCTCACATCGAGCGTCACCTGCCAGGCTCCTGTCCCGGTCTGCTTCGCGCTCACTCTCTGCGTCGCAAGCTCCCAGAACGTGTTCGCTTCAAAGAGATCGGCAAGCAGATAGTGGAGCGGCTGCGGTATGGCTGCCTTCAGTTCCCGGTAGAGATCCTGAGTGGTTGCCAGGGGAGGCGTTCCCGAGCCGTGCCTCTCGATCAAGCGCCGTAGCGCGGCGTTTACCTGCCCGACGCCGGCGTACTCGCGCAAGGCGTACATCGCGAACGGGCCCTTGCGGTACGCGAGGAACGAATCGGAGGCACGGAGCAGCGGAACTGCCGCGCGCGTGCGTGGCGTTGCATACACCTGCCACATCATGCCCACGAGCCGCCGCAAGTGCTCGCGCCCCAAGGTCCGCTCGACGACCTGCATCCCCGAGTACCACGCCAGGCTCTCGGTGAGCACCGCGGCGCCCTCGACGGGTGCTGGTGTGAGCGTGGCGCCCCACCACTGATGCGCCACTTCATGCGCCACTACCGCGAAAGGAAGATCAATGTCCCTCTGATCGGCGCCGGGGTTCAGCAGAGAAAAACCTTCCTCGTACGAGATGTTGACCGGAGAAGCGTGTAAGGAGACCCCATCGCCAGGCTGCTCGACGAACCTGAGCTGGCCGTGCGGGTACGGGCCGAACTGCTGCGTATAGTAGTCTAGCGATGCCTGTACGCTTCGGACCATGCGGTCCACGTTCCACGCATGGGCCGGATGGTGAAAGATCTCGATCGAGGTATCATTCCACCGCGCTTCATGTACCGCGTAGGCCGCGGAGAAGAACGCGTAGTGATTCCGGATCGGAACATCGGTGGCGTAGTGAAAGTAACGCCTTCGCCCGAGCGTCCACGACCGGCGCAACCTCCCGGGCGCGACGGCGACTTGTCCTTCACCCGTGCCAACGACGGCCTCGAACGCGATCCGAGCGGCCCATCCCGCGCCGTGCCGTGCTTCTACATCGTCGAGCAGAGGCGTCTCAGGGCGCGCGGAGAGTCGATACTTTCGGCGATCGCCGGCACTTCGCAATTCGCGGTCCGCCTGATAGCCGATGGCGGGCAACCACGCGTCATTCGTGAAGTAGGTGCCGTTCGCGACGACCGAGGCATCCATCCCGCGGTTAGAGAACCCACGGGGCTTGAAATGCACCTCGAAATGAAGTTGCAGCAACTCGCCGGGCTGGAGCGATGTCTCCAAGGCATAAATCCGATGGCCGAACTCCTCATCGGAAAGCACATTCCTGACTGGCCGGTCGAACCTGACAGCCATTGTGTGGACTGCCGGCTTGATGGCGAGATGGACGGAGTCGATCGCGTCCGGGCCCGTGTTCACGAGATGGAACGTGCCGCGAATCTCGGCCTCCCGCCGGTCGGGGTAGATCTCAACTCTCAGGTTGGCGCCGGTGAGCTCGGGCTGCCGGATGCCCTTGTACTGTCCGTAGCGCCGCTCATACTCGGCGCGCCACGCCAGGCCATCGGAGGCCGTCCGGTACTGGTTCAGCACGTTCGTGTTGTAGAAGAGGAAACTGCCCAATGTCAGAATGAGGGCCACGGCAGCAGTGGCGAGCCCCGCCGCTCGACGCGTGAATCGGCGGCGCGCCAGCGCGAGCCGCGAGCCGAGGTCCGCATCCCTTCCGCTTACCCAGAGCAGCGTCGCCGCCACCGCCAGCAACAGCGCCCATGCCGCCCAATAGAACTTGAACCAGAGCCACGGCGCGATGAATGGTTCGAAGCCGCGTATGTCAGAGTACGACCAGCCTGGATCGGATCCATAGACGAGCAGGTTGTGCCCCACTCCCAGCGCCGGGCCAAAGGCCATGAACGCGTAGGCGATGACCACAACGAGATGTCCGGCGTACTTATGATTCACCACCACGTGAACAACGAGGGCAAGCAGGGCGAAGAGGAGGTAGTCCGGGAGCTGAAGCCCGAAAAGAATCCGCGCGTACAGGCCGATCTCGAAGTCGAAGTGGCCCAGGAAGACCTGGACGAGTATCCCCGCTGCCGTCATCACCGCCTGCAGCGCGCCGAGCACCAGGCCAAGTCCCACGAACTTGCCCAGGAAACAAACCCATTCCGGGATCGGCGCAGCACCGATGATCTCGCTCAGGCGTGCTTCCCGTTCCCGCCAAACCAGTTCGCCCGCGTGGATGAGGATGAATAGCGGGACCATCATTCCGAAAAACTCCTGAGGACTCGTCAGCGGAGCAGCTAAGAACGCAGTGATGCGCTCGGCCGTCGCGAACAGCGGCACGCCCATGTGTTCGATTTGGGTGGCGCTGACAGCCGCGAGCGCCGCTATCCCGGCCAGGACAAGGCCGCCCCAACTCATCGCGATCTCCTGGAAAGATTCCCGCGCGACGGCGAGCATCTGGCGCGCGTGCGTCGCGAAACCGAAGGTTGCTTGCTTACCCGCGCGGCTCGGAACCGGGACGCGACCGTGAGGGAGCGGTCCGCCGGACAGTGTCTTGTCCATCCGTCGCGCGCCCGCGGTGTGGTGCGCCATGCGAAACCGGAGCTGCGTGAGCGCGAGCACGCCCAGGGCAATGCCGATCCAAAGAATGCGGTTCGATAGGAGCGAGCCCTGCAGTCCGATCAGACGCGTGCTCTTTTCCACCGGCGTCCAACCCCGAGAAAGCTCGCCGAGCACTGTCATGCCGAAGGGATCCAGCAGCTTCGCCAACTCCCACCACTCTAACGTCCCAGCCACGAACCCCCGGCTGAAGGCGACCACGCTGAAGAGGAGCAGGCCGCCGAGGTAACTCGCCATCGCGCGCCGGCTCAGCACCGCGATTGAAAACAGGAACGCTGTCGCCACGAAGGCATTCGGCAGCGCAAGGGACAGGTAAGCGCCGAGATAGGCCGCCGGACGGAATGGACCAATGAGCTCGGCCTCTGGGCCCGGCACCACTGCGGCAAGCAACAATCCGAGCGGCACGGCCAACAGGATCACCGCGTAGAGGATGAAGGCCGCAAGAAAT
Source organism: Acidobacteriota bacterium (assembly GCA_016213775.1). GTDB lineage: Bacteria > Acidobacteriota > Terriglobia > Bryobacterales > Bryobacteraceae > CADEFT01. The sequence continues at coordinate 62,472 of JACQZR010000072.1, forward strand.
CGGCCCCGCAGGTACGCGGTCTTGCCGACGGGCGTGGTGTAGAAGAGCGGATCCATCCGCGTCTGCACGTCTCGCGCTGCCGCATCGCCGGCCAGTTGGGTGGCGCTCAATAGCCCCATCATGCTGCCGAGAAACGTCATCACCGCGATGACGAACGGCGCGTTGAAGAAGTAGCCGTCTCTACGCGCGTTGTCGATATATATTTGCCTCGACACGTAGTAAGTGAGCGTCACCAAAACCGCGAAATAGAGCCATGTCGAGACGCGGCGAGACTGGTAGGCGATTTCGAAACGGAAGATTTCCCAGCACCTCATCTATAGTGCCCCGTCATCGTGCTGAAGTAGACGTCTTCCAGGTCCGGCTCCACCGGCTCGAACCCCGCCCCGGGTGCCGTCGTGCTGTGGACGCGCACCACGGTGCGTCCCGCGAGGAGCTTGGTCGAGATGACCGAATGCGCTCGTCTTATCTCGTCGAGCCCCGTCTTCTCAATCACCCGCTGCCAGATCCGTCCACGCATCGCCGCGACCGCCTGCAGAGGCTCGGCTTCAAGCAAGATCGTACCCTTGCTGATGATCGCCAGCCGGCTGCACAATTCCGACACATCGTCGACGATGTGCGTGGAGAGAATCACGACGGCGTCCTCCCCCAACTCGCTGAGCAGGTTCAGAAAGCGCACGCGCTCGGCGGGATCGAGGCCCGCAGTCGGCTCGTCGACGATGATCAGCTTCGGGTCCCCCAGCAGCGCGACCGCGACGCCAAACCGCTGGCGCATCCCTCCGGAGTAACCACCGAGCTTCTTGTTCCGCACCTCATACAGATTGGTCTGATGCAGGAGCGCATCCACGATTTCCCTGCGCGACCGCCGATTGGTGATGCCCTTGAGCACTGCGAAGTGCTCGAGCAGTTGCGCGCCGGTCACTTTCGGGTAGACCCCAAACTCCTGCGGAAGATAGCCGAGCGTCTCGCGCACCTTTTCCTTCTGCCGCAGCACGTCGATATCGCCGAAGCGGATCGAGCCCTGGTCAGGCTCCTGCAGAGTGGCGATCATCCGCATCAGCGTGGACTTGCCGGCGCCATTCGGACCGAGCAGCCCGAACATGCCGCGAGGGATTGTCAGCGTGACGTCCTTCAGGGCATGAACCCCGTTGGCGTAGGTCTTTGAGAGGTTCCGAATCTGGATCTCCATCAAGCCCGCCGGCCCTCCCGGTGCCGGAATGCGGCCGCCAACAGAGTTACGAGACCGGCGCCCATCCAGAGCAGGGTGGCCGTCGCCCACTGCCCGGCATCCGGCAACGCCCGCCACACCTCTACTCTGTCGCCAGTCGTGAGCGTCGCTTCGATGTTGAGGAATGTGGTCCTCGCGGTGAGCAGCGCATCCAACCCGTACGGTCCTTCAAACACGGACTCCAGCAGGGGCTCAAAGCCCAGCCACACGCCATTCGCTGCCTCGCCAACGCCGGAGACGACATAGAAACCGATCACGCTCCCAACAATCCACCGCAGGGGGTGACGCGTCCCCAGCCCGAGAGCGCTGGCCAGCAGGTACGTTGCGGTCGCCGACGTGAGAGGGGCCAGCCAGAGCAGCGGTTCCGGCGTCCAACGAACAGTCTCCACAGCCGCGGGGTCGAGCGTGCGCGAAGCCAAGGACACGGATCTGAGAAGGCGAAGTGTCTCCTCGGCGAGGATGGTCCCGCCCGAAAGGAGCGTAAGCGCGAGCGACCAGAACACGAAGAGCGCGACGCCGCCCATCAGCCATACCCATCCGGCGAATACTTTGGCGAGCGCATGCCGCCAGCGGTCCACGGGAAGCGTCCAGAGGAAGCTGGCCCCGAACCGTTCCTCCCCTCTCCACACCATGATGGGAAGCAGAAGGCCCATTATGCCTGGCAGCATCTGGCGCTCGGGGTGGAAGGCGATTCCCTTACCCGTCTTCAACGACTCGATCGTGATGAACAGCGTCGCCAGCGCCACTACTGCCATCGCGGCAAGAGCGGGCCCTTGCGGCGCTACTCCGACAGCGCGGATCTGGGCCAGTAGCACATCGCGTGTACGCGGCGGGGAATGAAATGTGGTCGACGTCATCGCGTCACCTCCTGTGCGAGAAATGCATGCACCGCGTCCGCCAACGCCAGCGACTCTACTTCGCGTACATGTGCGCCGGCAAGGGTGAGGCGATCGACCAGTTCACGCTGATCCCCTACCAGCGTCCACTGGGCCTCGCGAGCACCGCTGGAGAGCACGCCTGCGGCATGAAGCTCGTGCGTGGCCTGCCATCCACTGGGGACCTCGACGCGGTACCGCCCGACCGTGCGCTGCAACTCGTCCCGAGACATCTGCGCGACGAGCCTCCCCTGCAGGAGAATGCCCACGTGATCCCCCAGGCTCTCGAGTTCGTGAATCTGGTGCGTCGAAATCAGAATCGTGGTGGGCGTATCGGCGAGGTGCTCGGCCAGCAAAGACAACGTCCGGCTGCGTACCACCGGGTCAAGGCCGTCCGTTGGCTCGTCTAAGAGGAGAACGGGCGGGCGATGGGCCAGCGCCAGTACGAGCTGCAACCGCCGGCTCTCGCCTTTTGACAGCGTGCCGGCTCTGCGGTCGAGTCCTAGGCCGAAGGCGAGGCTCAGGCGGTCAGCATAGGCGTGATCCCACGTTGCGTAGTAGGCTGAGACGTGTTTCATCAGACTGCGGCACGTCATCCAGCCGTAGCCATGTCCGGGGCGCTCCGGGACGTAGCCCACCTGCGCTCGCGCCTCGGGGCCACGGCGAACTGTGTCCAGTCCTTGGATCTCCGCAGTGCCGGCGTCCGCGCGCTCCAGATTCATCAACACCTTGAGCGTCGTGCTCTTGCCCGCGCCGTTCGCTCCGGCCAGGACGTACACGCCTCCCTCGGGAACGCGAAGGTTGACCTCCTCGAGTGCGGTCTCTCCACCATATCGTTTGCATAGCCCGTGCGTCGTCACCGCATCGCCGCCGCTCATTTCCCATCCCCCCGCTTCGAGCTCGACGCAGGCTTCGCGCTCGGCGCCGGCACTAATGGTTCTTCCACTTCCTCGTTTGCCACCTTCCTGATCGTCTCCATCAGCTCCTCCACGCCCAGCCCGCTGCGGCGCGCTTCGAGCAACGCGCGTTTTGCCACCTCCCGGGCGACTGCACGGCGGTCGGCGCGGACGTCAGGAGAAACGAATGTGCCCTGCCCCCTTCTAACATAGAGGACGCCCTCGCGCTCCAACTCCTGGTATGCCTGCCAGACCGTTCGCGGATTCACGACAAGCTGAGAGGACAGCTCGCGGACGGACGGCATCGGGTCCTCCGGCCGAAGGGTGCCGGCGACGAGAGCCCGTCGCACTTCGTCCATTATCTGGAGGTACAAGGGCCGTGGATCACGCGGGTCGAGGTTCACCAGGAATCAGCGGGCTCCTGTGTAGCAGTGTATCACACAACTACAACACTACGGCGGATATTCTTCGTTCTTCTCCTCTGGAAGCAAAGTAAGAATGTCCCCTCTACACGACCCGTGGTGCGCCTGCCACCGCGCTGGGCGCGAGCGGCACTGATGTGATGCTCACGATGCTTCGCAAAGCATTGAGTCCAGTTCTTGGCGGGCTGGTTATCGGCCTCGCGCTGGCGTTACCGCTTAGCCGTTTCCTGTCATCAGAATTGTATCAGGTGGAAGCCACTGACGCTTTCACGTTCTCCACGGTCGGCGTATCTTTCCTGCCGGAGAACATCCCGTACGGATCCGATGCTGGCTCTGCGCAATGAATGAATGGCGCCGGTCCTCGCCTGACGGCGTAGTGTTTACCAGCGTCCCGCTCACCTTACGAAAGTGTACATGCCAACCACGCTCGCGGCCTATTCGTTCCGCAGCGCGATCACCGGATCAACGCGCGCTGCACGGCGGGCGGGAACAAAACTCGCCAAAGCGGCCACAATCAGAAGGAGGAAAGATACGGCGGCGGCGGTTGGGAGGTAGCCGGGCTGGAAGCCGTAAAGCAGGCTGCTGATCGACCGCGCCGCGATTGCCGCCAGAGCCAGACCAATGACAAGCCCGGCGACCGTCAAGGCCAAGCCCCGTTTGCCGAAAGAGAGCATTATCTCACTGGACTTCGCACCTAACGCCATGCGCACGCCAATTTCGTTTGTGCGCTGTGTCACGGCGTAGGATAGGACGCCGTAGATACCGAGAGATGCCAGTAGCAGCGCGAGCAAGGCGAATGCGCCTAACAGCGCCGTGCTTTGCGAAGAGGTTGAGAGCTGGCGGTCAATGATCTCTTTCATCGTCTGAACGCGCGCCACAGGTTGATTCCTATCGATGGACCAGATCGCTTGCCGGACGGAAGAGACGATTGATGCCGGCTCGACCGCTGTTCGAACCACGATGCCCACCGTCGGGCGCTCGTTCACCTGATCGCATTGTTCAAACACGCGATAGATGGCAGGCCTCGCGTCGTCAAGCACGCCACTCTCACGGATCTGTCTCACGACGCCAACGACGGTATACCAATACCCAGCTCCGTCCAACTCGCCGAACTTGAGCTGCTGGCCGAGCGGCGACCTGCCGGGAAACTCGCGGTTCGCAAGCGGTTCGTTAATGATCGCCACAGGAGCGGGCGACTTTCGATCCGAGGCATCGAAGAATCTGCCTTCGCGCAGTTGCCCGCCAACGGCAGCAAAGTAGTCACGGCTCACATTCCGAATCAGCGCGACCTGGCCGGGCAATGCTTTGGCTGGCTGGCCTGCCAGGCGATAGAACGTAGCGTGGGCGGAGTTGGTGAATGGAATCCGGTTGATGGCGCCGGCCTGGATCACCCCCGGAATCGCCCGCACTTTCTCCAGTTGCGCGTTGATGAAGGCGACCCGCCTGTCGAATTCCTTGTAGCGGAATAGAGGGATTTCGAAGGTCAGCAGCTTCTCGCTCCGGATTCCAAGATCGGTATTGCGGAGATGCAGGAAGGTCTGCAGGAGCAGGCCGCCGCAGGTCAGCAGCGCCACGGCCAGGGCGGTCTCAGACATGATGAGCGAATACTGGAACCAATGGCTACGGGGGCCGGTAGCGCCGCGTCCGCCGTGCCGCAACCCTTCGTGCGGAGCGAATCGAGACCCCCGTAGCGCGGGGGCGAGTCCGAACACCAGCGCTGCCGCGACCGTCGCAGCAGAAGAGAATGCTAGCGCCCTCCAATCGAGCGCGAGCCGCACCGGGCCCATGCTCTCGGGAACCAGCGTTTCCAGAAAACGCATTGCCGGAAGGGCGAGCCCGCATCCGGCGATCGCCCCGAGTGCGGCTAGCACAAGACTTTCCGTGAGGAATTGCGCGACGAGTCTTCCCCGCCCCGCGCCAATGGCCGTCCGCACCGCCACTTCCCTTGCCCGCGCCGCGCTCCGCGACATGAGGAGATTGGCCAGATTCACGCACGCGATCACCAGCAGCGCGGCCGCCGCGCACAATAAGACGATCAATGCAACTTGCGTCTTGCCCGCGATCTCTTCGCGCAGAGGGTTTACGGTTACTGCGTGCCCGCCCTGGAATTCCTTAGCTGTCACCTGCAAGCTCAACGCAGCCATCGATTCCCTTGCATGTTCCAGTGTGATCCCGGGCTTGAGACGCGCGACAATCTGCGAGTTGTGCCATCCGGAATTCGTTCGCATCCAAGGTGGGAATGAGGACGGCATCCAGATGTCGATGTCGCGCGAGGGCATGAAGTAGAAGCCCTTCGGCATCACCCCGATCACCTCGTGCGGCTGGTCATTCAGCGAGATCTTGTGTCCGATGACGTCCGGCGACCCGCCGAAGCGGCGCTGCCACAATCCGTGGCTGATCACAACCACGCGCCCGCCCTTCTCGTCTTCGTCTTCGGTGAATCCACGTCCGAGCAGCGGAGACACGCCAAGGACCTTCCACATGGTCCAGGTCACCTTGCGCGCCGGAGGCTGCTCGGGTTCACCATCTCCGGACAGTGTCGCGTCGGCCGGCTGACTCGCGGCCAGATCGATAAATACGGTATTGAGGCGGCGCCACTGGATATACTCCGCGGGCGCGGGCTGCTGCTTTTCCGTGGCGCCTGAGCCGCCTACTTTGTCCCAGATCATGACGAGACGGTCAGCTTCCGGGTAAGGGAGCGGGCGGATCAGGACGGCGTCGAACGCGCTGAACATCGCCGTGATACCGCCGATGCCGAGCGCCAGTGTGGCGATCGCCAAACCTGAGAACAGGGGATTGCGGCGGACCTGCCGCAGTCCGTAGCCGGCGTCGCGCGCAAGGTGCTCCAGTCGCACCCAGCCCCACGCGGCGCGCGTGTTTTCCGCTACCAGCGCGAGGTTACCGAGCTCACGCCGCGCCGCGGATCGAGCCGCATCCTCAGTCATACCCTCGCCTCGGCGCTGTTCCGCCTCCTCCTCGAGGTGAAACTGAAGTTCCTCGCGCAGTTCAGCCTCCTTGTCAGGCCTTCGTCTCAACCAAAGCAGTCTCCGGAACAGGGCGTTCATTGGGATTGCCGCCGCTTCCCTTTGTTCGACCGCTCCACCTGGAGCAGGTCTGGCGTGCCTTGCAGCACCAGCGCGACGCGGAAAGGTGCATCACTTCGCATTGTGTAGACATTCTACGATATTTTCTGTAGATTGTCTACTATCAATTTGCCCGGAGCAGGCCTCTGCTATCGGACCGTCCACGACCAGATCGACCGGTTGCTCCGGCCTGCGCATGGTGCTCACGGACGTCGCCGGCATGGCCGCGGCTGGAATCGCGTTAGGTTCGGCACTCTGGTTGGTGCTGGCGTGGTGCCTGGAATCGCAGCTTTACGGCGTTCGCCGCGGCAGTACTAGGCGTCGTCGCATTGGCGGCGGGCTGGGGGCCGGCTCCTCGGCGGTCATTTTGCCGCCAAACGACCTACCCTGATACGGGAACGCCGGACTGTCAGATCCTCGCTGACGGCGTAGCGGTTACCTGGCGACCCAACTCAACCGGGGCATGCCAACCACGCTTCCGACAGAATCAACGACACGATCCGTTCCGCCGCGGATTCCATCGCCGGCGATAGTTCCAGCCCCGGCTGGATGCTCTGCGGTTCCGCCCCGATCAGAGTCAAGTGACGCGGTAGCAGACCGAGCAGTTTCGCGGCTGCCAGCGTTGACAGCAGGTCGTACTGGTGCAGTGACAGTGGGACGCCTTCCTCGACCCCCGCGTCGAGTTCACCGTCCAGTTCCACGCGATACACAGTTCCCGGACCGCCATCCATCCGGATGGCGTCCACGATAACAACGCGCTCATACACGGGCAGTTCCGGAAGCAGGTCGAAAAGACCTGTCCCCGCGTCCAGTACAGCAACGCCGGGAGGCATCGTGGGCGAGGACGCCAGACGCCGGGCGACATGCACACCCAGTCCTTCATCACCGAGCAATTCGTTGCCGGCGCCTAGGACCAGAAGCGCACAGGGTGCGGTGCGCGCGTTCAGAAGTGCCTTCCGCCCGGCGTCCAAGTCACACCTCCGAATCAGACCACATTCATCTTTCGCAGCAGCTTCCCTCGCGCCGTTACCAGATGAACCGCGCACGCAATGCAGGGGTCGAACGACCTCACAATGCGCGCCACCGAGAACGGGTGCTCCACATCCTTCACCGGCGCGCCGATGAGCGCCTGTTCGATCGCCCCGGCTTGACCTTTGTCATCGTGTGGCGAGGCGTTCCATGTCGTCGGAACCACCGCCTGGTATTTGCCGATCAGTTTGTTGCGAATCGAGATCCAGTGCCCCAGCGCGCCGCGTGACGCGTCCCAGAGCCCGTAGCCCTGGGCCGTCTCCGGCATCTTGTAGTCCGAGGCCACCGCATCGTCCAGTTTGATCTGCAGCACCCACTTCGCCATCGCGTCCGCCAGAATCTTGGTTTCCACGGCCCGGCACAGGTTTCTTCCCATGACGGAGAACAGGTTCTCCCGTTGCAGCCGCAGATGCGACAGCGCACTCTCGATGGCGTTGACATGAACAGGATCGCTCCGGCGCGTAAGCGCAATCACCGCCCGCGCCAGCGGACCCACTTCGTACACCGCGTTCTCGTACCGCGGCGCCTTGAGCCACGTGTAACCCTCCGCCTTCTTCGGATCCGGCACCGTCTCTCCCGCCGCCGGACTCAAGTGGCTCGCCGAGCGGTACCACGCCGCCGAAACGTCCTCTGTAATCTTTGCCGGGTCCACCGGCAGCAGACCTCCGTTGACGTAGCGCGCCATCCCGAACAGACGCTGCCTCTTGCTCACCAGCGGTTCATTGTCCAAATCGAAAGCGCCGTACGACAGCATCTTCTTGCAGCCGGCTCCAATGTCGGCGTAGTCGCGATAGACTTCACCGATGATCATCACATCCGGCAGATATACGTTGTTGATGAAGTCCTGAAGCTCCTTCAGCCGCCACAGGAATGTGGTCACCTTGTCCACTGTCGGCGTGACGGTGACACCGCCCGGAACCACCGATGCGCAATGCGGCATCTTGCCCGAAAAAACCGCCGACATTTCGTGCGCCTTTACCCGGATATGCAAGGCTTGAACATAGTGGCTCACAATCTGGTCGCTGGTCGTTTTCGGCAGCCGGTAGTCAGCCTCGTAACGGGGAACGAACGGCGGAAACTCCGGTCCGCGCACGAAATCCAGCGCCACCAGGTGGTAGAAATGCAGAATGTGCGATTGAATGTAGTTCGCCCCCTGGATAAGGTTCCGGATGATACGCCCGTTGTTCGGAGGCATTATCCCGAACGCGTTATCCAGGCATTGCGAAGCAGCCACCGCGTGGGCGCTTGGACATACTCCGCAGAGGCGTTGCATCAGTTGGACGGCATCCAGCGGTTCCCGGCCGGACAGCATCTGCTCGAAGCCGCGATACAGCGTTCCGCTGGCGCGGGCCTCCACCACCACCCCGTCCTCCACTACTGTTTCCACTTTCAAATGGCCTTCGATGCGCGTCAATGGGTCAATTACAACTCGCGTCTTCATGGCCTACCTCTTTTGATACAGCGGCGAATGCTCATCCGGAAACCCCGGCTCCGTGCACCCGATGCACGGTGCATTCACGTTGATACACCAGTTGACCCCGCTGTTCCACTGCCGCAGCGGGCAATCGGCGTAAGTGAACGGACCCTTACAGCCAAGTTCGAGCAGACACCCCACCTCCCCGAACTTGGTTGAGAATACCCCGTCATCCATCAGGTCGCGGTTGATACACCGGTTATGGACCGACTTGCCGAAGTACGATTTCAACCGCCGGTGTTCATCCAACTCCTTGGGCTTTGGCAACCCGTAAAGCAGGACCCGGGCCACCGTCCCGATGAACCAGTCCGGGTGACACGGGCAACCTGGAATATTGATCACAGGCGTGGAGATCTTCATGCTATCCAGAACTTCACCCACGCCCTTGGCGCCACTGGGATTCGGTTTTGCAGCGGCGATTCCTCCGTATGCCGCGCACGTGCCGATAGTCAGCACGGCCATGGCTGACGGAGCCAATTGCCGCACCCACTCCAGCATCGTGACAGGCTTGCCCTTCTCCTCGCCAAGTGTCCCGTACATGCCGTCATCCAGGGTCGGGATCGCCCCTTCAATCAGAAACAGGAATTTGCCTTTGTATTTGCTTGCGGTCTCCCGCGCCACATCGGTGGAAAGTTTGCCTGCGGCCGCCATCAGCGTCGAATGATAGTTCAAGAAAAGCTGATGGCCCGGCAGAATCTGGTCGAGTATGACGTTTTTGATGCTGGGATGAATTGTGTTGATCACCGACACGGAACACCCGCTGCATGCCGATGCTTGCATCCACACGATCGGGTACTCCTGAACGGCTTCCTTGATTTGTGCGCCCAGTTTGGGCAGAAATGCCTCGTTGGCGGCGGTCATTGCCGTTCCCGCCGACGCCCATCGGAAAAACGAGCGGCGGCTGAATCCGTGCTTCAGATCCAGGCTCTTGCCTGATTCGATGAGAGCGGAAGTCGCAACGTCCCAAGGCGGCTGACTCTTCACTTTCGGCCTCCTTTGCGGAGGACCAGAGTGCACGGTCGTGCCCGTGCTCGTCTGGCGCTTACCATGCGAATCGGAGGTCTCATCCCCTCGTCTGCGGCACGAGAATGTTCAGATTCCCGCCACTCGCGCGCCAACGTTACATGGACCTCCCGTCAACGATCTGTGGGGTTTCAGAACGTGCGCCGTGTTTGCCCACACACCGGTTCGCTTTCTGTTTCACCAACGTGGGGAAGTTGCCGCTACCGCGCTTGGGTGAAAGCCCGCAACACCCTACTTGCCCATCCCCAACTGGATTCAAATACCTGAACGAAGGCCCTCCCTGGTTCTTCAGCGCCCCCAGCCGGTTCGTTTGTACACGCCGCCGTCCGCCTCGAGTCGGAACGAATGCGCGAGGACTACCGTCTACTGCCGGATTCGGCTGACGACGCCGGCACATGGAACCTTGCCGTGGAATGTGTTGCTATTGAGCCGTACCGGCGCCTACAACTGTCTTTCCAAGTTCGTCGCGTTGGGTCGAAGCGGCGCCGAGTGTGAGATCATCGTGTACAACTATGAGGCGCCGTGATTTTTGTCGTAGTATCGGGGCTGGCACCCTCAGCACTGCATTGACACCTGCGGCGATGCAGCAACCGCCCCGACGCTACGAGATCCTCATCAAAGGCGGCGAGGTGATCGATCCCAGCCGCAACTTCCGGCGCAATGCCGATGTCGGTGTGCTCGATGGAAAGATCGCGGCGATTGAAACTGAGATCTCCGCCGATCACGGAATCGACGTCATCGACGCGAGGGGCCTCTATGTCACGCCCGGACTGGTGGATCTGCACACACACATCCACCACGGGCTTTCGATTGGCATTGAGGCCGATCCGGTTGCAGCGCGTTCTGGCACGACGACGTGGGTTGACGCTGGCACGTTTGCACACACTGAGATCAAAGGGTTCCGGCGGTTTATCGTGGAACCAGCCCGGTGCCGCATCTTTGGCTATGTCTACCTGTATCCCAACAATCGGAACCCGGACGAGGATCCGGTCAAATATGTCAGTAGGGCCATGGACGCCACTGGCCGGGCAGCGGTAGCGAATCGCGACATTATCATCGGGGTGAAGTTCCAGATCGGTTCGAATATGAACGGCCGCTACAGCCTCGACTTCCTGAAGATCGCCCGCCAGCTTTGTGACAAATACTCGCTGCCCATGATGGCCCACATCAGTTTCGCGCCGCCGTCGACGGACGAAGTCATGCAGTTGATGCGCCCGGGCGATGTGGTCACTCATTGCTACAACACGCACACGATTGGCATTCTGGATGGCAACGGAAAGATCAAAGCCAGTGTGCTCGACGCGCGTTCTCGCGGCGTGCTGTTCGACGTTGGGCACGGGTCCGGCAGCTTCAACTTCGAAATCGCACGCAGGGCGCTTGACGCGGGTTTTTTGCCCGACTCCATCTCGACCGACGTTTACAATCAAAATGTCAATGGGCCTGTCCACGACATGCCGACCACAATGTCGAAGCTCCTCCTCCTGGGAATGAACCTCAACGACGCTCTCAAGCGCTCGACGATCAATCCGGCCCGGGTCGTGAAGCGTATCGAAGGGCTCGGGACGCTCACGGTTGGCGGACCGGCGGATATTGCCCTGCTGGAAATCATCAACGGACAGTTCCAACTCTTCGATTCGCAGCGTAAGCCGTTAACTACGGACAAGCGGCTGATCAGTCGGCTTACGATCTGTCGCGGGAAACGGTTGATCGCCTTGTGACAACTTTCCTGTTTCGGGAAGCCGGCGGTGTACGCATAAACCGCCAACACAAATTCATGTGCTTCGCCGATGATCTCACTGCGCTGCTCGATGCGGTCGGCCTGAAGATCGCCGCATGATCAAATGCGACGAGAACAAAATTCTCGTCGCGCGCCGGATAACGGACTACGCTTTTTCGCGGACTGCGCCGCTAAAAAGTGGCCCCTCCGGGGCAGCTCAACTCGGGCGTTTACGCGTCTCTCCCAACCGTGTATTCGCTCTTTGCGAGCCTCTGCGGACTTTGCGAGAAATCATTCCTTGAGCCCG
>JACQZR010000070.1 GCA_016213775.1 Acidobacteriota bacterium
ACCTCGCGGCTACGCCTTGCGTTTCGCTACGGTTGCCTGTCATCGGCTCCGGTTGGCTCCTTTCATCCAACAAGATTCTGCCCATGCTGGGCACACTGGGGCGGCCAATCCTGGCCGCGGCTGGCCTTTCCAGGCCAGCCTCGCCGGGCTTCAGCCCAGCCTTCCGCCGCCGCGAACTTCTGCAACTTGATACGGACAAGAAGCTGTTGGCCTTGGCCGACCGCCATCTGGACAGCGCTGAGGCGGACGTGAGGAACATGGCACGGTGCGTTTGAAAACTTCGAGCACCTGTTCACCTTCATGTACCACGAAGGGATCTACTTCCAATCCATCCCAAGCATCTTACCGCAGGCTCGACTCACCCCACAGGCCATTAGTAATCCCATCGGTGGCCCACAAAAGAAGATACGATATCCAGTGCATGCGCCTCATCCTCATCACCTGCCTCCTGGCCGCCGCCACCCAAGCCCAAAACCCCGTCACCCCCGGACGCTTCCACATCGAGCACCCCACCCTCCTCAACCTCGGCTTCGAATGGGCCATCCAGGGCGACGCCAACCGCAACGCGACCGTCGAAGTCCGCTTCCGCAAAACCGGCACATCCGCATGGCGCAACGCTCTCCCCCTGCTCCGCATCGGTGGCGAGCGCTCCTACCGCGACCGCGAAGCCATGACCTACACCGCCCCCCACGGCTTCGCCGGCTCCATTCTCAACCTCGAACCCGCCACCTCCTACGAATGCGAATTCACTATGAAGGACCCCGACGGCGTCACCGGCCAAGCCCAGCAAAAGGTCACCGTCTCCACCCGCGCCGAACCCAGACCCTACTCCGGCGGACGCACCCTTCACGTCTACCCCGCCGATCACATCGGCCCTAAACAAGAGCCCAGTTTCATCGGTCTCAAAGCCGCTTACTACGGCGAAGGCCGCGGCGATTGGACCGCCGTCCGCATGCGCAAAGCCCAACCCGGCGACACCATTCTCATCCACGCCGGCCTCTATCGCCCCGAGCGCTACAACTACGTCGATCCCCTCAGCGCTCCCTTCCACGGCTACTGGTCCCTCTCCCTCAAAGGCACCGCCGACAAACCAATCACTATCAAAGGCGCCGGCGACGGCGAAGCCATCTTCGACGGCGGTGGCAACTCCAAGCTCTTCGACATGATCGCCAGCTCCCACCACATCATTGAAGGTCTCACTTTCCGCAACACCGAAGTCGCCATTTTCGCCGGCGAAAAGGAAGTCCTCGGTGCGGTCGGCCTCACCGTCCGTAACTGCCGTTTCGAAGACATCGGCGTCGGCGTATGGACCGAATTCGCCGGCTCCAGCGACTTCTACATCGCCGACAATCTCTTCCTCGGCCGCGAAGATCAGATGCGCCTGATCGGATGGAACCAGGCGGGCCAGCGCAGTGCGGGAATCTACCCCTCCCACCAGCTCCGCAGCTTCTTCGCCATCAAAGTCTATGGCCCCGGCCATATCATCGCCCACAACGCCGTCGCCTATTTCCACGACGGTATTTGTATCTCCACTTATGGCCCTCCTGAAGAAGACCCGGAACGCCAGGCCTCCTCCATTGATATCTATAACAACGATATCCATTTATCCAATGACGATTTCATCGAAACCGACGGTGGCTCTCACAACGTGCGCGTATTTAATAACCGCGGCATCAACGCCGCCCACAACGGTTACAGCGCTCAGCCTTTCTTCGGCGGCCCCGTCTACTTCATCCGCAACATCTTATATCACGTCCCCGCCGGCAATCCTCTCAAATTCAGCTCAGCCCCCGCCGGCATCATGGTTCTCCATAACACCTTCATCGGAGAACAAGGCGCCCGCGAACCCTACTCTAACTCGCATTTCCGCAATAACTTGTTCCTCGGCAAGGATATCCCCAACCGCGGCATCATGGCATGGGCCCACGCCACTCCGCAATTCAGCTCCGATTACAACGGCTTCCGTCCCAACCGCGACGTCAAGAACCAATACACGTGGATCGTCAAGGGCGGGAAAGACTCCACCTACTCCACCCTCGCCGAACTCGCCGCCGCCACCAAACACGAAACGCACGGCATCGAGCTCGATTTCGACATCTTCGAAAACCTCACCCCGGACGACCCCAGCCAGCGCTACCGCGTCTACCATTCCATGGATCTCAACTTCCGCCTCAAACCTAACTCCAAGGCAGTCGACGCCGGCGTCCTGCTCCCCACCATTAACGACAATCACACCGGCCGCGCCCCCGATCTCGGTGCTCTTGAAACCGGCCAGCCCGAGCCCCACTACGGCCCCCGCTGGATCACCTGGAAACCCTTCTACCGCTAACAAATCTTGATCGCCATGACCAAAACCCTTACCATCGACCACGCCGGCCGCGTCCTCATTCCGAAAAGGCTCCGTGAGCAATTGCACCTTGCCGCCGGAGACACGCTCCAGCTCGAAAGCACGGGAGATGAAATCGTTCTCAGCCCTGTCCGCCCAAAGGCCCTGCTCAGCAAGGAACTCGGCGTGTGGGTCTACCAGGGTCAACCCACACACAGCTCCGTAACCGAAATCGTCGAACGGGAACGGGAGAAGCGGCTTCGTGACCTTATGCGATGAAGGAATTTGTCGACACCTCCGTCTTCGTGAGCGCCTTCTGGCAAGGTCATCCCCACCACCGCGCAAGCCTCCAACTCCGCCTGCGCACTCCACTCCCTTGCCGAAGTATATGCAACCATGACCACCCTGCCTGTAAAAGACGTCATCCCCCCGGAGCAGGCGCTACTCTTCGTGGAGGAGATCCGGCAGCGCTTCCGCATTGTCTCACTGGACGAGGACGAGTACGCAACCACGATTCACGAAGCAGCAGCGCTCGGCCTCACCAGTGGACGCATCTACGACGCGCTCCTGCTGCGCTGTGCTGCCAAAATCCGCGCCGCCCAGATCTACACCTGGAACCTCAAACACCTCAAGGCTATCGCCCCTGCCCTTTCTTCCAGAATCCGTACACCGTAATAACGGCGGGGCTTAGCGCTGTTGCTCCGAAGTCGTCTCGCTGAGACCCCCGCCGAACTTGAGGCGGATGCCGCTCGATGAGTCCCTTGCGTCTGCGAGAAGTTGCCGCGCGCGACCGGCCAGAACATCGGCCGGAATAGCTGCGTATCTAAAGTCGTACCGCGAACCTGATCGTCGAATTAGATCCGAAGCCGCTTTACGACACGTTTTGACCTCGTTTCATCCGCTGGCCGCACCAGGCAGCGGTTCGCCCGCGCCACTTCCGGAACATCACGCTACCCCCTGTCCATCGGCAACTTACAAGTGTATAATTCCCGCAATGGCTCAAACGCCGCTGGGAATCGTAACACCACAAGATATCGCTCGCAGCGTTACTGCGCAAAAGGGCGAATTACAGGAGACAGTCCGGCAGCAGGCTAACCGCCTCACTAAAGACCCGCTCCGCCAGGCCCGCCTCAACAAAGCCTTTCAGGAAATCGCCGGCGAGCTCCAACGCCACGACAACGGCGACGCCGTTCTCTCCACCTCGCAACACCCCATGGCCTCCGTGCTCCAAAGCTTCGTCCAGCAGAAGGCAGCCGAATCGGGAAAAATCGAAACCACCGATGAGGGCCCCATCGTCCGCTTCAGCGACGCCGACCTCCTCGAATGGATCAAAACCGGCTTCCTCATCGTCTTTGATAGCCAGGACAAGTTCCAGTGGCACACCGCTCCCGACGACCCCGACCCGTGGCTCAAACAGGACACCACCCACCTCCGCATCGCAGCCTTCGGAGATTGGGCCACTGGACGCTATGGTGCTCCCCTCATCGCCGATAGCATTCGCAACGACCCCGACGGCTTCGACATGGTCCTCCACCTCGGCGACGTCTATTATTCCGGACAGCCCGGCGAAGTCCAGGACCTCCTCATAGACGCCTTTCCCTACCGCAACGACTCGCTCCACCGCGCGCTCAATGGCAATCACGAAATGTACAGCGGCGGCAAACCCTATCGCGACGCCATCGCCTCCGGACGCTTCCAGCAGCGCGAAACCCACTTCTTCGTCCAGAACAAGTGGTGGACCATCGTCGGCCTCGACACCGCATACAAAGACCACGACCTGATGGACGAAGAGGTCGACTGGCTCAAGCGCATTCTCCAACAGGCAGGCGATCGCAAGATCGTTCTCTTCTCGCACCACCAACCGTTCTCCCTGCTCGATTCGCAAGGCCCCAAGCTCGTCAATAAACTCAAGGACATCCTCGAAGCGCGCCGCATCCTCGCCTGGTACTGGGGCCACGAGCACCGCTGCGTCCTCTACGACAAGCACCCCAAGTGGGGCCTCTTTGGCCGCTGCATCGGCCACGGAGGCTTTCCCTACTTCCGCGATCAGCTCGGCCCCACCGTCGACAAACTCACTTTCAAAAAGGTCGGCCCCGACAAGGAAAACGGCGTCCCCGGCGCTCGCATCCTCGACGGCCCCAACCAGCACATCCCCGGCGCGCCAAAGCTCTACGGCCCTCACGGCTACGCCAGCCTCGTCTTTGACGAGCACCAACTGCGCGAATTCATGCACCGTCCCGATGGCGTCACCATCGAGACCAAATTGCTCACGGCCTGACACTACCTCTTCTCCCCGCATTCTTCAAAAACGCAAGAGAGGCAACAAACATGCTGTCCACACCCTGGAATCAACGCAAGAGCGCCTACGACATCGTCGTCATCGGATCCGGCTACGGAGGCGCAATCACCGCCGCGCGACTCTGCTCCGCCGCCATCACTCCCAAACCATCGGTTTGCATTCTCGAACGCGGCAAGGAGTGGCTCCCTGGAGAATTCCCCGAATCTCTCGACGGCGTCGTCTCACAGGCCCGCAGCGACTTCAACCCGCTCGGCCTCTATGAACTCCTCACCCATCGCGACATCTCCGTCATCAAAGGCTCCGGACTCGGCGGCACTTCGCTCATCAACGCCAACGTCGCCATCGTCCCTGACCGCGATGTCTTCAAGGATTACCACTGGCCCTCATCCATAAACTTTGATACGCTCCGTCCGCATTACCAATCCGCATACCGTGTGCTCCTCCCCGCCGTCCATCCGCGTGCTCTCGATCTCGCCAAAGTCAAAGCGCTTGACATCCGCGCTCAGGAAATCGGGTCCACCGTCACACCTCTCCGCATCGCCGTCAACTTCAAGCCCAAAGGCCCCAATGCGCAAGGCGTCGAACAGGCCCCCTGCAACGATTGCGGCAACTGCGTCACCGGCTGCAACGTCACCGCAAAAAACACCCTCGACCGTAACTACCTCCCCATGGCCAAACAGGCCGGCGCAACCATCCTCACCCAAACCAAGGTGGAGTGGATCGAGAAACTCCCCTCAGGTAAATGGCGCATTCATGGCAAGCACGTCAACAGCGCTGTGGACTCGCAGAAGTTCACCATCGACGCCTCGGAAGTCGTCCTCTCCGCCGGCTCGCTCAACTCCACTGAACTCCTCCTCCGCTCCGAAATGCACGGCCTCTCCGTCTCCCCTGCCCTCGGTACAAAGTTTAACGGAAACGCCGATTTCTTCGGCCTCGCCTACAACAGCGACTTCGAAACCGATGTCCTCGGCTACCCCTACCAAACGAAACCCGCCGCCGGCGAGTCCCCCGCGCCCGGCCCTAACATCGTCGGCCTCGTCCGCTACAGCAAGGGTCTTCCCCAATCGCAACGCATCGCCGTCGAGGATTTCTCCTTCCCCAACGCCTATGCCGACGCCGCCAAGGCCGTCTTCGGTCTGATCCGCGGCGAGGACACCGTCATCGGTAACGAGGACGCCCAGCGCGACCGCCTCAGCTCTGACTTCGGCGGCAACGGCCGCAGCCCCAACGGCGCGCTCAATCACTCCATGCTCTACCTCGTGATGGGCCAGGACGACGCCCGTGGTGTCATTCTTTTCGAAAAACCGTTCTTCGAACCGGACGGCCGCATTCGCATCTCCTGGGACAAGGCTGGTCAGCAGCAGATCTTCACTCGCATGAACCAGGAGCTGCGCCGCCACGCACGCGCCCTTCGCGCCAACTTCATTTCCAACCCCACCTGGAACGTCTTCAACATCCGTCACCTCATCACCGCCCATCCCCTCGGCGGCTGCCCCATGGGTGACGATCACCTCCAAGGCTCGGTGGACTCCTACGGTCGCGTGTTCGCCGCCGATGGCTCCATCCACAAAGGTCTCTACGTGGCCGACGGCTCCGTCGTCCCCAGCGCTCTCGGCGTCAACCCGTTCATGACCATCTCCGCGCTCTCGGAACACTTCGCCCACCATCACGTCAACGCGCTCAACGGCATTCCCTATCCCGCCGCAACTCGCCCCGTCAGCATGGCCGGCTTGCGCGCACTCGACGCCATCACCTACGAGGAGGATCAGCTCGAAGCCGTCTTCCGCCGCTCGACAACACTGCCCATCGCGCAGCTCGTAAATGCCGGCGGCGCACCCTCCATCGACATCGCCAACAAGACCATCCGCAACAACCGCTACTGGAAAGGGTTCTTCCCCCGCGGCCACATCCTCAACACAATGTCCTCGGCCATTTTCACCGGATTCAAAAAGCAGTTCCAGGGACAGAACGGCCGCGTCACCGGCATCACCAGCGACACCGACGGCCGCATCCGCGCCCGCAACAGCCTTGAGGAAATCGAGATCAAACACTCGAGCCCCGGCACCCTCGAACAGGGCCGCTACATCCTGCTCCGCTACCTCGATCCGCCCTGGCAGGGCTTCTACGACATCTTCAAAATCATCAACCACGATCTCATGATCGGCCGCGTCTACCTCGGCGACTTCCCCAACGGCACGCGCATGTTCACCTTCCCCATGACCCGCGCCTACGGCTTCGACAACTTGACCGTCGACGATCACGCAGCCCTTTACGACGCCGCCACCGTACCCACGCCCGCCGAGCTCGATGGCGTCTGGCGCATGGACGCCATCTCCAACGCCAATCAGGCAGGCAGCATGGCCCACCTCGCTTTCCAGAACCAGCCCGATGGCCGCCTCGAGGCCCGCTTCCAGTTCTTCGGCCTCATGGAAGGCCTGGTCACACCCCTCTTCCTCAAGGATCATTTCCAGCTCAACGACTTCACGCCGTTCCACGACGAAATCAAAAAAGTCACAAACGATCTTTTTATCGGAAAATATGTCACTGCCCTCCCGCCGGCGGCCGCGCAGTTGTTCGGCGCCCAATCCCTCGGGCTCTTCCACACCGAACCCAACGGACAGGGCGGTTTCTATTACCTGCTCACGCGCACCACTGATCAGCGGCTCCCGACCAACCCGCTGCTGCAACCCTTCCTCAACGCCCAACTGCCCGACGGCGTCAGCCTCACTTTCGATGAGGAAATGACCGGCACATACACCCCGGCCGCGGCCCCATCGCAAGCGGTTACCTGCCGCTTCAACGGCCTCATCACCGCCGCAGACGTCAACGAGTTCATCGATGGCCTGGAACACTCCGCCACCATCAAAGGCTCCATGACCTTCGGCGAATTCGAAGGGGTCCCCGGCGCCACCTTCCCCATCGATGAATCGAAATCGCGCTTCCATTACTTCAGTCTCAACCCCGCAACCAACGAGGCCGAAATTCGCTATCACATCGAGTTCCCCTCCGGCGCGCGCCGCTTCACCTTCGAGGGCGTGAAGTACATGCACAAGAGCACCGCCACCGGCAACCCCATCGCCGGCCTGCTGGCCGACTACACCACTCTCTACTGCAATCTCTATGAAGGCGGCCGTGAGTTCGGCACCGGGCTCCTTCGCTTCCGCACGTTTGAAGACCTCGCCGCCGTCTCCAACCTCGCCGGATTCCTCGCCTCCTTCCGCGTCACCGGCTCCGCCGATCCGCTCATCCAGTTCCAGGCCCGCATGCGCTTCCTCGCCTTCACCGCGCAATTCGTCACTCGCGAATACGACCCGCTCGCCCTCGGCCCGGCGCAATTCTCTGGTGACATCCGTGCCGCGGTGACCCGGGGCGCGGACACGCCCGATTACTTCTGCACCCGCCCCACCGCCGAACTGCAAGCCATTCTCCGCGACACCCCCTCGCTCCCCATTGACAATCTCATCAACAGCGGAGCATTCCACGCCGACCTCGCCCAAGCCCGCATCTTCCGCGACTCGTACTGGAAGGGCTCATTCGCAAAGGACACTCTGCTCGGTTGGCAAGAGCGCATCCGCGATCAGGTGCTCGGCAACGAAGCTGATGAAGCCGGCCATTTCTTCGCCGGCGGCAGTTTCTGGAAACGTTTCGACCGCGTCGACAACGGCGTCGCCACCGGCTACGTCGTCAACTACGAGATCACCGCGCTGCCCGGCCTCCCGCAAGTCCGCTCCGTCACCTACCCTGACAACAACCGCCGCTATCTGCGCAAGGACGACCCTGTCCTCCTGCTTCAGTACACCAACAACCCCTACCGCCAGGTCTACGACATCATTAAGGTGATCGACGAGCGCAACGCCATCGGCGTCATGCATCTCGGCGAATACCCCAACGGCATCGAATTCGCCACTTTCGTCATGGCCCGCAACAACTACCCCTTCGCCAACATGTCAATTGCGGATCATCAGGCCTTATTCTCTGCATCCCCCGTTCCAGCGGCATTGGATGGAACCTGGGAAGGCCAGCTTCTTACTGAACCCCTGCCCCTGCCGTTCCACCTCCGCTTCGACGATGCCACCGCCGCGCCGGACCTCGCCGCTCTCCGTCAGGCCGGTCCCGACACAATCCTCGGCCATTGGACTGTCCCAACTCAGTCCCAACCAGTGCCGTTTGTCCTAACCCGCGCCCGTGCCGGAACGGCCGCCGGCGGCTGACCACTCCCTGACGGTCGTGGCTCGGCAAGTACGTGTTAACAACGGGATGCAGAAACAGAGCCGCGCGCGTAAGCAAGCGGTTTTCGGAATATTTCACATACTCTGGACTGAGGGAGCGGATGCGCAATCATTTCTGACGCTGTGTTTAGCCTTACTCTAACCGCGGCAAGTGCTCCGGTTGCACAAGCAGCCGGATCGAACGTGCCTGCCCAGGTGTTTTTTCGATGAGCCCGTTGCGCTCCAGCGTCTTCACCATCCCGTGTATCGAAGGAGCGGAAACCCGGAAATAGTACTGCATGTCCGACTCCGCCGGCGCGCAACGGTGGATCTTCGTGTAGTTGTGGATGAATGCCAGATACTGCCCCTGTTTCGCAGTGAATCGCGGCGCCACGGACGGGTCGAGCCTCGGGGCAAGGTCGATGCTCACTGCAAAAGCACCTTCGCCCAACCCGTCCAAGGCTCTGGCTTGGATAACATAGACCTTCCCTCCAATCGCCGTGCGGACGGGCTTCTTGGCAGCGGCGGCGAGATTGGCGCGCAACTCCCTCGCATCATATCTGGAATACTCCAAGTTCAAAATCCGCGTGCGCTCGCCGTCGATTTGCGCGAACGCCCTTTGCCACTCATCGTTGCGCTCCGTCTCAAAGGAGTGAGCGTCGAATGACAACGCGTGACCGCACAGTCCCACAAGCATTGAATCCAAGGAATCTACCTCGATACCAGACTAACCCTCCACAATACTCCATCCCAACCTAACGCAACAGCATAATACGTCGCGTGCGGCACCACCGCCACCTGGCCCGCGCCGGCGCGCCGCACCGCCTCGCAATCGAACAACGTGCCAGTCAAAACGTATGCGGCGTCGCGCCCCGCGGCCAGCCTGCCAATATCATTCTCAATCTTGCGCCACGCCGCTTCCGCCCACGCCGCTACGTCTGCTGCGAGTGGCGGTAGTCGCCGGTGGCAGCGTTGGAGGAGTGGAGGCGGTACTAGCCAATGCAGGCTTGGATTTCTTGTATCAGTTCCGCAGGAAGAGGGTTGGAGGCGGCATCCAGAGCGTTATCCAATTGACTGCTGTTGCGCGCGCCGGCGAGAACACATTCGATGTCCGGGTTGGCCATCACCCACGCCATGGCGAGACGGGTGATGGGAATGCCGCTCCGGCCGGAGAGCGCGCGGAGCCGTTCGACGATCCGGAAGTTTTCCGCATGGAAATAGATGCCGGCGTGGGCCGGTTTAATGGCGAATCGAGAGCCTGCGGGGAGCGCGTTGCGATCCGGTGTGTACTTGCCTGAGAGGAAGCCGGCGGCGAGAGGGCTGTAGGACATGACCGCGATGTTCTCTTGTTTGCAGAGAGGAAGCACTTCCGATTCGATGTCCCGCGCGATCAGGTTGTAGACGGGTTGAATGGCGGCGATTGGTGCGAGGCCGCGTTGGACGGAGATTTCGATGGCGCGCCGGAGTTGCGCTGCGGTGAAGTTGCTGCAACCGATGAAACGCGCACGGCCCGATTCGACCACCGCGGTCATGGCTTCCAGCGCCTCTTCCAGTGGAGTGGCGGCGTCGTACTGATGCATGAGGTAGATGTCGACGCAGGCACTGCGAAGGCGGGTGAGGCTGGCATCGATGGCTTCGCGCACATGAGAGTGGGTGAAGCGTGTTGTGACCTTGGTGACGAGGGTTACCGAACAGCGGCAATCGTTGCGCGCGAGCCAATCCCCGAGGATACGCTCGCTGGCGCCATCGCCATAGGCTTCGGCGGTGTCGAACAGATGGACGCCGCCAGCGATTGCGTGATCGAGAATGGCGAACGATTCCCGTTGTGTGATTTCCCGTCCGAAGGTGACGCAACCCAAGCCGCTGCGTCCAAGAGGCGGCCTTGTCATTCGCGTCGCAGTGAAGCGGGCTGGGGGGCTGGCTTCACCAACATATCGAGAGAGGGCGCGCCGGATTCGAGGAAGGTCTGGTAGGAGGCGCGAATATGTTCGCGAATGGCCTGACGGATCGTTTCCTCGCCGCCGTTGCGGAGAGCGTTAACGAGGTCCTCGTGGGGACGGCCGGAACGAAGGTCGTGCATGCCGGTGGTGTGGAGGACGCCGAGGAATGCGAATAGCGGCGTGGTGAGTTGATCGAGCGTCTTGAGAATGACGGGACTGCCGGTGTGTTCCCAAACGAAGCGATGGAATCGCATATCGGCAAGGGTCATCTCGAGGCAATTGTTCTCGTCAATGCAAGTATCAATCTCGTTGCCGATGGCCGCAAGCTGATCGACATCGTCCTGCTTCATGAGAGGCGCGGCTTTGACGAATGCGATTTCTTCGAGAGCGACTCGAAGCGTGAGTCTGTCGCGCACTTCATCCTGGGTGAAAACCGTGACGACGGTTTTGCGGTTCGGATGGCGGACCACAAGTCCGGCCTGTTCGAGTTGCGCAAGTGCCTCCCGTACGGTGGCCTGGCTGACTTCCAACATGCGCGCGATATGGAGCTCGCGCAGGGTCTCACCGGGTTGGAATTTGCCGGAGAAGACCGCTTTCTTAAGGATATTGAAGACTTGATTCGCGAGAGATTCTGAACGTATGGGTTGCGGCAATACAGAAGCGTTGATCATGACCCTAGTCTGATTCTAGCGCTGCGCGATAGATGCATGGGGTTTGACAGTCACCAGAATTGCGGCCGCAGCGAGCATAGTGAGAGCGGAGAACTGCAACGCGCCGCTGAGGCCGATGGAGTCCCTCATCACGCCTCCGATATAGGCCATGAGCCCGCCGACGATACAGGAGGTGCAGTTGAGCAATCCATAAGCGCTTGCGCGAAGGCGCGGAGAGACCATTTGGCAGACGACAGGCATCACGTTGCAATCGAAGAAGCCCCGGCCGAGACCGAAGCAGAGGAGGGCTGCGATCAGGATCCACCACGAGGAGGTGGATCCGATCAGAAAGAGAAATGGAGCGGCGAGGGAGATACCGATGGCTTGCGTGAAGAGGCGTCCGCGGGACTCGGTTCTCACCCACCGATCGGCAAGAGTGCCGCCGGTGAGGATGCCGGCGAAGGATGCAGCTTGTATATAGAAAGTGGAGGTAAAGCCGGAGACGGTGAGGCTGGCGTGGAAGCGCTCGTAAAGAAAAGTCGGCAGCCAGGTGTAGACGCACCAGTAGCCGACGGAGATGAGGGAGTTGGCGCAAACGAGTAGGACAAAGGGAGTGCACGAAGCGAGGTCGCGCATGGCGGCGGAGAAGGGGATGGAGCCGGAGTGGGCGGCCTGCTTGGGGTTGTCGTGAAGTTGGACGAGGAGGAGCAGGGAGTAGAAGACACCAACGGCGCCGAGGATGTAGAAGGCCATGCGCCAGCCGTAGAGCTCCCCCATCCAGCCGCCGCCGACACCGCCCAGGACGATGCCCATGTAGAGGCCGGACTGGTGGAGTCCCGTGGCGCGGGAACGGGTTTCGTCGGAGTGGTAGTCGTTAATGAGGGCGAGGGCAGCCGGGAGGTAGAAGGCTTCGCTAATGCCCATCAGTGCGCGGGCGGCGACGAGTTGCCAGTAGTCGCGGGCGAAGCCCGTGAGCCACGTGACGATGGACCAGACCGCAAGGCTCAGGAAGATGACCCGCCGACGGCTGTAGCGGTCAGCGAAGTAGCCGCCGAAGGGACTCAGCAGGCCGTAGATCCAAAGAAAAGCGGTGCCGAGCAGACCGAGCTGCGTACTGCTGACGTGGAGATCTTTTTCGAGCAGGGGGAAGACCGAGAAGATGATCTGGCGATCAAGATAGTTGAGGAGGGCGACTACCCACAACAGGCCCACGATGAGCCACTTGTACCGGGCATCAAGCATGCTTGTAGCTTACAATCTTGGCATATGTTGCGACGAACGTTTGTGGGTGCGCTTTTCGCGCGCCGGGAGTTGGAGCAGTTGGATCTGTTTCATCAGGGCGATGGGAGTGTGCACACCTATCGCATTCCGGCGCTGGCGGAGACGCGGAGGGGAACGCTGCTGGCGGTGGCGGATGCGCGGCATGAGGGGACGGGCGATTTGCCGGGGCGGATTTCGCTGGTAATGCGGACCAGCTCGGACAAAGGGAAGACCTGGGCGGCGGCTCGGACGATTCGCGAAGTGAAGGAAGGCGGGGTTGGCGACGCATCGCTGCTGGTGGATGCGAGGACGGGGCGGGTGTGGTGCTTCTTTGCCTACGGACCGCAGGGGATCGGATTTCGTACGGCAAAGGCGGGGGAGAGGACGGGGGCGCACACGCTGCAGGTGCATGCGATGTACAGCGATGACGATGGGGTTGGATGGTCAGCGGGAGTGGATCTGACGGCGCAGATCAAGGAACCACAGTGGCAGGCGATGTTTGCCACTTCGGGTTCGCATTTCCAGTTGCGAAGCGGGCGGTATCTTCTGCCATGCGTGGTGCGGGACGAGCGCGGCGCTGTGACGGCGCGGAATGCCTACAGCGACGATGGGGGGGAAGACGTGGCGAATGGGGCCGGCGATCGCAGCCGATTCGGACGAGAGCAAGGCGGTGGAGATCGGAGGCGGGGTGGTGTTGCAGAACATGCGGAGCGAGAAGGAGCGGAAGCGGATTGTTGCGTGGTCGAAGGACGGCGGGGTGACCTTCGGGTCGGCGGAGATGCAGTTGGTGGATCCGCGGTGCAACGCAGGGATCGCGAGGGGGAGGCGGGACGTGTTGTGGTTTACGGATGCGGCGAGCGAGCGGCGTGAGAATCTGACCGTCCGCACGAGCCGGGATGGAGGGAAGTCGTGGAGCGCGTGGCGGGTGTTGCATGCGGGCCCAGCGGCGTATTCGACCGTGGTGGCGTTGCGGGATGGGAGCATCGCGGTGTTGTATGAACGAGGCGAGAAGCACGCGGTGGAGCGTGTGACGTTTGTGCGGTTCGCGGCCGAGTGGGGAATGGGGCGGTAGGTCAGGGATTGGCGCGGTCCCAGTTGACAAGGACGGTGAGCGGTTGTTGGGATGGTGCGGCGCCCATGAGGAGCATGTTCCGGGCGTCCTGGGTGATGGCGAAGTGGGTGCCCGCCTGAACGCCTCGCATGGCGCTTTGGAAGAGCGTGACGGCGGACCCGGGCTCGAAGTTGTGGTCCGTGCCGGTGGTGGGGACCGAGACGATTCCACCGTCGGCGGCGAGGTAGAGAATCTCTTTGCCATCCTTGCGCCAGCGCGGAGAGACGCCGCCATTTGGGGAGATGCG
>JACQZR010000076.1 GCA_016213775.1 Acidobacteriota bacterium
AACGCCCCACCCGCTTCATCTGGGTTGCAGAGCGCCTTCGACAAAATCGAGAAAGAAATCGACCTGCAAATCCGGGAGGCAAAGCTGGTGGCCTGAAACTTGACTTGTTTACATCAACTCTTGAAAGTCAAGACCCCTAGTCCCCTTTGTCTGCATGCCATCGCCAATACCCCGGCAGGATCTCTGGGCTGTTCGCTCGTACTTCCCTTCGACTTCGGCCTTCCTCGAAATCTGGGCGGGTCGGCTCCTGCATTGCCATTTTCGGGGCCTGCACAGCGTTCACTTTCGTTCCGGCCTACAAACTCGCCTAGTCGCCAAAGCGACCCTCTACACCAGAGGCTTCAGCAGCCTCGCTACCTCCACTACTGCTCCGATTGCTACCGTGGAGCGAACCAGTTCCCGGGCGGGATTAAGCCCGCTGTGGACCAGCGCCTTTCACGGCGCACCAAACATTTTGGCTAGCATTGAGGACGTATGCCGATTGCCCACAAGACCATCGCTGTCGCCCTTCTTCTCGCGAGCGCCACCTTCCTCCCCGCGCAAACCGCGGAAATCCGCGACTCGCGCAACATCCGTACCGGCAGCCTCATCCCCGACGAAGGCTATTCCGATCAACCCTACATCGTCAAAGCCAGCGACGGTGCGTGGGTCTGCGTCATCACCACAGGACCCGGTGTCGAAGGCGCAGGCGGCCAGCACGTCGTTACCCGACGCAGCACCGACCGCGGCAAAACCTGGTCCGAAGCCATCGATGTCGAACCCTCAAACGGACCAGAGGCGTCATACGCAGTGCTATTGAAAGTGCCCTACGGCCGCATCTACGTCTTCTACAACCACAACACCGACAACACCCGGCGCATCATCGGTGACAAACCCGCCTACCGCGACGGCTGGGTCACCCGCGTCGACAGCCAGGGTCACTTCGTCTTCAAATACAGCGACGACAACGGCAAAACCTGGTCCGGGCAGCGCCACGAAGTCCCGCAGCGCGACTTCGCCATCGACCTCGCAAACGCCTACCAAGGCAAGATCAAATTCTTCTGGACCGTCGGACGGGCCTTCATCCACCAGAACGCCGGCTACATTCCGCTCCACAAAGTCGGCGGCTTTGGCGAAGGCTTCTTCACTTCCTCTGAGGGAGTCACACTGCGCTCCGATAACATCCTCACTGAACGCGATCCAGCCAAACTTCGCTGGGTCACATGGCCGGAGGGCGACAAAGGCCTGCGCACTCCCGAAGGCGGCGGTCCTATCGCCGAGGAACAAAGCTATTCGGTCTTGAGCGACGGCAGCGTCTTCTGTGTCTACCGCACCATTGATGGCCACTCCGCCTTCAGCTACAGCCGCGACGGCGGCAAGTCCTGGGAGCCGCCCGAATACATGCGCTACGCCGATGGCCGCCTCATGAAGCATCCGCGCGCCGCCAACTTCTCCTGGCGTTGCGAAAACGGCAAATACCTCTACTGGTTTCACAATCACGGCGGACGCTTCATCCGGGAGCACCCGCGCCGCCGCACCATCGCCTATGAAGACCGCAACCCCGTATGGCTTGTGGGCGGCGTCGAAGCCGATTCCGCGCACGGCAAAATCATCCGCTGGTCGCAACCCGAAATCATCCTCTACGACGACGATCCCATCATCCGCATGAGTTATCCGGACTTAGTGGAGGATGCTGGCAGATACTATCTCACGGAAACTCAGAAAGACATTGCCCGTGTTCACGAGATAGATGCCGGCTTACTTAACGGGCTTTGGTCTCAACTGGACGGCGCCACCCCCACCGCGGCAAAGGACGGCCTCCGGCTTAGCCTCCCCCAACCCGGCCAGACCATGCCCCAAACCGTCGACGCCCCTCCATTTCCCGTCTTCATCCAGCGCTCCCGCCGCTCCGATTACGGCTCCGCCGACCTCCGCGCCGGATTCAGCATCGAAGCTCGCATCAGCCTCCGCTCCCTCGATCCGGGCCAGATCATCGCTGACAACCGCACCGCGGAGGGCAAGGGCTTCGCGCTCCTCACCGCCCCCAACGGAACCGTCGAACTCATTCTGAATGACGGGCAGACCGAGAACCGCTGGGCCTCCGACGCCGGCTTCCTCAAACCCAACCAGCCGCACCACATCGTCGCCACTGTCGATGGCGGCCCCAAGGTAATCACTTTCATCATCGATGGCAAACTCTGCGAAGGAGGCGACCAGAGACAATTCGGCTGGGGCCGCTTCAACCCCAACTACCGCGGCCCCACCGGCGACAAGACCCTCCGGCTCGGGCCAACGCTCAGCGCGCTACGTATCTACGGCCGCGCCCTTCGCACCTCGGAGGCTATCGCCAACTACCGCGCCCAATAACCACTATGCCCCGGCACTCGACCGCATCTTGAGCTTTGCCGCCAATGCCTGTATCGGCGACAGTTTGCCGCCTGTCGATTGCGGAACCCCGAGTAGGGAGAGGTAGTTCGTTGTGGCATGTTGCTGCCCCACCTGCCAGGCAAACAGCGCGTCGGCGATCGGATCGAAACTGGACCCGATACCCTCTTCCCACGGCCAGACGATCCCACCTGTCAACGCCGTCGCGCTGCCATTCGACGGCACTCCCACTTGCGAGTAATCGCCGTTCACAACGCCCTGCGCGAAGTCCACAATGTCCTTGATCTCCGGAGTCGCCAGAACGAAGCCCTGATAGTAGGTCTTGATCACCGGCAGCGACGCCCAGGCGTTCGGCACCACATCGAGCGTGTCGTAGACCCGGAAAGCCATGCTCTGCCCGGGATGCGCGGAGTCGGCGAACAGCGAGTTGTAGTAAGTGGCGAACGCAGCGTTGCCCGCCGAAGGGGCAGCGAACGTATACGCCTTCACACGGTTGGCGCCACCTGCCGCCTGCGACACCAGCGGAGCAATCGCCGATGCCAGACACCCGCCCAGGCTGTGCCCCGTTACGAACACGCCCGCCGCCGCCGGCAGGCCGGACACGAACTGCTGCACTGTCTTCCCCGTCGTGTTGTCCGTCAGCCCCAACAACACTTGCAGCCCCAGGGATGTTCCAAAAGCTATTTGAATAGCCGGATCATTCGGAGTGCCCAAATACTGCGTTAACCCCAACATCGATCCAAAATCCTCAATCCAATTCAGAAGAAAACTCCAGTCCGTGCCGCGCACCACCACCGCGTATTGGTTCGTAGTGGTATTTCCAACGCCATACAGCAGGTTGCCCCGATCGGGCGATAGCGCCGGTCCCCAGGCAACTGCCCAGCCTGTGGGAAGCCCCGCCGTGATCCCGTCCGCAATTCGCTGCTCCTGCTGCTGTATGGTCTCGCCGGGCAGCGTACCCTCCGCCAAGTAGGCCAGCGCGCTCAAAGTCATCGTCAGTCGCGCTTCCGCAAGATTATAACCGGCTTGAAATGACATTGATCCTCTTTTCCGCACAATGCTGCAATAGACTACCACATAATCGGCCGGATCTGATCCTCTTTTCCCCGGACGCTTGGCTGCATTCACCGTCGCGGCCGGCACCTCGGCGAACGGCAATAAGTTGGCACTCTCGCTTCCAACAGCCGGCGGCGATGCCTACGCTCCCAACGCAAAGAAACGAAAGGATGTGCTAGTTCAAGTCCGTCACGGTGAAGGAATGAAGGCGAACCCTTGTTCGGATACGACCCTCGTTGCCACCGTTTGGCCGAAGAGAGATTCGGAGGGAGGGACGACCTTGACAAAACGAAGACAACGCACAACCGCCCTATCACTTGAACCACCGTCACCCCATATGTCTTCATTAGAGGTGCTATACTGATGACAATGCCGCAAATCGCTGCAAAACGAGCCCTCAGCACTGATCGTTCTGGCCTCGTTCAGCGTTACCAGGAACTGGTGGAACGCAAGTTCACGGTAGGGCTCACTCCGCAAGAAGGCGAAACTCTGCAGCAACTCCAGCAGGCTCTCAGCGTCACTGAAGGTTCGGAGGCCGTTGACACGATGCGTGCCAGCTTCAAGAAGGATGTCCTCAAACTGCGCGACATCGCTGAAGACAAAGGCCCCGCAAATCCTCGCCGCGACAAATGAACGGTACGGAAGTTGTCCCGGCCGAGTCCTTCGATGCGTGGGGCATTTTCAGCCGCGGGCAGGTTCCTCCCGAGTTCACCAGCTACCAGAAATTCAAGCCCTTTCTCCGCAAGGATTTCCGCCGCCGTTGCGCCTACTGTCGCATCCCGGAATTCCGTTGGGGCACTGCACGGAATTACGCCGTCGAGCATTTCCGGCCGAAGTCCAGATTCCCCCACCTGCGGAATCAGTATTCCAACCTCTATTACTCATGCAACCGCTGCAACGAATTCAAAGGGGACCGCTGGCCGGATCAGAGCATCCTCGAGAAGGGCATACGGCTGCTCGACCCTTGCGAGGATGATACATACCGCCAGCACCTGCTGCGGCAAACCTCGGGAATTCTCGAACCGTTAACTCCGAGCGGCGATTATACCAATCACCTTCTCTTCCTCAACCGTGACGACTTAGTGGAATTTCGTCTCCTGAGTTTTCGGATCGACGCCCTTACCCAGCAAGTGCAAGCCGCCACCACCATGGTGGAGATCGCTGCTTTGAGGGGCGAACTTCTCAGCCTTCTGCAAACCCTCGACCGCAAGTCGCTGTAGGCATGGTGGACCTTAAGTCACACACCACCCGGCAAGCGGGTAGCTTGATGAGTGGGGCCGCCTCGAAGGCGGTCGGGCCGTTGGTCCGGGCCTCGCGGCTTCATGCTCGCGGATGGATTTAGATAACCTGCTTCCGTTCCAATCCAATGTGGATACCGCCTGCCTCCGTCGGATTTCCACGTTGTCCGGGCGTTTCTCTTTCTCACGGAGCGCACGGAGGTCACGGAGACAGATCAGGTTGGTTTGGCTCCATGATCTCCGTGTCCTCCGTGAGCGATATTCTTGCTGTTGCCTTTAGAAGACCACACGGTACTGCCGGCCCACTACTCCAGCAACGGTCAAACCTTTTCGAGTCTCACTGGTCGAACTAGTGCTTACCAATTCCAGTTAGCCGCCGCAGGCGGTACAGTATAAGGATGTCCGTTGAACGCGACCGCATTATCGAAGCCGGCAAGCGCAACCGGCACTGGCGTCGTTGGGGACCCTATCTCAGCGAACGGCAATGGTCCACGGTCCGCGAGGATTACAGCCCGGGAGGCACGGCCTGGGAATACTTTCCCCACGACCATGCACGCTCCCGTGCCTACCGCTGGGGCGAAGATGGGCTCTGCGGTATCTGCGATAACCACCAGCGCCTCTGCTTCGCAATCGCCCTCTGGAACGGCCGCGATCCCATCTTGAAAGAACGCCTTTTCGGACTCACTGGCTCGGAAGGCAACCACGGAGAAGACGCCAAGGAGTATTACTACTACCTCGATTCCACCCCGACGCACTCCTACATGAAGTGCCTCTACAAATACCCACAGCGCGAGTATCCTTACACCCAACTCGTCCACCACCGCCGCAATCAATTCCAATCGGAGCTCGAACTCATCGACCTCGGCGTCCTCAATGACAACCGATACTGGGACGTCACCGTCGAATACGCCAAAGCCGACATAGACGACCTTCTCATCCGGATCACCGCCGACAATCGCGGTCCCGGAGCGGCCACCCTGCGCCTGCTCCCGACTCTCTGGTTCCGCAACGTTTGGTCGTGGGGTGACAACAAGGCGCGTCCCAAGCTCTGGCAGGTTGACGCCAATGCTATCGAGTTGGAGGAACCCACCCTCGGCCAGTTTCTCCTCACTATGGATGGCGATCCTCGCCACTTACTATTTACCGAAAACGAAACCAACACCGAGCGGTTCTATAACTTCGCCAGCGGCACCGGCCACTATAAAGATGCTTTCCACGAATTCATCATCCACGGAAACGAGCACGCTGTCAGCCCCGATCTTGCCGGCACCAAATCCTGCGCCGTCTACGAACTGCACCAGCAGGGCGGGGAACGAACCGTCATCAGACTTCGCCTCGCACGGAAAGGCGTCCCGGCCGTCAACCACGATGCCGTCTTCGCGTCCCGCCTCGTCGAGGCCGACGAATTCTACAACTCCTTCCAACCGGCTGACCTCTCCGCCGACGCCAGAAACGTCCAGCGCCAGGCCTTCGGGGGAATGCTCTGGAGCAAGCAGTTCTACCACTACGTCATCGAGGACTGGATCGATGGCGACCCCGGCCAACCAGCGCCTCCGCATGGCCGCGAGAAGGGCCGCAACCACGATTGGCGCCACCTCTTCAACCAGGACGTCATCTCGATGCCCGACAAATGGGAGTACCCATGGTTTGCCGCCTGGGACCTCGCCTTCCACATGATCCCCATCGCGCTCGTCGATCCTGAGTTCGCCAAAAGCCAGCTCTCGCTCTTTCTCCGCGAATGGTACATGCACCCCAACGGGCAGCTACCAGCCTACGAGTGGGCTTTCGGCGACGTGAATCCCCCGGTGCATGCCTGGTCCTGCTGGCGCGTCTACAAGATCGACGGCAAACTCCAGGGCAAACCGGATATCGCTTTTCTGGAAGCTGCCTTCCACAAGCTCCTCATGAATTTTACCTGGTGGGTGAACCGCAAGGACAGCGAGGGCAATAACATTTTTGAAGGCGGCTTTCTCGGCCTCGACAACATCGGTATCTTCGACCGCAGCAAACCCATCCCTGGAGGAGGCAGCCTGGAGCAGTCCGACGGCACAAGCTGGATGGCCATGTACTGCCTCAATATGCTCAAAATCGCCCTCGAACTTGCCCAGCACAACGCCGCCTACGAGGACATTGCGAGTAAGTTCTTTGAGCATTTTCTTCACATCGCCAACGCGATGAACATGGAGGAAGGCAACTCGCTCTGGGATGAGGAGGACGGCTTCTACTACGACACGCTGAAACTCCCGCAGGCGGACGGCAACGTCCAACGAATTCCAACCCGCGTCCGCTCCATGGTCGGTCTGATTCCGCTATTCGCCGTTGACACCCTGGAGCCATCGCTCATCGAGAAGCTGCCGGGCTTTCGCAAGCGTATGGAGTGGTTCCTGGTCAACCGGCCCGATCTCTGCGGCAATGTCGCTTCCATGACCCGTGGTGGCTCCGGCGAGCGCCGGTTGCTCTCCATCGTCCCCTGGAACCGGCTCGAACGCGTCCTCCGCACCATGCTCGATGAAACCGAGTTCCTCGCGCCCCACGGACTGCGCAGCCTCTCCCGCTACCACCGCGAGAACCCCTACAGCCTTCCCATCGACGGTACCGCATACGGTGTCAGCTACGAACCCGCGGAATCCACCACCGGACTGTTTGGCGGAAACTCTAACTGGCGCGGCCCAATATGGTTTCCCGTGAATTATCTGATGATTGAATCGCTCCAGAAATATCATCACTACTTCGGCGATGACTTTCGCGTCGAGTTGCCTACCGGCTCCAATGAATGGATGACCCTCGGGGAAGCCGCCGCGGAGTTATCGCGGCGCCTTTCACGCCTCTTCCTGCGCGATGCCGCCGGACGCCGCCCCGTCTTCGGCGGCCAGGACAAGTTCCAGAACGACCCACACTTCCGCGATCACATCCTGTTCTACGAATACTTCCACGGGGACAACGGTGCAGGCATCGGCGCCAGCCACCAGACCGGATGGACAGGCCTTGTCGCCAAGTTATTACAACAGAGCGGAGAATAACCTTGTACTTACTTCTGACACTTCTCAGCACCGTATGTCTGGCGCAGCCGGCCGATTCCGTCCCGGCCCCGTCCAACGTCCTCAACGCTCCTTACCCGCGCATTTACCCCGACCTCCGTGTCACCTTCCGGGTGAATGCCCCCCAAGCCTCCAAAGTACAAATCGCACCCAGCGGCAACGCCAACGGCCTGGGTAGAGGACCCTTCGACATGGTGAAGGACGACAAGGGTGTATGGACCGTTACAACGCCGCCTGCCCGGCCCGGCTTCCACTACTACACCCTGCTCGTCGATGGCTACCCCGCCAACGACCCATCGAGCGAGACTTACTTCGGCTGGGCGAAGCAGACCAGCGGCCTTGAAGTACCGGACAAAACGATCGATTTCTACGATATTAAGGATGTGCCCCATGGCGATGTCCGCACACACTGGTACAAATCCAAAGTCACCGCCGCATGGCGTCGCGCCTTCGTCTACACACCCCCGGAATACGACGTCAATCCCCGCAAACGCTTCCCGGTTCTCTATCTACAGCACGGCTCCGGTGAAAGCGAACGCGGCTGGACCATGCAGGGCCGCGCCAACTTCATCCTCGACAACCTGATCGCTTCCGGCATCGCCGTCCCTATGATTCTGGTGATGGATAACGGCTACGCCTCCAAACCTGGCGACCCTCCGTCCTCTCGCGGCAACGCCGCCTTCCCGGAAGTTGTCGTCCACGATCTGCTTCCCGGAATCGAAGCGAAGTACCGTGCCATCCCCGATCGCGACCACCGCGCCATCGCCGGCCTTTCCATGGGCGCTGGCCAGGCCATGCAGACAGGCTTCGCCAACCTCGACCGGTTCGCCTACATCGGGGCGTTTTCCGGCGTTATGCGAAACTTCGACCTCAACGCGACGTACAACGGCATCTTCAGCGACCCGGCCGCGTTAAACAAGAAAGTACGCCTCTTCTGGATGGGATTCGGCGATCTCGAAGGTGATCTATTCACCGCCGGCAAGTCCGTCCACTCGCAGTTGGATCGCGCCAAAGTCCGTCACGTCTGGTTTGAAACAGGCGGCTCGCACGAATGGCAGGTGTGGCGCAAGTCGCTATACGACTTCGCCCCGCGCCTGTTCAAACACTGACGGTTTTCAGTTCACCGGAATCACCGCGGTCTGCGTCACCGCTCCCGCGCTGATCGACACTGCCAGATCGCTTGTCCCCATCCGTACATCCAGCGCGTAGGTCCCGGGGAAGTCCCCATACCGGTAGATTCGCGTCACTGTGCCCGCGGTAAGCACACGGGCACTGGGTACCTCCGTTCCGGTATAAGGCAGCCCCGCTTCATCCAGAAGTCGCACGATCACGGCTTGCGACGATGCAGCGCGAGCCGAATTGCTCGCATCGGAATAGACGACCGAGATCGCTTTCAGCGGCGTGCCCGTCACCGCGAACCAGTAAGGGATCTTCGCTACCGGCTGCCCCTGCGTGCCGCTCACCTGCAAATAACCCGAGTACTCGCCAG
This sequence comes from Acidobacteriota bacterium, assembly GCA_016213775.1. Classification (GTDB taxonomy): domain Bacteria; phylum Acidobacteriota; class Terriglobia; order Bryobacterales; family Bryobacteraceae; genus CADEFT01. The sequence goes on from JACQZR010000076.1 coordinate 9,186, forward strand.
GCGTCAGCGAGGTGGTGTCCACCAGCGACTTCAGATCGCTCGACGCACCCGCCTCAACCGTCACTGTGTCCGCTGTCAACACCGGCGCGGACGACCCCACGCCAGGCATGACGCTAACGGTGAACGTATCCCCTGACGCGCCCAAGTTCCAAAGCGTCAAATCGAGCGTATTCTTTGCGGCCTCCCCATACCCGAAGTTTAACGATGTGGGCGACACGGCAACCGTACTCGCATTGGCCGCTGCCAGGTCCATCCGCCCCGTTCCGCCTTCCACCACAGTGGTTGGTGTATCGTCGCTGCGCAGCGCCGCCGCCGCGCTGTTGATCAGCAACGACCGGTACTGCGCCACGGTCAGCCCCGGCCTCGACGCCTTCAGAGCCGCCGCCGCACCTGCCACGATCGGAGCGGAGAAACTCGTCCCTTGCGTATTGATATAGCCTGATGCACTGTAGCTATCGCCGTTCGCATAGCGGCTTTGCGCCGCGGTAATCAGCTCCGCGCCCACTGCCAGAAGATCTGGCTTCAACCCCATCCCCAGGCTCGGCCCGCGGCTGGAAAACCCAATGAGCGCGGGCGCAGCCGGAAAGGAATCCCAGTTCGTGAAATCGAGCGTCGCATACTCTGCCGCCGTCGACCGCGTCTTCAACTCCAGGCCTTCTTTGTTGTTGGTGAACATCGCCGGCAGTGTGGCTGTGCCCGTCACCATGTTCACCCGCTCCACCGCCGTCGAGTTGTTGTAGATGATCGCCCCGATGGCGCCCGCCGCCGACACGGTGTTCAGCTTCGTCTCAAACGAACACGTGCCTCTCAGAATCACGGCAATCTTCCCCGACAAACTCCCGGCGGCAAGAGCCGTGCAGGCCAACCCGCTGGGGTCCAGCCTCGCCACATCCGCCATCGGCCCCGATACCGGACTGAACGGATTCGTCGCACCAGGCACGCCCAGATACGGCGCGGCACCATCCACCGTGATGGCCGCGGCAACAATGCGGTTGTTGTCGATCGCCCCAACCGAAATCACGGACGGCGCACTGGCGAAGTCGCCAATGGTTCCTGCGTCGGGTCCTGAATTTCCCGCCGCCACTGTGACGATCACTCCAGCCTTCGCTGCCCGTTCAAACGCGCTGATGTTGAACCCGTCCGGATCCACGTCCGATTGAAACAACACCGGACCGCCGATGCTCACATTGATCACATCCATCCCATCGGCCACCGCATCATCCAGGGCCTTCGCAACAACATCGGTGGTTGTACCATACGAGGCTGACAGCACCTTGTAGCTTCCGATGTACGCCTTCGGTGCCACACCGCTCAATCGGCCATAAGGACTCGACACCACGCCGCCAGCCGCAGCCATCGCCGTACCTGTCCCATGCCCGTCGCGATCATCGGCGTCGGGCTCTGCAACCTGCCGGCCCAACAGCGAAGTATAGTTCCGCGCCACAATCACCTTCGCGTTGGTGAACGCCGCATCCGAGGCCACATTCACTTTCGGAAAACCATCGAGCGCGGGCAGCGCATCCTGAAACGCCGGATGCCGCGCATCCACGCCCGAATCCACCACCGCCACTTTCATTCCCGCGCCTGCGCCTTCCTGTCCCTGTGGCAACTGGCTCCACATTTCGCCCACGTTGTGCACCACCGCGGCATGATTCAACGTCGCATGCACGCGCCGCACCGGGTGCACTTTCTTCACTCCCGCGATCCTGCCCAGCGCCGCGGCCCTGCTGTCCGCAATCGTCACGATCAGTGCATTCGCCACCGTGTCCAGGCTGTCTACAACAGTGCCGCCACTGCGCGCGATCTCGGCGTGAGCCGGCCGCTGGCCTTCGCGCACGGCCGCCCGCCGCGCCGCGAAGTCCGCACTCCGAGCCGCATGCCGCGCACCCGGCCGCGCCTGCTTCGCCATCACGTCCACCGCTGCGTCCGCCTGCAGCTCCACCACGTACCGTCCGGGCACAACCTGTCCATACGCAGACAAAAGAAGGGAAAAAAGTAACAACGCTTTCACGGTTCAGCAGACGTGACTTTGCCGGACCCTGAGTACATGAGATGTTACAGCTTAACTAAACTTAACGGTGCGTGGATAATAGAAGGATGCGCCTCTTTCTGCCGTTGCTACTCGCCGCACTCGCCAACGCCGCCGATTGGCCTGCCTTCCGCGGTCCCAATGGATCCGGCATCGCTGCCGATGACAAGGCTCCCGCTAACCTCACAGTTGAGAAAGGTCTCGCTTGGAAAGCAGCCATTCCACAAGGCAACTCATCGCCCGTAATCGTTCGCAACCGCGTCTTCCTCACGGCCGCTGACGGCGACAATCGCCTCGTGGTTGCACTCGATGCAGCATCGGGCAAGGAAGCCTGGCGCAAGTCCATTCCCAGGGCTCACAACGAATTTGCAATGGTCGAGAACGGCCACGCCACTCCATCCATGGCCACCGACGGCACCAATGTATTCGCGCTCTTCCACGACATCGGCCTGCTCAGCTTCACGCCCGATGGCAAGGAGCGCTGGCGCACCGCTCTCGGACAGTTTCAATCTCCCTACGGCCTTGCTTCTTCGCTCCTGTTCGCCGAGGGCAACATCTTTGTGTGGACCGATCTCCAGGACCAATCTCTCCTTCGCGCCTACGACGCCGCCAGTGGCAAACTCAAATGGACCGCGAAGAACCAGCCGCAGTCCGGAGGTGGGTACAGCTCCCCCATCATCCACCGCCCAGGTAAAGGCGCCGCGCAGGTGATCGTCTTCGGCGCCGGTGAGACCGTCGGGTATCAGGCCGCCACAGGAGAACGCATCTGGTTCGCCCGCGGATTGACCGCGCAACCCGCCGCCAGCCCTATCGTCATCGGCGACACGCTCTACGTCGTCTCTCCGAAAGAACAACCGTTCCCCTGGTCCATGGTCGCCGAGTTCGACGTGAAAAAAGATGGCCGCGTTCCCATCGCGCAGATTCCCTTAGACAAGCCAATCAACACCGCCTGGGTGCGGCTGCTGACCTCCATGGAAAAGAATTTCGGGGACGGCGACGGCGTGCTCACAAAGCCTGAATTCGAAAAGGGCGCAATCGCCATTGCGGAAGGCGGCGGACTCATCGCGCTTCCTCTCACCGGCAACGGCGATCTCACCGGCAAAATGAAATGGCGCTACACCAAGAGCATGCCCTACTACGCCTCGCCGCTGCTTTACCGCGGCGTGCTGTACACCATCAAGGATGGCGGTATCCTCTCGTCATTCAATCCCGCCGACGGCACTGTCCACAAACAGGGCCGCCTCCCCGAAGCCACTGCTGAATACTGGGCATCCCCTGTTGCCGCCGACGGCCGCGTCTTCTTCGTCAACGTGGATGGCAAGCTCTCCACCGTCAAAGCCGGCGCGCAATGGGAACCACTCTCGCTGACCGACCTCGGTGAAAAGGTGATGGCAACTCCAGCGCTCGCCGACGGCCGCCTCATCGTCCGCGGCGCCAAAACACTGTTCTGTTTCCGTTGATCACCCGCTACCAACAACTGGTCCCGGGCATCGCATCGTTGAACGCTATGCCGCGCTGTCCCTGCCCATCTCCTCGCGGATAATGCGCCGAAGCGTCTCTTCCCACTTTGGGGTTTTTCCGTCGACATATTCGCGCAACGCGGAGTTGATCAGCGTTTGATAGCCGACCTTGCCGCCAGACCGATCAGCAATGGCGCCGAAATAGTCGACCAGGTCTTCATCCAACCGGATAGTGATTCGTACCTTTTCGGGTTCTAGAGGCGGTTCGGCCACTATGCGGCCGCGCCTTCCCTTACTGAAATCGTAAGTATCCTTCATATCCTTCATCGCTGTGCCTCGTACTGTTCGCGTTCGGTCCGACTGGCCGTCCGCGCAGAGATTTTTCGAAGCTTGTAGCTCGGCGACGGCTACTTCCTGGTCGCGGCAACCTACTTCTTAACAGGAGCCCTCTTCAGAGGTGGTGCGGCCTTACCCGCCGCCTTTGGAGCCCCAGCCTTCTCCGCCAACAACGGACCCACATATCCCCGCAGATGCTTCTCCTGCAACCCAGTGTCATCGGAAAAAACATGCCGGTCCGTTCCCGTGAACTGATGCCGGATCTGCCCGTTGCGGTCGATGATCACCAGCCATGGCACATAGGCCATCTGCATCTCCGGAAACCCCATGAAGCGGCGTGCTTCGGCGTTGTCGGATTCGCCCACCGTGTACGGCAGTTGGAACTCAGCAATGAACTGCTTCACATTCGGCCCTGCGTTAATCGCCCCGATCAGGACGGCCAGACCTTTCGCCGCCAGTTCATGGTGTAGGATGCTCAGGACCTGAGCAGTCTTGTGACAGTGTGGTCAAGTGGTGAGGATGAAGCTCAGCACCAGAACCTTTCCCTTATAGTCCGCGGGTCTGGTCCGCCGCCCACCGGGAAGCCGAACCGCAACATCCGGTGCTGGCCGCGGCAACGGCGCCGAATCCAGTCGCGCGCCCGTGAGCGCGGAGGCAATAGTGAGAGTAGCTGTGCGTCGATTCATCGATTTCGGCTTCTTCCACGATACAACGCTGTCCGAATTGGCACAACTGGCGAATCGAACGAGCGCGAGCGCAGGGAAGGGAAGAACGTCAACGCAATGTTCAGCTCCGTACGCCGCACCAGACGCGGCCAGATCGACTCCGGCGCGCGGTCAAACAGCGTCTTCACATCACCCTCAAACAGGTGCCACATGTCATTGTCCAGCTCATTCTCCAATTGCCCCGGAGCCCACCCCGAGTATCCCAAATACACGCGAAACGACTTGTTCTCCGCGCCTGTCGCCAGGCTCTCGTGAAACAGCTTCTTGTCCGCAACCAGATACACGTCTTCAAAGATATGTTGCGCATCAGCCGGCTTCTCCTTCGTGCGCAACAGCCCCAACATACCGCTCCGCCCCACTGGCCCGCCGACATAAACACGTTCGCCGCTCAGGCCCTTCTTCTGTGGAAACAACTGCCCCACGGTGCCTCGCGACGGCTGGTTGATGATCAGCCCCATCGTCGAATCATCGTCGTACTGCACAATGAGCACCACCGTCTCGGCGAAGTTCGGATCCAGAGCCTTACGCGGCGCCACCAGGAATTTGCCCGCCGCAAGTTGATCGTGCCGCAAGGTCTGCGCATGTGCTGCGCCAAGGGACAAAAGACCCAGAAACGCCACCCAATGCGTATTCATGCGACCATTCTAGTCCTTTTCAAACAGCCCGGCGCGGTCCACTCGCTCCCCCTTGAAATAGACTCCCGAAAGACGTTCCGTCGCCGTGATGTCATCCAACGGATTGCCGTCCAGCAGCAGCACGGTGGCATCGTAGCCTACCCGAATCGACCCCGCCCGCGACCCAATTCCCAGCGCCTTTGCCGAGCCCGCCGTCGCTGCGGCCAAGGCCACCGGAGCCGGAATCCCGGCCTTCACCCAAAGCTGCAATTCGCGATGCACCGTTGGCCCGTGGATCACCATGAAGTTGCCTGCATCGGAACCAGTCACCAGCGGCACTCCCGCCTTCCACGCCCGCAGCAGATTATCATTGGCGATGTTCAGGTCCATCACATACTCTTGATAGCGTTGGCCGTCGGCTCCCGCTACGAACTTCTTCAGCGAGAGAATCAGCCCCTCCGGCGACACCTGCTGAATCAACGTCCGCTCCAACAGCGACATCTGGCCCTTGCCCAGATCGCGGAACGCTTCCAGCACTGTCAGTGTAGGATCGTACGCCACGCCCTTCCGCGCCATCTGCGCGAACACCGAATCCGGAATCGCATCACGCGCCGACCCATGCTCCACAACCGACGCGCCGGAAGCCACTGCATCCGCCACATCGCGCGCGTCACCCGTGTGCACCGATAGCGGCAGCCCTTGCGCCTTCGCCTCTTCGCCAATCGCTTTGAGGATGCTCACATCCATCCGGTTGAAGACCATCCCCGCCTGGCCCGCCTCGAGAATTGCCTTGATTCCGGCGGCGCCCGACTGCTTCTGCTGCCGTACCATGGCGCGCGCTTCCTCTGCCGACTTCGGCAGATACAGTGTTTCCTTTTCGGCCATCTGCCGGATGCTGTCGGGCATCCCCTTGAAGTATTCCGTCCCGTGTCCCTTCTCAGTTGTGAACATCTTGCCCGAGTAAAACAGCTCCGCGCCCAGCTTATCGCCGCGGTCGATCGTCGCACGCACCTGGTTGATCACTGCCTGCCCGTCGCCCACGCTCTTCACCGCGGTGACCCCGCTGTATAGATAAGCAGCCAGCGCCCGCGCCACAGCCTCATCGGGCTTGTAATTCCTTATGTCCGCTATCGGACCACCGGGAGCAAGCAGATGCACGTGCATGTCGATGAGCCCTGGCATTACGGTCTTCCCCGTCGCCTCGACGATCTCTGCTTTGTAGTTCTCCGGTGGCGGCGCCGGAAAGATCTCGGCGATCTGGCCGTTCTTCAGCAGCAGCCCGCCCGACGCAATCTGCTTCCCATCGGGAAGAATGATTCGCGGCCCGCGCAACAGCAGCGTGCGGTTCCGACGCATATCGCGCATCACCAGCTTCGCCTTGCTCACGTTGTCCTTGCTGTACGCCTGATACGAACCCAATGTGAGGAACGGCACCATCACAGCCACCAGCCACAGCTTCGCCTTGGCCGGCAGCTTCTCTTCCTTCTCCCAACGGAACAGCTTCGAAGCCAAAAAGGTTGCCACGAACATCGTTGCAATCATCGCCCCCGCCGGAATCAAATTGTCCAGCAGCGTTTCCTTGCGCACCAGAATTCCAGTCAGGCCCGTGTACAGATAGGACGCCGGCAGAAACTGCGCGAACACCTGGATCCACGCTGGCAGAATGCTCACCGGAACCGTCGCCCCGCTGAGAAACAACATCGGCAGGTAAAGGATTTGGATGATGATCTGGCTCTCCTGCATCGAATTCACCACCGCCGCAACGATCCCGCCCATCGAGCGGAACGCCACCAGTGCTAGAGCTTGAAACACCAACAGGGAAAGCCAGCTCCGCGGCCACGGCATGTGGTAATAGAAGTGCGCGATCCCGAGGATCAACAGTACTGAGGGCAGATACGCAATCAGCCCGGTGAGCAGGCTCGACACCAGTATCGGCATCGGTGTAATCGGAGCTACCTTGAACCGCCGCAGTATGTTCTGCTCGCGTTCCTGAACGGCGCGCATCCCAGCTCCGAAGAATCCGCTCCCCAGCACGCCGATGATCAGCACCATGCTGATCACCTGGCTGATCTCGCCGCCCTTGTCGGCGCGATAGATCTGCGCGAACGCAACAAAGAAGATCAGCGGCATCAGGTAGTTAAAGAACAGCACCGCCTTGTCGCGCAGCATGAGCTTCAGTGAGGTTTTGGTGTAGGTGATGTAGGTGCGCATGTGCTACTCGCGAAGCCGTTTCCCGGTCAGTTCGATGAACACATCTTCCAGCGTCGGCCGCTTCAAATGAATATCCACCAATTCAATCCCCGTCTGGTCGATCCACTTCACCAGGTCCACCATCGTCCGCGCGGGCCTGGCTGAATACGCGATCAACGACTTCCGTTCCCCCCACACCGTGACCTTTTCCGCATCGGCGAACGCCGGCATCATTTCCGGCAGCGGCGCCGCCGTGTGCACTTCAATAATGGAGTTCCCCATCGTGCGCTGTTGAATCTCCCGCGGCGTTCCCATCTCAATGATCCGCCCCTGATCAATGATGGCCACGCGGTCGCACAAACGCTCGGCTTCTTCGATGTAGTGCGTTGTCATCAGAATCGTGCGCCGGGCGTCGCGGAACTCCTGAATCAGTGAGTGAATCTCCAGGCGCACCTGCGGATCCAGCCCCGTGGTTGGCTCGTCCATGAACACCAACTGCGGATCATTCACCATCGCCAGTGCCAAGGCCAGCCGCTGCTTCTGCCCACCCGATAGCGTCGAATAGAGCGCATTCCGTTTCTCCCAAAGCTGCAAGCGTTTTAGCAACTGCGCCGGACTGGTGCTTCGCGTATAGAACGCCGCAAACAACTCAATCGCCTCCAGCACCGTGATCTTGTCCGGCAGATTAGTCGCCTGGAGCGACACCCCGATGCGGTCCTTGATTTGCATTGTCTGGCTTGCCGGATCGAGCCCTAACACTCGCACTTCACCGGCGGTACGCGGACGCAGCCCTTCCAGAATCTCCACCGTGGTTGTCTTCCCTGCGCCGTTCGGCCCGAGCAATCCAAACACCTCGCCGGAGCGCACTTCAAAATCCAGCCCGCGAACGGCCTCCACATCTCCATAGGATTTGCGAAGGCCGCGAACGCTGATGACAGCCTCGTTTGTCGGGGTCATTTAGACTGTGACAGGAACGCGGTCGAGCACCGTGAGGCAGGCGCGAGTGAAGGCAGGCAAATCGTCGGGCTTGCGCGACGTCACGATGTTTTCATCCACCACCACCTCGGCATCCTCCCAAACCGCGCCCGCATTCACCACATCATCCTTGATGGCAAAGAAACTCGTCGCGCGGCGGCCCTTCAGCATCCCGTGCGCGGAGCACATCACCCACGGGCCATGACAGATCGCCGCAACCAGCTTGCCCTGATCGTTCAGCTTTTTCACAAGCAAATTCGCCTTTGGATGCCGGCGCATGTGGTCCGGAGCAAATCCGCCCGGAATGATCACACCGTCAAAATCATCTGGTGAGACATCATCGTAGGATTTTTGTGCCGTCACCGGATATCCCAGTTTGCTCGTATACGTCTGCCCGGCTCTCGCCCCGACAACCGTCACTACGGCTCCCGCCTCTTGAAGACGATAGAGTGGATACCAAAGTTCCATCTCTTGATACATGTTGTCCGCAAAGATTGCTACGCGTTTCATAATGGTTATTTTAGGATGTTGGCGATGCCCTACAGTCGATGTCTTTTTTTGCTGCCGGCAACGTGCCTCCTCGCGCAGCCACCCGGGCAACAGCCGGACCCCGTCTTCCGTGCAGAAACGAATCTCGCGCTCGTCCGCTTCCACGTGGTGAAAAACAGCCGCTACGTCGACAACCTCAAAGCCGCGGACTTCCTCCTCCATGAGGACGGCAAACCGCGTAAGATCACGTTCTTCGAAGGCGGTTCAAGGGCGCACCGTTCCACGCCGCTGGAAATGATCCTGCTCTTCGACACCAGTGGCAGCGTCCTGCGACCCGGCCTCCTGGATTTCCTCGCTTACAAACACGCCCTCCTCGATGGCATGGACAACGTGCGACTCGCCGTCTATTCCTTCGACAGGAACGTCCGCCGATACTGCAAACCCACTCGCGACATCGAAATACTCGCCACGTCATTCCAAGCCCTGTTGGAGCCCAGAAAAGCCACCGTTCGCCCCCAGCGAATCCCCGTCGAATTAGTGAAGGGCCGCAAGACCGACGAACGCGGTGGAACATGGCTGTACGAAGCAATCGTCGCCACTATGCGCGACGCTATCGCCGTCAACCCCTCCAACGGAGTCACCCGCATGCTCGTCGTCTTCTCCGACGGCCTCCCCACCACCACCGCCAGACCAGAAGATGCCGCCGCCGTCGCCAGGGAACTCGACATCCCGATCTTCCCCGTGCTCATCGGACACTGGAATGTGCTGGAACGCATTCGCGAGCGCCAGCAGCGCCAGATGAATTCGCGCAACCCTGCCGCGCCACGCCCAATATCGAATGACGAACTCAAGCACAAGGACATGGAAGACTTCGGCTCTCTTGCCGAACTCACCGCCGGCCGGTCTTTCGATCCCAGGGAGATCAATCCCGAGACTCTCCACCAGATCATAGGCATGCTGCAGAACCAAGTGGTTTTCGAGTACATCGCCGGATTCTCTCCAGACGCTTCGCAAGGCGCGGGGAGAAAGCACAAACTCGAAGTGAAGCTCGTCTCCAGGGAGAACGGCAAAATCCTTGGCGGCTCGCGCACCCTCGTTCATTAAGCCGTGCGGCAAAAAGTCAGACACCACCCGGCAAGCAGGTGGCTTGATGAGTGGGGCCGCCTCGAAGGCGGTCGGGCCGTTGGTCCGGGCGTCGCGGCTTCATGCTCACGGATGGATTTAGATAACCTGCGTCCGTTCCAATCCAATGTGGATACCGCCTGCCTCCTTCGGATTTCCATCTTGTCCGGCCGTTTTTCTTTCTCACGGAGCGCACGGAGGTCACGGAGACAGATCTGGTTGGTTTGGCGCCGTGATCTCCGTGATCTCCGGTATACTTCGGCTTGGTGAGCTTATGAAAGTTGGCAGCCGCGCAACTGCCTGTGCATGCCTGCGATGAGATTGGCTTTCAGGAGAGCCGGATGTCGGGAAATCTGCTTGTCCGGTTCGACGAGGGGATTGTGTCAAGAACGCGCCGGGAGGCGCGATGCTGTACGGAAGATGAAGGTAGGTCCTTCGGAGTCGCCTTGTGGGAGGAGACTTCAAACTGCCGGAAGCTGCTTCGGTCAAAAGCCGCGGTGGTGAGCGTTCCGGTTAAAAGGCGTGGCTTTGACCACGTCATGTGTGGAAGAGAGAGACGAATGCAAATGAACCTCTGATGACGCATCGAAATCAACAAAGACGGCATCAAAACCGGAGTCGTCCCCTTGCTCCGGGAACAGCATGGAAGAAACCTGCTTACTGCACATGGATGCGCTGGAGAAGGCCATTCAGGAAATACTGGAACTCTAAGGCGCGGTGCAGGAGTCCGAAAACAGCGCTTTACTGACGTGCGCGGCTCTGTATCTCAGGCGCGGCCCTGGCGTTGACGGGTGGAGGTGGAGGTGTGAGCCGGGCGCGCCATGACTATTGCGAACGCGGCGGTGTGAGTATGAGGGCTTTGCGTTCCGCAAGCGGGATTGACTGCGGAGTTGAGGAACCCTTGATCAGGCGCATGCCTCCGGCTGCTTGGGCACGCGCCGCTATGGCCGCGGCTTCCTGCGCTGTGCCGCTGCCGGGGAGCAGTTCCCACGAGGTGACGCCTTGCTCGGATTCGACGAAGATCCGCTTGCTGTCGGGGCTGAACTCGATTCGTTTGGCGCGTCCGGCGGTGGCGAAGGGCAGGCCGATCTCGAAGCCCGAAGCGGACTCCCAGAGGCGAGCCCAGCCGGAGGAATCGACGGTGGCGAGCAGGCGGGCATCGGGCGAGAAGCGCATGACGGTGACCAGGATCGGATTGGTTTTACTGTAGGGTTCAGTGAGACTGCGGATCTCGCGCTTACTGGAGAGATCGTAGAGGAGGGTGAATCCGCGGGAGTCCGCCACAGCGGCGTACTTGTTGCTGAGGGCGCCAATGAACGAAGTCCCATCGGGGACTTTGCCGGAACCGCCGGGGCGGATCTGTGCAGTTCGTTCGCCGGTTGTGGTGTTGAACACTTCCGGAGGCGCGTCGTCGAAGAAATTGGCGCGGCGCAGGACGAGCATGAGGGCGCCGTCGTCGCTGAGAACGTGGCTGTAGTGGCGGCGGTTGGGATTCTGTTGCAGGTCGTCGTTCCATTTGCGGAAGAAGGGGCGTTGCTCTGTGGGGATCCTGATGGAGGGCGGCATGGTGGGGCGGTCCGTGTTGGCGGGGGCTTGGGGGATGGACCAGACCTTGACGGTTGGCGTACCGGCAACTGATGCAGCGATGAGCCGGCCGTCGGGGGAGACGGCTTGCGCGCCGGGTTTTCCATTGAGGAGAACGCGCGCGAGTTGAGCCACTGTGCGGGCGTCGCGCGCGGTGATCATATCGTAGGCCGGGTCGAGGATGACGGGAGCGGCGGCGGTGGTGGCGTGCGCGATTGATTCTTCTTCTTTTGTCGGCTTGCGGCGCTGCGCGGTATCGAGGTCCCAAATCCATTCGCCACCGGGATCGTTTTCGGGGACTGCGCCAGCGGTGACAAAAATGTTGCGAGTTCCGGGGAGGAACGTGGCGGCGGTGAGGCGGACGTTCAACATGCCGGAATCGGGGGAGGCGTGGAGATCCTTTCCGGTGGCGACATCGATGACGTGGCCCGTCCAGTCGTCGACGTTGACGGTGTTGTAGACGACGGCGAGCGTGCCGTCGGCATTGGGAATGATCTGGTTGCCGGCGGGGAGGGCGCCGCTCACAGGGCGGCCTTCGCGATCCCAAACCTTGGTTTGGCCGCGCTCGTACATGGTGAACAGGCGCGTTCCATCGGCACTGAAAGCGATGTGGGTGACGGGGGTGCCGTGGTTGACCTCGAAGTCGGGGATCAACGGGAGGGCGTGGCCAAGAAAGGATGCGGCCCAGAGGCGGGCCTGCTCATTGGACGGGGCCAATTGGAGGGCGCGGGCGAGGAACGCCATTGCGTGGGCCTTCTGTCCGGCCTGGGCGAAGGTTCGTGTCTTGTCGAGATCGCTTTCGGCGAGGGCGGCGTTGGCTTCGGCGGCGGATTGGATGGCCTGGTTGCGGTTGTGCCAGGCCCATATTGCGGCAGCACCGGCGGTGAGAAGCGCGACGACGGCGATGGCGAGGAGGATCTTCAAGGTTCTGGCGGTGCGGAGATCCTTGAGGCGGCGTTCGTCGGCCAGGATGCGGGCGCGTTCGGCTTTGCGGGACTCTTCGAGGAACTCGGTTTCGATTGCGGTGAGAGAGTCGATGCGGGGGAGCTCGCCTTCGGCGGCGGCAAGCGCGTCTTTGGTGAGCAGGCGGCTTTCGGGCTGCCCCTGGTCGTCCCAGAGCGCGGCTTCGCGCTGGAAGAACGTGAGGTGTTGCTGATCCCAGAGTTTGTTGCTGTCCTTGATGGGGCGGATGAGGCGGTCGTGCGCCAGCTCGACCCAATCGCTGCCGTTGCGCGGCTCGATGCGAACGACGTGGGCTTTTCGCAATTCCTCAACGGTGTTTTCGTCGAGGCCGTCGCCCACCAGGACCTGGCCGCGGGTATCGAGTTTTGTGATGAGGCGGTCTTCAAACCAATCGCGGATGGTGCGCTCGGAGACACGCATGCGGGAAGCGACGCCCTCAGTGACAGTGGAGAAGTATTCTTCGAGCGCGAGGGCGCCCAACTGCTTTTCCTCGGGGTCGCCGGCGGAGGGAACGGGGAGTGGGGTGATGCTGGATGTGCCTTCGGGCAGATTCTCCCAGCGGCGCAGGCAGACCACCTGTAGAAGGATGGGCTCGACGAATTCGCCAGGCTTGTTTTCGGTTCCGCCGCCCGGTTTGGGCACCTTCACCTGGCACAGATCATCGTAGATTTGCGCAGCGGCTTCGAGCTCGAACATGACGTTGCACTGTTCGGCGGGGCCGCGAATGGCTTGCAGCGCGGATTCCCCTTTCAACAGATCGAGGCGGAAGGTGCTGGAGAAGCGAGTGGGTATGTAGCGCAGGTAGGGGTCGAGCGCGGCGAGGTGATCTTCGCGCATGGCGAAGACTGCCCAGCGGCCGGGCGATTGGAGGACTTCGCCGAGCTGGCGGAAGAAGTCCTCTTTCACCCGGGTGCCGACGGGATCGGTGGTGAGCACCTCTTCAAACTGATCGAAGAGCAGCAGTTCGCCGTTGGGGTTCGGGTCCAGGTATTCCTGCAACGAGGCGGCATGGGAGCGGCCTTCGAGATTGAGGAAGTCGATGGTGCTGGAGGTGTAGCGGTTGATACGTGTGCCGGCGGGCGGATCGTTGTTGACGCGGACCACCGGACGCACGGTGAAGCCGCGGTTCCGCATCGAGGGCATGAGGCCGGCCTGGAGGAGGGAGCTCTTTCCCGCGCCGGACGGCGAGTACAACAGGACGATGCGTTCGGAGAGGAGGAGGTTGGTGAGATTGGCGATCTCGCGCTGGCGTCCGTAGAGACGCTCTCCGTCGCGGTAGGAGCGCGGGCCGACGTAGGGGTTGGGAGGGGATTTCATTGCCGTTCAATGTTTGCTGTTCCGGAGGAAGCGGCTGATGACAGCCGCGATGGCAGGGTCGGAGGACTTGTTGCTTGCGAGCTTGCGGCGTTCGTCCAGGGAGAGGGAGGAGATGGCGCCTGCACCGCGGGGGAGGCGAAGGCCGCCGGCGGCTTCAGCGAGGTCAGCGAGAGCCTCCGCTTCAGTCTCATCCTGTGAGCCTAATGCAACGTCCCATTGTGATAAGCCGGTGCGGGTCTCAACGAGGACTTTGCGGCCATCGGAGGACAGAGCTAGTTGCAGGGGCGGCCATGGCAGGATCACCGGATTGCCGATGGGGAGTCCTGTGCGGGTGTCCCAAACCCAGAGGGTGGCGTTCTGGTGGGCGGTGATGAGAAGCTGTTCATCGCGAGTGAACAGCATGGCCAGCACCTCCATGCCGGCAGCCTCCGTACGGCGTTCCAGGAGCTCGCGGACTACGCGGTTGCCGGCGACATCGAAGAGGACGGCGCGTCCATTTGGATCTGTGATGGTGGCGTAAGTGCCCTTGGCGCTGATGGCACCGAGGCGGCTGTTACCCGGGACGATTTCGGCGGAGCCGGTGTGCAGGGTTGCGAGTACGGCATTTGTCCTGGCGTCCTGCACGAGGGGGGTTTGGGGGTCCTGCATGATAAGGACTCGGGATCCGTCTTCGCTGCGAATGTTGGCGTTGCGCGGCGGGGCGGCAGGCAATTTGCGTTTCTCCTCGATGGCGGCGGGGGCGGGAATGCTCCACAACTGGGCTTTGGTGCCTGCGGCAACGGAAGTGGCGATGAGTGCTCCGTCATCGGAGTTAACCCATCTGTGGATTGGGCCGGGGGCGAGCAGTTGCGCCAGGGCGCTGCAGTTGGCGATGTCGCGAACGGTGAGCGCTTCACCGAGCTCTTCAGCGAGGACGCGCTGGCCGGAGCGGAAAACGATGCGGCCGCTGAGCTGCCATCGTGGGGAGGCGGGTTCGCCATCGGAGGGATTCCAGTGCTGCAACCAATCGAAACCCCAGGCGATGGCAGGGGAAGCAGAGGGGCCGAATCCGGCGAAGACCCGGGCGAATTCGGACTCTCGCTGGTGGGAACGCGAGCCGAGTGCCTTGGAGGCTTTCAGGTCCCATACTTCGAGCTTGTCGAAAGGGTTTTCCTCGTCGCCGGGGTAGACGACGGCGACGAAGCCGGCGTCGGGAGAGACACGGGCACGGCTGCGGATGGTCGCGGGCAGTTTGAGTTCGCGCGGGCGTTCGTGGGAGTGGAACGGCTCCCAGAGGGCGAGTCCGTTGGTCTCGCCTTTGCCGAGGGGGATGAGCACACGGGTCTTGGCGAGCGGCAGGAACGCGGGATCGCGAAAGGAGAACTGCACGCCCGAGGAATCGACCGTATACGAATCGAGGTGGAGAAGCTGCACCTCGGCGCTGCCGGGTGCGGCGATGCGGTAGACGAAGACTTCGCGCGGCTGTGCGGAGAAGACGAACCGCACAACCCTGCTGTCGTGCCAGATGGTTTTCCCGGTGGCGACTTCGATGATGGAGCCGGCGAGTGTGAGCGGGTCGTTAAGTGCGGCGAGGGTACCGTCGCGATTGAGATCGGCGGCGGCCGAGCCGGGGAGATCAGGCCCGGTCTGGCGACCGGTGCGCGTATCCCAGACCTTCGATTTTCCGGCCTTGTTGGAGGAGAGCAGGCGGGAACCATCGCCGCTGAAGACGAGGACGTCAATGGTTGCGCCGTGGTCGAATTCGGCGACCGGCATTGCAGGGGCGTTGCGGGACAGGAGCGCCGCGGCCCAGGCGCGGGCCTTGGGAGATTCGGGTGCGTTACGAAGCGCGCGGGCGAGGTAGGCGAGGGCTTGCGCGGGCTGGCCGTTGTCGAGAATGGTGGGGACTTGGGCGAGGTATTCGGCGAGGGCAGCGCGGAGCTCGGAGCGCGAGCGGGCGACCCAGAGGCCCATGCCCACGGCGATGGCAAGGAGGACCGCGAGGGCGACGGAGCCCCACTGAATCATCAGCCGGTTGCGTTCGGCTTTGCGCGACTCGCGGATGAAGTCCCTGTCGGCCTTGCTGAGGGGCATGGTCTCAGCCTGGTCTTCAGCCTGGACGAGAGCCTCACCGGAGAGGAGGCGATCGGAACGTTTGTCTTTGGCCCAGAGCTCGGCTTCCCGCTGGAAGCCGGTAAGGCTGTCCATCCAGCTTGTGTTGCTGTCGATGACGGGTTGAATGAGGCGGTCGTGCATCAGCTCGACGCATTCGACGCCGTTGCGGGGCTGGGCGCGGAGCAAGTCGGCGTCGATCATGCTGTCGATGGCGCGATCGTCGAGGCCTTCGCCTTTGACCACCTGGCCGCGAGTGCCGGCGCTGGTGATCAAGCGATCGCCACACCATACGCGGACGTCGCGTTCCTCAATAGCGGCGGCGGTGGCGGCGTTCTTGGCGGCTCGGTCGTAGTAGGCTTCGAGGGCTTCGGCGCCGATGGACTTGCCCTTCGTTTGCGGGAGCTTGCCGATTTGTCTGGTGCGTTCGGGGAGATCGTCCCATACGTCCCAGCAGACCACCTGGAGCAGCATCGGCTCCACTAATTCGCCGAGTGTGCGCTCCGTACCGCCGCCGATCCTGGGCACGTTGACGACGCGCAGATCGTCGCAAATCTGCTGGACGGCGGCATCGCTGAACTTGACGCCTGCGTCCTCGGCGGGCATGCGAATGGCTTCCATGGCGTCGAGGCCTTTGAGACGGTCGAGGCGGAAGGTGTTGGATAGGCGCGACGGGACGTAGCGCAGATAGGGATCGAGGCCGGCGATGTAATCTTCGCGAATGGCGATCACGGCCCAGCGTCCGACGGCTTGCAGCACGTCGCCGAGCTGCCGGAAGAATTCGATTTTCGCATCCATGTTGACTGGGTCCGTGGTAAGAACCTCTTCAAACTGATCGAAGATAAGAAGCTCGCCGTTGGGGTTGGGATCGAGGTATTCCTGGAGCGTGGTAGCGGTGGCGCGGTCTTCCAGTTTGAGGAAGTCCATGGTGCTGAGAGTGAAACGATTGATAGTGACGCCCGCGGGTGGGTGGTTGTTGATTCGAATGACGGGACGGACGACGAAGCCGCGGTGTTTCATGATGGGGACGAGGCCGGCGTTGAGGAGCGAGCTCTTGCCCGCACCGGAGGGCGAATGGAGGACGACGATGCGCTCAGCGAGCAGGAGATTGGTGAGATTGGTGAGCTCGCGCTTGCGGCCGTAGAGCCTTTCGCCTTCACGGAAGGACCGCGGACCGACGTAAGGATTCGGCGGGGTCTTCATACCTTCAAGGCTTGATTGACGGCCGCGAGGTACTTGGGGTCAGCGGGTACGTTGCGGTCGAAGGCATCGGCGAACTCGCCAACGCTGCCCCAGAAAGTGCTGATCTTGCAGCGCTGGAAATAGTCGCGATAGTAGCTGGCGGCGCGGGTGGGGAGGGCGTTGCGGCTCTCGTCGGGCTGGACCTGAGCGCCGATGCTGGGATAGCTGTTGGCGCCGACCTGACGGGCGGCGGCGCCGGCCGGAGTGAAGATGCTGCGGAGGAGCACCCGGAAGCTCCAGTCCTCGAGACGGAAGCCGAAGAAGAGGAGGGAATTGGCGGCGAGGGCAGCGCGTACCACGAGCGGAGTCTCTTCCTTGGTTCCGGTCTTGCTGAGGATGCTCAACATGTACTGGAAGAAGTCGTCTTCCGTGACGACGATGGAAGCGCAGCCGGCTGTTTCCCGGGGCTCTTTTCCAATGCTGGCGGGGTCGGGTGCGAAGCCGTCCATGGGGCCGGGAGGATCGAGCAAACCGAACAGGTGATAGACGAGAGGCTGCTCGATGGAAGGGGTGTAGTTGGGCTCGCGATCGAAAATGGTGGGGTACTTCTTGTAGTTGAGCAGATCGAAGATGGGGTCGGTGTTCCAGCGGGAGAAATCGGAGCGCGGGTCGCGGCCGGCTTCCTTCAACGCCTCTTCCATCGAATCGTCAGGCATGACGGTGACGTAGATGGGGAAGGGGCGCGTGGCGAGGAGACGGTGCGGATCCTGGGGATTCTGGCGGCGGAACTGACGGCCGGCCTCGCGCAGGATTTTTGCGGCGTTACTGAGCTGCGTGGGATCGAGTTTCGACATCGCGTCGCTGGGATAGCGGCGGGCGAGATCGCCGACAAGGAATTTGACGAATTCCTTCTTCGCGTAGATGGGCTGGTCCTGGTTGACTGAGATGTATTGGGTAACGGTGGGGATTTCTTCGCGCGAGTAAGAGGCCATGGGGTAGCCGTACTTTTCGGCGAGAGTTTCGGCTAGTTCCTGGAGGGAGCCGGATAGCATTTCGAGTGCGCCGGGTCCGATGATGGGGGTGCAGCGGCAGCCTGCCGAGCCGTCGGCGCCCTTCTCATAAACTGCGTTGCTGATGAGCTTCCACTTGTCGTCTTCACCGGGCGCGCCGGATTCGATGCTGCCGATACGGGGGGTGTACCAGATGCGTCCACTGCGGAGGCGCATGAACAGAGTGGGCATCCAGAAGTCGTCGCAATCGGGTTCATTGGGATCGCCGACAACTCTGGCACGGGCGATTCCCATGGCGCGGTCGATCTGGCCGTCCTTGGCGAGCTCTTCAAAGAACTTCGGCATGAACTTGGATAGAGTAGTCATTTTGACGCTGCCCTGCATAGCGACGACGGCGGGGACTCCCGCGTCGGCGAGCATGGGGCCAAGCGCGGCGAGAGAGCCTGAGGCCACTGTGCCGGATCCGGCGCTTTGACAGGAGGCGAGGACGACGAGGCGCGGCCTTCGCTGCAGCGCGCGAATTCCGTTTGCGAGGCGGATGGCGTTGACCGGGGTCTCTTCGTCGTCAAGCCACAGTTTGGCGCGCATGCCGCCGGGCGCGTCGGGTTCGGGAATCAGGCCCCCGTGACTGACGAGGTAGAGGATGTCGCAGCCTTTGCCGGCCTCCTGGAGGATGTTGTCGAGAGTGGCGGGGGCGGTGCCGTGCGGTGCGGCGGCGAGGCAGGTGACTTGCGCGCGGAGGTTGCGAAGGCTTTTGTCGACGCGTGCTTTTTCGCCGGCGACGTCGACGGCGGTGAGATCCTTGGAGTCGTCCTCGGGATCGATGACTCCGTTCATGTCAGGGCCCGCGATGGCGATCAGGACTTTGGTCTGCCCTTTGCCTTCGAGAGGACGCATTTCCTTGCTGGACAGATAGCGCGAGAAGAGGACGGTGTTGCCGCCGAAGAGGGGGCGGCCTTCCATGCGAAGGGATTCCCAGCGGATGCGATGGAGTTCGTCGGCGGCGGAATCGAGGAAGAGACGGACGCGCAGCATGGCATCGCTGCCGGCGCTGGCCGTGATGGCGAGTGCTGCTTCAAAGCCGCCGCGGATGTCGGGGTCGGCGAAGAAGCGTTCGGAGAGGAGGGCGTCGTATTTGGGGTAGTCGGTGCGGAGGTTGTGGAGTTCTTCGAGGTCGAGCTTGACGTGGGCGGGGCCGGTGGCGGGGAAGCGGCGGTCTTCATCGCTTTTGATGGCGAAGAGGCGGAGGACGGTGGGATAGCCGGCCTGTTTGTCGACGAGGGGACCGATGGCGATCTCCAGTTCGGCGAATATGGGCATGGAGCATTACTGTATCACGAGGCAGTGCGCGGCAAAGGGTGGTGGAGCGCGGGATTCCATGGGAGCGACGGCTTGCGCGTCTCTTCGGAACATCTCGCCGGGTTGAGTGCAATGCGTGCCCATGCGAACGCGGAGT
>JACQZR010000006.1 GCA_016213775.1 Acidobacteriota bacterium
ATGTGCGTAAGACGGGCGCGGCGAAGATCCACATATTTTGACCTCGAAAGGAGGAACACATGTCACTTAACTGGAATCGAAGGACGCTACTCGGGATGGCCGGCGCCAGCGTGCCAGTGGCACTGGCACAGCGGCCCAGCGACGCCGCCGGTAACCCGAGCAAAACCGTAAAGATCATTGGCGTTGCGTGTAGCCCGCGCAAGGATCGAACCACGGCCGCAGCCATGCGAGCTTGCCTCGAAGCTGCCAAGGGAGTGGGTACGAACATCGAAATCGAAATGATTGACCTGGGGGGCATGAAGATCAACGGCGACCTGGCAGCAGGCGTCCCACTGGCGCCTGGGGATCGTGACGACTTCCCGAAAATCGAAGCCAAAATGCTCGATCCGAACGTGGCCGGGATCATTGTCGGCACTCCCGTTTATTTCAGCAACATGAGTTCGCTCTGCAAGGCTTTCCTCGATCGATGGATGGTCTTCCGTCGGACTTTCGCACTTCGGAACAAAGTCGGGGGAGCGCTGGCGGTTGGAGCAGCGCGAAACGGCGGACAGGAACTAACGCTTCAGAGTCTCCATGCAGCCATGCTGTGCCATGACATGGTGATCGTCAGTGAGGGGCGGCCCACCTCGCGCCTCGGCGGAATCCTGGTCAGTACGAACGACGATATCTCAAAGGATGAGACCGGTCTGGCTACAGCTCGCAGCCTGGGCCGAAGAGTCGCGGAGGTGGCCTTGCTGCTTCGAAAAGCAAGCGCCTGAACGCGACAAGCGAGGTGAAACATGAACTGTCTGGAATGTGCGCAACGAGAAGTCCACACGCCCGCTATTGGCGTCTGCCATTCCTGTTCCGCGGCGGTTTGCGTCGAGCACGCCGAGATCTTAGCTAAAACCTTGGAAGCCTCAGCGCCGATTTGTAAGACGGTCACGCTGCCAGTGAAGGCGCGGCTGCTCCTTTGCAGGACATGCCGGGCAGCGATCGAGCAGTCCCGGCTTCTTAAGATCGCTTGAGCATCGAGGCCCGATGAGTCCCTTTGCCGTTTTTGATTGGCTGGCCCGGTGGATTGTGACGTCAGTGTTCGGTGTGCCACTCGACACGCATCTTGGCTCCAGCCTTCATTTCTTCTTCTACGACGTCCCGAAGGTGATGACGTTGCTGTTGTTCATCAGCCTCGTGGTTGGCACGCTTCAAACCTGGCTGCAGCCGGAAAACGTGCGGCGCTGGCTCGGCGGTCGGCGGACCTTTTTTGGAAATATCCTCGCTGCCGGCGTGGGAATCTTCACGCCATTTTGCAGTTGTTCCGCCGTGCCCTTGTTCATCGGGTTTCTAAAGGGCGGGGTTCCTCTTGGTGTCACGTTCTCGTACCTGATTTCTGCACCGATGGTGAATGAAGTTGCTGTCGCGCTGCTGTGGGGACTCTTCGGATTCAAGGTGACGGCGGCCTACGTAGCCTTCGGCGTCACCCTGGCGATTGTCGGAGGTTCAGTCATTGGAATTCTCCGTTTGGAACGGTGGGTGGAGCCGTTCATCTGGGAAATCCAGGCCGGCTCGGTCGAGGACCTGAACGGACCAACATGGTCTCTGTCTCAGCGGCTCGCGTCCGGATGGAAGTCATCGCGAGAGATCTTTGGGACCGTGTGGCCCTACATCGTCGGAGGAATCGCATTGGGCGCCGGCATCCACGGTTATGTCCCCGAAGACTTGATTGCCCGATGGGCCGGTCCGCAGAACGCCCTGGCGGTCCCCGTGGCTGTCCTGGTCGGCGTCCCTCTCTACGCCAACGTTGCTGGCGTTCTGCCGATCACCGAGGCTCTCGTTGGTAAAGGCCTGCCACTCGGTACAGTCCTGTCCTTCACCATGGCGGTCACGGCCCTTTCTTTGCCCGAGATGGTTATCCTTCGCCGCGTTCTCCGGCCGCAGCTTCTGGCCGTCTTCATCGCCGTGATGACCGCGGGCATCATCGGCGTGGGTTATCTGTTCAACGCACTTATGACATAAGCGAGGTCCTCTTTGATGCGACGCAAGCTCTCGTTCGTTCTGATTCTGGCATTCCCTCTCCTCGCTGCCGCTGAGTCCAAACGGCAGCCCTTCGGAGTGTGCCCTCCCTTTCCACTTCGCGATGAAGCGGGCAACGTGATCAACCCGGTGGCGAACCCGAAGGTCGATGTGCCGTATTCGCCCCGCCGCACGTGTGGAGCATCCGGCTGTCACGACTATGACAAGATCACGCAGGGATTTCACTTCACTCAGGGTAAAGGTGAGTCGATGCCGCCAGAATATGCGGCCCGTTATCAATGGGCCTCGAGCCCCGGCAACTACGGAGGGAACTGGTGTTCGCCCGCCCCACTCTACCGGCAGCTTGCGCCCAAGAAGAACTCGAATGCCCGAACCATCGACATGACCTCGTTTGACTTCGTAACCGCAACCTGCGGCAATTGCCACCCCGGTGGCGGGCCGATGGAGTTCGATCGCGACGGCAAACGATACGATCACCGGATGGCGGATCCAGCGTCAGGTCTGATGCCCGGCGGCGACAACGGTTTGGATGGGGATTACTACAAGGCGCGCTGGTCCGAGACCGGTGTGATCGAAGCCGATTGCCTCCTCTGTCACAATCCCGAATACAACTTCAAGAAGCGCAACGACCAGTTGGCGGCGCTCAATTTCCGATGGGCCGCCACGGAAGGCGCGGGCTTCGGAACTGTCCTTGGCAAGGTTTCAGCAAACGAAAAGCCCAAAGTCGAATACAAACGGGAATTCTTCGACGATGCCGGCAATGTGCTCCTCCACATCTCGCCGGCTCCTCGCAATGAGACCTGCCTGAATTGTCACGCCAAGCCGGATTGGAAGAAACGCGGCGCCTCTTTCTCGGCCCACACCGACGTCCACCTGGCGAAAGGCCTGAAGTGCGTGGATTGTCATACTTCGGGGAGCCGCGCATCCGATGCAAGAATTCGTGGCAAAGAGGTTCACCAGTTCGGCAAGGGTGACGACCCCTCCGGTTGGGTGCGCAACGACCTCGATAATACGGTCCGCTCGTGCGAGTCGTGCCACAGCGAGGGAACGCTCGGGGCCCCGATCGCCAGGCACTCCTGGCTGCCCCCGCTGCATCTGGAGAAAATCGCCTGCGCAACCTGTCACATTCCCCGGCGATATACCAAGTCCGCCCTCGTTCAAGCGAGCGACGTGTTCAACGGCGCGCCGCGGATTACGCCGCCCCCCAAGCGTATCTGGACCTTCTATGACCAGGACATGCGGTTCTGGAATCACTATGGCGAACTCGATCTGTTCACTGTGAAGGACCAGCCGGTCAACGAGTTTCGCCCCTCCCTGGCTCGCTACAAAGGCAAGATTTATCCAGTGGATCGCGTTCATTCCGCTTGGGTCGGCTTCGAAGAGCAAGGCAAACCCGGGTTGAACCAGCTCTTCATGAAGGATTTTTACTCGATGTGGCTCCAGCATAAGAACGATCCTTCGAAGTTCCCGAAACTGGCGGAGATTCGGGACGACAACGGAGACGGAATGATCGAGGTCAACAGACCACAGGAGATCGACTCGCTACTGGAGTCGGCGAACGCCTTCCTCAAGGCGACATCCTTTCCGATGGAGGCCCGCCGACTGGTATACGTAAGCGACGGGCGAAAGTATTTCTCAGGCTCGCGCTTTGAGCAATTGCCTGTGGAAAGTCACGAAGCCACCCCATACGCCTCAGTCTATAAGTACTCGCACAACGTGCTGCCGGCGAGATCCGCACTTGGAGCCGGCGGATGCACTGACTGCCACAGTACCGAATCGAGCTTCTTCTTCGGCCGCACGCTCGACCGTCCGTTTACCGAATCGGGAGCGAGCTCATGGTCAACCAATGCCACGGTGCTTGGGCTGTCCCCGATCAGCGCATGGATGGGAGCCTTCCGCGAGCAATGGTTAAAACCTGGACTGTACATCATGCTGGCCCTTGTGGGCATGCTGATTGTGATCCTCGCCGCTCGTATCTTCGCCGACCGGCATAACCGCTGGCCGGCCGCCTGGCGCTGGCTGCCGGTCGCCGGGATTGTCGCACTTGCGGTGGTCCTCGCCACACCCGGATTGTTCAGCTACATGACCGTCGACCGTTTCAGAATGGATGCGAACCACTTCTGGATCGCACTAGCGATGATCGCCGTTGCCGTCTGGGCGACTTCAAACACGAGGACACGTCTACAGCGCGCCTTGAATGTGCTCCTCGTGGTAACAGGTGCATCCGGGATCTTTATGTTGCTTCGAGTCGGGTGGCTGGAGGTCCTGAACCGTTTTTCCTACACGGCATTCGATCTCGGCTTAACCTGCCTGGCAGCCATCACTGCCGTGGCGCTTCTCGCACGGCTGAGGGAAATCGGCGTTGAGTCGCGAGACTAATTCGATTATACTCGAAATATAGGATTACAACAATGGCGAATGCACAGCAACCACGGCTTTCATTTCTGGACCGCTATTTAACTCTTTGGATCTTTGCTGCCATGGCCTTGGGCGTTGCAGCAGGATACATCTTTCCGGGAATCGTCCCTTTCCTGGATCGGTTCAACGTGGGCACAACTTCTATTCCGATCGCCGCCGGTCTCATCCTCATGATGTATCCGCCTCTCGCCAAGGTGAAGTATGAGGAACTCGGCCGCGTTTTCGGGCATCGGAAAGTGCTCGTGCTTTCACTTGTCCAGAACTGGGTGGTCGGTCCCGTCCTAATGTTTGCCCTTGCTGTCATCTTCCTCCGCGACAAGCCGGAGTACATGACCGGCCTTATTCTCATCGGGCTCGCACGATGCATCGCAATGGTGATCGTCTGGAACGACCTCGCCCGCGGCGATCGCGAGTACGCGGCCGGTCTGGTGGCCTTCAACTCGATCTTCCAGGTGCTGTTTTTTTCGGTGTACTCCTACTTCTTCCTGGCCACGGTGCCGCGCTGGCTGGGGCTCACCGCCGTAGAGGTCGACATTTCAATGGCCGAGATTGCGAAGAGCGTCTTCGTCTATCTGGGCATCCCTTTCCTGGCCGGCATGTTGACGCGTTTCACATTGGTTCGCGCGAAGGGCAAGCAGTGGTACGAAAGCCGGTTCATCCCGAAGATCAGTCCAATCACGCTGATCTCACTACTGTTCACGATCGTGGTGATGTTCTCGCTGAAGGGTGAGGCAATCGTCCAGTTACCGCTTGACGTCATCCGGGTCGCGATCCCGTTGACCGTCTACTTCGTATTGATGTTCTTCGCCTCATTCTGGATGAGCGCGAAGGTCGGCGCGACATACGGAGAATCGACGACGCTCTCTTTCACTGCTGCCTCGAACAACTTCGAACTCGCGATCGCTGTTGCCATCGCGACCTTCGGCATCCATCACGGCGCCGCGTTCGCGGCTGTGATCGGGCCGCTTGTCGAGGTGCCAGTCCTGATTTCTTTGGTAAACGTCGCTCTGTGGATCAACAAGAAGTACTTCGGAAACCGGTTTGCTGAAGTCGATACTTGTCGCACGAGCGCCGCGTAGCTGAAATGCGCCCGCTGTCACAAGAGCTCCAGCACGATGGAGAACTTCAAGGTAGTGGCCGCGTGGCATATCCTTGCGCCGGAGCCTGGCCGCCCATCATCCGTAGCGCTTTGAGATGGTATCGAGCGCACTCGCAACCTGCAAGTCCTCAGGCTTATGCGTAGCGTTGCGCACGAAAGTCACGCGTGAACGTGCATCCTTCCCGGCCGTTTGAAGCAGTGAGCGGACCCCCATCTCGTACAAGCGGCATAAATCAAAGGCGCATCCGGATGCTTCACCGGGAAGTTGCCACGGGCAAGGGCCCAGCCGCTGTCGATAAGCAGCTTGCGAAACAAAAGCGGCCTGTCAATCGCTATAACCGCTGGCCGCTCAGGATGCCGGACGCAAGAGTTGGGAGCCGTCCATTGCTCGCACATGCGAGGATCGGGCCGTAAGTTGCCGCTGACCGGCCTCCGCCAGGCATAATATCAAGCTGTCCGTGTCTTTTAGCGCTCCTGCTGCGCCGGACTCAGTTCCGGTGTCGCCTTGGCCGGAAACACCCTCGGCAACGCCGATGCCTTCTTTGTTCCGCGACGCGGATGCACGGCGATGATTGGCCATGGTTCAACTCGTAGCAATAGACCACGCGTTGCGAAGTCAGTTGCATCAACGGAGCCACCTGCGAATCATGCACCCTGGCACTGGTCAACACCGCCGAGATGGGGATTTGTCCATCGGCGACATCGAGGTGCAGCTTGAAGCCGCACCATTATTGATCTTCTCGCTGCGTGCTTTTCTTGGCGCTGTAGTCGCACCTGGATTATTTGTCGCAGCAGGTGGGGGTGGAGATTGGGTGCATTTCTACGGGTCCGGAGCGGAATGAGACGATTTTGATACCGGGGTCGCGGTTTGCGAAGTTAGTGGGGTGAGGGGTTCCTGTCCAAAGTGGAGAGCCATACCCGTCCGCGTACCAAATTCACATGGCCATTATCTTGACAGCAACGCTGGCAGCCACCCTTGGCCGTATCTGCCGCATTCCGCAGGTTCTTGCACGCTGGGCGGTTTCTCCAGTTGGAAACGAGACTCCTCGGGGGTGCACGCTCCACCCCAGGGTTGAGGCCGAACCCCACGTTGTCGGGTACCAATTCTCTGGGTTCTCCGGTTGACAGGAAGCGTTTGTTGACGGCCCCGTCCAAGCCGATCCCATCTTGGACACGATGGCGAGAGTGGTCATTGGCTCCTGCAAAGTAATATCATGAGCTTTCGACCTTCAATCTTCAAATCGATCCACAAAGACCGCAGCCGACCTATGGCCAAGCTGGAAGAACTCACGCGCGGTGCCTCCGTCAAGGGAATCCTGCCCGATTGCCTCGTCACGGTAATTGACGTCAAGTGGTACGGCTCGGCCGCAGTCGAGCTCACATACAAAGATCCTGCCGGAAAGCCAAACGTCGTGCTCCTTTATCGGGATCGCGAGCCCACACTGGAAATCGGCGAAACCGGCCGGCCGTGGAGCTTCGACGGCGACGGAAAGTTATTCCGCCTGGTCTCTGAGGCGCACCGGATTAACCTCGCGCACCTCTTTGATCCGCTTCTCGCGATCCACACCTCGATGGTCGACCCGTTGCCGCATCAGATCACTGCCGTTTATGGTGAGATGCTGCCACGACAACCGCTCCGGTTCCTCCTTGCGGATGACCCTGGCGCCGGCAAGACGATCATGGCAGGTCTGCTCATCAAGGAACTGCTGATTCGCGGCGACCTGCACCGCTGCATGATCGTCTGCCCGGGCAACCTCGCTGAACAGTGGCAGGACGAGCTTCACCATCGATTCCAGCTCCCCTTCGAGATCCTGACGAACGACAAGCTCGAATCAGCGCGCACGGGCAACTGGTTCGCCGAGAATTCAATGGCTATTTGCCGCCTGGACAAGCTGAGCCGGAATGAGGACGTGCAGGCGAAGCTGGCCAACACGGACTGGGACCTTGTGGTGTGCGATGAAGCCCACAAGATGTCGGCCACTTTCTTCGGCAATGAGGTCAAGTACACCAAACGCTATCGCCTCGGCCAGCTCCTCGGCCAACTCACGCGGCACCTCCTGTTAATGACAGCGACGCCACATAACGGCAAACCGGAAGACTTCCAACTGTTCATGGCGCTGCTGGACAGCGACCGTTTCGAAGGCCGGGCGCGCGACGGCGTGCACACCATCGACGCCTCTGACTTAATGCGCCGGCTGGTTAAGGAGCAATTGCTCAAGTTCGATGGAAGACCACTGTTCCCCGAGCGATGGGCATACACCGTCAGCTACAAGCTGTCCGATGCAGAAGCATCCCTATACAAGAGCGTCACCGATTACGTCCGCGAGGAATTCAGCCGGGCCGATTCGCTTGGGAACGAAGGCCGCAAAGGAACGGTCGGATTCGCTCTAACAATCCTTCAGCGCCGGCTGGCGTCTTCGCCGGAGGCCATCCTGCAATCCCTCCGACGCCGCCGTGAACGGCTGGAACGACGCCTGCGCGAAGAACAAGTCCTCAAACGCGGAGCGGCTCTTCAAGAAGACGGCCTCCAGGGCTTGCCCAGTCTAACCCAAGATGATATTGACGATCTGGATGACGCACCCGATATCGAGGTCGAGGAGATCGAAGAGACAGTCGTCGATCAGGCAACGGCGGCGCGCACGATCGCTGAACTCCAAGCCGAGATCGAGATCCTGAAGAACCTGGAAGCACTGGCTCTGAAGGTTCGCCGCAGTGGAACAGACAAGAAATGGGAGGAGTTGTCGTCCCTCCTCCAGAATCACGCCGAGATGTTCGATGCGCATGGCCACCGGCGAAAGATGGTCATCTTTAGCGAGCACCGCGACACGTTGAACTACCTCA
Source organism: Acidobacteriota bacterium (assembly GCA_016213775.1). GTDB lineage: Bacteria > Acidobacteriota > Terriglobia > Bryobacterales > Bryobacteraceae > CADEFT01. The sequence continues at coordinate 8,372 of JACQZR010000006.1, forward strand.
GCGAGCGGCTGCGGGCGCTCCTCGGGGCTCCCGAGGCCCTCGTCACCGTTCACGGCGGGATGGGACGTGAGGAGCGTACCAAGGCTCAGGAGGCGTTCAAACAGGACAAGGATGTTCTCATCCTGCTTGCCACCGACGCCGCCGGCGAAGGCATCAACTTACAGCGCGCGCATCTGATGGTCAACTATGACCTGCCGTGGAACCCGAACCGTCTGGAACAGCGCTTCGGCCGCATTCACCGCATCGGGCAGACCGAAGTATGCCATCTCTGGAACCTGCTGGCGGAAGAGACACGCGAAGGCGACGTATACAAGCGCCTGCTGGAAAAGATCGAGTTGGAGCGGGAGGCACTTGGTGGAGGGGTCTTCGATATCCTGGGCCAACTCTTCCGCGAGCAACGCCTTCGCGACCTGCTCATCGAAGCGATCCGCTACGGCGACCGGCCCGAGGTAAAGGCGCGTCTGCATCAGATCGTCGACAACCTGACTGATCGCAAACACTGCCAGGACCTTCTCGAAGAGCGGGCTCTGGCCAAAGACAGCATGGATGCCTCCCAGGTCCAGAGAATCCGGGAGAACATGGAGCGCGCCGAAGCACGACGCCTCCAGCCGCACTTCATCGAGTCGTTCTTCATGGAGGCGTTCCGGTTGCTGGGCGGCTCCATCAAAGAGCGCGAAACGAGACGCTACGAAATCACCCACGTGCCCGCTCTGATCCGCCAGCGGGACCGTCTGATTGGTACGGGCGAGCCCGTCCTGGGCAAGTATGAGCGGATCACCTTCGACAAGTCCCTCCGCGCGGTTCCCGGCCAACCGTTGGCCACCTTCGTCTGTCCGGGCCAGCCACTCCTCGGCGCAACCATCGATCTCATTCTGGAACGCAATCGGGACCTTTTGAGGCGCGGCACGGTCCTTGTAGACCCAGACGACCCTGGTGAAGCAGTCCGCGCACTCTTTTACCTGGACCACACCATACAGGACGGCCGCACCGACAAGGCAGGCAACCGACGGGTGGTCTCCCGGCAACTGCAGTTCGTGGAGACGGACGCCACCGGATCCACTAGGAACGCCGGCTACGCCCCTTACCTGGACTATCGGCCGGCGACGGCTGAAGAAGGGACCAGTCTGGCTGCAACGTTGGAATCGCAAGTATGGCTAAAGGGCGACCTGGAATCGGTGGTCGTGGGCCACGCTATTGCGAATCTCGTTCCGATGCACCTCGAGGAAGTTCGAACGCGCCGCGAGGATTTGGTGACAAGAACCATGGCTGCGGTCAAGGACCGGCTGACCAAGGAAATCACATACTGGGATCATCGCGCCAACCAGCTCAAAGACCAGGAACTGGCCGGCAAGACCAATGCCAAAATCAACTCGGGGAAGGCCCGCCAGCGTGCCGATGAGTTGCAAGCACGCCTTCAGAGGCGGATGGTGGAACTCGAACTCGAACGCCAGATAGCCCCATTGCCGCCGGTCGCCATCGGCGGCTCACTTGTCGTGCCCGTAGGACTTGTCAATAAGCTGCTCCCGTCTTCCGTTCAGCCAAGCTACGCCGCCGCCGATGCTGGATCGGCCGAGGCCAGAAAGGAGATGGAAATACTCGCCATGCAGATGGTCATGGAAGCCGAGAAACAGCTTGGCAACGAACCGCGCGACGTGAGCGGCGAGAAGTGCGGATACGACATTGAATCGAAGGTCGAGGCGAACGGTAAACTGCGGTTCATCGAGGTGAAGGGCAGGGTCGCCGGCGCCATCACGGTGACGGTCACACGAAATGAAATCCTCACGGCGCTAAACAAGCCGGACGATTTCATTCTGGCCATCGGGCAGGTGGAAGCTGGGGAGCAGAAACTCATCTACATCCGCCAGCCTTTTCGCCAGGAACCGGACTTTGCGGTGGAGAGCATCAACTACAACCTCCAGGAGTTGCTCGCTCGCGGAGAAGTACCTGCATGAACGCGAGAAGATCGCGGATTCAGTTCCGAGCTTTGACGTGCCATATGCTTGTTTGGCGGACGATTGGAGAGACTGAGCGCCCACAATACCACACAGGATTTACTCAATGAAGCCACCGACCCTGACAACCCGTACGATTAGAGCCCTTCGCCGGCCGCTTCTTCAGAACCATCAGTTTGCTATACCCAAACTGCAGAGAAACTTCGTCTGGGATTCCGGACGGGCAGCGAAGCTTCTCGACAGCATCTATTACCAGATGCCAATCGGTTCCCTCTTTCTTTGGGAGATCGACAGGAAGTCGGCAAACCTGATTCGGCAATCCACGGGAGTCCTGCCGTCTTTCAATCCAAACAACAAGCAAATCTGGTTTGTCATCGACGGTCAGCAACGGTTATCCGTGATCTACCAGGCGTTCAAAGCTGAATTGCGGCAAAACGACGCTGGACGCGACATTGACTTTGGTCGCCTCTGCTTCAGCGTCGAACCAGACTCGAAACAGGAACGTCCGCAACGGATCGTCTACCGGAAGCCCATCGACCGCTCCTTTGTACCTCTCAACGACATCTTGGCCCCGGACTGGACGCACCGAATGCCCAGTCAGGCCAAGGGATTCATTCAAAAGATCAGAGACTGCCGCGAGCGGTTTCTCCGCTACCCCATCCCGATTGTGACGGTCGGCTCAGCAACACTGGATGAGATCGGTGAAGTGTTTATCCGGATCAACTCCCAGGGCATGCGCATAACATCTGCGGACCGTGCAATTGCACTGATGGGGGAGCTTGACGTACGCACCATGGCGGAGCAACTGCGCCATAGAGTGAGTGAGAAGGTGTTCGCGCTGAATGCGATTGATCCGATCCTATTGGGCTTCAGTCTGGTCACGGAGAATCCCCAACTTGATGGTGATCCGCCCAAGCTGGAGGTCATGGCCAGGCGTTGGTCCAACTGCATTGCAAACGACCCAAGTGCGAAAGAGCTCTTTGAGAAGCAGTGGCACAGATTTCAAACCGCGTTCTTGTCAGCCGTTGACTATCTCCACAATCGCTTCCCTGTTTACGACGAATCCTACCTCCCGTCGGCGAACATGCTGGCTACACTCGCCGCGTTCTTCTTTCACCACCCCGGCCAGCCTGACGCGCGACAGGCAAGAGAGATCCGCAAGTGGTTCTGGGCAACCGGTCTGGCCAAGCGTTATAGTGGTGCAGGGTATCACCGAAACATCGTTGCGGACTCGAAGCTGTTCGAGGCTCTGGCGAGAGGCAAACGCCGGTGGTTTGTGATCGGAGATCTCCTCGATCCCGTTCTCGATATTCAAGCCGAAGAGTACAACTCCGGTTCTGCGCGTGCACGAGCGTTTTTTTGCCTTCTCGCCTCAAAAGAGCCTAAATTTCTTGATAACGGTGAACCGATCTTCCTGAAGAACCAAGTGCTGAGCCATACCAACCATAAACACCGTCATCATGTGTTCCCGCAGGCGCAGTTGCGGCAGCATTTTTCAGCTCGCGTTTACAATAGCTTGTGCAATATCTGTTTCCTCGTCTCGGCTGACAACCTTCGAATCGGTAAGCGGCTTCCGCGCTTCTATTTGGCAGATTACCGGGATGGGGGAAACACGCGCTTCCATGGTGTGATGCGGAGCCACCTGATACCGGCAGGAGGGGACAGCGGAGTCTGGGAACGCGGTCTTGTTTCGGGTTTCAAGAACTTCCGGCAGCAGCGACTCAAGCTGATCTGCGACGAATTCGAGAAGGCTGCCGGGATGAAGCTATTCAGGAGAAGCTAATGAACGACGCCCTGCGAAACGCACTGAGGAATCCGAGATGAGTAGCATCGCGCAATCCTCCGCGTTTAGCCTGCTCGATGAAGTGGACATCGCCAAAGCCCGAGAATCCACGACCAAACGGGACGGGAGCCAAACGGTGCATGGCCAAGTGCACAGAATTTCGTTTGTCTCTTCTTATCAGTCATTTCTATGCACCGCACAGGCGAAGAAGTCGCGCCAGGCGTGCATAGGTTCGGCTGATCGCCAGTCGCCGGCCGGCCCGAAAGACCGACTCCCGCCCCCCCGTGTCCATAACTGGGTCCAAACAACCAGGCATAGAGGTCGCTTTTTCAGTAACTTATATGGACATGTGCCCTGGCTCGGCGGTTTGCGGGATGTCCATAACTTCGCCGCAACGGAACGACCCGATCCGGCTGACCGGATCGAAGAGGGCGGTCCGGTGGTTTCCAGTGGACCCTAGTTAAGCGCCGGAATAAGCCCCTATGGCGCAAGTCGGCGCAAAAGGGACTCGTCGGCCCTTGTGTTTTCAAAGACTTATATGCGCTGACCTCTGGGCGATTGTTTTTCGTCGGGTGCAGAGCAGGTTGTTGAGAGGCGTGATGAAGAAAAAGCTGATTGAAGTTGCGCTGCCGCTGGAGGCGATCAATAAGGAATCGGCGCGGGAGAAGTCGATCCGGCACGGGCACCCGTCGACGTTGCATCTCTGGTGGGCGCGACGACCGCTGGCGGCGTGCCGTGCAGTGCTGTTCGCTTCGCTGGTGGACGACCCGTCGAGTCTTGCCGGGCAGTTTCCGACAGAAGCCGACCAGGACAAGGAACGGCAGAGGCTCTTCCGGTTGATCGAGAAACTGGTGCTGTGGGAGAACTCGAACAACCGAGCAGTACTGGATGAGGCGCGTGCTGAGATCTTGAAATCTGCCGGCGGCAATCCGCCGCCAATCTACGATCCCTTCTGTGGTGGTGGGTCGATACCCCTCGAAGCGCAGCGGCTGGGACTGGAAGCGCACGGGAGCGACCTGAACCCGGTCGCTGTCCTCATCACGAAGGCTCTCATCGAGATCCCGCCCAAGTTCTCCGGTCAGCCGCCCGTGAATCCCGCCGCGAAGATGAAGATGACCGGTAAAGGCATGTGGACCGGCGCCTGTGGATTAGCCGATGATGTTCGATATTACGGCCAGTGGATGCGCGACCGCGCTTTCGAGCGAATCGGGCATCTTTATCCCAAGGTAAACCTACCGAAAGAACACGGCGGTGGAGAGGCAACGGTAATCGCATGGCTTTGGGCAAGAACGGTGGTCTGCCCTAATCCGGCTTGCGGCGGAGTGATGCCATTGGTGCGCTCATTCGCTTTGGCTAGCAAACCTGGGAAGAGAGCGTGGATCGAACCCGTTGTGAATCATGGTGCGAAGGATGTGGGATTCCATGTGCGGTTTGGAGATGGGACCATCCCGGATGCGACAGTTAGCAGACGGGGAGCAAGGTGTCTGATCTGTGGTTCGTCCGTCCCGTTGGATTACGTGCGCGACCAAGGCGAGGCCGATGCAATGGACGCGCAGTTGATGGCACTTGTAGCAGAGGGCCATCGGGGGAGGATCTACCTACGTCCAACTCAAGATCACATCAGCATTGCACGGCACGCCGAACCGCGTGATATTCCGGAGACAGAACTGCCGAAACAGGCTCTTGGGTTTCGCGTGCAACGATACGGGATTAAGCGGCATCGCGATCTTTTTACCGCAAGACAGCTCGTCGCCCTGAGCACCTTTTCTGATTTAGTTTCCGAAGCTCGGCAACAGGTAATCTCTGATGGTGCGTCAGCCGAATATGCAGATGCCGTGGCTACGTACTTGGGTTTAGCATCAAGCAAATGCGCGGACAACAACTCTTCCCTGTGCTGTTGGATGCCGGGGGTAAAGTACGAAGTTGTCCGAAACACTTTCTCCCGCCAAGCCCTACCGATGACGTGGGACTTCGCGGAACCGAACCCATTTGCCGCATCCTCCGGCGATTTGTACGAGCAAGTAAATCGATCCACTCGCGTGCTGGAAATCGCTGTCCCATCAGGCTCGTCGTATCCCGCGTCGGCTTGCCAACTCGACGCCATTGGTGGCGTAACACCAGGCGGCAAGCACATAGTCTGTACGGACCCACCCTATTACGACAATATCGGCTACGCCGATTTGTCCGACTTCTTCTACGTTTGGCTCCGAAGAAGCCTCTTAGCTATCTACCCTCAGCTATTCAGCACGCTGTTGGTTCCCAAGGAACTGGAACTCGTTGCGGCTCCGGAACGTTTTGGCGGTGATCAACAACAGGCACGTCGCTTCTTCGAAGAGGGCGCGGCACGCGTCTTCAACGCTATGCTGCAAGTACAGCACGCGGACTTTCCTCTCACCGTCTATTATGCGTTCAAGCAGGCAGAGAGCGACGATGAGGACGCCGATGGTGGTGTTGTGACCACCGCGTCAACGGGCTGGGAGACAATGCTCGAGGGGCTCCTAAGCGCTGGGTTTCAAGTGACTGCCACGTGGCCGATGCGCAGCGAGCGAAGTGCTCGGAGCAGAAGCATCGACAGCAATGCCCTAGCATCATCCATAGTTCTGGCGTGCAGGGCGCGTGCTAGCACAGCTCCATTAACAACCCGTAAGGACTTTCTCGCGTCGCTGAAGAACGAGCTGCCTCGCGCGCTTCGGGACTTGCAGAAGGGCAATATCGCGCCAGTCGATCTCGCGCAAGCGGCAATCGGGCCAGGGATGGCGGTGTTCTCCCGGTACAAGAAGGTACTCGAAACGGACGGGTCGCCCATGCGAGTGCGAACGGCCCTGTCCCTGATCAACCAGGGCCTCGACGAGGTCCTCTCCGAGTTGGAGAGCGAGTTCGACCCCGACACGCGCTGGGCGTTGGCCTGGTTTGAGCAGCACCAGTACGATGAGGGCCTCTATGGAGAAGCAGAGGTGCTGGCCACGGCGAAGGCGCTCAGCATTTCGGGCCTGTCGGAGGCGGGCATTTTGCACTCCCGTGTCGGCAAGGTGCGGCTGCTACGTCGCGACGAGCTTCCCGAAGACTGGGATCCGGCATCCGACAATCGCTTGACGGTCTGGGAAGTCACCCAGCATCTGATCCGCCGCCTCGACAAACACGGCGAGACAGAAGCGGCGAATCTGAAAGCGAAGATCGGTGGTATGGCCGAGATCGCCCGCGATCTCGCGTACCGGCTCTACACGCTCTGCGAGCGCAAGGGCTGGGCGGAAGAGGCGGGCTACTACAACAGCCTCGTGGTGGCGTGGCCATCGATGGCGTCGGAAGCATTTGAACTGCGTTAACCTCGGAGAATGGAGTTGGGAATGAAACCACAGATCGGGAAACAGACCGTTTCTGACTCTACTGGAGATGCGTGCCCCACCCTTTGCGCCCATAAGGGTATTGGGACGGCCAAGCCGGTTTTCCCTGACTGGCAGCAGCCAGGCAAATGCGAGAAAGGGCTAAATTGGGACAGACAAATCTTGAACAAGCCCGACGATCTCTACTTCATTCATAGACCCTCTCAAGTCGAGACTACGTTCCGTGCGGAGAGCGTGGACTACACTCTGAGCGAGCTACCGGCTCGCGCGGAGGGTCCGGCATGAGCGACGTTCCATTCTTGCGGCGTGTAATTGTCAAGAACTACAAAAGTATCGCCGTCTGCAATGTAGAACTGGGTGCGTTGACGTTCCTGGTGGGACCTAACGGATCGGGCAAGAGCAATTTTCTGGATGCCGTTCGCTTTGTTGCGGATGCGCTGCGAACGACGCTCGATCACGCTCTCCGCGACCGCGGCGGAATCAACGAAGTGCGGCGGCGCGGTAGCGGCCATCCGAATCACTTTGGAATGCGGCTGGAATTTCTTTTGCCGGATGGCTCTCCCGGCCACTACGCATTCAAGATCGCGGCCAAGCCCAGAGGAGCGTTCGAAGTCCAGACCGAAGAGTGCGTGGTACGCGGGGGGAATGGTGCGAGTTTCCGTGTTGAGTCCGGTGTGAGAACCGGGGCAGGCCTTGACAAGCCGGTTCCTGGGGATCGCCTTCACTTGGTGGCAGCCTCGGGGGAAACAGAATTCCGGCCGGTCTATGACTCCCTCTCGCACATGGCCTTTTACAACCTGAATCCCGATCGGATGCGGGAACTCCAGACTTCCGATTCGGGGGAACTGCTGGCACGGGATGGCAGCAACGCCACCAGCGTTTTTCGCCTTCTCGGGGAACTGCGCCCCAAGCAGAAGTTGAGAATCGAGGAATACCTGTCGAAAGTAGTACCAGGGGTGAAAGGAGTAGAAGCTCGTGTTCTAGGCCCTCGCGAGACTCTTGAGTTCCAACAGGAGGTTGCCGGCGCGAAGAATCCCTGGCACTTTTTGGCGGCGAACATGTCTGACGGCACACTCCGCGCCCTTGGAATATTGCTCAGTCTCTTCCAGACCGGGAACGGAAAGCGCATCACGCTGGTTGGGATGGAAGAACCGGAGATCGCCTTGCACCCGGCCGCGGCTGGTATTCTGCTCGATGCGCTTCGGGAGGCCAGCGGCGAGACTCAGATCGTCGTGACCAGCCATAGCCCTGATCTGCTGGACATCGTGGACCTGAACCGCGAGTCTATTCTGGCGGTGCATGCTGAGAAAGGCGATACGGAGATCGCTCCTATCGATCCGGCCAGTGTTGCTATGCTGCGGCGAGGCCTTTATACGCCAGGTGAACTGCTGCGGTTGGGACAATTGGAGCCTGACACGATCCTATTCGGGGAGAGCACGCGTCAGTTGCACCTTTTCGATAAGGTGCCCGCTTGATGCAAGTACAACTCGCATGTATCGTGGAAGGGCACGGTGAAATCAGTGCTGTCCCGGTTCTTCTGAGGCGCATGGCCGCGGCCATAGGCAGCCATATCGAATTGCAGATTCCACACCCCGTCAGGTTCCCGAGATCGAAACTCCCGATACCAGGCGAACTGGAAAAGGCCGTCGAACTGGCCACGGCGAAAGTAGCACCTTCCGGGGGGTTATTGATTCTGATGGACGCGGACGACGACTGCCCTGCGACGATGGCTCCAGATCTGTTGGCTCGCGCACTGGCGACGCGGTCCGATCTGCCGATCGCGGTCGTGCTGCCGAGAAGAGAGTTCGAGTCGTGGTTTCTGGCAGCGGCGGAGTCTTTGCGGGGACGTTTCAAGCTGCCTCAAGATGTGAAGGTCCCATCAGACCCGGAAGCGATTCGTGGAGCCAAGGAATGGCTGAAAGACAGACTGGCGAACGGCAACTATTCGCCGGCTGTGGATCAACCCGCATTAGCCGCCATCTTCGACCTGCAGCAGGCTCGAGTTGCGCCGTCCTTCGACAAGCTATGGCGAGAAATGGAGCGATTGCTCGCAGTGCTGGGCGGATCTCAAACGGCGGAGGCACCTGAATGACGCCCGGTCCAGTGGCGTCGGAAGCATTTGAGTTGAGTTGAGGTAGGAGGCAGCCGGAATATTATGGCCATCACGAATAGCGAACGAGTCGGCAAAGCACTAGAGCTCTTGAAGGATGGATTGCGCCCCTACGTCGAGCGCGAGTTGAAGGCAACTTATAAGGACCGGTGGGTCGAGACCGCTATGCCGGGCTTACCCGACTGGCAGCGGCCAGGCAAAGACGGCAAGGGATTGAATTGGGACACGCAGGCCCTGCTGCAGGTGATGTGCGAGTTGTGGAACGACTGCTTCAAGAAGATCCTCGGCCCTTCGGAGCGGAGCCTGGCATTCGAACTCCGCGACGTGCGAAACAAATGGGCCCACCAGAAGGCTTTCTCCACGGATGATGCCTACCGCGCGATAGACAGCGTGTCGCGATTGCTGGCGGCGGTGTCGGCGGAGCAGGTCGAGGCCGTCGAGCAGATGAAAGCTGAGATCCTTCGCGTCAAGTTCGAGGAACAACTCAGGAGCCAGAAGCGGAGGGAATCGAGCATCGCAGTGGAAGGCAAGCCTGCCACAGGGTTGCGTCCGTGGCGGGAGATTGTGATGCCACACCCGGATGTGGCGTCCGGGCGCTACCAGCAAGCCGAGTTCGCGGCCGATCTCTGGCAGGTCTATCTGCGTGAGGGCTCGGACGAATACAAGGATCCGATTGAATTCTATCGCCGAACCTTTATCACCGAAGGTTTGCAAAAACTGCTTGCGAACTCACTGCTCCGGCTGGCCGGACATGGCGGCGACCCAGTAGTGGAGTTGCAGACAAACTTTGGGGGCGGCAAGACGCATTCGATGTTGGCGCTGTGGCATCTGTTTGCCGGCGTGCCCATGGGACAACTGCCGGGACTGGAAACGGTCACTAAAATGGCAGGGGTTTCTCAGCCTCCAACGGTCCGGCGCGCCGTATTGGTGGGCAACCGGATGTCGCCGGCCGATATTCACAAGAAGCCGGATGGGACTGTCGTCAGAACCATGTGGGGCGAACTGGCATGGCAACTCGGCGGCAAAGAGGGCTACGCGATGGTGCGCAGCGCGGACGAGAAGGCCGTCAGCCCTGGCGACTCCCTACGGCTGCTCTTCAATAAGTTCTCGCCGTGCCTGATCCTGATCGACGAGTGGGTGGCCTATGCACGGCAACTCTACAACAAGTCGGACCTGCCCGCCGGCGATTTCGACGCGCACTTCACCTTTGCGCAGACACTGAGCGAGTCGGCGAAGCTGGCCGACAAGACCTTACTGGTGGTCAGTATCCCCTCCTCGCAGAACGAAATCGGCGGTGAGGGCGGCCTGGCAGCGCTGGAGCGCTTGAAGAATGTGATCGAGCGCGTTGAGACGTCGTGGCGCCCGGCGAGCGCCGAAGAAGGATTTGAGATTGTCCGGCGGCGTTTGTTCCAGCCGATAACAGATCCGGAACTGTTCATTGCACGGGATGCGGTGGTGAAGGCGTTCGCGGATGAGTACCGCAAATACGCACAGGAGTTCCCGTCCGACGCAGGCAAATCGGAGTACGAGCGCCGGATGAAGGCGGCGTATCCGATCCACCCGGAGCTGTTTGACCGGCTGTACAACGACTGGTCTACCCTGGATAAATTCCAGCGGACCCGCGGCGTTCTGCGCCTGATGTCATCGGTGATTCACGCCCTGTGGGAGCGCGAGGACAAGGGACTCATGATCCTGCCGGCAAGCGTGCCCGTGGACGCGCCCGCAGTTCAGAGCGAACTGACGCGCTATCTGCCACCGGTTTGGGACCCGATCATCGAGAAGGATATCGACGGGCCGAGTTCACTGCCCCTGAGAATTGACCGCGAGAACCCGATGCTGGGGCGGTACTCCGCGGCGCGCCGGGTGGCCCGCACGCTGTATCTCGGCTCCGCGCCGACTCAGGATGCGACGAAAAAGGGCCTGGAAGACCGACAGATCAAGCTCGGTTGCGTCCAACCAGGCGAGACATCCGGGACGTTTGGCGATGCGTTGCGGAAGCTGGCGGACCAGGCCACTTATCTGTATGTCGATGGGAGCCGCTACTGGTATGCGACGCAGCCGAGCGTGAACCGGCTAGCCGAAGAACGAGCCGAACGGTATCACCCGGAGGACGTGACGGAAGAGATCCGGCGCAGGCTGGTGGAAGAGGCGAAGCACCGTGGGGATTTCGCCAAGGTTCATCCGTGCGCGGCCGGTTCCAGTGACGTAGTGGATGAGCCTGAGGCGAAATTGGTCATCCTGAGTCCGGATCATCCACACAGCGCGAAGACAGATTCGAGTGCAGGCCGGCAGGCGGCGGCTGAAATCCTCAATCGGGGTTCGGCGGGCCGGAACTGCGGCAACATGCTGGTCTTCCTGGCAGCCGACAAAACCCGGTTCGTGGACCTCGACAAGGCAGTCCGTTCCTACCTGGCCTGGCAATCCATTGAGAAGGAAACGGTTTCGCTAAACTTGACGCCGTTCCAGGCCAATCAAGTGGAGCAGCGTTTGACGGGCTCCGATCAGGCCGTGAAGGGCAGAATTCCGGAGACGTATGTCTGGCTGCTTGTCGCCGGGCAGAAGCGGCCAGAGGCTGGCCAGGCGTTCCCTGCGGTCGAGTGGCAGGAGTTCAGGCTTCAGGGGCAGGAGTGGTTGGCGGAACGGGCGTCGAAGAAGCTGAAGAACGACGGGCTCCTGATCACCAGTATGGCCGGCGCAGTCCTGCGATTTGAAATTGACCAGGTCCCGCTGTGGCGCGGGAACCACGTTGGCGTGAAGCAGTTGGTGGATGACTTCCCCAAATACCTCTATCTTCCGCGCGTCAAGAACGCGCAAGTGATTCTGGACGCGATCCAGGATGGAGTGGGCCTGCTCACCTGGGCGCAGGATACTTTCGGGTATGCCGACCTCTACGACGCCACCGCTGACCGGTATCGTGGTCTCGAAGTGGGCTGCCGCCCGATTGTCCAACTGAACGCAAACAGCGTGGTGGTGAAGCCACAAGTTGCCGCGGCCCAGATGGAAAAGGATTCCGCACCGCCGACGACTACAGGGACTGGTTCCGGCACTGGTGAAAGTGCGGGAGCCGGGACCGGCACGACTGGCATAGGTACCGCTGGAGCAGGAAGAGAAACCGGCAAGGGCACCGGAGACGGTGGCACGAAACCGCAGACGCCAGTGCTTCGCCGTTTCCACGGTTCCGCCAAGATCGACGCCACCCGCCTCTCCCGCGACGTCGACCTGATCGCCAGTTCGGTGGTGCAGCATCTCGCCGGGCTGCTCGATGCCAAGGTGACCATCGCTATTGAGATCGAAGCTGAGATCCCCTCCGGGGCCCCGGACAACGTAGTTCGCACAGTCACGGAGAACTGCCGGACGCTGAAGTTCGAGAATTCGGGGTTCGAGGAGAACTAGTGATTGTTTTCACTTCTTCGAGCGAGACAATTCCCGCCGTTTTCCTTCAAGTTCTCCTCCGCTTCAATTCGACTGAGCATCGTGAACGGTCCTTTTACATTGTCTCTAGTCTGTCGCTGGTCGAAGCGACGCGGTTTGCCCACCGACTCGGTGAGGCCAGGCCGACCCGGAAGGCCCACATTGTCGGCCTCGCGTCACGTGCCAGTGGGGACGAGCGCAGTGCGTTCTACTTGGCGTTGGAGACTTTCGGCGCGCGACTTGGCGAAAGGTCATCAGATCGTCCAGCGCCTCACGGCGAATCAGCCTGCTCCTGAAACTACAAAAGTAGAAAAATACGATCACGCCGAAGTCACATTTATTTCTCCCCTCTTTCCAACAACATCCCCTCTCCATTGAGGTAGTCCTCCCTTGGCCCTCATCGAAGCTAAGACCAGAAGGAGGGCAATAGCCCACTATGAAACACGATCGTTCCGAAGCCCAGAAAAACGCTTCCCGTCTCAACGGCTCGCGCTCCCGCGGCCCAGCTACCCCCGATGGCATCGAACGCTGCCGCCGCGCCGCCACGATCCACGGCATGTACTCCCCTCAGATCATCCACCCCAACGAGGACCCCACCAAGTACGAGCGTCTCCTCACCAACTACGTCAACGAATGGAACCCCATCGGCCAGGAAGAGCGCGACCTCGTCACCGACATTGTCAACGCCCGCTGGCGCATTCGCCGTGCCTGGGGCCAGACCACCGGCATGATTTCCACCGAAATGATCGTCACCAAGGACGCAGTCGAGCATGCCTACTACCCCGTCACCGCCGAGCTACGCCAGTGCACCGCCATCTCCAGCCTCGAGAAAGCGCACCCCGGCATTCTCTACCGCATGCAGTCCTGCGAGGAATCTCTGAAACGCCTCATCAGCCGCTCCCGCAAGGAGTTGATCGAGTTGCAGACCATGCGTCTTGGCGAGAAGCCACGCCGCAATCCCCAGCCCGAAGACGAGGACGTGATCTTCTTCCCGTCCAGCAACGTCATCGAATTCGTGCAGCCGGAGTCTGCTGCCGCTGCCGAAGAGGTCACCCCCGAACCTGCGCCGCCGCCAGCAGCACCGGAAACCGAAATGGAATCCGGGAAGGGTCCTGAGAACGACGACCAGTCCATCTACCAGAATCCCGACAATTACAACCCACTTTCGCGTTATTTTCCCACTAAGGATGAGCTTCAGGATCGGCTCGATCGTTGGAACGACCCGCCGGTCGACCTCGCCGCATGACGTTTCATGCAATTCAACTATGAGATAGACCACGCACCGCCCGCCAATCAGGAACGGGAGAGCGACAAGTGTCCCTAGAAACGGAGAGCCAGAAATCATGCCAGCGATTCACGTAAACAACGGCAAGCCGCGCGCGCCGCGGAAACACCAGACCACTCCTGCGCCTGTCCCTATTACCTTCGACTCACCTGCTGACTTAGCCGCCGCACTACAATTATCCCCCGATCCCATCCAATCGGACTTACTAACTGACCCCGCCCTCCGTATTATCATCAACTGCTGTCGCCAGTGGGGTAAGTCCACCGTAACCGCCGTCAAAGCCATTCACCAGGCGCTCACCAACCCGAATTCACTCTCGTTAGTGCTCTCCCCATCAGCCCGCCAGTCCGGCGAGTTTCTCAATAAGGTCCGCGGCTTCCTTCCTATGCTCGGCATCCCCATCCGCGGCGACGGCACCAACGAAATTTCCGCACTCTTCCCCAATCGCTCGCGCATCGTCGGCCTGCCCGGCAAAGAAGACACCATCCGCGGCTTCTCCGGCGTCTCCCTCCTCATTTTCGATGAGGCCGCTCGCGTCGAAGACGAGCTCTACCAGGCTATCCGTCCGACCATCGCCACCAGTCCCAATGCCCAGATCTGGGTGCTCTCCACGCCCAAAGGCCGTCAGGGCTTCTTCTTCGACATCTTCCACTCCGTCGACCCGGCCGCCGGCCCCCACTGGAAGCGCGTCAGCGTCCCCGCCAGTGACTGCCCTCGCATCCCGCAATCCTTCCTCGACGAGCAGCGGGCCACCATGCCCGCTCACCAGTTCCGTCAGGAATACTGCTGCGAATTCCTCGACGCCGACACCGCCGTCATCTCCTCCGACTTACTGGACCACGCCTTGCTCAA
>JACQZR010000077.1 GCA_016213775.1 Acidobacteriota bacterium
ACAGCAACTCTTACCCCGCCGGAATCAAGGTTGCCGACGACGAGATGTCCGGCATCAACCTCCGGCGCGACGATTTCCACGGCGAATGGAACTACGAAATCAGGCCGTCAGGTGGAAATGTTATTTCTTAACAAATCCTAAATCTGATGACTATGATCCAAATTCCCTCCGAACAGGCGGAAGCCCTGCGAGCGAAGGCTGCCTTGGAGGGACTCACCCTCGAGGCTTGGCTGCGGAAGCTTGCCGGCATGGACATGTGCAAGAAGCGATATCAACTGGCCGACCTCGTCGCACAATGCGACCTGACGGCCCCGTTGTCCGCGGAGGACCAAGCATGGTTGGATGCTCCGGCGATCGGTCGCGAGGCGCTTTAGGTGAACCGCGGCGACACCTACCATGTTGATCTGAACCCAACTCAAGGCCGTGAGCAGGCGGGCGCACGGTTCGTGTTGATTGTGTCTCCAGCCGAGTTCAACGTGATGGGTACTCCGTTGGTTTGCCCGATCTCACAAGGCGGCAATTTCGCGCGCCATGCGGGGTTCGCAGTCTCGTTGAGTGGAACTGGGACTCAAACCTCGGGGGTGGTCCTCTGCAATCAGGCCCGCGTGCTGGACTTGCACGCCCGGCGAGCCCGGTTCATCGAGAAGGTTCCTAAGTTCTTGGTGGATGAAGTGCTCGCCCGTTTGTCCACCTTAATCGACTGACAATGGGCGGTAACCCGGCGGCCCCAGGTGGAGCGCTGGATTGGCGTTTCTGCGGCGTAGAGACGGGGCATAGTTCAGTCGCCTGGGGAAACAACCCGGAGCCCGGGAAACCGGCTGAAGTCCCGGTCGAAGGTGACGATCGACAACGCGCCGTGCTCCAGGCAAACCGCGGCGATCTGGGCATCGAACGCGAGGTTGCCGCGAGCGTCCGCAGCCTTGGCAGCCTGCCGGAACAGACTGGGGTAATGAGCGCCCGGACTAATGGCTCTTACCGAGGGGCTTGCCAATACACCGTCCAAGGCTGAGAATGCATCGCCCAGACTGGAGGGCGGCTGTAGGGCGCGTGGATGCGTCACAACCCGGACGAACTCCCCTAAACAGAAAACCGGGATCGCCCATGGCGTTTGTCCTTCCGCGAAGTGGATGAGGCACTGCAATGCCACTTTATGATGCGGCAGTTCCTGACGGTGCGCGTAGACGAGGACATTCGTGTCAATCGCTATCACTCGCGTCCATCCAGGAAGTCGATCAACGCATTGCGGTCATCCAAATCGACACGAGGGGGGCCGGTTCCTTTGACGGTTTTCAATCGCAACCGGTACTGGGTTTGAGGCTTCGTCTCATTGCGCAACAATTCCCGAAGGGCGGATTCCGTCATTTCCGTGACTGTCCGGCCAGTTTCGGCGGCGCGCAGTTTCACGGCTTGCATGAGGTTGTCATCGAGATTGAGTGTCGTCCTCATGCATACAAGCATATCACCGATACAGATATCTGCACGGTTGCGCTCTTCCCCTTGACGCCAACTGCCGCCATTCAATATTCTTCTCCGGAGGTTCCCAATGACTCGACGCCACCTGCTCCGTGCCACACCGTTCGCCGCGGCGATGCTGAAAGACTCGTTCCTGCCTTCCGCCGAGGCTGCTCCCCCGCTGCCCTTTGCTGGCGAGAAGAGCAAGCTCAAAATCACCGGCATCCGGCTGGTGCGCACCCGCCCGATCAAGCCTGCGCCAGCCTTCACGCCAACTCCCGGATCCTGGTCCACCCAAGGCGTGGAAGTGGCCAACCCGATGTCCGTCTATCCGGAATACAAGGCGACGCGCTCGCTCTTCATGCCCGACGCAGGGAAGATGCCGAGCTTCACCGTCGAGATCACCACGGACAAGGGTATCAAGGGCTACGGCAACGGCGGGCCCGGCGGAGGCACCGTCGTGACGGAGCATCTCAGCAAACTGATGATGGGCCGCGACCCGTTCGACATTGAGCGCAACTGGGACATCAACTGGCGCTCCACCATGCACTATGGGCGCATGGGTGTGACGATGAACGCCATCAGCGGCATGGACCTCGCCATGTGGGACATCATCGGCAAGGCGCTGGAGATGCCGGTTTACCGGCTGATTGGCGGTGCGGTGAAGGATCGGGTACCAGCCTATTGCACGGGCAACGACATCGAGCAGCACGTGGCGTTCGGCTACAAGGGGTTGAAGCTGGCGATACCGCATGGGCCGGCCGACGGCCGCGAGGGGATGAAGAAGAATGTCGCACTCGTAAAGCGCGCGCGCACCGCTCTCGGACCCGATGGCGACATCATGCTCGATTGCTGGATGGCCTGGACCGAGCGGTACACCATCGAGATGTGCGAGATGCTCGAACCGTACCGTGTGTATTGGGTGGAGGAGGTTTTGCAGCCGCACGATTACGCGGGATTCGGGCGACTGAATGCGGCCATCAAATCCACCCGCATCGCCACGGGCGAGCACGAATACGGGCGCTACGGCTTCCGTTACCTGCTGGAGGCAAAGGGTGCCTCCATCTGGCAGCCCGATATTCAGTGGTGCGGCGGACTGACGGAGCTGCGGCGAATCGGCGCGATGGCGAGCGCTTACGACATACCTGTTATCCCGCACGGTGGCGGCCTCAATCCGGCGATCCACTGGACCTACGCCAATGTCAACGCGCCGTGGGCGGAGTTGTTCATGCCAGCGCCAGGAGGCCCGAAGGAAGTCTACTCGCTGTTTGAAGAGCAGTACGAGATTTCGCGCGGGCCTGAAGGCATCTACACCAAGCCGCACGACCGGCCGGGCTTCGGATACGACTTCCAGCCGGCGAGTTAGAGCTTCCAGCAGATCAGCTTCGGTTCGGTCATCTCCTCGATGGCGTACTTCGGACCCTCGCGGCCCGTGCCGCTCATCTTGACGCCGCCGTAGGGCATTTGATCGACGCGGTATTGCGGAATCTGATTGATCATGAATCCGCCGACATGGACCTGTCGTGCGGCGCGGAATGCCCGTTGGATGTCGCGTGTATAGATGCCCGCCTGCAACCCGTAATCGGAGGCATTCACCATCGCGATAGCGTCATCGAGGCTCTCATAGCTGTTGATGCCCACCACCGGTCCGAAGGCCTCCTTACATGCGATTTGGGCCCCCGCGGGGACGTCGGCGAGCACCGTCGGCTCCACTGTCGACCGGTTGCGCCGGCCTCCTGTGAGCAATCTTGCACCGCGGCCGACCGCCTCCTGAATCCAACTCTCCACTCGCGCGGCTTCGCGTTCGGTGATGAGCGAGCTGATGTCGGTGGCGCCGTCGTGCGGGTGGCCCAGTTTGAGCTTGCGCGTGCCCTCGATCACGCGGTCGATGAACTCGCCGCGGACCTGTTCGGCAACAAAGATACGCTGCACGGAAATGCACACCTGGCCGGAATGGGCAAAGCTTCCGGCGACGCACCGGCCCGCGGCCTCGGCCAAATCGGCGTCGGGTTCGATGATGACGGCGGAGTTGTTGCCCAGTTCCAGGGTGACGCGCTTCATGCCGGCGAGATTGCGCAGCCGGAGTCCCACTTCGGGGCTGCCTGTGAAGGTGATCATCGCAACATCTTTGTGGAACACGAGTTGCTCGCCGATGGAACCGCCGGGTCCGGTGATGACGTTGAGTGCGCCCTTGGGAAGGCCGCATTCCAGGAACAGCTCCGCCAGCATCACCGCGCTGATCGGCGTGGTGGAGGCCGGCTTGTGCACCACCGCGTTTCCGCCGGCGAGCGCTGGTCCAATCTTGTGCACCGAGAGATTCAAGGGGAAGTTGAATGGCGTGATTGCCGCTATCACCCCCAAAGGTTCGCGGACGGTCATCGCCATGTGTCCTTTTCCAGAAGGAGAGGCGTCCATCGGGATCACTTCGCCATGCAGTCGGTGCGCCTCTTCCGCCGAGAAGAGCAGCGTCAGCGCGGCGCGTTCCACCTCGATGCGTGCTTCCTTGATGGGCTTGCCGGACTCCGAGCTGATGGCTATGGCGAAGGCCTCCTGCCGGTCCATCAACAGTTGATAAGACTTGCGCAGAATGGTGGACCGCTCGTCGAGGGTCATCTCCCGCATGAGGCGCGCCGCAGCTTTGGCGGCGGCGATAGCGGCCTCCACCTGGGCACTCTCCGCCTGGTAGATAGTGCCGACAGTGGTGCCGTCAAAAGGAAGGTGAACGTCCTGCGGCTGCGAGGACTTCACCGCCTCGCCACCGATGCGCATCGGATATTCCATCTCGTTATGCTAGCAACGCAGGACGCTTCAGGCTGAAGCGGCGCGGACAGCGGCTTCCACTTCATCGCGGTACAACTGCAACTGTTCCGCGGTCTCCGCCTCGAAGCGCATGACGAGAATTGGCTGCGTGTTGGAGGAGCGCACCAGTCCCCAACCATGATCGAAGAGGACGCGTACGCCGTCGACTTCAGAAACAGGGCGGATCTTGCGGAAGTGGCCGGCCACTTTGGAGACGACCGCCACCTTCTGATCATCGGGGCAATCGAAGCGGAGTTCGGGAGTAGAGACGGTCTTGGGCAGCCCGGCCAATTGCGCCGACAGCGGCATGCCGGAAGCGGCAACGATTTCGATCAGCCGGCAGGCGGCGTACAATGCGTCGTCGAAGCCATAGTAGCGGTCGGCGAAGAACATGTGGCCGGACATTTCTCCGGCAAGCTCGGCGTGCTCCTGCTTCATCTTGGCTTTGATGAGCGAGTGGCCGGTTTTGTACATAATCGGGTTGCCGCCGAGCTTCTTCAGCTCGTCGTACATCACCTGCGAACACTTCACCTCACCAATGAAGGTGGCGCCGGGCTTGCGGGTGAGAATCTCGCGGGCGTAGATGAGCATCAGGAAATCGCCCCAGACGACGGTGCCGTTCTCGTCCACTGCGCCGATGCGGTCCGAGTCGCCGTCGAAGGCAATGCCAAGTTCCGCCTTTTGCTCGCGCACGGCGGTTTTGAGATGTTCGAGATTGTGCTCGACGGTGGGATCGGGGTGGTGGTTCGGAAACGCCCCATCCATATCGAAGAACATCTCGGTGGCATCCACATTCAGGCGTTCCAACAGGCGGTGCATGGTGGGGCCGGCCGTGCCGTTACCGGCGTCCACCACGACCTTGATCCGGCTCGCGAACTGGAACTGCGGCGCGATCTCGCTGATGTAGGCTTCCGAGACGTCGGCATCCGTGACCGAGCCTTCGCCCTGCTCGAAATCACCGCTCTGGATGATCTGCAGCACCTTCTGGATTTCCGCGCCGAAGATGGTGCTCTTGCCCACCATCACTTTGAATCCGTTGTACTCGGCCGGATTGTGGCTGCCGGTGATCATCACACCGCCGCCTGTCTGCAAGTGGAACACGGAGTAATAGAGCAGCGGGGTGGGCACGACACCGATGTCGGTGACCTGCAAGCCTGTGCAGAGCATGCCCTTGAGCAGCGCGCCGTGCAGCCTGTCGCCACTGAGCCGGCAATCGCGGCCCAACGTGATGCGGGTAACGCCGGCGCGCCGCAGGTATGTACCGAAGCCCTGGCCTAACTGCTCGACATCGGGGGTGGGGAGGTCGCGGTCGGCGACTCCGCGAATGTCGTACTCGCGAAAGATGGAGGGGTGCAGCATACGCTACGCAAAATCCTTGTACAACTCAACGAGTTCCAGGATGGCCGGGATTTCCGCATCCGTCACATCTTCCAGCGGGGGCCGCACCGGGCCGCCATGTTGTCCGATCAGATCCATCATCTTCTTCATCACCGAGACCTCATAGCCTTTCTTGTGATCACGCAGCCTGAACAACGGCTGGACGTACTTGGCGAGCAGGCTGTTGAGAGTGACAAAGTCGCGATTGAGACCAGCGGCGGCGATTGCCAGTGAGAGCTTGGGGTGGGTGTTCGAGATGCTTGACGTGTAACCCTGCACGCCGATGGCGAAGTAGACCGCGGCGCAGTCGTCGCCAAGTCCGCCGATCCATGCGAGACGGTCGCCCACCTTGGCCATGATGCGTTGATACTTGCGGCCGTCCCCCTGACCGTCTTTCCAGATCTGCAGCGTGGGGGTCATTTCGCAAAGCCTGGCAACCATGTCCGGTGTGAACACAGCCCAATCGCGGCTGTAGATGGCCAGCGGTATGCCGCAGGAGCGGCCAACGGCGGCGTAGTATTCGAGCAGACCTTGCGTGGGTGCGTTGGTGTAGTAGGGCGGCATGACGAGCAGGGCGTCTGCGCCGGCCTTTTCCATCTCTCGCGCCATCTGGCAGGCGATGGGCGTGTTGAAGCCGACACCGCCCATGACGGGCATTTTGCCGTTGACGACGGCCACGGTGCGGCGGACCACCTCGACGTTCTCGCTGGGGGTCATGGAGTAGATTTCGCCTGTGCCGCCCGCGGCAACGAGCGAGCAGAATGGGTACTTGATCATCTCGATAACGTTCGATTCAAGGGCCGCCAGATCCAACGAAAGATCCTTTTGAAAGGGCGTGATCGGGAATCCGACGACGCCGCGCAGTTGTTCACGCAAAGACATGTTTTGATATCTCCCAGAATTTATTGCCGTCCGGCGAGGGCGCTGTTTTTCTTGCCGAACGTGAAGTAGATGACGAGTCCGATGAGCAGCCAGACAAAGAAGCGGTACCACGTCATCAGCGGTAAGCTCAGCATCAGGATGAGGCAGCAGAGGATAGAAAGGATCGGAAGCACGGGAACGAAGGGGACACGGAATCCGCGCGGCCGGTCCGGTTGCTTTTTACGCAACGCGAGCACACCCGCGGAGACCAGCGCAAAAGCGAACAGCGTTCCGATGTTGCTCAGATCGGCGAAGGTGTCGATGTCCCAGATGCCGGCTGGTATGCCCACCACGAGACCCGCGATCCACGTGCTGACGTGCGGCGTCTTGTGCGTGGCGTGCACTTTGGAAAACAGCTTGGGCAGAAGGCCGTCGCGCGACATGGCAAACCAGATACGTGCCTGCCCGTATTGATAGACCAGCAGCGAGCTGAGCATACCTCCCAGCGCACCCACGGCCACGAGAGCGCGGATATTGTCGAGACCGATAGCTTTAAGCGCGTTGGCCACCGGCGCGGCATTGTTCAGCGTCTTCCAATTCTGCACGCCTGTCAGCACCAGCGCCACCGCAACATAGAGTAGTGTGCAGACGCCGAGAGAAACAATAATCCCAAACGGCAAATCCTTCTGAGGGTTCTTGCATTCTTCCGCGGCAGTGGACACCGAATCGAAGCCGATGTAAGTGAAGAAGACGATCGCGCCGCCGGTCAACACTCCAGAAAAACCGTTCGGGAAAAACGGCCTCCAGTTGTCCGTTTTGATGTATCCCGCCGCTGCGCCGATGAAGAGCACAATGGCGGCGAGTTTGATTACCACCATCACGTTGTTGGCGACGGTGCCTTCGCGGACTCCGCGCACCAGCAGCATTGTGAGCGCCATGAGGATGAGGAAGGCCGGGAGGTTGAACCAACTCCCAGTCACCTTATCGCCAACGATCATCGGCTCGGAAAGCGCCTTGGGCAAATGGAATCCGAATACGGCGTCGAGGATGTTGTTGAAGTAAGCCGAGAAGCCCACAGCCACAGCCATGTTTGAGACTGCGTACTCCAGGATGAGATCCCATCCGATGATCCAGGCGATAATTTCGCCGAGCGTTGCGTACGAGTAGGTATACGCGCTGCCGGCGATAGGGATCATGGAGGCAAGCTCGGCGTAGCAGAGCCCGGCGAGCCCGCACACTACAGCCACTAGAAAAAACGACAAAGCAATCCCCGGGCCGGCGCCCAGACGGCCGATGGTGGAGACGGCATCGGGGCCATTCAACAACAGGTCGAGCACCGGCGCGTGCCAGATGGAAGGGAAGCTGCGCGTTTCTCCGGCGGCAGCGGTACCGGTGAGGATGAAGATCCCCGAGCCGATGACGGCGCCGATGCCGAGAGCCACCAGACTCCAGGGACCGAGAGTTCGACTGAGCCGGTTGCCGGGCTCCTGGCTGGCGGCAATCAGCGCGTCGATGCTCTTGGTCCGGAGCAACTGGCTCATGATGGAGATTTAGGTTTTGGCTAGCGCTTCCGCTGGCCTTTGACCATTTTCTGTACTTTCTTCTTCATGGAACCGCGAGCCACGCCGGCAGCGCGCTTAGCGGCGGGAGCGGCCTCCTTGCGGGCGGTCCGCTTAATCTGTTTCCGTTCAGCCTTATCGGTTACGTTCTTGGTGTTCATTCGTCTCTTAGTCCTGCGTACTTCGCAATGAGTTTTTTCAAACCATATCCAGGGAAACTGACCGTCAGCTTGGCGTCAGGCCCTTCCCCTTCTTTCCGGACGATAGTGCCTTTCCCATAAGTTGGGTGGACAATGCTCGACCCGGGATGTAACTTACCCTTTTTCACTGGCGGCTTTCCACCAACCGGCCGCTGTTGCGTTACCGGCGGCGCCTGGCGCGGCGGCGGTGTACGCTCTGCCTGCGGCGGCTGCTCCGAATCGGAAAACAGGGAATGCTGCGCGGGTGGGCTTTTCGCTGCAGGCGCCACTGGCGGCGTACGATTGGCAAACGGCCTCGGATCGGCGCCACGCTCCTTGAAAAAATGTGCGACGTTCTCTACGGAATTATACGTCTTCCCGGTGTAGAGATTCTTGCGGGCGCTATGGCGCACCTCGTATTGTTCACTGAACAGTTCGACATCGCCGCGGCCGCCATACGACCCGTAGCTGGCCGCACCGCCCAGCTTCTTCAGCAGATTCGGCGGGACCTCTCGCAAGAACCGGGAGGCGATGGAAGGCTCAGCCGGCCCGCCGCCAAAGCGTCTGCGGGCGCGCGCCCAACTCAAATAAAGCCGCACTTCGGCGCGGGTCATTCCAACGTAGCAGAGGCGGCGCTCTTCCTCGATCATTGAGGGTGAATCAATGGAACGTATGTGAGGGAAGAGGCCCTCTTCCAGGCCCGCAATGAAGACGACGGGGAACTCGAGGCCTTTGGCATTGTGAATCGTCAGAAGGGAAATCTGCGAGCGCTCATCCACCTGGTCGGCATCACTGACCAGGGCCGCGTGATCGAGGAAGGCGGCGATGTTCTCGCCACGCTCGGAGGCTTCAGCGGCGGCGTTCACCAATTCGTTGATGTTGTCGATACGGCCTTCGGCATCCTCGCTCTTGTCCATCTCGAGCATGCGGATGTAGCCCGTCTTCTCGATCACCGCGTCGATGACTTGATTCACAGGGCGGTCGGAGATGTTGCGTAGATCAACGATCAGATCGCGGAAGGCATTGAGGGCTGCTTCAGCCCGTGCTCCCAACTGGCGCGCCTCCACCATCTGGCCGAGCGCATCCCACAGGCACAGCTCATTGTGAACGGCGTATGCGTCCAACTGCTCCACTGTGCTCTTGCCGATGCCACGCGCGGGGGTGTTGACGATGCGCAGGAAGCCCATGTTGTCAGTGGGCGTCAACAGGATGCGCAGATAGGCCAGCATATCCTTGATTTCGGCACGCTGGTAGAAACTCAATCCGCCGACGACGTTGTACTTCTTGCCGTAGCGGCGGAGTGCTTCTTCAATCTGACGCGACTGGAAATTGGTGCGATAGAGCACGGCGAAGTGCGCATCGGGGTCGCGCTTCATGGTGCGGTCAATCGTCTCGGCGATCCAGAGGGCCTCGTTCTCCCCGTCGAGCGCTTCATACAGCGTGATGAGATCGCCGGGGGCGCCCGCGGTCCACAGCGTTTTGCCCTTGCGCTCGATGTTGTTGGCCACCACCGCGCCGGCAGCTTCGAGGATTGACTTGGTGGAGCGGTAGTTCTGCTCCAGACGGATGACCTTGGCTTGGCCGAAGTCCTTTTCAAAGTCGAGGATGTTGCGGATGTCGGCTCCGCGCCAGCTATAGATGGACTGGTCTTCATCGCCAACCACACAGACGTTGTTGCGGCCGCCGGCGAGCAGCCGCATCAGGTCGTACTGATTGCGGTTCGTGTCCTGATACTCGTCAATCATCAGGTAGTGGATGCGGTCGTTCCAATACTGACGAGTGCCTGCATCGTGTTCCAGCAGGCGCACGGTTTCCAGAAGCAGGTCGTCGAAATCCATTGCGTTGGCTGTTCGCAGGGCGCCTTCGTAGCGTTCGTACAACACCGACACGTTCTTCGACACCGGATCGCGCGCCTGGTTCGCCATCTCTTCCGGCGAAGTCTTGGCGCACTTGGCTTTGCTGATCATGGAAAGCGCGCTTCGCGGGGGCAGTGCTTTGTCGTCAATGGCGAGTTGCTTGTAGATGGACTTGAGCAGCCGCACCTGATCGTCGTCGTCGTAGATGGTGAAATTGCGGGTGAAGTTGGGGCGGATATCGGCGAGTTTTTCGCCGTTTCGCCGCAGCAGACGAACGCAGAAGGAATGGAAGGTGGAAACGGTGGGGCCTTCGCCGGGGACCCTGCCTTCGAGCAGCTTCTTCACGCGTTCGCGCATTTCGCCCGCTGCTTTGTTGGTGAAGGTGACAGCAAGCAGGTTCCAGGGCGCAATCCCGCATTCGCAAATCATGTGTGCCATGCGATGCGTGATGACGCGGGTTTTTCCGCTGCCCGCGCCGGCCAATATGAGCAATGGCCCCTCGACGTGGCGGACAGCTTCCATTTGTTGGGGATTGAGCCCCGCCAGGAAATCCATGCCAGTGTGACGGTGATTGACTTCGAGAAGTGAATCTCTGTTTATTGTGGCATACTCCAGACAAGTGAGCGGCATGATAGGATGGTCAGCCAACCATGGCGAAGAACCATCTTCTGGGGTTTCTCGAAGACCTCAAGGCAGTCAACCCGGATTTCCGGGCATCGACGAGCAGTTTGAAAGGGTTGATCCAGCACCTGGAGCGCACGGTCACTTCGCCTCAGCCGTTGACGTACTCGGGCGCCGTGGGTCACTGTAAGCAACAGGGTGACGCGCGCATTGCGAAGTACCGCCCCGCCATCGAGCGGATGGTTTCAGTTTGGGGACACGGCGGCATCCGGCCGTATCCGGCGATCCGAACTGGCGCCAGCCTG
The DNA here is from genome assembly GCA_016213775.1 of Acidobacteriota bacterium. Classification (GTDB taxonomy): domain Bacteria; phylum Acidobacteriota; class Terriglobia; order Bryobacterales; family Bryobacteraceae; genus CADEFT01. The sequence continues at coordinate 11,010 of JACQZR010000077.1, forward strand.
AAGCACGGCGGAATCAAGCGGCTATGTTTTCGCGGGGACGACCGGCCGCCCGATCTCATTTTCGCCGGCGGTTTTACCAAACGAGTGGCGGATGCAAAGCCCAAGTACCGCGGATATCAAATGGCGAACACCGCCTTTAGTACAGCCGCCGATCCTGTCCGTGACCCAATCCAAGGGTTCTCGCGGGCAGGCGATCTCGACCCCGACTCTGCCGTCTGTATCACGCCGGATTTCCGTGTTGCGGCCTTGTTCCCGCTGCCGACGACGCCCGAACGGCTTCAACAGTCATGCTTTATCTACCTCGTCTACGTGGAGAGCGGCTACAACACGAATGCGCGCCAGGTGCTGGATGCACTGGAGGGGCTCTCGAAACTGACGCAGTTCGAGGGGACCGAAGCCCCAGGTGCGATTCCGAAGGCGCAACTCCATCAGGTCCGAATACAAGATATTCAACAGAACCTCTATGGCCGTGAACTGGCGACCGATTCCATTCCGCCGAGTTCCATCTGTGGAGCCTTTCGCGTGACGCGGACATGGGCCACAGTGAAGCACGCCAGGCAATGGTTAGAGGGGGCCGAGATACGGGTGCCGACCGGGGCGGACTATAAGGACGGCGGGAGCTTCAGAGTGGTGCAATGGATTCCGAATCCGAAGGCGGCCTATCCTTCGGAAGCCTATAAAACGGCGGTCGAGGAACTTGCGAAGGAGATGGCCGGTCCGATGGCCAACGGCGATGGGTTCCGGCTTCCGGTCCACACCGACGGTTACGCCGCTTCTACGGCTACTTAGCTGCGTCATAGGACGGCTGATGAGTGGATCTCCGTTTGTTGTGGCATACTCCAGACAAGCGGCGGCATGGACGCGCAAACCACGAGCTACGAATTGATTGAGCGCTTCCGGTCGGGAGACCAGGAGGCGTTTGCGGTGCTCTATGAGCGCTACCGTGCGAGGCTCACCGTTCTGATCCACTACCGGATGGGCGAGGCACTGTCCCAACGTTACGAAGTGAGCGATCTGCTGCAGGAGGTGTTCCTCCGTGCGTCCACCGACTTGCAGAGATTTGAGTATCAAGCTCCGGGGAGTTTCTTCCGCTGGCTGGCACGGATTGCGGGGCATGTGATCGTTGACGCAGCGCGTCATGAGGATCGCGCCAAGCGCGACGGCGGGGTTGCGGTGAGGTTTCGCAGCGAGTCCAATCCGGGGGGCCACGAACCTGTTGACTCGCTCACCCCGAGCCGCGTCCTGCGCGAAGGCGAAGATGTGGCGAGGCTGTTGTCGCGGCTGGACGCTCTGCCTGAGGACTACCGCACGGTGATTCTGCTATCCAAATTCGAAGGGCTAGCGACCGCGGCGGTTGCCGAGCGGATGGGAAGGACTCGCGAGCAAGTGGCGCTGCTTCTGCACCGGGCACTCAAGCGGTATCGCGAGCTGACATGAGCACAAACGATTCATTGATTGGCCGGGCCATTGCGGATTGGGTGGACCGGCGAGCGGCAGGCGAGCACCCTGCGCTGGACGAGTACTGCGCGCAGTATCCGGACATCGCCGCGGAATTGCGCCCCCAGTTGGAAGCATTTGAGTCTATGAGCGGAAGGGTGACGGCGGATCTGCCAGCGGCGGCTTCCCGAATACCGGATCAGCTTTCCGGCTACCGGGTGGTGAAGGAACTGGGTTCGGGCGGTATGGGCAGCGTGTATCTCGCGATGGACGACAAGTTGGGCAGACCTGTTGCGATCAAGATGCTGGCGGCGCGGCATCAGGCGAATGAACGCTTGCGGGAGCGGTTTCTGCAGGAGGCGCGCGCCCTGGCGAAGCTGTCGCACCCGAACATCGTACGCATTTACGGGTTGGGGCCGGATCATGAGCCGCCGCACTTCGTCATGGAGTACGTCGAAGGACGCCCGTTCACGGATGCGGTGGCGAAACTGTCGCTGATGGAGCGGATGCGGTTGCTGCTGCCGGTGGTTCGCGCAGTGGAGTTTCTGCACCGGCGGAGTTTTGTTCATCGGGATTTGAAGCCCGCCAACATTCTGGTGGATCAAACGTTTGAAACAAAAGTGGTGGACTTTGGTCTGGCGCTGGAAGTGGAGAACGAGAGTGAAGGTAGGCTCACTCGGTCGGGAGAAGCGCTGGGAACACCGTGGTACATGTCGCCCGAGCAGGTGCGCGGAGAGCACGTGGATGCCCGGACGGATGTCTTCTCGCTCGGTGTTGTCCTTTACGAAATGCTGACGGGGTCACCTCCGTTTCGCGAACGCGACTGGCAGGCGCAGGTGCGCAGCGTATGCGAAGTGGAACCGGCTTTGCCGCGCCGGTTGAACCGCGAGGTGCCCGGAGCACTGCAGGATATCTGTCTGCAGGCACTGGAAAAGGACGCGAACCGCCGTTACGCTACCGCGGCCGAACTGGCTCGCGATCTGGAACGGTTTCTAGCGGGCGAACCGGTTCTGGCCGCGCCGTCCTCGTATGCGGTTCGGGCAGCGGCGCAAATCCGCGCGCATCAGGAAGAGATTGAGCGCTGGCAGGCAGATCACGTGGTGTTGCCTTTAGAATATGAACGGCTCAAGCACGCCTACGCGAAGCTGAGCGAGCGCGAGGACTCCTGGATCCTGGAGGCGCGCAGTTTGTCGTTGCCGCAAGTGGCGCTCTATTTCGGCGGATGGATGCTGCTGGCAGGGGCGCTTCTGGTGTCCCTGCTGCAGAGGTCTGGGTGGAATGGTCCGGCCGCGGCCGTCCTGGTGTGGGTGGCTGCGGCGGTTCCGCTGGCGCTTGGCGTCCGCTACTGGAGGGAACGCCGGCTGCGGATCGCGATTGGATTCCTGCTCTCCTTCTGCCTGATGCTGCCCTTCGCGTGGCTGTTCACGCTGCCTGCTTTTCCGCAGCGGGAACAATGGGAGCCGCTGCTCCGCTGGAAGGATTTCCGGCGCGTGTGGGATCTGCGGCTAATCACGAATGCGCAACTGTGGTGGGCGCTGCTGTTGTCGATGCCGGCGTATTTCGGATTGCGGCGGTTTACGCGGGCGCCAGTCTTCTCCCTGCTGATGGCTGTGTCGATGGCGTTGTTGAGCATCGTCACGCTGCTCCGGCTGGGGATGCTGGAGTGGCTCTCGGAAGATACGGGGCGCGTGTTTCTCAACCTGCTTCCGGCGGCGTTTGTGTTCTTTGCCAGCGGGTTTGCTCTGGAGCGCAGCGGAAAATCCTCCGACGCCGGGTACTTCTATCCAGTGGGTGTGGGTTTCACGTTGCTGGGGCTCAGCGGTCTGGCCGGTTTTCACGACCCATACGCGCAATGGCTGAAGGAGACGTTTCCGTTCACGCGGGGCCAGGTGGAGTACCTGTTCCTGATCAACGCCGGTATCTACCTGGTGCTGCAGGAACTGTGTGATCGCTTCGGTACGGATTTGTTGAAACGCGTCGGAAGAGCATTCCGGTTTGTGCTCCCCGGACATGTGCTGGGGAGCCTGTTGTTCCTTGGGATGTCGGCTAGCGTCCAGCAAAAGTGGCAGGCGGAAGCGCGTCTGTTTGAAGTGCTGTTGCCGTTGGTGGCGGCAGGGTTTGTCTTTGTCAGCATCCCAAAGCAGATGAAGAATTTCTTTGCGATGGGATTGCTCTTCTTTGCCATTGGCGTTATCCGTTTGGCGAACGACTGGTTGTCCAATCAGGCTGCATGGCCGCTGGTTCTGGTGGTGTGCGGCACTGGCCTGATGCTGCTGGCAGCCAACTACGCACGAGTATTTTTGAAATTTCGTAGAGGGAAGTGAAATCCCGCTTCTTCCGTGACGCTGTTCCAGGTGAGGCCGCTCAAGAATGGCGGCTCATCGAAAGAGGAACAATATGAAGAACTCACTCGCGGGAATGGCTCTGGCGGTGGCTGGAGTTTTGTTGACCGGCTGCTCTCCCATCAACTTCCTGTACCCACTGTTTGAAGACAGACGGGACTTGGCCGAGGACGCGGACATCGGAGGGACATGGGTGGCCGACAACGACAAGTGGACGTTCCGGAAACTGCCCGACGGGACCTACTCGCTTACATGGACCAATGGCAAGGAGACGGAAGAGCGCGCGGCTGCTCTCGTCCGGATTTCGAATTATCTCTTCCTGGACATGGCATCGCAGGAAGAGGGTACGGCGATTCGCGGACATGAATTCCTGATGGTTCGGAGCCAGGGGGACCAGTTGGAGGTTGCGGGGATCGACGCGAAATGGCTGGAAGCGAAGCTCACCAGGGAGAGGGCATTGCCATTTGAGAAGCCGTGCGTCAATAAGGACGGCAAGAACAAACGCTGCGCTCACGTGGTGACTGCCGGGACAGCCGATCTGCAGAATTTCCTACTGCGGCACGCGGGCGACAGTGCCGCGTTTCCGGAATGGTCCACGCTGAAACGAGCCGGACTCTAACGGCCACGCAACTTCTTTTTCGCAAGGGCGGTCTTCTGTTGGCGCGCGGCGAGGACGCAATCGGGATCGATGCGGGCGATCTCGTTCAACAACTGCGCTGCCTTGGCGTTACCTTCCTGATCGAGGATGAGGTACAGCGCATAGCAGGAGTAGAGTCGTGACATGCTCAGCGAGATCTTGGCCAAAACCGGCAGTTTGCGTTCGGAAAGGGCACGAAACTCTTCATAGATCTCGCGTGCTTCTTTCTCGGCGGGCCGATTGAGGCGCAACGGATCGGAGAAGTAGAGCATATCGAGGAGCGCATTCAAGCGGACTTTACGCAGCAGACCGGGATTGCCGGCGGATTCCTTGATCGCTTCCACTGCCAGACGTGAGCGGCGCACAACGGCATCGAGCAGCCGCGCGGCGTCGGCCGATTCGTAAGCCTGGGCCGTGAGCGCCTGACACAGTCGGATCTTCGCCATCGGATTGGACCCGCGGGCAATCACTTCCTCCAGGAATGAGATGGCTTCCGGGAGGCGTCCGAGATTCGTCAGTGCCAGGCCGAGCGAGGCGGCTGCGTTCGCATCGCCCGGTTGTACCCGCAGGATCTCCTGCGCCGCCTGGTGCAACCGGCTCCAATCGGAGCTGACGTTGGAGGCGCGGACCAGGTTTTGGAGCGCTTCCAGGTCGTGCGGATTCTGATCGAGCCGGCGCAGTAGCAGATCCATTTCGCGGAACAAGCCCATCTTCTGCAGGAATGTCCGGCTGGGGAAGATGTACCTGCGGTTTGGACCAAGGAACATGTAGCCGGGCTTGCGAAGCCGGTCGAGGAACAGGTGATGGAGAGCATCGCGGCGGCGGTGGGCGCCGAATCGCTCCAGGCTGGAAAAGAGGCGCGCCACATGTGGAGCGGCTTCCTTACTGTCGCTGAGGCTGTGGAGGTTCTTGAGGAACTGGTCGAACTCGATGCTCGCCTCCTTGTCCACGGACAAAGCCAAGGTTTGGAATTGTTCAATGGATGCCCCACTGCGGAGACCGTCCCAGAGCGCGCGGAGCGCCTCGAGCGTATCGGCGGATATGAATTCGCGCCCGTTGCGTTTTTCCGAACGAAGCACGTTGGCGACCAGCAACTTTTCCACCCACTCGCGCGGCGGCGGCGGATCGATGCGGTCGGCCACCTCGCTGATCGGAATGAGCGCATTTGCCTGATCGCCGAACACGGCCTGCAGCGGGGACTGCGCGGTTTGCGCGAGGCCGTGGCGAATCGCCCTTACGTCATAATTATGGCGCCGGAACAAGACAACGATTTCATCGAGGCTGAGGCGCTGGTGGCGCTGGAGGTTGTGGACCATGTCGATCAGTTCAATGGTGGAGCTTGGATAGAGGGCCGACGTCCGGCTGGTGCGCACGGGTTGCGGCAACAGTTCCTTGCGCAGGTAATAGTGGACCGTCTGGCGGTGGATGCCGGTCCTTTGCAGGATGGTTTTGATCGTCACATAGCGCGGCGTAGGGCTAGCCGGCTTGGCAACGGGGCCAGGCAATCGAACAACACTCATATCACCTCACAGGTCCGCATGACCAGAGGATTATAACCGAACTGTCCAACACCACCATATAGTTTGTCCAGCGGCGCTATACAAGACGCAGAAACACTCTCTCCATCTGAGATATCTCGCGCTGGTGCCACACCGGTGTAGTGCCGGTGAACTGGCGGTAGTCAGCGATCAGATGGGCCTGATCGTAGTAGCCGCAGTCCACGGCACTGGATGCCCAGGCAAGGTGCGGGCGCGCCTCGCGCGTCTGCAGAATCCTCTGGAAGCGGCAGATCCGGGCCAGTGTTTTGGGGCTGAGGCCGACGTGGCGAGTGAATAGCCGCTCCAGGTGGCGGCTGCTGCAACCCATGGACCTGGCAATGTCCGCAACGCGCGTGGCGGGTTCTGACTGAATGGCGCGCACGGCACAGGCGAGGGCGCCGAATCGTTCGGGTTGATGGAGTCTGCGGCGGAGGAAGGCAGCGACAAGGTTCATCCGGTGTGCGTGATTCTTGGCGTTGCGAATGGTCTCGTCTAACTGGCGCGCCTCAGATCCCCAGATGTCTTCCAGCGGGTGAATGGCGGCGGCGACTTCGACTTGCGAGAAGCGGCAGAAGGGAGCGAGACCTCCGGGATGAAAACACACTCCGAAGACGTCGGCGGCTCCATCGGTCCGGAGGAAGAGCGGCGAGTCCATCTGCCCGGTGAATAGCGCTTGGGGCTGCCGCTCGCTGTGCTGGAGGTGGACGCGATGAAACGGATCGGCGAGGTGGAACACCAGTTCCTGGCGGCCATCGGGGACAATACGTTCGGTGGCGCAACCGGCAGCCTGCCCCGCGAGCGTCCAATAACAACGAACGAAGGGAGCCAGATCGGATTGCGGAGGGAACTCCTGGTAGTGCACGTCTTGCCGCCAGTATACGCGGATACACTATCCTCATGCAGCCAACTATGCACCGGCGAGGTTTTCTCAGCGCCGGCGCCGCCCTACTCAGCGGCCCCGTGTTTGCCGCCGAGGAGCCGATTGCGGTGCATTGGGCCGCTCTCATCCATCGCGCCCGCTTTGACGACCTCCCCGCCGAAGTCGTCGAGCGCGCCAAGCTCTGCCTGCTGGACAACATCGCAGTGCTGGCCTACACGACAACGCTGGCGGCTTCAAAGGAGGCCGTCGCGCGCACGCTTTCCATTGGCGGCCCCGCGGAGGCCAGCGTGTGGGGATTCGCGAAAAAGCTTCCCGTGGAGCAGGCGGCCTACTGCATGGGCTACCTGATTCACGGCCACGAGATTGACGATTCCGATTTCCGTGGCGCCTACCGGCCGTCGTGTGTCTGCGTCGCTCCCGCGCTGGCGATGGCGGAGCACACGCGCGCTTCAGGACGGGATCTGATCCTGGCGCTGGCGATTGCCTATTCTGTCAACGGTGTTCTGGCGGGTGCGTTGAACGGATTGCAGGGCCTGGGATGGATGCCGTCATCCGTGGTGGGGGCCGCGGGCGGGGCAGCGGCCGCCGCGAAGCTGATGCGCCTGGACGCGGGGCAATTGCAGCATGCGCTCGCACTGGGGATGGTGTCAGGCGGCGGCCTTTTCCAGTATTACTACGATCAGACGGAAGAGAAGAAATTGCACGTAGCAGCATCGGCTCGCACTGGGATCGAACTCGCCTACCGCGCCCGGCATGGCTGGAAAGGTCCGGGCCGTGCAGTGGAAGGCAACGCCGGCCTGGTGACGGCTTACCTTCGCGGTTCTGGACGCAAAGTGGATCTTGCCAGACTGCGCGACGCGATGCAGGTGTTCGATGGGCCGCTGTACATCTATCCGAAGTTCACCGCCTGCTCGGCGGGCATAGGCCCATTCCTGGACGCACTGGATCCGCTCTGGAAGCGAGAGAAGGTTGCGGTGAGCGATGTCGCCGGCTTCACGGTCGTCGACGGGCAACTGCTCGGCGGAAACTTCCGCGAAAAAATCCTGCACTTCGAACCGCCAGCCACCGTCACTGGCGCGCAGCTCAACTTCAACTACACAGTCTCTCTCTTTCTCCATCGCGGATCGGCTTCGGTGTACGACTTCACCGAAGCGGCACTGCGGGATGCGAGTGTGCTTGCATTGGCGCGCAATGCAAGGTTCGAAGAAGTGCCGGCGGGCTCGGAATCGACCCTCAAGATCCATCTCAAGAACGGGCGCACGATCACTGCGCCGTTTCGTCGAAGCCGCGGCGAGAAACCAGAGCCTGAACTTCGCGAAATGCGAATGGAGAAGTTTGAGCGGCTGACGGCGAAACGGCTGAACGATGCCGGGAGGAAGAAGACGCTGGAACTGGTGAACGGGGTGGACAGGGTAAAGGATACAGCGGAGTGGGTGAAGGACGTACTGCGGTTGTGGAAGGCGTGAGGTAGAAACACTCGTTGACTGCTACTGACGCCTCGTCTTCAGGGTGGCGACAAAATGAGACGAAGAGCGAGCCCAAGCCGCCGCGCGCGCACTCGCGGCTTGGACTCTCCCAACGTGTGTCAACTTAACGAACCGGCTGGAAGAAGTTGTCGCACACGTGCCGTGCCACCTGACGCGCGATATCAGCACCGTGATACATCGAGTGGCGCCAGTGCAGGCCGGCCCACACCCGGGCGTTATCCATCTCTCGTATCAAGGTCGTCAGATCCGTGTAAGTCCGCTCTGCCTTCACCAATTGAGGAAATCCCGCCCGGGTGGCCGTGAGAGTCCACGTGATTCTGGCGGTGCCAAAAAACCTCGCCATGGCATCGGTAATGGCGCCTGTAACGAACGCGTGTCCTGACGGGTATTCCGGGTGGTTTACATTGATCAACGGCCTCCAGCTTGCATCAGGGGCGGTGTCGGGATTGCCATCAAGGTCTGCCTTTGGGATTGCGACCCGCGGACGCCACAGATGGTAGTAGTACTTCGTCTCGAAGCCCACGATGCCGGAATCGGCCGCAGCCGTGTATATCATCGCGAAGAAGCGGGACGCATCAGGAACACTCAATCGGCGGCTAACGGCAAGGTTAACAAGGTCCTGGTGGATGGTGGCAATAGACGCCTGCCAGAAGTAAGCGATGTCGGTCTGCTCCGCGGTACGAATCGAGCTATCGAAGCGGCCGTAATCGCGTGTCTCGATGAAGTCCGCGGTATATCCCGGCGAAGTCATCGGATCGGGGCCGGTCGGCCGGAACCGCGATGGATTTGAGAATGTGAACGGTTTGATCTGACCGACATTCACGGAGACCGGCTGGGTACCGCAGCCAGCGTCCGGTTCGAACTGGCCTACCGGCAGATTGATGGTGCTGCATTCGTACAACACAACATCGTTCATGCCGTCGCCGGCGCGGGAGGCCTGAATCGCGGCGGCGGCATTCTGGCCGGCTAACACTCCATTGGTCTTTGCGTCGCCGGCCGGTATGGCTGCCATATAGGCTTCGTACTGGGCCTCAAAGGCAGCGGCGCGGGAGGGGTCCACAAACGGACGTGCCGCCCGGTAGGCAGCAGTCGCCACTGCCGCGCGGATGTCCGCTCCAGGACGAGCCCGGGCCGTACTGGCGAACGGCGTATAGTCTCCTGCCACTGCCACCGCCGCATCGTACATGGCGATGTGGATTGTCGCGCGCATGATGTGCTGGATGGCCGGCGACTTCGGCGGCGTGTTAATAGCAGGCTGCACAATCTCAGCCCACTCGGTTACCACATTCTGACCATGCAAAAAGCCGCATGCCAGCAAATAGACAAAGATATGGTGTCTCTTCATGTTCATGTTCTCCTTGGTTGTTCGTTGGGAGTCCTCGCTACTCCACTGGGATTCTGATGTCGGGTGCAGCCATCCAGGCAACGCTAAGACGCACGGTTGTATTTCCGCTTGCTGTATCCGGAGGCATCCGGAAGTTGACCTGATAGCCGTCGATCGAGCCCGGATGGCCAGTGGCGGCCAAGATCTCAGCCGGAGTCCCGTTCACCAGGATTTCGAGGGGTGAGTTTACGGGCTGCAACGGCATCTCAGGAAACGGCTGGCCAGGTTCGGCGGTGGATGTCGTGGGACCCAGATGCCGGGCGAATAAGGATACGACCTCACCCGGACGTGCCGGTTTCGCGGGAGTCACGGGTGTGAGGTCGGAAGAGTGAACGACTGCGGGGCCGCTCGGCGTTGTGATCACTTCCGGGGCATGCAGAGGAACGAGGGTCATGCGGAGCGTCCACTCGTCGCCGGGTCTGGAGCGGCGGATTCCCGGATCCTCTGAAACCGAAGCTGCTCCGACGAGTGGTACAGCGCTCGTAAGTACTTGACCAGAGAAGCCACGTGCCCCCAGGAACGCGCCGGTTCCGCCGACAATGGCGAAATTGGCGCCAACGCCGCCGATGGGCCGGCCCGGCACCACCAGGCCGCCGATCGTGCCCTGCAACATAAGGCTGCCCACAGACGTACCATCCTCCTGAAGAATCTCTAGGGTTCCTATGCTCTGAGCGAAGCGTCCATTCACGTCCGAGATCGCTTGTCCATTTGCCGGATTGGTGGCAAGGCCAATGAACGTAGTCCAGAACGTCGACACTCCCTTGGCAGGTTTGCCGTTGACGGACACGACATCCCCGATGCTGGTCCAGGATCTGAAGTTCCGGCCACCGGTCGTAGGCGTGGTCTGACGCTGCAAGGTGGCGTACTCTCCGTAGGGAACTGCGTCGTGGAAGTAGGCCACCTGATTCGCGACAACGATCTCGAGTTTTGTGCCGGAAGTGATTTGGGCGTGCGTGAGGCCGCTCAGTGTCAAAAAGCAAAACGCCGCGATGGGCTTGGTTGTATTTGGGAAGTTCATGATCGTTCTCCGGCTGGGTAACCGAGAAATGGAGATAATAACTATGAAGCGGGTACGTTTTTTTTTCGGGACCTCTATCTTGCCTCCAGTTGCGTCCAGGGAGATCACACAGACTCTAAAGGCGTGGAGCGCCGGCGACCAGGCAGCGCTGAACCGTCTGATGCCTCGCGTGTTCGATGAGCTGCGCCGCATGGCCCGCCATTATGCGAAACGAGCGGGCCACTCCATGCAGACTGCCGATCTGGTGAACGAGGTCTATCTGCGCCTGATCGACATCAATGACGTCACGTGGCAGGATCGCACCCACTTCTTTGCCGTAGCCGCCCAATTGATGAGGCGCATTCTGGTGGATGCGGCGCGGGCACGCGCGTGCGCCAAGCGGGGTGGTGGGCTGAAACGAGTGGACCATTCGGGAGTCAATTTGGACCAGATGCCCGGCGTGTCGTCAGGCCAGGACTCGGAATTGGTGGCGATTGACGACGCTTTGACCGTACTGACCAGGATGGATCCGAGAAAGGCGCACGTGATCGAGTTGCGCTTCTTCGGCGGCTTGACCGTCGAAGAGACGGCCGAAGTTCTGAAGATCGGTCCACAAACGGTAATGCGCGAATGGAAGCTGGCTAAGGCGTGGATGTTGCGGGAATTGGGCCGTGCGGAATGATCATCGCGGCCTGGACAATAACATCGGCCAGTTCACGACGAGTGCGATCGAAGGCTCTTCCGTGGATTCCTCGGCGACGACATTGATCAAGAATTTTTTGCCATCGGCCGTTGCGTCCCATCTGGCAGCCCTGCGAGGCATGTCGAAGAGAGGCTTTTCGGCGCCGATTTCGAACGATCGTCCACGTCCGTCAACTGAAACAGCCATCATCTTGCCGCGCTTGGTGTAGAAGATCTCGCGGCCGTCCTCCCTCCAATCGTGGTCTAGCCCCTCGGAAATTCTCGACTTAGGGCCGGGGCCCGGGAAAGGTGCAACGAACAACTCGAACCGTCCGGATTCGTTGGATGAGTAGGTGACCCAACGACCGTCGGGTGAGAATCTCGGGATCCTCTCAGCGAAGGTAGTCTTCAAGAACGGGAAGGCCTTACGATCTTTCAGCGGCAGCACCCACAAATCTGGCCCGGTCTCTGGCGTGCTAACGCCAGTGCCGTATAGGATAAACCGGCCGTCCTGCGACCAACTCGTTGGGTGCTTACTGAGGTTGTCCGTCCAAAGCAACTCCTCAGCGCCTGGTTGGTTGGTGGCCTTCTGGTACAAATCGGAGCGGCCGCCGCGCGCAGCGCGGAAGAGGATTCTGCTGCCATCGGACGACCAAATCGGGCCGCGAGCCAATCGGGCACCGGAGGTGAGGCGGGTCCGTGCGCCTCTCGCCACATCGAAGATCCAGATGTCCGTTCCGTTGATAGGATCATCGACGATCACTGCGACTCTTTCTCCGTCCGGAGAGATCTGGGGGATCGAATAGATCGAGTAGCTCGACTTTTCGCCCAAGGTGCCGAGTTGCTTACCAGATCGGTCAAACCAGAAGAGTTGCGAAGCCGGTAAGGGTTGGCCAGCCTGATAGACTAGCGCCCCTGTCTGAGAAACGGAGAAAGCCCCTTGCTGGTTACCCGTAGGAAGATCGGTTTCAATCTCCCGCGCCACCACCACGGCCTCTCCCTTCAACTCCAGACGGCTGACGTCGAATTGTTGCGCCATCAGGGCCTGTTGCCGCAAAAACAAGAGGTAACCCTGCGCGTATTGCGCATGCGATGCGCCTGCCAGGATCAGTTTTGATCGATTTGATGAGAGCGAGCTGGCATATATCCCGTTGGCGTCGAAAGGACCTCCTGTTTTAGTTCCCTGGGCGGTATACACAAAGTGGTGGCCATCGGGAAGAAAGAATGGCCGTGAGTGATAGCTCTGACCAGTCTCTCTGTCTAGAGTGGTCGCTGAAACGGGTGCTCCTCCCAATGCGGACACACGCTGTAGGGCTGAACTATAGCTGGCGAACAGTATCACGCCGTCACGGTTCCAAGAGCCTCCGCCGCTCCCGTCCGTGCGGGCGAGCGTGATGGCCGGCCCCCCGGACCGGTTCACTCTCCTTAGCTCGTTCCCCGCGAAAAAACCGATTTGGCTGCCATCAGGTGACCAGAATGGAGTTCCAGCACCCTCCGTTCCCGCCAGGGGCTGTGCGGAATCCTCGTCGAGGGAGCGTAGCAACAGACGTCCGCCGGCCGCAATCGCCAAATACCGCCCATCGGGAGAAAGCGCCAGCCGCGAGGCCGCGTACTGATGTAGACTCGTGCCCAGCGCTAGAGGAATCGATGAGATATAGACCTGCTCCGCTGGCCCTACCCAACCGCGTCCCAACAGGAAAGCGCCCGCGATGGCCGACACGCCCAGCACGCCCACTGCCCCCGCCAAACGCCGGGATGATTTGCCGGCCGGAGCCTGTGCCGTAGTTGGACTTTTCGCAGCCCACTCCAACTCTGCTTTCACATCCCGTGCCGCCTGCCATCGATCCTCCGGATCGTGCGCAAGGCAGCGCTTCACCACATGCGCAAATTGCGGCGGCAATCCTTCCATCGCGTCAATTTCGTCTGTTGGCTCTACCCGTTTACCGGTGGCCATTTCGTATAGAACAAGGCCGAGCGCAAAGATGTCTGTTCTCTCACTGCATGGACTGCCCTTCCATTGTTCCGGTGCCATATAGGCCGGCGTTCCCATCACCGCGTGGCTCGCACTGAGTTGAGGATCGCCAGAGAGTTTCGCTAATCCGAAGTCAAGCACCTTCGCCAGGGACTTCGTCACCATGATGTTGCCCGGCTTGAGATCGCGATGAATAATACCCTTCGCGTGGGCGGCGGCGAGCGCGTCGGCCACTTGAACTCCGTAACGGGTTGCGAGATCCAGCGGCAGCGGGCCGCCTTCCAGCCTGGAGGAGAGCGTCTCGCCGTCCAGCAGCTCCATCACAAGGTAATCTGGTCCGACGTCGTAGAGCGTGCAGATGTTTGGATGATTCAATGATGAGATTGCCCGGGCCTCCCGCTGGAAGCGGTCACTGAACTTCTCATTCACGACTTTGACCGCGACGGTTCGATCCAGACGCGTGTCCCTGGCCCGATAGACCTGGCCCATGCCGCCAGCCCCGAGCATGCCCTCAATTCGATATGGACCGAGTTGTGTGCCCGTGGAGAGGTGCGCAGTTGCGATCATCGTGCTCGGCAATTCGTCGTCTTGCCAAACCGGACGATCCAATCGGCCAGTGGCTGAAACGTTCTGCGCCAAAAGCGACTCCACTTCACGGCGGAGTTCGTCGTCTCCCTCGCTAGCCTGCGCTACGAAAGCTGCACGATTTGCCGGATTCTTCTCGATCGCAGCGTTGTAGAGGGACTCCACTTGCCGCCATCGTTCCGGGCTCATCATGTCTAATAGCATAATGCCCGAATCAAACAACTTCAATAATCGGAGGCTAGTCGAAACGAGGTTGCCGAGATGGCAGTCAATCGCTTCACAACGAGGCCAGTAAATGGCGGTGAGGGAGTTGTTCGCTCCCCCACGCCACTGAAGCGGTTAGGTTAGAAGTTCAACTGCAGCGAGAACTGGAAGGAGCGCGGCGGCTCCTGCGCAGTGATGCGGCCGAATGTGGAGTTGGCCGGGGTGTTGTCCGTTCCACGCAGCACGGGTTCGTTCAATGCATTGAACGCGTCCGCGCGGAAGCGCATCTTGAACCGCTCATTCAGCGGAAACGTCTTGTTAAGTGAGAAGTCCCAGCGGCGCTGCGAATCCAGCCGCACGTTGGAGAAACGGAGCGGGAACGTGCGCAGGTTGCTGGCAAGTTGCTCGGTGCTGGCGCGGTTGAAGACGCTCGTGTTGAACCAGCGGTCGGTGTTGCGCTGATCGCTGGGCAGCACAAGCTGCGTCGAATCGCCGTTGATGATGATGTTGCCCCATCCAATGGGCGCTCCGCTCTGCCGCTGCCAGGCGCCGGAGAGCTGCCATCCACCGGCGATGAAATCGATCGCGCGGTGCATGTTCGCACCGAATTTGCGCCCTTTGCCGAACGGCAGTTCCCAAATGCCCGAACCAGTGAAACGGTGTGCGCGGTCAATGCCGCCCAGCGTTTCACAAGGCATCGGATCCGATGCGTTCAGGAACTCCGTCGCTTCCATCGCCTTTGACCACGTCCACGCCATCTGCAAGGTAAAGCCCTTGGTAAGGCGCTTTTCCAAGCGGTTCTGCATGGAGTGATACCAGGAGTAACCCGCCGGATCGAGGAACGTGACGTTTCCGAACTGCGGATACGGCAGCAGGAGTCCGCTACGGGAGATGGTGCTGGAAGTGAATTGCGGCGTCAGCCCGAAGAACGGATTCGGCGACTGCGTTCCGAGGAACGTGATAGCAGCCTGGTCGCGCGCCGGACTCTTGCTGAGGTACTCCGCCGGGACGAAATTGAGGTTGCGGTTTACCGGCAAACGGGTTCCACGGTTACCCACGTAGGCAACCTCCAGTACAAACGCCGCGGGCAACTGCCTCTGGATGTTGACAGACCAGCGTTGCGCATAGGACTGTTTGCGATCCTTGGCAAAGAAGCTGATGCCAAGGCCGAGGTTGGTGCTCATTCCACCATTGGGGCCGAGCGGGGCAAGCAGGCCGTTGGGAAGCGGATTCGACAACTTGGTCTTAAACGTCAAGCCGTTGTCAGAGGTGGCTTCAATCGGGGTAGACAAGCTGAAGCCGGCGAGATTGGAACTGCTCTTGAACGAACCGATAGAGCCGTAGAAGACGCCGTAGCCCGCGCGTAAAACGGTGAGCGGCGTGGCCTGATAGGCGATGCCGATGCGGGGATTCCAGACCAGGTTCTGCCCGTTCCAGAACTCGCGGGGATTGCCATTCACGCCGGCGAAGGAGAGTCCACCGTTTACCTTGAAACTGGCCACCGGCACTTGAGCGATGGGGGACTTGGCGTAGTTGGAAATTGCCTGCGCCGCGATCGGGCTCGGCTGATCGGCCAGGAACTGGGTTGCCGAGCGGTCGAAGCGCTCTGTGACTGGCGACTCGTGCTCGGCACGCATCCCAAGGTTGATGGTCAGCTTTCGGGTCAGTTTCCAGTCGTCCTGGATGTACAGTGCGTAGTACTTATCCTGTTGCGCAAAACTGCCGCTGCGCGTGGCGCTGCCGCCCGGGATGCCTAACAGCAGCGACACCAGCTCGCCGCCGACAGGAGGAGCCGTGGACAATTCGTTCGGGCCTTTGCCCCAGACGTTGCTGAATTGCAGAATCGGCGCGTTGTCCGCCGAGTGACGATCGCTGAACACACGGTACAAGCGGAACTCGGGACCAAAGCGGATGCTGTGATTGCCGCGCATCCAGGTGAAGTTGCCGGTGAAGGTGTGGCTGAGCGAAGAGGCCACACCCTCGCCCGATTCCGAAGGGCTCAGCGTTGTGAGAGATCCAACGCTGGTATTCGGGATCGCGGAAGTCTGCTTCGGGAAGAGGTTGACAAAGGCCGGTGCGAAACCGAGAGAGGCAAGATCAAAGCCCTGGCTCACGCGATGTTCCGGGAACTCCTGCTGCGACAGTCCATAGCGGAAGTTCAACACAAAAGCCGCGCTGAACACGTGAACTTCGTCGAAAGCGAGACCACGGTTAATACGGTTGAGGATAATGCCATTCACGCTGTTGGAGAACGACCGGTTCTTATCCTCCTGCCAGTAGTCGCGATGGAAGCGGACGAACATGCGGTCCTTGTCGCTGAGGGTATGATCGACACGGCCGATGGTGGTCCAGTAATCCTCGATGGCTTTCCCCGCTACGAAGTAGTTGTTCCGTCCATCGGCCAGTCCCGCCTGGTTGGGGCGGGGATACAGGTCGAGGATCTTCTTTGCGATCGGATCGATGCGTGAGGCGGGAATGATGTTGTTGGCAAAGGGCTGGCGTGTGTAGCGGCCTGAAGCCTCCAAAGCGATGGTGGCGGGATCATACACCTGGTAGTTGGCGCCGAGGGCGCGAAGGTCGGACAGATCGCCATTGCGCCAGGCATCCTTCGGCACCGAGGACGTGGACGCGCCCACGTTGGGATCGCCGAACTTGTTCGCTTCCCAGGTAAAGTGCCAGAAGGTCTTGTTCTTGCCGTTGTAGAGTTTCGGGAGGACAACAGGTCCGCCACCGGAAAGGCCGTAGCGGTTGTCCTGATAGACGGACATTTTGCGTCCGGTTCCGGAGTAGCTGCGGTTCTGGAAGATGGTGGGCGTGTCGAGGTCCGAGTGGCGCAGCCACCACCAGGCCGACCCGTGAATATCGTTGGTGCCGCCCTTGGTGCTGACGTTCACCTGCGCGCCGGGGGTATGTCCCATGGACGCGTCGAAAACAGATGTTTGGACCTTAAATTCGGCAATAGCCGCCTGCGGAGGGGAAAACGCAACGCGCACGTTTACGCTATCGGAAAACGTGTTGGTGACACCGTCGATACTGAACTCGTTGTTAAACATGCCGCTGCCGTCGGTGGAGAACTGAGACGGAGCGTTATTGAACGCCGCTTTGCGCAGGCGCATGTCGGTGCCGTTGACGGTGCCGGGAGCAAGCAGCGCAAACTCCATCGCGTTGCCCGAGAATAGCGGCAACTCCAGAACGCGGCGCTGGTCCACCACTTGGCCGAGTGAAGCTTCGGCGGTGGAAAGAAGCGGGCTTTCGGCCCTGACCTCGATTTGCTCGGCGACATCGCCGAGGGTCATGGAAATGTTCAACTCCACGGTGTCGCCAACGCGCACCTGGATGTTGTCACGGATGAACTTCTTGAAGCCGGTGGCTTCAGCGCTCACCGTGTAGATGCCTGGGATCAAGTAGGGCAGTGCGAAATTGCCCTGATCATTGGACTGGATGGCCACGATGACGCCAGTGGCGGTGTTCACCGCGCGAACGCCAACCGCGGGAACCGGCGCACCCGTAGGATCAACGACGCGGCCAACAACGGTACCGCGCGCATCCTGCTGGGCCAGTGCCGGGAAACAAGCCGCGGCAAATAACATAGCCGCTAGCGATGTCGCAAGACGGAAGGACATAGAAATAGACTCCTGAACGAACTTGCAGTTCTACTACAACTATATTCCTATCGCGTGCGGAGGAGAAGCCTGGGATGCTTAACGATTTTGGGGACGGTCGCGGCTCGGAATCGCTCGCGTTGATTTGACTGGAAAAGCGTTCCGAAGTGTTCCGTTTTGTTCAGGCGCCGGGTGGGCGGTCCGATTTGGCTTCGTTCCGGAACAGGGTGGGCTCGGGAAAAGGTGTCCGATTTTGTCCGATGGCCGGGACTGGAAAACCGTTCCGAAGTGTTCCGTTTTGTTCAGGCGCCTGGGTGGGCGGTCCGAATTGGCTTCGCTCCGGAAAGGGGTGGGCTCGGGAAAACGTGTCCGATTTTGTCCGATGACCGGGACTGGAAAACCGTTCCGAAGTGTTCCGTTTTGTTCAGGCGCCCGGTGGCGGTCCGAATTGGCTTCGTTCCGGAAAGGGGTGGGCTCGGGAAAAGGTGTCCGATTTTGTCCGATGGCCGGGACTGGAAAACCGTTCCGAAGTGTTCCGTTTTGTTCAGGCGCCCGGTGGGCGGTCCGATTTGGCTTCGTTCGGGAAGGGGGTGTGCCGGGGTTGGAGGTGCGGTGGGATTCCGGGCCTGATCAACACGGAAGCACGTGAAGTATTCGAATTTCAAAGATCGGCGGGGCCGTTGCCCCTCTCAGGGGCGCGAGATAGAAACCGGCAAGACTCCGGCGCGCCGCCCTTAATCTATATTTTAGCAGGCAGGAAAAAGTGGAAGCAGTGTAAAGTATTGAATATAATGGTGATACGGCTCGTGACCGCTTTTTGTTCGCCCTTGCCTCGAACATTGAACTAACGAATCTTCGGAAGGATATCTTCAATCGTGGCATCAAGATGAGCCGCTACGTCCTTGATAAGCGCTGCGAGAGTTCCAGGCGGAATAGCGCGCGCGAGCGGAACGGTGAGATGCGCTTGCCGCGGAAGCGACACTGTCATCCGTACGTGGCTGCCAGTCTGCCGGGTCTGTTTGTAGCCGAGCCGTCTGAGCGCGGCGATGAGTTCAGCGCCGCTCAAGTCGCGAGGCAGTTTCACGCTTGAATCACTTCTTCGCGAACGTAGTGGAGACGGATTAGCTTTGGAGCTTCGCCGTCATCAAAGTGGCAGGCAACCGCGTCCTTAACCAGGGCCTGCAGCTCCAGTTCCGAGTCCGCCGCTGTGAAAATCGAGTGCCCTAGTGCCCTTGCGGAAAAGCCGCCGCCAGGCGCATCTTCAACTAGAAATATGATCTCGCTCACTAGCTCCATGCTACACCGCTGATCGGAGGTAGCGCCAGAAGTAGTTCGGTAACCTACGGACTCCGGAAGTACGGACGGGGACTAGGAAAGCAACTCCCTGTCGTGTCGGAGGCCATTCCTCGAAACCGGTAGGCAGCCGAGAAGCCTTAAGCGAGAATAAGACGATGCTCACACAACGCACGATTTCCCCCATCGATGGATCGATCTATGCTGAACGTCCCTACGCCTCATCTGACGCGATTGAGTCTGTTATCGCTTTGTCGGTGATCGCGCAGAAGCGCTGGCGGAAGACTCCGCTCGCCGAGCGGGTGGCGATTCTAGAACGGTTTGTCGCGTGGATGGAATCGAACGCCGATGCCATCGGACTGGAACTGACATGGCAGATGGGGAGGCCCATCCGCTACACGCCGAACGAAATCCGGCGCGGCTTTGCGGAGCGGGCGCGTTACATGCTGCGGGCGGCCGCCGAGGGATTGTCCGATGTGACGGTGGAGGCCAAGGAAGGCTTCACGCGGTTCATCCGGCGCGAGCCTGTTGGACTCGTATTCACCATCGCGCCTTGGAACTATCCTTACCTCACGTCGGTGAACAGCATCGTCCCGGCACTGGCGGCGGGCAATGCGGTGGTGTTGAAGCATTCCGCGCAGACTCCGTTGTGCGCCGAGCGTTACGCTGAAGGATTGCTGGAGGCGGGGCTGCCGGACGGCGTGTTCACCTGTCTTCATCTGAGCCATGAGGATGTGGCCCGTGTGATACAGGACCGGCGAATCGGATTCATTGCGTTCACTGGTTCCGTTGCGGGTGGGAAGGCGGTGGAGCGAGCGGCGGCCGGGCGGTTTGTCGGCCTGGCGCTCGAATTAGGTGGCAAGGACCCGGCGTACGTGCGCGCCGATGCCAACCTGCCCGACGCCATCGAGAACCTGGTGGACGGAGCGATGTTCAACTCGGGCCAGTCGTGCTGCGGTATCGAGCGGATTTATGTGCATCGAGATGTGTATCAGGATTTCGTCGACGGCGCCGTGGCGCTGACACGGCAGTACGTGTTGGGCGATCCGCGCGATGCCGTCACGACGTTAGGCCCGATGGTGCGCACCGCCGCCGCTGAGTTCGTGCGCGGGCAGATCGCGGAGGCTGTGGCACTGGGGGCCACGGCACATATTGATGCGAAGACGTTCGCCGCGGACTGCGCGGGAACGCCGTATCTTGCGCCGCAGTTGCTCACGGAAGTGAACCACTCCATGCGTGTCATGACCGAGGAGACATTCGGGCCGGTGGCGGGCATCATGCCCGTGGCGTCGGATGAGGAAGCCATCGCGCTGATGAACGACAGCGCCTATGGGCTCACTGCGTGCATCTGGACTGGGGACCAGGAGGCAGCCGAGCACATCGGCGCGGAAGTGGAGACGGGCACGTGGTTCATGAACCGCTGCGATTATCTGGACCCTGCGCTCGCGTGGACGGGCGTCAAGGACTCCGGACGCGGCTGCGGGCTGTCGGTGTTGGGATACGGTCCGCTGACACGCGTGAAGTCCTATCATCTGAAGAGGTAGGGAAGCCAGCGATACAGGCTGACTAAGCCTCCCGACCTTCCCGGGTGTTACACTATTAAGTTGTTGCCTGACAACGAATTCCAACAAAGAAGAGCCCGCCTCCTGGAGTGCTTCCCCACCCTCCAACTCGACTCTTTCCTCGTCACTCATCTGCCCAACGTCCACTACCTCACCGGCTTCACCGGCAGCAACGCTATGCTCCTCGCCGCGCCCGGCCGGGACATCCTCTTTACTGACCCCCGTTACACCATCCAAGCCGCCCAGGAGACCACCTGCCACGTAGTCACGGTCCGCGGCCCAATGCTCCCCAAGGTCGTCGCCGCCATCGCCCGCCACAAGCTCCAGATGCTCGGGCTGGAAGCCGCCTACCTCCCCCACCTCACCCACCAGTTCCTTCGCGAAAAGCTCCCTCTTCGCCACGAGTTCAAACTCATCGCGGGCCAGATCGAACAGCATCGCATGGTGAAAAGCGCCTCCGAACTCGCTCGTATCGAACGCGCCGTCGCCACCAACTCGAAAGCCCTCGACGCTGTCCTCAAGCGGATCCGCCCCGGCTTGCGCGAAATGGACCTCGCCGCAGAAATCGACTACCGCAGCCGCCGCGAAGGCGCTTCCGGCCCATCGTTTGAAACCATTGTTGCCTCCGGCGTCCGCGCCGCCCTCCCCCATGCCCGTCCCACCGCCAATCCCATCGAGCCGAATCAGCTACTATTAATAGACATGGGCGCAACCCGCGAGGGCTACACCAGCGATATGACCCGCACTCTGGGCATTGGCAAACCCTCCACATTTTGGAAGCAAACCTACCGCGCCGTTCTCGAATCGCAGTTGGCGGCAATCGAGGCCATCCGGCCCGGCGTCAAAGCTTCCGAACCCGATCGGGCCGCCCGCCAGGTCCTCGAACAGCACGGTCTGGAAAAGACGTTTACCCACTCCACCGGACACGGGCTCGGCCTGGAAATTCATGAAGCGCCGCGACTGGGGCGCAAGGAAAAAACGAAGCTCTTGGAAGGAATGGTCGTGACCGTCGAACCTGGCGTCTACCTCGAAGGCAAGGGTGGCATCCGCATCGAAGATACCGTCCTCGTCACTCGTACCGGATGCCGGATTCTCACGCCCACTCCCAAGGAATGGATGGTCCTCTAACCGGAGGCCAATCGCTAATCTACCCCCTCATGACAACTGAAGAAATCAAAGAGATCATACAAATTCTGATGGATAGCGGCCTCGCCGAACTCGAGGTCGAGCGCAAACGCGGCCGTGTTTGGGCCAAGCGCGGACCCACAATGCAGGAAATGCAGGCCTCGCAGCCGGCGCCAATGATGGCCCAACCCACATACTTCGCCCAGCCACCCGTGGTCCATGCTCCGGCGCCCACCGTAACAGCCACTCCGCCCAAGCAGGAAGAGAAACTTCCCGTGATCACAGCACCGATCGTCGGCACTTTCTACGAAGCCCCTTCTCCTGGCGCAGCCTCATTCGTGAAACCGGGTGACACCGTGCAGGCCGGTCAAGTCCTCTGCATCATCGAGTCGATGAAGCTCATGAACGAAATTGAAGCCGAGCAGTCTGGCGTCATCGTCGCAAAGCTCGTGCCCAACGGCAAACCGGTCGAATACGGCGAAGCCCTCTTCACGTATCGCCCGTTGTAGAAACCCATGTTTCCAAAAATCCTGATCGCAAATCGCGGAGAGATCGCCTTGCGCGTCATCTGCGCATGCAAGGAACTGGGCATACGCACCGTCGCCGTTTACTCGGAAGCCGACCGCCACAGCCTTCACGTCCGTTTCGCCGACGAGGCCGTCTGCATCGGCCCTGCCCGCAGCAATCGCAGCTACCTCGACATCCCATCGGTCATCAGCGCCGCCGAAATCACCAACGCCGCCGCCATCCACCCCGGCTACGGGTTCCTCAGCGAGAATGCCGATTTCGCCGAAGTCTGCCAGATGTCCGGCATCACCTTCATCGGCCCAAAGCCCGAAATCATCAAGCTGATGGGCCTCAAGCAGCAGGCCCGCGCTGCCATGAAAGCCGGCGGCGTTCCTACTCTCCCCGGCTCTGAAGGCATTCTCTCCTCCATTGAAGAAGCGCTCGAAGTCGCCGAAACCATCGGCTATCCCGTCATGATCAAAGCCTCGGCCGGCGGTGGCGGACGTGGCATGCGTGTCGTTCGATCCGCTGAAGAACTACCCAACTTCTACGGCCAGGCGCACACGGAAGCTGCCAACGCCTTCAACTGTGGCGACCTCTACATGGAGAAACTGGTCGATAACCCGCGCCACATCGAGTTCCAGGTGCTCGCCGATCTCCACGGCAACGTCGAAATCCTCGGCGAGCGCGAGTGCTCCCTCCAACGCCGCCATCAGAAGGTGGTCGAAGAGGCCCCATCCCCCAGCGTCACTCCCGAAGTCCGCAAGCGCATCAGCGAGTCTCTCGCCTCCGCGATGAAAGCCACCGGCTACACCAACGCTGGCACCGTCGAGTTCCTGATGGACCAATCCGGCAACCTCTTCTTCATCGAGGTGAACGCGCGCGTCCAGGTGGAGCACCCCATCACGGAAGCGATCACCGGCATCGACATCGTAAAGAGCCAGATCCGCATCGCCAACGGCGAAACGCTTCCGGACATTCTTGGCGGCCCCGTCACGTTGAACGGTCATGCCATCGAATGCCGCATCAACGCCGAACACCCCGAGTCCTTCGCGCCCAGCCCCGGCCGAATCACCGCGTTCAACGTCCCTGGCGGCATCGGGATCCGCGTCGACACCTTTGCCTACACCGACGGCGTCGTCCCGCCTTATTACGACTCCTTGATCGGCAAAGTCATCGCCCACGGCCGCGACCGTGCCGAGGCCACTGCCCGCATGCAGCGCGCCCTCGACATGTTCGTCGTGGAAGGCATCCATACCAATATCCCGCTCCATCAACGCATCCTCGCCGATCCCGAATTCCACTCCGCCCGGTTTCACACCAACTGGCTCGCCAAGTTCACCTGCAAATCCAAGTAATTGTTCACCTCCGAGTGAGAGAAACGCTTCACAACCACGAGGAAACCAACAAAACAATGGTATCGGGCACGCATCTATCTCCACGGCCACGCCATCTCCTGCATCGGCAATGGGCAGGCCGGGCACGTGCCAGTTCAATCCGGGTCGAGACTGAGTCTCGACGCGTCTTTCAAGCCAGGTTCTTTCCGTCGCGGACGCACCCAAAGGGACCGTCGGTGCTCATCTGCGCGCAAGGGCGGACACTTAACTGAAACGGCTGGCAGCTTTGCAGACTGGCCGCTGCCGGCGGGCTAGTTCACAACCCGGACCTTCGGCGGATTCTTGATCGCCTGCGCGCGCTGCTTCTGCGCCTGCTTGCGTGACTTCTCCACGTGCTTGCGCTGCTGCGCCTTGCTCATGCCGTACACCGCGCGCGGCTGTTCGGTCTTCTTCTTGCGATGGAACAGCCCCGCTTCCGCAGGTCCGGCTACCAGAAGCCACAAGAAAAGGAGCGAGAGGATGCGGTTCATAGTCCTCTATCGGCGGAAGCTCGTCCACACTTCAGATCAAAACATAACGACGCAATAGACTGAGCACGAATCCTTGTCAGGTCCTTTATTTTCAACAGCCGCTTCCTTGATTTCCGCCGACTCCCCCGGACTCTCTTCCAGAGGTACTTCCGGACCTCCGACCTCTTAATCAGTGTTTGTCGCTGTTGCTCCGAAAATAACCGTCCATTGGACATTCTGCCGCGCTGTGGTGCGGGCTTTCCGCCTGCGCGGGAATTCAGTCCCGCCTGGGGCTGGCCTGGAAAGGCCAGCCGCGGCCAGGATTGGCCGCCCCACACGAATGAGCAGCCGGCGATTAAGGTCGCGGTTCGGCGATGGATTGCAGGAGGGCGGCGAGGCGGCCGGCGGTTGCGGTGAAGGTGTTCTCTCTCGCGAACTGACGGGCGGCTTCGGCTTTGTTGCGCCGGTCCTGTGGATCGTTGAGCAGCCGGGCAATTGCCTGCCACAACTCCGTGCGGTTGGCGGCGAGGAGGCCGAACTCCGGCCGCATCAGCTCGCCTGCGCCGTGATGGTCCATGCAGACGGCGGCGAGGCCCGACTGGAAGGCTTCCATTAAAGTGAGTCCGTAGCTTTCGTGGCGGGATGGGAACACGTACAAATCGGCCAGCGCGAGGAATTCCGCCTTGCGCGAGCCCACAACATGGCCTGGGAAAATTGTTTTGACGTGCCGGAGCCGGGAGGCGAGGGCGTGGAGTTTCCGCAGATGCTCGCGTCCCTTCATGAACGCCGCTTCGCCGCAAATGATCAGATAGACGGGGTGGGCAGGAAAGCCCGGGTTGCGTTCCCATTCGAGCAGCGCCTCGATCAGGGTATCCTGGCCCTTCTCCGGGGAAATGCGGCTCAACGTGAGGATCACCTGCGCGCCGTCCGGGATGGCCAGATCGCGGCGCAGGCTTTCCACCGCACCGGTGGTCACTGGCGCGAGCGGCGGCGCACCCCAAGGCATCACGGCGAATTTCTCCAGGCCTGTGGCCGGGTAGCAGCGGCGCATCACGTCCACCATTTGCCGCGACGGAACAATCAACTTTCGCGAGCATTCGACGCTATCGCGTTGTTTCTTCCACACCAGCTTCACCATGTCTGGCAGCGGTAGGGCGGCGAGACGATCGTACCAGCGGACCGTCGTTTCGGGGCGGAGCCAACCACGAAAGTAGATGTTGGCGATGTAGGCGACGACATCGACGTGATAGATGGTGGCAATGGCGTATCCGGCCGCGGCCAGCCTGCGAAAATCCGGACCTTCGGACACATCATTCGCCAGGACCACTGTCGTCTTGGGGTCGTGACGCATCACCTCAGCGGTGGTGACGCGCTCCAGTTCGCGGCTGAAGCCGGCGTATTCGCGTTCGGAGAAACGCACCAGATCCGCCCCGCCAGGGCCGCCCGAAGCGAGCAGACCGGGGCCGAGGACGCGCCATTCAAAAGGCCGGGAGCGGGCCCATTCCTCGCCTAGCATGCGGCAGATGGCAGCGCCACCGCCCAGCGGAAAATTCTCGCTGCCCGCAAGGCCATGCGCCGCTGTATAAAGGACCATCACCGGATGATGCGGAAGAGGTTGCTGTAGTCGTCGGTCCAGAGCCGGACTTTGTCGCTCATCTGCGGCTGCGCAAAGCTCTTGAGATCCCCTTTGGAGAGCGCTTCCCTGCTGCCTACAAGCACCATATCGGTGGCGTAGTAGGCGAGGTCATCGTCACCGGGATCGGCGACATACACGGCCGCTTTGCCCACTGCCTGAGCCGCGAGGGCGACAACGGGTTCGAGGTTCAGATAGCGGTTGGAGATGTGCATCACGAGAATCCCGTCGGGCTTGAGATGGCGGAAGTAGAGTTCGAACGCCTCCTTTGTCAGCAGGTGAACCGGCACGCTGTCGCTCGAGAAGGCGTCCATGTGAAGGATGTCGAAGTTGTTGGGTTGCTCGCGTTCCAGGGACAGGCGTGCGTCACCAAGCACGATGTCGATCTTGCCCGGGCAGTCCTTGATGAAGGTGAATTCGGTCTTGGCGACATCGATCACGAGCGGGTTGATTTCGTAGATGCGGATGTAGTCGATGGCGCGTGCGTAGGTGATCATCACGCCTGCACCGAGTCCCGTGATGCCGATACGCTGCGGTTTGGCGCGGTCCTTGGCAAAGATGGCCCGGGCGACTCCGGTGGTTGGTCCGAAGTAGCTGGTGGCCTCGCGGGCACGGGCCGGATGCAGATACTGCTCGCCGTGGTTGATCACGCCGTGCGTCAGCTTGCGGGACCAGTCGCTCTCGTCGGGAGTGCCGTAATCGGCCGTTCGCAACTCGCCATAGAAATTCCGGGCGATGACACGATAGCCTCTTGAGTTCTCGTGAACCATCCGGCCGAGGACGACAATCAGGATCAATGTGCCCCCGGCGGCCAACACCCATCCCCAACCGCCCTGCGTTTGCTGCAAAGGGCTCTGGCGATCGCGATAGTGGGAGAGCATGACGAGCAGCGCGCAGAGCACCATGCCGATCTCGAGTTCAATGTACTGATTGAAGACGTACGGAGCGAGGATGCCGACAAACAGCCCGCCGAGCGCACCGCCGACGGAGATCATCAGGTAGAAGCCGGTGAGGTAACGCGGGTGGGGCTTCCATGTGGCGAGCTCGCCATGACAGGCCATGCAGCAAAAGAAAAGCCCGCAGGCGAAGACGGCCACTTTCGACCGGATGCGGATTTCCATATCCGCGCGCAGCGCCCATGTCATGGCCGCGAGGGCCGCCGCCACCAGAGGCAGATACCAGAGCCGGCTGTACCAGCCCTTGCTATCGAAGGTGAGGATGAAGCTCAACAGATAGAGGCTGAGGGGCAGCACCCAGAGGAAGGGAATGGGGGCGACATCGGAAGTGAGGTGGGTAGTGACAGCCAGCAGCAAGACCGATGCGCAGGCGGCAAGCCCGGCCCACAGCACCCACATTCCGAGCCCCGGCGGCGCCACCGCAACTTCGTCCGAAGCGCTCTCTAAAGTGGTGGATTTGAGGTCGCGGCTTTTCCAGGCGCACAAAGCGCACAAAGCTACGAACAGGGCGTAGGCGCCGCTCCAGATGTTGGCCTGCACACGCGTCGGCAACAGCGGTTCCACCAGAGTGGGATAGCCGAGCAACCCCAGCATGGAGCCGATGTTCGACAGCGCGAATAAACGGTAAGGCGATGCATCGGGGAAGGCGCGCGCATACCACGCCTGAATCAGCGGGCCGGTGGTGGAAAGCAGCAGATACGGAATACCGACAGTCCCTGCGAGCAGCGCGAGAATCCGGAACGTGGGGTTTTCAAAGCCGGCGGGCTTCCATGCGTCGCCAGGGACTATGGGGAGTACCGCCAGGCTGAGCGCCATCAGAACAATGTGCAGCGTGGTCTGCCCTCGCGAGGCCAGTTTGTTGGTTGTCCAGTGCGAATACAGATACCCGCCGAGCAACGCCGTTTGAAAGAAGAGCATGCACGTGGTCCAAACCGCGGCTGTTCCGCCGAACCAGGGGAGGATGATTTTGGCGATGATCGGCTGAACCTGGAAGAGCAGGAACGCGCTTACAAAGATCGTGCAGGCGTAGAGAAACATCGAACGGAATTGGATACCTTCGGTACAGTATCGCATGGGTTCCATGCAATGCTGATTTGTGGGCATTCCGGGGACGAGGGAGCCGACTGGACCGCGTCGTCAGCGTGGATCCGGACGGGGTACTGCAAGGCAGCGGCAAGTCCATGCGGCACGTGAAACTGAGACCGGGAGCGATGACAAGCGCGCCAGCGCTAAACAGGCTCATCGAGGCGGCGTACTCGGATACAAAGGCGCGCATCGAAACCGGCAAAATTCAGAGAAACGCCAAGATGGTGTCATCATTCCGGCGAGGGTCCACCCGGATTCGAGGCCAGCGGATCTAAAGCACGGAGTACGGCGGCTTTGAGCGGCGGCAAATCACTCTGTACTGTTTTCCAGATAACCGGCAGCTCGATCCGTTCGTATTGGTGACGCAGCCAGTTCCCCATGCCCCGTATGTCGCGCCACGGCATGCCGGGACAGCGGGTCTCGGCGTGAGCCCCAAGGCGAATGGCCGCCTCGCTGATGATCAGCAGCTTACGTTCGACCGCCGCGACGGTCCTTGGATCTTCGTGGAATGCTTCGAAATCCATGCCAGAGGTGAACGACTCAATCATGCCGGCGGCATCTGCGATGTCGCGCAGGGAGTTGGTCGTCGTCTCTAAAAGGCAAACACTGCCTCGCGGGTGACTCGCTCGCGAATACGGCCCTTCAGCGCTCGGGCCGGGGTCAGTTCCACCCGAACGCCGAGAATGTCGGTGAGCCGATTCTCCAGACCCACCATCTCCAAGAGCGAGAATTGTCTTGTGGGATCGAAGTCGGCCATCAGATCCACGTCAGATTCAGAAGACGCGTCGCCGCGAGCGACCGAACCGAAGAGGGAAAGACGCATGATTCCGGCCGCCTTCAACTCCGGTTCATATTCGCGCAGCTTCTCTAACACCGTGGACTTATCCATCGCTCCATCCCCTACCTATTCTCGCGCAGCTCGACGGGTTCGGAAAACATGGCCTGACCTGGCTCGCCAAGCGGTGTCCTTCCCAGCGCGGCGGACCGGCAGCTACTTCAAGATGCGGAACAGGTTGCTGTAGTCGTCGGTCCAGAGGCGGACGTTTGGTGGTCGCCGGGGCCACATCCGCGACGCCGGCGCGCCGCAGAATGGAACGGTCAGCCCATGATGGTGCGATAGGATGCTCGTTCACTTTGCCCAGCGCTTCGGCTGCGCTCGAAAGGGCGTCCATGTGGATGATGTCGTAAATTCCGCGGACGCGCCCATTCGTCCCATTTCGGGACACTCCGATCCGGAAGCGAGAAACGTTTGGCCTTGCTGATTGAACCGAATCAAGCACTTAAATTCGGAAGCCAAATTGCAAATCAACGGCAGGAATCACATGCGAGGCATCCTTGAAGACCTCCGGTATGCGGCTGGTGTTCTCCGCAGGACGCCGGCCTTGACAGCGGCTGCTGTGCTTACGCTGGCGCTCGGCATTGCCGCCACGACGACCGTCTATGGCTGGATCGACGGGATGGTACTGCACCCGTTCAGCGGCGTCACGGACGACGGACAGCTCGCGGTACTCGAATCCGTCCGTGCCAGCGGCATCGAGAATCCTAACGTCTCTTATGCCGACTTCCGGGACTTCCAGGACAACCTTCGAAGCATCTCCGGATTGATGCTGAACCAACAGGCCCCCGCCTCCATCGGTGACGGAGAGAACACTCATTCCGCGTGGTTCGAATTGGTCTCTGGAAACTACTTCGACGTCTTGGGGGTAAAGCCAAGCCTGGGCCGCACGTTCGCTCGCGACGAATACGGCGACGCGGCCAAAGGGTTCACGGCGGTTATCAGCTACCGGCTGTGGCAGCATTACTTCCAGGGCGACCCGTCCACTCTCGGCCGTACCGTACACATTAACCGGCAGCGGGTCACCATCGTCGGTGTGGCGAATCCCGAGTTTCACGGCGATATTCCTGGGATCGCGCTCGACGGCTGGGTTTCGATGCCATTGGCCAGCGAACGCGAGCGGGATGCGCGGCACTTCAGGGCCGTCGTCAGGCTCAAACCCGGTGTCACCGTCTCCGAGGCAAACGCCGAAGTGGCGACGGTGGCGGCGCGCCTTGCCCGCGCCTTTCCGAAGACGAACGAAGGGATCGGTGCCCGGATCGTACCGATTTGGAGGGCGCAGTCGGGGGTTTCAGGCATTCTGGCGTCGCCGCTGGCCATCCTCGGCGCGGCCTGCGGACTCGTCCTGCTGATTGCGTGCGCCAATGTGGCCAATCTCCTGCTGGCTCGTTCTGCCTCCCGGCAGACGGAGTTCGGCATCCGTGCCGCCTTGGGCGCGGGCCCGGGCCGGTTGAGCCGTCAGTTGATTTGCGAAAGCCTGGTTCTGGCGGTTCTGGCAACGCTTGCAGCATTGCCCATCGTGGTGTGGTTTCAGAACGTGCTCGTGCATTTCGTGCCGCCCACGGGATTGCCGTTGAACTTGGACGTCCACCCGAGCGCGCGGGTGTTCCTATTTGCCGCGCTGGTCTGTCTGGCTTCCGCCCTGATGTCCGGTCTTCCGCCCGCGTTTCAGTCGGTTCGGCGCAGCGTAGTGGATGCACTCAGGCAAGGGGGGAGAGGTGGTACAGGGGGCGCGCACTCGCGACGCATCTCCGGGGTGCTGGTGGCAGCCGAAGTGGGCCTGGCGCTCGCGACGCTCATGACGCTGGGACTGTTTCTCCGAAGCCTTTACGGATTGCAGAACACTCCGCCCGGATTCGATCACCGCAACGTGACAGTCTGCCGTCTCTTTCTGTCGACGAACAACTTCACCTCCGCTGAGGAGCAGCAGTTCTCGCGGCGACTGCGCGAGCGGCTGCTCGCCGTGCCAGGAGTGACAGGCGCCGCTTATTCCGACTCGATCCCGCTCGGCTTCGGGCTCGGGAAATGGGCCAAGGTTTTTGTCGAAGGGTATGCGTCGAGGCCCGGCGAGAGCCTGGACGTACATCGCGCCTCGGTGTCGCCGGGCTACTTCGACCTGCTGAGGGTGCCGCTTCTCGCCGGGCGCGATTTCCGGCCTGAGGACAATGAAAAGGCACCACGCGTCATGATCGTCAACGAATCCTTCGCGCGGCGCTTTTTCGACGGACGCGACCCGGTGGGGCGCCGGGTACAGATTCATGGCAGACCGTTCACGATTGTGGGAATGGTGAAGGACAGCAGGCATTCCAGCCTGTCTGAAGCGGCGCAACCGTACTTCTATACGTCCTTCGACCAGGTACACGGCGGCAGCGGTGATGGCGGCGTGGCCCTCTATGCACGGACAGGCGGCGATGCGCGCGGTTTCGTCCCCGTGCTCCGCCGCGAGATGTCGGCCATCGATCCGAACTCGGCCGGCCTGACGGCCATGCCCCTGTCGGATTACATCTCGGCTGCCTGGTTCGGGCCGCGGCTCGCTTCGGTGTTCCTCGGAGTGCTCGGCGTCATTTCCATGCTGCTCGCCGGTGTAGGTCTTTACGGAGTCATGGCTTACTCGGTGAGCCAGCGGAGCCGGGAAATCGGTATCCGGATGGCGCTGGGGGCCGACCCTCAAACTGTGCTCCGGATGGTTGTGAGGCGAGGCCTGTTGCTGGCCTTATCGGGGATCGCCGCCGGGCTCGCCATCGCACTGGCAGCGACCCCGCAGCTCGCGCCTCTGCTGTACCGTGTCAGTCCAGCGGACCCTGTAAGCATAGCGGGAGCAGCGCTGTTCCTGATCGTGGTTGCTGTAATCGCAAGCCTGATCCCAGCGCTGCGAGCTACCAGGGTTGACCCGATGATCGTGCTCCGACAGGAGTGACTGGCCGAGGATTGTGGCAGCGTCAGGGGTTGCCAGCCATGCGGGCCGGCGGCTACTTCAAGATGCGGAACAGGTTGCTGTAGTCGTCGGTCCAGAGGCGGACGGTCGCTTTGGTGCGGGCCGGCGCATCCGCAACCCCGGCGCGTTGGAGGATGGAACGGTCACTGGCCACCAGCACCATGGTGGTTGGATAGAAGTCTCGCTCGTCGTCGCCTTCGTAATTCACCAGGGCCGTCACTTTGCCCAGCGCTTCGGCTGCGCGCGCCACCACCGGCTCCATATTGAGGTACCTGTTGGAGATGTGCATGACGAGGATGCCATCCGGCTTGAGGTGGCGGAAATAGAGCTGGAACGCTTCGCGGGTGAGGAGGTGGACGGGCACGCTGTCGCTTGAAAAGGCGTCCATATGGAGGATGTCGTAATTCTGCGGCGGCTCGCGCTCGAGCGACAGCCGGGCATCGCCGAGGATGAGGTCGAGTTTCGCGGGGCAATCCTGGATGAACGAGAAGTCGCGTTTGGCTACGTCGATCACCATCGGATTGATCTCGTAAATGCGGTAGTGATCACCGGGGCGGGCATAGGTAATCATGACACCCGCGCCTAATCCGGTAATGCCGACTTTCTGCGGCCGATCCCGCCGGTTGCCGAGGACGGCGCGGGCGACACCGGAGCCGGGTCCAAAGTAGCTGGTGGTCTCGCGGCGGCGGCCAGGCAGCAGATACTGCTCGCCGTGATTGATGAGGCCGTGGGTCATGATGCGCGAGTAGTCGGGCTCTTGCGGCGTGCCGTAGTCGTGGGTCTGGAGAACACCGTAGAAGTTACGTCCGATGAAGCGGTAGCCTTTGTTGCTCTGCACGATCTGCCAGGTGAGCGCGCCCGCCATGACGAGGCAGGCGGCGACCGAAACGAGGCGCAGCGGGAGACGCACGGCACCCCAGTTGGCGGCGAGAACCAGCCCCCCGCAGGCGAGCATGCCGATTTGCAGTTCGCAGTAGAACGGGAACACGTAAGGCGCGATGACGCCTGTGAGCAGCCCGCCCACCGCGCCGCCGATGGAGATCATCAGGTAGAAGCCGGTGAGGTAACGAGGGTGCGGTTTCAACAGCGAGAGCTCGCCGTGACAGGCCATGCAGCAAACGAACAAGCCCACCGCGTAGAGGGCGATATCCACCGGGATGGTGTAGCTCTTGTCGGCGGTCAAGGTGAAGGTGATGGCCGCAAGGGAAACCGCCAGCAGTGGAAGGAACAACCCGCGGCGGTACCAGCCTGTGCCGTCGAAGGTGAGGATGAAGCTCAGCATGTAGATGCTCAGCGGGATAACCCAAAGGAAGGGAATCGGAGCGACGTCGTGGGTAAGGTGCGTGGTGATGGCAAGCAGCAGCACGGAAGCGCATGCGGCGAGTCCGATCCAGAGCAGGCGCATAGATAACGGCGGCCCAACGGCGCTTGTATCGGAGGCTGCCGGGGCACTGGAGACGAGGTCGCGGCTTTTCCATGCACAAGTGACGCAGAGCGCGGCGAATACTGCGTAGGCAACGCTCCACACGATGGCCTGCTCGCGCGTGGGGAGGACGGGTTCTACGAGTACGGGATAGCCGAGCAGCGCCAGCATCGAGCCGATGTTGGACAAGGCGAAGAGGCGGTAGGGGGAGGCGCCGGGGAAGGCGCGCGCGTACCATGCCTGAATCAGCGGGCCGGTGGTGGACAGCAGCAGATACGGTACACCGACGGTGCCCGCGAGGAGCAGCAGAATTCCGAAAGTGGGATTGGCTTCGCCGCTGGGCTTCCATGCATTGGGCGGAAGGATGGGCAACACCAGCAGGCTGGCCACGAGCAGGATCATGTGGAGCGTGGTCTGGGCGCGCGAGCGCATGCGGTGGGTGATCGTGTGCGAATAGAGATAGCCGCCGAGCAGCGCCGTTTGAAAGAAGAGCATGCAGGTGGTCCAGACCGCGGCGCTGCCGCCGAACCACGGCAGAATGATCTTGGCAATAATGGGCTGCACCTGAAAGAGGAGGAAGGCGCTCAGAAAGATGGTGGCGGCGTAGAGGAGCATCAGGAAAAGATTTGGGCGAGCGGTACAG
Organism: Acidobacteriota bacterium; assembly: GCA_016213775.1. Classification (GTDB taxonomy): domain Bacteria; phylum Acidobacteriota; class Terriglobia; order Bryobacterales; family Bryobacteraceae; genus CADEFT01. Next base: position 44,600 of record JACQZR010000077.1, read on the forward strand.
GCCTCAGTATACTTCTCTGAATGGGTATTCTGAGCGGAATCCGGGTTCTCGATCTGGCGACGTATATTGCGGCTCCCGCGGCCGCCACCATCATGTCGGACTTTGGCGCCGACGTAATCAAAGTGGAGCGTCCGCCGCATGGCGACCCGTACCGCTATCTGTCGTTGGTTCCAGGGATGCCGGTTTCCGGCGAAAAATACTGCTGGCTGCTGGACGGGCGGAACAAGCGCAGCGTCGCGCTAGACCTGTCGGCGCCGGAAGTGCGCGAGGTCCTGGAACGGCTGGTACGGTGGTGCGACGTGCTGATCACCAACTTTCAGCCAGCGCAGTTGGAGAAGTTCCGGCTGCGGTACGAAGACATCGCCGGCTGGAATGAGCGCCTCATCTTCGCCTCCGTCACCGGATATGGAGAAGCTGGAGAGGAAGCAGAGAAGCCGGGCTTCGACATGACCGCGTATTGGGCGCGGTCCGGACTGATGAGCACCATTCACAATGCAGGTGCAGACCCGGCTCCGTCTCCGGCGGGCTTTGGCGATCATCCGACGGCGATGGCGCTGTTCGGCGCGATCATGATGGCGCTCTACCAACGGGAGCGGACGGGGAAAGGCGGCAAAGTGAGCACTTCGCTGGTGGCTAATGGGGCGTGGTCGAATAGCTGCAATCTGCAGGCCGCCTTTGTCGGGGCCCAGTGGCCCGTCAGGAGAACGCGGCAAAGGCCGAGCAACCCGCTGGTGAACCACTACCTGACGAAGGACGGAAAGCGGTTTATTTTGTGCCTGCTGGAGCCGGCGCGCGATTGGGTGCGGCTGTGCATGGCGTTCGGCTGGGCGGACCTGGTGTTGGACGAGCGGTTTCATACTCCTGCGAGCCGGCGCGAACATGCGGCGGAACTGGTGGCGCTCATCGATGGCGTTGTCGAGACGAAGGATCTGGCGGAGTGGGCGGAGATTTTCCGGTCGCACGAAGTGGTTTGGGGGATCGTACCGTCCACCGAAGAAACAGCGCAAGACGGGCAATTGGAGGCAGCGGGTGCATTTGTCCGATTTGCGGACGCGCCCTGGCGGACAGTAATGTCGCCGATCACCATCGAAGGAGAAACGAAGGTTGCGCCGCGTATCGGATCGACCGTTGGGGCCGATACGGAGGCCGTGTTGGCGGAACTCGGATTTGCGCAGGAAATAAGGGAAAAACTGCGTTTTGCGGGGGCCGCGGGCATCCCCGCAAAATAAAGTGGCACCACCCCCCTATTGACTTTCACAACATTTTCGATAGAATTTGTTAGGCAGCGTAGTTGAAACGGGAGAGGTGTCTCATGTTCAAAACAAAAAAGACCAAGATTGATCCGGAGCTGATCACCCGTATCTACACCAGCAGCGAGGTCGCCAAGCTTGGAGGAGTCAGCTTGCGGCAGTTGCAGTGGTGGGACGAGAAGAAGGTAGTATCCCCGCGCCACGAAGGTCATAAGCGCGTTTACTCGAGCGAGGAGGTGGTGGAGATCACGGTGATCGCCGAACTCCGCCGCAAAGGTTTCTCCTTGCAGAAGATCCGGAGGGTGCTGCGTTTCCTCCAGAAGGAGATGGGCAAGCGGTTGAGCGACGTGATCGCGCAGGATTCGGAATTGCATCTTGTCACGGATGGCAAATCCATTTACCTGGAAGATTCGGACGAGAAGGTGGTAGACATCCTCAAGAACGCTCGTCAGCCGATGTTCCTGGTGAGCGTCACCGATCAGTTGAAGAAGATCAGCGCGACGCTGCGGCCGGGGGCGCCAAAAAAGCCAGTGAAGGCGGAGAGCACCGCCGCACCAGCACGTAAAACCCGGGCGGTTTAGGGACGCGGCACTGCCGCCATGAACGAGAACGATCTGGTTGCGCGCATCAGGGCTCTCGCCAGCAGTTCATTCGGGCTCGCCCTCGGGATTGGGGACGACTGCGCCGTATATCGTCCGCGCGCAGGCGAGGAACTGCTCTTCACCACGGATTTCCTCATTGAAGGCCGGCATTTTCTCCGCGAGACGCATGGCGCCGCCGATGTTGGGTGTAAGGCCTTGGCGCGCGGCCTGAGCGACATTGCCGCCATGGGCGGCGTGCCGCGCTTCTGCCTCGTCTCGCTCGCATTCCCCGGTGACGGCAAGTGGATGGACGGGTTCTACAACGGCCTGTTGTCGCTGGCCCGTGAGCATAAGACAGCGTTGGCCGGCGGTGATCTTTCGCGCAGCGACCGCATTGTGTGCGACGTCGTTGTCTGTGGGTCTGCTCCAACCGGCACAGCGCTGCGGCGTTCGGGTGCAAGGCCCGGTGATGCAATCTATGTGACGGGCGCGCTTGGCGGCTCAGCATTTGGTCTGGCGACGAAGAAGGGCAAGGCATGGAAACGGCATCTGCGTCCTGAGCCGCGGCTAGCTGTGGGGAAGGCGTTGCGCACGAAGTACCGGGCCTCGGCATGCATGGATCTCAGCGACGGGCTCTCCACCGATCTGCATCGTCTTTGCCGGGAATCAGGAGTTGGTGCGGAATTGGACGGCGATCTGCCGGTGTTCCCCGGCGCGTCCATCGAACAGGCGCTGCACGGCGGCGAGGACTACGAACTGTTGTTCACTGTACCTGCGAAGGTCCGGATACCCGAGGCGATCCAAAGCGTTCCGGTGACGCGGATCGGCCGCATCGCGCGCGACCGGCAGCGCCGCATTCGTATCGGCGGCGGCTTTCTGCTGCAACCGCTCGGCTTCGATCATTTCCGGGAAAGGGACGGCCTATGAGCGATCCCGGCATTGTTCTTGATCTGATCGACGCGTTCCGCCGGTCGAAGTGTATGTTCACGGCCGTCTCGCTGGGCGTGTTCGAAAGCACCCCGGCAACACTGGACGAACTCGCCGCGGCCCTGCACGCCAATACGGACGGGTTGGAGCGGCTTTTGAACGGTTGCCTGAGCCTGGGATTGCTGCGCCGCGAAGAGGGGCGCTACGTCAACACCGATGCGTCGGAAACCTACTTGAGGAAGACGAGCCCGCATACGCTGGCCGGCTATGTACTCTATTCGGACAAGGTGCTTTTCCATTTGTGGAGTCATCTGGACGATGCGGTGCGAGAGGGGAGCAACCGCTGGAAGCAGACGTTCGATCTGGATGGTCCGATCTTCGCTCATTTCTTTCGCACGGCGGAATCGCGCGACGATTTTCTGAGAGGGATGCACGGTCTGGGGTTGCTCGGGTCGCCTAAGGTGGTGGAAGCGTTCGATCTGTCGCAGTTCCGGAAACTGGTGGATCTCGGCGGGGCGACGGGGCACCTTCCGATGGCTGCCGCAGCGCGGTACCCGGGGATGGAAGTGGGGTTGTTCGATCTGGCGCCGGTGGTGGAAGCGGCGAAGCAGTTCGTCAGCGCGAGAGTGGAATTACATACCGGCGATTTCTTCACTGACCCGCTTCCGCCCGCCGATCTTTATGCCCTGGGGCGTATCCTGCACGATTGGAGCGAGCCCAAGATCCGGTTGCTGTTGCGGCGGATCTTTGATGCGCTGCCGTCCGGAGGCGGTCTGCTGATTGTGGAACGGCTGCTGTGGCCGGACATGTCAGGCCCAACCTCGGCGTTGATGCAATCGCTGAACATGCTCACCTGCACCGAAGGCAAGGAACGGACGCTGGCGCAGTATGAAGCGCTGCTCCGCGAGGCGGGATTCAGCGAAGTGACGGGCACAATGACGGGTGCACCGGCGGACGCAATTCTGGCGCGAAAGCACTGAGGGGTGCGCACCCGTTTGTGGATTCTCTTGAAAACTGTTTCCCTGAAGAGTCTGAGAAGAATTCCGGAAACCGCTTGTCAAGTTAGTCAAGTTACTTACTGAGTACCGTGAAGTTCTAAGCGAGTCGGACGCACTAACCGGGTGTTGCGCCAGGTGGTATAATCGCCTCAATCGAAAGTCGTCGTACTCTGGGGTGACTGGTGCGTCCATTCCCTCTGCTTGCTGGGTTGCTACTGTGCCAGGCGTTGCCGGCGCAGCAGGATGGGTTTGTCTCCGGCCAGGTACACGATGCGACCGGCGCTGCCATTCCCGCGGCCAAGGTATGGACACAGTCAGTTGACACGAGTGCGATATCGGAAGCGAAGACCGGCAGCGAGGGCGACTACATCATCCTCGGGCTTGCGCCTGGGGAATACGTCGTGCAGGCGGAACATCCGGGCTTCCAGCGCGCGAAACTGAAGATCCGGGTAGAGAGCGGTGCGCGGGAAAAACTGGACATTCTGCTTACTCCAAGCGAGACCAAGACCATAGTTGAGGTGACCGGCGATCCGCCGCACGTGGAAACGGAGTCCGGCGTGCTCACCACTTCGTTCACCGAAAAAGAAATGCAGTACATGCCGCTGCAAGGGCGGAACGCGCTGGAGCTTGCCATTCTGGTCCCGGGTGTGGTGGGCGATCCCGGGTCGGATGAGGCAGGCGTCTTTCTGGATGTTCCGAGCGCCGGCGCGGGCCTGAGCGTCGGCGGCGGGCGCACGGGGAGCGCGGCTATCCTGGCCGACGGAGCTGGCGCGAACTCGGTGGGTATCGGCCGCGCCACGGTCACCTTCTCGCCGGACACGATCCAGGAATTCCAGGTCATCACGTCCACCTTCTCGGCAAAGTACGGTGTGTCCGGCGGTGGGGTGATCAACACCGTGTCCCGAGCCGGAACGAATCAGATGCGGGGCAGCCTCTATTGGTATCACCGCAATCCGACGCTGAACGCGCGGCAGTTCAACCGGCCATTTCCAAACAACAACCGCCGGCAGGAATTCGGGCTGACTTTGGGCGGACCGGTGCGGATTCCGAAAGTGTACGACGGGCGGAGGAAGACGTTCTTCTTCGGATCGTACGAGCCCCGTTACTATTTCGATCAGATCGACATTTACACCCGCTTCCCAACAGTGGAGGAGCGCAATGGCGATTTCACGAACATGTACGTTGCTCCGGGACAGCGCCGTCCAATGCTCTATCAGCAGATGCGCTGCGTGCCGTCGCCGGCCAATTGCGCGAATCTTACGCAGATCAACCGGCCCACCGCCACCGCGGAGTTTCCATTGTTCACCGCGGCCGATCCGAATCCCGCGCGGCGTGGTCTCGTGATCCCCGCGTACATGATCGACCCGGGGATCAAGAAGCTGTTGGAGACAGTCCCGCTCCCCAACAAACCGTTCGACGCGCAGGGGTACAACTACTTCGGCACGCGCGGTCTGGATGGCACCGATGGCCGCTGGAATCTCAAGGTGGATCATATGGTCACCAATAAGAACCGCGTGTCCGGCAGGTTCAGCGATGTGCCGATTTTCTCTGACCGCTACCGGATTGCCAAGGACAACATTTTCCAGACGTATCCATCGGACATCAGCAATACGAAGCAGGTGCTCTTGACGGACACCTACACCGTCACGCCAACCATCGTGAACGAGCTGCGCGCGGCCTACACGTTCGCCGATTACAGCCGCACTGCGCCGGGCGAGTTGGCGACGAACAACTACACCAGGGACTTCTTTGGCCTTCCAAACGCCACCGACTGGGGATATCCGCTGTTTCAAAGCGGGTGGGGTAACTACGGCCTTGACGCCGGCTCGGGACTGGGCAACTACAGGGAGAACCAGTTTCAGTTGAGCAACGATGTGACGATGGTGCGCGGGAAGCACATCTTCTCGATGGGTGGCGATGCGCGGCTGCTGCAGCTCAACATGGCATCCAGCAGTCTGCAGAATGCCTGCTGCGGGACCTACGCATGGGCAGCGGCGCAAACCAACTCGGGCAATGCCAACACGCCCGGCGGCACGGGAGGAGTGCAGTTCGCTTCGTTTCTCATGGGGGTGCCGAATGCGATCACCATTCGCAGCGTTATCATTCCTTATTACTACCGCTGGAAAGTTGGGGCGGCCTATTTTCAGGACGATTACAAGCTACGGCGGAATCTGACGTTGAACATGGGAATCCGGTGGCAGTACAGCTCGCCAAGGTCGGAGAAATTCAACCGGCAGGCGACGGCTGACCTCGCCCATCCGACTGAAGTGCTGGATGCAACGGGAAACCTGCGCAGCTTCACCTATGATTACCTGTTCAGCGGGTTTGACGGGCGATCGAAGTATCTGGAGCCGCCGCACAAGCGGAACCTGGAGCCGCGATTCGGATTCGCTTATTCGCCGAAGTTCGGGTTCCTGCGCGGAAGGATGTTTGTGATTCGCGGCGGCTACGGAATCAGCCACCCGGCCTCGACGGGGCGCGGCCGCAACCCGGTTCCTGATTTCGGGGCTGGCACTGCGGGCAGCTTCGCCTACACGCGATACACCACCGGCGCGACGCCTCCGCGGACCCAGTCGGTGAGTCCGCAGTACCTGATTGGGATCGGGCGGAACCAGCCGGTGTTGACGCATGATCCACGAGTGCTGCAGGTGCCTGACGGCGGCAAGCTGTGTCTCAATTGCGCCGGAACGGTAGACCCGCGGCTGCCATCCGGCGGCTTGGTGATGTTTGAGCAGAACACGAAGTCACCGTACACGCAGACATGGAATCTGACCGTCCAGTCGGAAATGCCGCTGAACTCCGTTCTCACCATGAGCTATCTGGGGACCAAGGGGACGCACCTCTATTCGCCGCTGCTGGGTATCAACTTTCCGGATCGCGACGGCTACGCCGAGCTGCTGGAGGAAGGGCTCGATCCCAATGAACAGATCGAGGACCCGTTCGGCCGCGTGGATGCCAGGGGTGTGCCCCTCAAGATTACGCGGGTGAATCTGCTGCGTCCGATTCCCACCGTGGGCGACGTGAACATCGCCGGCATCACCAACAGCACGTCCATCTACCACGCGATGACGGCGTCGTGGGACCGGCGGTTTTCGCGCGGCCTCTTCTTCCGCGCTAATTACACCTGGGGCAAGTCGATTGATACCAGCTCCGACGGCTCGTTGAGCGCGACTAACATTTACCTCTGGGGCAACACGCGCGTGCAGGATGCGTGGGACTTGAGGGCGAACCGGTCCGTATCGAACTACGATACGCGGCACAAGCTGAACGTTGCTGGAACACTGCAGCTTCCAGTAGGGCGCGGGAAAAAGCTGTTGAAGCAGCGTCCGCGAATGGTCGGCATCCTGGTGGACAACTGGACGGCCGGCAATATCTTCACGCTGACCAGCGGGATGCCGTTCTCGACATACCTGGGCGATGCGAACGGGCTTCCAGGCGGTGTTACCGGCAATGAACGCATCCGGCCGGACATCGTGTTGGGTGTGCCGCTGATCAATCCGCGGTGGAGCAAGCGGGTGGCGAACGATGTTCCGTATTTCAATCCAGAGGCGTTCGCGCGGCCCGAGTTCGGACACACAGGCAATGCGCCTCGCACCCTCGATTGGGCGCGGCAGCCATGGCGAATCACACTCAATTCCAATGTCCTTCGTGACCTCTATCCGTTTGAGAACCGGAGACGCTATTTCCAGATCCGGGCCGAAGCGTTCAACGCGATGAATCATGTGAACTTCATGTCGACGGCGAACGAGACATTCAGTCTTTTTGCCAGCGGCGTGCCGGCGACGCGCACCGGAGTGCCGTTGCAGGGGCCCATTCCGTATCTGTGGGGAGTGGGCAGCGCCAACTTCAAGGCCGGGACGCGGGAGGCGATCCTCGCCCAATACTACAACCAGAATTTCGGGAAGCTCTGGCGCGATCGCAACAGCGCGGGACGCATTTTCCAGTTTGCTTTGCGGCTCTACTTTTGATATGCCTTACGCACTTCTAATCGCGATGATAAGCACGGTTGCCGGCGCAGGTACGCTGCCGCGGTTTGAACCGGTGGACGGTGGCTTTGCGGCACGGGCGAGCGGGTACTCGGCCATTGTGGGCGCGCATGGGTTCGCGGTGCGGAACGGCGGAGCGCGGTATGCGCTTCAACTGGAAGCGGCGGGCGCCGGGCCATGCGAAGGACTGGGACAACTCGCCGGCCGCAGTAACTACCTGGTAGGGGCCGATGAAGGACAGTGGCGGCGCAATGTTGCGCAGTTCCAACGTGTGCGCTGCCGGGAGGTCTGGCCCGCGATCGACGTCCTGTATTACTTCACCGCGGCGGGGTTGTTGGAGTTCGATCTGGAAGCCGCGCCGGGAGCGGACCTCTCGCGGGTTCGCATACAAACCACGAACGAGGGGCGCGCGTTTCAGATGCGGCGTCCGGTTGCGTGGCAGGTCTCTCCTCGCCGTCCGGTGGAGGCGCGGTTTGTGAAACGCGGAGCGGGTTCGTACGGGCTGGCGGTGAGCGGATACGATCCGGCGTTGCCCCTTACCGTCGATCCGGTGGTTGCCACCGCCACTTATCTGGGCGGCAGCGGCGGCGCGAGCGGCGAGGCGATCACAACGGACAAGCAAGGCAACGTTTACGTGGCAGGCACGGTGAGCAGCAACTATTTCCCGACAGCGGAAGCGATGCAACCGCTGTTTGCGGGCAGCAACGATATCTTCATTTCGAAGTTCGATCCAACGGGGCGCGAGTTGATCTACTCCACCTACCTGGGCAGCTATGGAGACGACCGCGCGCTGGCGATCACGGTGGATGACGCGGGCCAGGTATATGTGGCGGGGTACAGTTCCTCGCCGGAGTTTCCAATGAAGGGAGCGCTGCAAGCGCGGTTCTCCGGCGGTAGTCTGGCAAACGGCGGAGACATCGTGGTGGCGGCGCTGGATGCGAGCGGCAGCAGCCTGCTGTTCTCCACGTTTCTCGGCGGCACGATGGATGATTTCGGACGTAGCATCGCACTCGATGGCGAAGGCAACATCTGGATTGCCGGGTCTACCAATTCCCAGGATTTTCCCTTGGTGAATCCGCTGCAGGATACTTACGGCGGAGGAACGCGGGATGGCTTTGTGCTGAAGCTGGCGCCGATGGCGGAGCGTGTCTTGTTCTCGTCGTATGTGGGCAGCGCGGGCGTGGACGAGTTTTATGCGGTGAGGGTGGCGCGCGAGGGGAGCGTCTACCTCGCTGGAGTGAGCACCTCGCAGAACCTCCCGGTGGTGAACGCATTCCAGCCACGCTACGGCGGCGGCGCGCGGGACATTCTCGTGGGCCATCTGAAGGCCGATGGATCGGAATGGGAGTTTCTCACCTATCTTGGCGGGACGCTGGAGGATTTCTGCCGCGCGATGACGCTCGACAAGGAAGACAATGTGTTTCTCACTGGATTTTCGCTGTCAACGAATTTTCCGCGACGGAACGCCTACAAGAACGCTTACGGCGGAGGGCGCGACGCTTTTGTCACCAAGATGGCGGCGGATGGGAAGTCGCTGGTGTGGTCGACGTATCTCGGGGGAGCGAGTCTGGAGGACGGCTTTGCGATTGCCGTCAATGAGGGCGGCGAAGCGGTGGTGGCGGGGCATTCGCAGTCGCGCGCGTTTCCGGTGGTGGAGCCAGTGCAGGCGACGGTAGCCGGGAATTGCACCAGGGAGCCGTGCACGGCCGAGATCTTTGTGACGCGGTTCAACGCCGACGGGCTGACGCTCAACTTCTCAACGTACTTTGGAGGGACGGCGGCCGATCAGTCGCGGGCGGTGACGGTTGGGCCGGATGGCGGGATATGGCTCTCGGGGTTCACGGCATCGACGAATTTCCCGGTGGAAAACGCGCTCTTCCCGAGGAACACTGGGGGAGGGACCAACATCGCGTACGTGGTGAATATTCAGTAGTGCGCGGCGCTACTTGTGACGGTAGGTGATGCGGCCCTTGGTGAGATCGTAGGGCGACATCTCGATGGTGACACGGTCACCGGCGAGCACTCGGATACGATTGCGGCGCAACTTTCCGGCCAGGTGGGCCAATACGGTGCGCTCCTGGTCAAGCTGAACGCTGAAGAGTCCGCTGGGAAATTTTTCCACAACAGTCCCCGTGACTTCTATCGAATCCTCTTTACTCATCGTGCAACTGAAAATTATAGCGTAAACGGCAGTGTGCCAACGAACCAAGTAGTCTTTGCATTCCTGCCGATGAGACAAACATGATTTCTCTCCGGAGATCGATGGACGCAGCCGGAGCCAAGTACGATTGGGAGATGGCAATCGGTTCATACCTCGCGGCGCTGGAGGCGGTTCGCGACTACGCCTTTCGAGCCTGCCCGCCTCTGACGGACGATTTCACCCAGATGTTGGTGCAATTGAGCACCAAGATAAACGTGCACAGCACCGCCGAGGAACTGCGGGCCAGCAGGGAGGTGTTGACCGAGACCCTACGGAAATTCGGCGAAGAAGCCGGGAGAGATTACGAAGCGCGTACAAAGGAGATCCGTGAGGTAGTGCGTTTGGTCGCGCTCGGCTCGGAAACCCTCGTGGCGCGCGCGCGCCGCGGCAACGACGAAATCTCCTCTGTGGCAAAAGCGGTTGAAGAAGTCGCTACGCTCCAGGACTTGAGTGAGATGCGCCGCAGACTCACCATCCAGGTGGGGGAGATGCGGGAGGCCGTGCGGCGCCTGGCTCAGGAGGACGCGGAAACCATCCAGCGGTTGACTTCGGAGACCGAATCGTTGCGCGAGCGATTGCAACGGGCCGAACAATCCGCCTGCCTCGATGACCTCACTGGCCTGCTCAACCGCCGCGGGTTGGAGCGCCAGTTGGATGTCCGGATCCGCCGCCAGAGCCGCTTCTGCATACTGATGTTCGACATCCGCAACCTCCAATCCATCCATGAGTCGCATGGGCATCTTGCGGCAGACACTGTTCTGCGCGAGTTCGCCTCCCGGCTCAGAAACAGCATCCGCGACACGGATGTGGCTTGCCGCTGGGGCGGTGACGAATTCTTGTCGGTACTGGACTGCCCGCTGCACGATGTGCTGCCGCGGTCGCGCCAGATCTACGAGCGCGTCTCTGGCAAGTACGTGATTAGTGTGGACAGCCGCGAGGTGCGGTTGCAGTTGGTAGCCTCAATGGGTGTCGCCGAGCACCGCGCCGGCGAGGCCAAGGAACAACTGCTCAGCCGGGCGGACGCCCTCCTCTACAGTGCCCGCTGATCCACCCATCCGCCGGGAATGCAACACCGCTGCTGTTGGGAACGAGCGTGGCTCGATAAAGATATTCCACTCAAGTGTCGGTCTGATAAGATTACGATACGGTGGATAAGACAATTCGTTGTCGCCCACGCGTTCGTGACATTGGTTTCTAAGTGTCGGACGTTGGGCGGGCCAAGGTGCTTCCACGTGTTGGTACACGCATGATTTGAAGGCTGCGCTTACTTCACCAAAGCCGCTGACTTCCCCGCGAAATCCAGCACTATCGACGGGTAGATGCCCAGGATCAGCGTGGCTACCGCTGATCCCCACAGAACCGCGAGCACGCCCGGCGAGAGCGGTTGCAGGTCGACGGTGGATTCGCCCGGCTCGCGGAAGTACATCACGACAATGATGCGCAGATAGTAGTAGGCGGCGACCGCGCTGTTCAGCAAACCGAGCACCGTGAGCCACACGAGATTCGCATCGAGGGCCGCTTTAAAGATGTAGAACTTGCCGAAGAAGCCTCCGGTGAGCGGGACGCCGATCAGCGACAGAAGGAAGATGGACAGTAGCGCGGCGGTGACGGGCTGGCGGACGCCGAGTCCGGCGAGATCGTCGGTATCGACATAGCGTTCCCCCTGACGGCTGAAGTGAGTCACCACCGCGAACGCTCCGATGTTCATGAAGGCGTAGGCCACCATGTAGAACATCACGGCTGCCGCTCCGATTTGCGAGTGCGTCGCGATGGCCACCATGACGTAACCGGCGTGCGCGATGGACGAATACGCGAGCAGGCGTTTGATGTTGGTTTGCAGCAGCGCGGCGAAGTTCCCGATGATCATTGTCGCCAGCGCGGAAACCCAGATCACCGGCTGCCACTTGTCGGCAATCGGTTCAAACGCTGTAAAAAAGACACGGAGGAAGATGGCGAATGCCGCCGCCTTGGGACCGGCGGAAAGGAACGCGCTCACCGGCGCGGGCGCCCCCTGGTAGACGTCCGGAGCCCACACCTGGAAGGGTGCGGCGGAGACTTTGAAGGCGAGTCCGACAAAGATCAGCGCGGCGGATGTGCCCACCAGGCCGATGGCGGGGGCAAGATCGCGATTGGTCAGCACGCGGCGGATCTCAGTGAGGTTGGTGGTTCCGGTTGCACCGTAAATCCAGGCAACTCCATACAACAGAAACGCCGTGGCGAAAGAGCCGAGCAGGAAGTATTTCAGCGCGGCCTCGTTGTTGCGCTTATCGTCGCGCAGGTAGCCGGCGAGCACATACGACGCAATGGAGGAGATTTCCAGGCCGATGAACAGCATGATGAGCTCATTGGCCGTCACCATGACGCCTTGGCCGGCGATGGAGAAGAGGATGAGGGCGAAGTACTCGCCGGATTCGGCATGCTCCCGCTTCAGGTAGGCGAACGACGCCACGATCGTGAGGATGCCGACACCGATTACCAGAAGTCGGAAAAAGTTGGCGAAGCCATCCACCATGAGCATCGCCTGGAAGGCCGGCCCGGGGTTGTCCATAGCGCGGAAGGTGGCGGATGCCGCGCCCACCAAACCGAGCAGCGCGACGAATCCAAGTGCGCTTTTCCGCTTCACATCCACCAGCGGTTCAAACACCATGATGATCGTGCCGACCAGGATCAGAATGATCTCCGGCATGAACCGCATGATCTCGACGGCACTCGGCATGAAGTTATCGGACATTGGGCTGGTCCCCCGTAGGAGCGCTCTGGTTCAACCGAGCGGTCTTGTTGTTCTGCGCGTCCACTTTCATCTCGATACCGGCTTTGCTTTGTTCCAGGATGCGGGCGTTGGCGGCGCTGATGGATGGCAGGAACGTCTTGGTGTAAGTACCCATCCACACCATCAGGATGAGGAGCGGGATGGCCGCGGCCAACTCGCGCGGGTTGATGTCATGCATGTGCCCCTTCAGGTGTTCATTGGTTTCCCCCATGAAGGCGCGCTGGTAGAGCCAGAGCATGTAGCATGCGGACAGGATGACGCCGAGGGCGGCGATTGCGGTCCAGGTGATGCTCACGTACGCCGAGCCCTGCAGGACCAGAAATTCACCGATGAAATTGTTCAGCGTCGGCAGTCCGATGCTTGCCAGCGTCGTGATGAGGAACACTGTGGACAGCCACGGCGCGGGCGTCGACACCCCGCCATAGTCCTTTATCTCGAGGGTGTGCGTGCGTTCGTACATAAAGCCCACCAACATGAACAGTGCGCCGGTGGAGATGCCGTGATTCAACATCTGGTAAACGGCTCCGTCGAGCCCGGCCTGATTGAACGAGAACGTGCCCAGGATGACGAAGCCCAGGTGGCTGACGGAGGAGTAGGCCACCAGCTTTTTCATGTTCGGCTGCACCAGGGCGACGAGCGCGCCGTACACAATTCCGATCAGCGCGAGGATGACAATCCACGGCGCGCATTCACGGGCTGCTTGCGGGAAGAGAGGCAGGCAGAAGCGGACGATGGAGTACGTCCCCATTTTCAGCATGACGGCGGCCAGCATGATGGAGCCGGCGGTTGGAGCCTCGACGTGCGCGTCGGGCAACCAGGTGTGTAGCGGGAAGAGCGGCACTTTTATCGCAAAGGCGAGGAAAAACGCCAGGAAGAGCAGCATCTGCTCCAGGCCGGTAAAGCTGAGGCGTCCGCGCTGGATCAGGTCCACCAGGTTCGTGTAGTCGAACGTGTTGGCCTTGTTATAGAGGTAAATCATCGCCGCGAGCATCAACACCGAGCCAGCCATCGTATAGAGGAAGAACTTGACGGCGGCGTAGATGCGGCGCTCGTGGCCCCATACCCCAATGAGGAAGTACATCGGCACGAGACAGACTTCCCAGAAGACGTAGAAGAGGAAGAGGTCCCAGGCGACAAAGACGCCGATGAGGCCGAATTCCAGTAGCAGCATGAAAGCGTGGAATTCCTTCACGCGCTTGTCGATGTGTTTCCACGAAACCAGAATCGAGATCGGCGTCAGCAGTGTGCTGAGAATCACCAGCCAGATGGAGAGCCCGTCCACGCCGACGTGATAACGGATCTCCGGGGATTGTATCCACGGCACGTCGGTGACGAACCAGTTTCCGTTGCCCGATTGGAAGAACGGCGAAGTGAGGCCGAGCGAAAGAACGAAGATGGCGAGCGACAGCACGAGCGAGAACAGGCGGATGAGGCTGGCGTTGTTTTTCGGCAGGATCATCGTCAACAGGAAGCCGGCGAGGGGGAGGACGAGAACCAGGTTCAGCAGATTCACTTCACACCTCCCGACATCACGCCCAGGGCAAGCAAGACGACAACGCACCCCAGCGTGACCCATGCCGCGTAACTGCGGATGTTGCCTGATTGGAGCAGGCGCAGACCGCCACCCACCGTGCGCGCCACCACCGCTGTGCCGTTGACGATACCGTCGATGATGCCCGCATCAAAGATGCGCCACAGAACGCCGCGCGATCCGGCAACCATGGGGTTGACGATCGTGGCATCGTAGACTTCGTCCACGAAATACTTGTTGTAGACCAGCTTGTAGATGGGACCGAGCGCACCGGAAATCGTGTCCGGCAGTCCGGGCTTGATGAGGTACATCAACGCCGCGAGTCCGATGCCGATGACGCCTGCTGCCACCGAGATATAGACCAGGGTTTCGTCATGATGCCCTTCCGCCACGGGAAAGACCGGTTCCAGATAGTGCGGCACTTTGAAATACCAGCCGCCCGCCAAGGAGAGCACGGCAAGCACCGCCAGCGGCCCCCACATCACGAACGGCGATTCGTGCGGGTGATGATGGCCGCGGTAGCTGCCGAAGAAGCACATGAACATGGCGCGCGATACGTAGAACGCGGTCATGCCCGCGGTGATGACGCCTACCCAGTACATCCAGGGGGCGTGATGATGCGCGGCGAGCAGAATCTCGTCCTTGGAAAAGAAGCCCGCGAACGGTGGCACACCGGCGATCGCCACCCAGGCGCAAGCCAGCACCGCGAACGTGATTGGAATCTTTTTGGCCAGTCCGCCCATGTGGCGAAGGTCCTGCTCGCCGCTGAGGGCGTGAATCACGCTACCGGCGCCGAGGAAGAGCAGCGCTTTGAAGAACGCGTGCGTCACCACGTGGTAGATGCCGGCCGAGAAAGCGCCCACGCCGCAGGCGATGAACATATAGCCAAGCTGCGAGACCGTTGAATAGGCGAAGACCTTCTTGATGTCGTACTGTGTGAGGCCGATGGTGGCGGCCATCACGGCTGTGATCAGCCCGACAGTGGCTACGACGTCCATCGCCAGAGGGGAATGCTGGAAGATCACGGCTGCACGCGCCGTCATATAGACGCCCGCGGTGACCATGGTGGCCGCGTGGATGAGGGCGGATACAGGCGTCGGACCTTCCATGGCGTCCGGCAGCCAGACATACAAGGGAACCTGCGCCGATTTACCGGCCGCGCCCACGAAAAGCAGTAGTGCGATTGCAGTGAGGATGCCCGGCGTTTGATCCACCGGCAGCGGCTTCACCGCCTCGAAAACCTTCTGGAAATCGAGGCTGCCGAACTGGACCATGATGAGGAACATTGCCAGCGAGAATCCGAAGTCCCCAACGCGGTTGACGACGAACGCCTTCTTGGCGGCATCGCCCGCGCTCTTCTTCAAGATGTAGAAGCCGATGAGCAGGTAGCTGCACAATCCGACGCCTTCCCAGCCGACGAATAGCAGCAGGAAGTTGGCGCCCATCACCAGCGTCAGCATGAAGAACATGAACAGATTCAGATAGGCGAAGAAGCGGTAGTAGCCGCCTTCATGCGACATGTATCCGACAGCGTAGATGTGAATGAGCGAGCCGATGCCCGTGACCACCAGCAGCATTACGGCGGTAAGACGGTCAACGGCGAGATCGACGCCGATGTTCACCGGACCACTCTGGATCCAGGTGAGGTAATGTTCCACGTGCGCGTGCTCCAGATCGCCAAGCGCGCCAAGAGTTTTGAGGACCCACGCAAAGCTGCCCAACACGCTGGCCACGGCAATGATGCTGACCAGAATGTTCGGAAATTTCTTGCCGAACAGGCCGTTGATGAGAAAGCCGGCCAGAGGGAGCGCGGGGATAAGCCAGAGTTGCTGGTCGTTCATAGGATCAGTTTTTGAGCGAGTTCACTTCGTCGATGGCGAGCGTTGAGCGGTTTTTGAAGACTGTCAGGATGATTGCCAGGCCAACCGCCGCCTCCGCCGCCGCCACCACCATGACGAAGAAGGAAAAGATGTGGCCATCCACCTGGCGCCACTTGTAGGAGAACGAGATAAAGCTGAGGTTCACCGCATTCAACATCAGCTCAATGGACATGAACACGGTAATAATGTTGCGGCGGAAAAGAAAGCCCGCCACGCCGAGGCCAAACAGGATGGCGCTCAGGATGAGATACCACGTCAAGGGAACCGTTGTAGGCATTGGCTAGATTTCCTTCCTTGCCAGAACCACCGCGCCGAGAATGGCGATGAGAATCAGAACCGAAGTGACTTCAAACGGCAGCAGGTACTCGGTGAAGAGTTTGCGGCCGATGGCCTGCACCGTGCCGCCCTGGAACGCGCCGAAGGTGACGTTTTCCGTGCCGGGCATCAGGCGTTGGATGAGGTAGCTCACCATACCGAGGAATGCCACCAGCGCCGGGACGCCAAGGGCTTTCACCAGCATTGATGTGCCCTTCTTGCGCTCCACGCCGGCGTTCAACAGCATGATGACGAAGATGAACAGCACCATGATGGCGCCCGCGTAGACGATCAACTGGGCCATTGCCATGAACTCGGCGCCCAGCAGCAGGTACAGTACCGCCAGCGAGCCCATCACCCCAATGAGCGACAACGCGCTCGAAATCGGATGGGTTTGCACCACCAGGTTGATTCCGCAACCCACGGCGACCAGAGCAAAGAAGAGAAAGAGCAGCGCGTCCATATTTTTCCTAAGGGGCTCTAGCGAAGAGCCACGATCAAACCAACAACCAGCATATTGATCAACGCCACCGGGAACAGGAACTGCCAGGCGAACTTCATCAACTGGTCAAAGCGAAAGCGCGGCAGCGTGCCGCGGATCCAGATGTACAGGAAGAGAATCGCTCCCACTTTGGCGGCGAACCAGAACAGCGGATGAATCGCTTTTCCGATGGCGAGCAGCACATCCGGCAGCGGCAGCATCGGCAGTGTAAACAACCCTGCCAATCCGAGCGACACAAGGCCGAACAGGGGGAATGTGTAGCGGTCCCAGGGCCGTGTCGAGCTTGTCTGCGAAGCGTGGAAGAGCAGAACCACACCGGCGCTCCCGAAGATCAGAATCGGGACAATGCCAGCGACCGGTTCCGGGAACAGCGGATGCCATCCGCCCAGAAACAGGTGCGTGGCGAGCGCCGAGATAGTCACCATATTGATGTATTCCGCGGTGAAGAAGGCCGCGAAACAGGTGCTGCTGTATTCGGTGTGGAATCCGGCCACAAGCTCGTTTTCGGCTTCGGGAAGATCGAACGGCACGCGGTTGGTCTCAGCGAATGCCGCGGTGATGAAGATCATGAAGGCGATGAAGAGAGTGCCGTACCCCTGGAAGATATACCAGTTGGGAATGAAGCCCCAGACAAATCCCGACTGGGAATCGGCAATCTCGCGCAGGCTGAGCGTGTTCGCCATCAGCAGCGGCGAGGCGATCGCGATCGACATCGGAAGTTCGTAGCTGATCATCTGCGCCGAGCTGCGCAGCCCCCCAAGCAAAGCGTATTTATTGTTCGACGCCCACCCGCCGAGAGCGATGCCGTAGACGCCCATCGCTGAGATGGCCAGGATCACCAGCAGGCCGATGTTCACATCGGTGAGCTGCATGTAGGTCTTGATCCCGAACACTTCCACCTCCGTGCCGAACGGGACTACCGAGATGGAGATCAGGGCCAGGAACACCGCCAGAAACGGGGCCAGCAGGTAGTAGAATTTGTTCACCTGCGCGGGCATCACGCCCTCTTTGGTCATCAGCTTAATAAGGTCAGAGAGGGGTTGGAGCAAACCGTGCGGACCCACGCGATAGGGCCCCACACGCAATTGAATATGTGCCAGAACCTTGCGCTCGATCCATACCAGGTAAGCGGCGAGGGTCAGCAGCACGGCGGCCACCAAGGCTGCCTTCACAAAACTGAGGATGATGAATTCCATGTGTTTCCCGATTTATGACCGGTACAACTGGCCAGGGTGTTCGACAACCGAGGTCAGCTTTTTCGAGTAGCGGCCCAGCGAGCCTGAGGTAAACAGGGTGTTTCCCGCTGGCTGGATGAGCTCCGGTCGAGAAGCAACTGGAATCCTTCCGTTCAGTGGGCTGGTCTGCGCCGCTTGCCCGGTAGCGATGACTGGCAAAGGGATATTATACCCACTCACCGATTGGCGGATTTCGTCAAACACATTGCCGGGCGACCAGATTCCGAGGTTGAGCTTCATTTCTTTCGAGATCAGGCCGAAGATCTCGAGATCTGTCTTGACGCCCATCGTGCGCGCTGCCGGATGCAGCTTCTGCACTTCCCCGGTGACGTTGGTGAACGTCCCCGATTTTTCATAGGCGCTGGCGGCAGGCAGCAGGATGTCGGCGCGGTGCGAGGTTTCGTTCACAAACATGTCCTGCACCACGATGTAGGCGTTCTTCGCGGCCAATTGGTAGCGCTGCAACGGATTCGCTCCGATGATCCAGAAGAGCTCGATGGACGGATCGGCCATCATTTCCAGAAGCGACAGGCCGGGCGTCTCCACGGGCTTGTAGCCAGGGCCGAGGTCGGGGAGCAGTCCCATGTCGAGGGCTCCGCGCGAATTGGCGTATTCCACCAGGCAGACGTACTTCACCGGGATGCCAAGCGTGTCACCGAACGCGACCAACTGCCGTACCGCATCGCCCTTCACCGAACCACCGTAAAGGATGACGAGCGATTTCTCTTTCGAGAGCTGCTCGCGCAGCCCGATGACGGCTTCCACTTCCTTGCCTGCCTGCGCGCGAACGGAGTGGACCGCGTACTTGTCCTCGCGCACGCCGCCGCTGGAAACCGCGTAGACGTTAGCGTTGTGATGACGCCAGTTGGCCCGCAGTTGGAAGGCAATGAGCGGATGTTCCTGAGCGAGGTCGGGGCCGACGACGAGCGCCGCGGGCGTGAGATACAGGTCCTGCATCGTGGCCAGCGCGCCGGTGCGTCCGTTGAGCGCGTCCACCAGCGTCACCAGATCCCCGGAACGGTGATGGTCGATATTGTTGGTGCCGAGGCCTTGCCGCGCGAATTTCTGCAGATAGAAATTCTCTTCGTTGGTGGTCTTGGTGGAGCCGATCACCGCGATCTTGCCGCCCCTGGCTTTCACTTCGGCGAACTTCTTCCCCACCGTGGACAGGGCCTGGCTCCAGCTTACCGGCCGCATTTCTTCGCCATGCTTCACCATGGGCGAAGTCACGCGATCGGGATGTTCCATGAAGTCGAAGCCGTAGCGGCCCTTCATGCAGAGGAATTCCCCGTTGATGCCGGAGTGGTCGCGATTGTTGCCGCGCATCACTTTGCCGTCGCGAACAGCAAGCGTGGTCTTGCATCCGTTGGAGCAGAAAGTACAAATCGTGCCAACGTGCTTCATCTCCCATGGCCGCGTCTGATAGCGGTAGGTGCCGCTGGTGAGCGCGCCCACCGGACAGATGTCGATGCAGTTGCCGCACTCGTCGCATTCCAGATGATCGCCGTGGCTGGGAGCAATTTCCGAAAGCACGCCGCGGTTGATGATGCCGAGCGCGCCAACGCCCATTCCTTCGTCACAGACTCGCACGCAACGATAGCAGAGGATACAGCGTGGGCCGTCATAGAAGACTACGGGAGACCATTGCTTCTCGTCCACGTGGTGTTTGTTTTCAGTGAAGCGGCTTTCGCCGGCGCCGTAGCGGAACACCATGTCCTGCAATTCGCATTCGCCGCCCTTATCGCAAACGGGACAATCGAGCGGGTGATTGGTGAGCAGAAACTCGAGCGTGGTCTTGCGGGCCTTCTGGACCTGTTCCGTTTCGGTGCGGACCACCATGCCTTCGCCCACAGGCAGCGTACAGGCAGCCTGGAGTTTCGGCATCTTCTCCACTTCCACCAGGCACATGCGGCAGGCGGCCTGGAGCGAATAACCTTCGTAGTAGCAGAAGGCTGGAATTTCGATGCCGTTGCGCTTGGCGGCGTCGATGACGAGCGTGCCAGGGGCTGCCTGCACACTGCGTCCGTTGATGGTCAGATTGACAAGATCACCCATGTTGCGAGTAGTTCTCCTATTGCTGGGCGGATGGGCACAACGACAAGGGACAACCACGGTCCCCGGCGGCGAGATTTTGTTTCAATCTTTAACTGTAATGAGGGGGGTGGAGGGGTGTCAAACGGGGGTAGCCGCCGCTGCGGCCTAAAATGGATGGTAAGGTGGGAAAGTCTGGACCGGCCATATGATCGTTTCCTTCTCAGTGTCGAATTTTTTGTCGTTCTCCGGCGAGGAGACGTTCTCGCTGGTGGCCAGCCCTACCCTTGCCGGCAAGCATGACGATCATCTGGTGGCGATTCCAGGGTCGGGAGAAAAAGTCCTGCGTGCGGCGGTTGTTTACGGGGCCAACGGGGCCGGTCGTTCCCCTCACTTCGAAATCACTAACCTCGAAATCCTCGATCATCCGCCGTCATCGTGAAAGCATGCGACCGTCCGGATAGCGCATCGCTCCTCATTCTGGCGTCGCGCCGTCGCGAGAGAAGACTTCTCTACCCCGACCTCGAAAGCCTCTCCCAACCTGCCACCCCATGCAGACTGACGCGGGCTACCGCCACCGTCCTCCTGGAACGCACTGATTGCTCGGTAAAAACCCAACCCGCCCTCCCATTCCAGCGTCGCGCCGTCGCGAGAGAAGTTTCTTCCACCCGGCCCTCCGCGCGGCACCGCGCGGGTCTTCAATCAGACAGCGAACAAACCTACTTGCCGCCGACGGTCTGCAACGAGTTAGCAGGACGCTGCCCACCTGCTACGCCGAGCACATGCCTGCGTCACCACCCTCGAACAACTCCACCGCGGGAGCCGTCTGCAAACCTCCCATTCACCGAGCGGTTGCTTCAATCGCGCGGTCGGAGATCACACTCTTCCTCCGGCACTTGTGGCCGCGCGACTGAAGCAACCTTTATCAGTTCCCGCGAAACCAAATTTATTTCTCCTCTATTATCAACATCTTCCGCAATCACCTCACGAGATGCTGCGTCGCCTCGTAGCAGACTGAAGCTG
This sequence comes from Acidobacteriota bacterium, assembly GCA_016213775.1. Taxonomy (GTDB): domain Bacteria; phylum Acidobacteriota; class Terriglobia; order Bryobacterales; family Bryobacteraceae; genus CADEFT01. The sequence continues at coordinate 65,829 of JACQZR010000077.1, forward strand.
CCATGGTCCTTTACAGTCACGTCCGGATGCGTCGCGCTGACAGGCTTGCCTCCATCCATCGGTCTGCGAGGAGTCTATTACAGTACGAACCTAATCCCATTTTCGAACATCGAATAAAAAGCGTACTCCTACAATTCCTCGTAACACTGCCGAAAGGGGTTGCACTCGTACTCGTCCACGACCTTCCCATCCGGGCCCAGAGCATGTTGGGTCCGCGAGCACCAGTAGGCGCGTCCCTGGCCCTTCATGCTGGTGTCCTCCAGCGGCGAGGCCGTAAACAGCCCGTTCCACCGCAAACACTGGCAGCGGTCATCGTCGATTTCGTTTCTATGTGGTGTGGGCATACAAAAGCAAAGGAGCGGCCTCCGCTCGCGACGGAGACCGCTCCTTACCTGCGATTCAACTCCGGCTTACGCCCGCTGCTTCAAGGCTTCCAACAGCGCACGCTTTACTGCGGTGCGAACAAGCTGGGCCTTGTAGGCGGTTCCGTTCAGGGGTTGTGCGCCCTGCGCTGCTGCCTTGCCAACCTCGGCGGCCAGGTCGGGAGTGAGCGATTTGCCATTAAGCATCGACTCGGCGGCCTTGGCCTGCACCGGGGTGGGGCCAACGTGACCGAGTATGATGCTCGCGCTCGACACCGTGCTGCCCTTCATCTTGAGGGCAACCGATGCAGTGGTGATGGGCCAATCGAGCGCCTGCTTCTGCCGTACTTCGTAGGTGGCGTTCTTGACGCCCCTGGCCGAGGGCACGGTGATGCTGGTGACGATTTCATTGGCGGCAAGCGAGAGTTCGCGGCCGGAGTTGCTCTTCGGAATGACGAAGAGGTCCGCCACTGCGACTTCGCGATTGCCGTTGGGCCCGGCCACCTGCACCTTGGCGCCGAGGGCGATCAGGGCGGGAGCGAGGCTGGAGGCGTTGACGTAATAGGCCGGCGCCTGCGGGAACAAGGCATGGAAGCGGTTCTCGCCTTTAGGGACGAGCGACGTACCGTTCTTGTCCTGGCCCAGGATGCCGAAGCCTTGGCGGAAGTACCAGCAGCGGGGACGCTGGCAGAGGTCGCCGCCGACGGTGCCCATGTTGCGGATCTGCGGGCTGCTGACGCCCATCGCGGCTTCCAGCAGCGAGGGATACTCGCTCTTGATGGTCGCGTTGGACACCAGTTCATCCAATGTCACAGTGGCGCCGATCTTCAGCCCGGCGCCGGACTTGGTGATGCCGCCGAGTTCCTTGATCCCCTTGATGTTCACCACCTTCTTCGGTGTGTGCGTGTATTCCTTCATCAGGGAGAGAAGATCCGTGCCGCCTGCCAGGACATCCACCTCGCCCCACTTGGACGAGAGCATGCCGATGGCTTCCTTGAGAGTAGAAGGGCTTGCGTATTCGAAGGCTTGCATGGGTTAGCTCCTCTTTTCTTCCAGAGCGGCGAGAACACGATCGGGAGTGAGCGGCACAGAAGGCACGCGCACGCCAATCGCATTGGCAACGGCATTGGCGATTGCGGCAACGCCACCCACTGTCGGAGGCTCGCCCAATCCCACGATGCCGCGCTTATCGTTCTCTTCGCGGATATCCATATGGACCACAATATTTCCGATATCGGCGATGCCGGCGAGCTTGTAGAACTCCATTTCGGGGTTCAACACGCGGCCAGTCATGGCATCCATGACACGCTCTTCCATGAGCGCGCCGCAGACGGACATGATGCAAGCGCCGAGGACCTGGCTTTCGGCCAACTTCGGATTGACGATGAGGCCGCAGTCCTGCACAGCGACCATGCGGTTCATTTTGACGACGCCGGTTTCGACGTCAACGGAAACATCGGCCACCTGGATACCGGCAACGCCGGCGGTGTTGAGGCCGCGGGGATTGCGCTGATCGTTGGTACCGTTGTCGCTGATGCTCTGGACGCCGAGCTTCTTGCAGGCCGCGGCCCATGTGAGCGATTTCGTAGCGTCGCCCTTCACCTGGATCTTGCCGCCGCGGGCTTCAAGCTTATCGGCGGTGGAGTTGAGCGAGGGGGCGACCTTTTCGAACAGCTTTTCGAGCACGTTCACAGTGGCGATGCGGGTGGAGGACGATACGCCGCCCACCGTCGTGGAACCGCCGGAGGAGCCGGAGACGGGGTAAGAGTTATCGCCGATCTTCACCTTGACGGCTTCGAGCGGAAGGCCGAGGGTTTCGGCCGCCACCTGACCGATGATGGTGCGGGTGCCGGTGCCGAGATCCTGCGAGCCAAGCTCCACTTCAACGGACCCGTCGGAATGAATGGTGGCCTTGCAGTTGGAGGCGTGGCCGGCGCCTTGCCACGTGCAGATGCCGATGCCGAGCCCGCGCTTGACGGGGCCGGAACCGGAATCGCCGCGGCGATGCCAGAGCTTGCTCCATTCGGAAAGTTCCGCTGCCTTCTTGAGCTGGTAGAGGTAGGTCTCGCGGCGCGCCTCTGCAGCGTACTGGACGTTCTTTGCAAAGAGCACCATCGGATCCATGCCGAGCTTCGCGGCGAGGTCTTCCAGTGCGGAGCAGGTGAGGTAGGATGCCTGCGGATGATTGGGAGCTCGCCACGCACGCAGCGGACCGCCATTGGTGGCCACCGCCGTGTGATTCAGGCGCTTGTTCGGAATGTTGGTGTAGACGTATGGGATCGGCGGCATACCACCGCCACCCATACCGCCGGTGGCCCAGGAGACCGAATCCCAAGCTGTGATGGTGCCGTCTTTCTTGGCCGCGATTTTGATCTTCGCGTAGGCCGAGGGACGGTTGCCGGCGATGTTCAACTCAGCGGCGCGATCGAGAAAGACCTTCACCGGACGGCCGCCGCTGGCTTTGGAAAGGCGGGCGCCTTCAATCCCCCAGCGGTCCGCGGCGAACTTGGAACCGAATCCGCCTCCGACGTGATCCTGGTGGACCTTCACCTGCGTGGCGGGGAGTTCGAGGTTCTTGGCGAGGTCGCCGCCCACGTTGGAAACGGTCTGCGTAGAGGGCCAGAAGTTCACCACGTCGCCCTTCCACTCCACCACCTGGCCGTGCGGTTCCAGGCAGCAGTGAGTGAGAACGGGCATTCCGTAGCTGCCGTCGAGAACCACATCGGCTTCCTTGAAGGCTTTGTCGGGATCGCCGGTCACCTGCTCGCCAGCGGGCTTGGCGCGGTTGCCAACCTTGCCGAGGTCATCTTCCTTCACCATGTGGGGCAGGACTTCCCAGTCAACCTTGATCAGGCGGACTGCATCGCGGGCGACCGCTTCCGATGTGGCCGCAACGACCGCGACTTCCTGGCTCTGCCAATTGACTTCCGCTCCGGCGGCAGCCATTACGCGAACGGCCGTGACACCTTGCAGCTTTTCGGCCGCGGACGTGTCGATGGAGCGAACTCTGGCGTGAGCATACGGGGAGTGAAGCAAGGCCGTGAACAGCATGCCCGGTTTATTCAAATCGGAGTTGTACTTGGCGCGGCCGGACGCCTTCTCCAACCCGTCCTGCCGCTTTGGCGATTTGCCCATTACGGCGCGCGTACTCATCGGGGGCCAGCTATAATTAGGCATTCTTTCCTCCCTTCATCACCTTGGAAGCTTCGAGAACAGCTTTGCGGACACCCATATAGGTGCCGCAGCGGCAAAGGTTGCCGCCGAGCCCCTTAAGCACCTGTTCTTCGGTAGGGTTGGGGTTCCGGTCGAGGAAGCCCTTGGAGGCCATGACGAAGCCGGGAGTGCAATAACCGCACTGCTGGGCGTCCTGGTTGACAAAGGCTTGGCTGATGGGATGATACTTCCCTTCGGCGGCGAGGCCTTCGATGGTCTGGATCTTCTTGCCTTGCGCGTCAATGGCGAGCACAGTGCACGCATAAACGACTTTGCCGTTCATGATCATGGTGCAGGCGCCGCAGGTGCCACGGTCGCAAACGCGCTTTGCGCCGGTGAGGTCGAGGTTGTTGCGGCAGGCGTCAAGCAGGGTGACGCGAGGCTCGACGGTGAGCTTCTGATCCTTGCCGTTGATGTTCAGCGTGATCGGTACGGCGCCAGGCCCCATGCCTGCGCCCTGGGCGGCGATTGCTTCGTCTTCAGTGAGAAGCGCTGTGGTCCCGATGGCGCTGGTGGTTGCGCCGGTAGTGCGGAGGAAACCGCGCCGGGAAAAGCCGGATTCCCCGGAAGCCGATTGACGTGGAGACTTTTCTACCAGTTCGTCGTGGTGTTTACTCACTTTGAGACACCGTCCTTTCGTGTCTGTGGTTGGTTGTCGCGAGGAGGCTAGACCAAGATGAATATAACAGATGATGGATTGGAGGAACAAGGCGGAGTCGGATGAGCCTATGGCGCAATCGCGAGTTCTTGAAATTGTGGGCCGGGCAAACGATCTCCGAGATCGGGTCGCGCATCACAAGGGATGGATTGCCATGGACTGCGGTGGCGGTATTAGGGGCCACTCCGGCGCAGATGGGAATGGTGTCGGCGCTCGGCGGTATCGCCACGCTGGTGGCCGGGCCCGCGGCCGGTTGGGTGGCGGACCGGGTGCGGCTGAAACCGGTGCTCGCGCTGGCGGACATCGGGCGCGCAGTGGCCCTGGCGGTGGTCCCGCTGGCGGCTTGGCAGGGCTGGCTCAGCTTACCGCTGCTCTACATGGTTGTGTCCGCGACCGGTCTGATGACGGTGTTCTTCGACGTCGCCTACCAGTCCGTGCTGCCGTCGATGGTGAAGAAAGGGGAACTGCTGGAAGGCAACAGCAAGTTGATGATGACCGCATCGACGGCAGAGATTGTTGGACCGGCGATGACCGGCTTCCTGATTCAGTTGCTCACCGCGCCGCGGGCGATTCTGTTTGATTCGATCTCGTTCCTGATCTCGAGCGCTTCGATTCTGTGGATGCGCGTGCCGGACCGCAAGGTGAAGCCGGCGGATGAGCCGGCCGGTTGGCGGGAGATGTTCGCGGGGATGCCGTACATGTGGCGTCATCCGATTCTGCGTCCGCTGGCGTTGCGGTCAGCGACCAGCAGCTTCAGTTTCGGGTTCTTCATGGCGCTGTACACGCTGTTCGCGGTGCGCGAGCTGGGGCTGACGGCGGCAGTGCTCGGGATGCTGGTGTCGCTGGGAGGCATCAGCAGTTTCTTTGGCGCGAACATTGTGCAGAAGCTGCTGGAGCGTGTGACGGTGGGGCAGGCGCTGATCGGGTCGACTGTGGTGTCCGGACTGCTGGTGCTGGTGATCCCGCTCGGGCGTGGACCGTTCTGGGGTGCCGTTTGTTTGGGAGCATCACAGTTGCTGGGCGATCTGTCGTTTCCGATTTATCACATCACTGAGTTGGCGCTGCGGCAGAAGGTGTCAGAGCCGCACATGTTGGGACGGGTGAACGGCGGCATGCAGATGCTGTTCAAAGGGGTGTTGCCCATTGGCGCGCTGGTGGGCGGCGGCGTAGCTACGTGGCTTGGCGTACGGGAGGCGTTCTTCATGGCAGGGACGGGGGTGTTGTTGTCGTCGTTGTGGCTGTTTTTTTCGCCGGTACGGAGGATACAAAAAGTGTGATTTCAGATCTTTTTTTCGAGCGCCGGGGTTAAGATGGATTAAGGAGCAAGAGGGCCAGTCGTAATCAGGGAGCGGCGCCCACTCGTTTATGGAGCATTTGTTGAGGATCTCCAGAGTGGACCGCGTTGCAATCGAGTTCACCACACGGTGCAATTTGCGATGCACCTACTGTGCGGTGGCGCGCCCATGGCATGCCAAGCACGATCTTGAGGTTGGGAACTTTGAACATCTGGTGGAGGATCTGCAGCGTCTGCGTGTGAAGCAGGTGCAGATTTCCGGCGTCGGCGAGACCACCATCGTGAAGGATTGGGACCGTTATCTGTACCGGCTGGTGGAAGCCGGTATGGCGGTGTCGATCATCACCAATCTCGCAAAGGCGATGCCGGACCGCGCGATCCAGGCGCTCTCGCACTGCAAGGAACTGAGCACGAGCTGCGACACGGTGGATGCGTCGCTCTACGCGGCCATCCGGCAGGGCGCGGACTTTTACCAGTTTCTACAGAACAACGCGCGGGTGCGTGCGGCGGCCATCGCCGAGCGCCGCAAGCCGCCGTATCTGATCTGGAACTGCGTCGCGAACGATCGTGTGATTTTCGGACTGAGGGATTGGGTAGCGGTTGGGATGGCCGTCGGTGTCGACCATTTCCAGCTTTCCGACCTGGCACAGTATCCCGATTTGCCGGATGCGGTGAACGTGCGTCCGCTGGCTGCGATGACGCGCGACGA
>JACQZR010000007.1 GCA_016213775.1 Acidobacteriota bacterium
AGCCGGGATCGAATCAATCCACGCGGCGTCAAGCGCAAAATGAGCAACTACAAGTTGCGGCCGCGCGGACGGCAGCGCACGAATCACATGAATGTAGCGGCGCGCATCAGGATCATTAAGTGAACAGTATTGAGTCTAGACCCGGCCACGGGATGCCATGGCCGCAACGAAGGTCTGGCTGCAATGCAGGAACTGCTCAAGAGCGGCACCTACTACTGCGTCCTGCTGCTCAGCATTGCCAACGGGATGTCGCTCGCGCAGCGTTTCTCGGCACGCACAATGGAGAACCTGGCAAACTCGTTTGCGCAGCGGCTGCGATTACACTTTCCGGACGCGGTGGTGCTGTGCCGCGACAGTCAGTGGGATTTTCTGGCTCTGATGCAGGGCCGGTTGCCGGACGCGGCGGGCAAGGCCCATGAACTGGAAAAGCGGCTTTCCGGTGTGTACCGCGTCAAGAACGACATTGGGTCGGAGGAACAGCCGTCGGTGGATTGTCACACTGGGGCGGTGCAACCGCTGGTGGGTGAGGCGTTACGCGATGTACTCCAGCGGCTGCATCCCGCGCTGGCACGTTGACCACGAGGTACCCATGCTACGAGGCTTCATCATTTCCCCGGACCAGACCCTGCGCAAAGGCCTGGAGGCTCGCATCGCCGAGAGCGGGCATGTGCTGGCACTCCGAACTTTCGAGCGGTACATGACCGTCGAAGAGATCGAACGGCTGCAGCGCGCGCATTCGCCGCAGGTGCTTTTCCTGGACATCGCCTCCGATCCGGAGATGCTGGCGGTGGCGGCGCAACTGACGCGGCTGCTGCCGGGAATCCAAATCACCGCACTGCATCATCAGTGCGACCCTGGCCTGCTGATGAAGCTGATGCACGCCGCGGTGCGCGAGTTGCTCTTTCCGCCATTCGCCAAGGAGCTGTATCTCGAAACGATTGCACGGCTGATGAACGTGGCGCGCGAATCGGCGGACTCGAACGATTCGACGAACCTTGTGTTCGCGTTCCTGCCCGCAAAGGCCGGGAGCGGGTGTTCGACGCTGGCAATGAATACGGCAGTGGCGATGACCCGCGCGCTCGACAGCAAGGTGCTTCTGGCGGACTTCGACGTCAACTGTGGCATCGCGCGGTTTCTGTTGAAGCTGTCGAATGCGTTCTCGATTCAGGACGCGCTGGAGAGGGTCGGCGACATCGACGATGTGATGTGGAACGAGATTGTGTGCAGTGCGGGACCGCTGGATGTGCTGGCATCGGGGCCGATCCAGCGCGCTTTTGCACCGGCCACGGGGGCGGTGCGCAGATTGGTGGAGGCCGGACGGCGGCGCTACCAGGCTGTCTGCTTCGACCTGTCGGGAAACCTCGAGGACTACTCGATTGAAGCGCTGCAGGAGTGCCGGCGGATTTTGCTGGTGGTGCAGCCGGAACTGGCCGCGGTGTATCTGGCGAGGGAGAAGGTGCGGTTCCTGCGCGTGCTCGATCTGGAGGACCGGGTGGCGGTGGTGTTGAACCGCTGGCACCGCAGCTCGCCACTGTCGATTGCTGATATGGAGAGCATCATCGGTCTGCCGGTGGATTTCACGGTGAGTGAATCGCACGATGCCATCTACAAGGCGCTGCTTGCCGGGTCGGCTGTGGAGGCGGGGTCGGACTTTGGCAAGGAACTCTCCAAGCTCGCGGTGGCGCTGTCGGATTCGCCGCGGGAGAAGAACGAGGTCACGCCCAAGCGTCGCATGGTGGAATATTTTTCGCTGTTGCCGGCGCGCTACACGATTTTTCCCAAGTGAGGAAGACGAGAAGCAAGGAGCCAGGAGCAAGAAGCAAGAAGCGAGCTTGGGACCGGTCCCTCGGCGAATACGGAGAGTGAGGGCGTGGATGTTGCCGGCCCCGGGCAACCGGGCTTGGTGGCTTTGCGTGACAGTCCGGGACGGATTCGGGCGTCGGGGCAGAGGTTGGGCTTTCGGCAGACTCTGGGAACTTGGCGGCGCGGAAATCTTGGCCAAGCGCAGAACCGGACTCCGCTACAGTAGACAATCATGCAACGTCTACGCGTAGCGGCGGTGACCATGAACGGGCGGCTTGGCGAGATTGATGCCAACCTCGCGGAGGTGGAGCGATGGACGGTGGAGGCGCAGGCGGCGGGCGCGGACCTCGTGCTGTTTCCGGAGCTGATCGTTGGCGGGCATTGCGATCCTGATACGCGGCGCACGGCGGAAGCCGTTCCGGGCGGACGGGCCAGCACGCGGATTTGCGATCTGGCGGCGCGACACGGTTTGTTCGTGTGTGCCGGGCTCGCCGAGCGAGACGGTGACGCGGTGTTCAACACGCAGATGATCGCGGGTCCGAACGGTTTCGTGGGGGCGCAACGGAAGATCCATCTTTCGCGCGATGAGGGCGTGCATTTCCAGGCTGGGCGGGAAACGCATGTGTTCGATCTTGGATTGTGCCGCGCCGGCATAGGCATCTGCTACGACAACTGGTCGCCGGAGGTGCCGCGGATGCTGGCGGTGCAAGGCGCGGAACTACTGCTGATGCCTCACGCTTCGCGCATGCGCATGTGGACGGATACACCGGAATCGGAACGCGTCGCCGCGCGGGTAGTGCAGGCTTTCTTCCGCCGTGTCTTTCCGGCGCGCGCCTATGAGAATGCGTGCTTCGTGGTGGCCGTCAATCAAGCGGGCCGGGCAGGGACGCTCTCGTGCTACCCGCCGGACCATCCGAATCAGCCGCATCACGCGGGAGGGTGTCTGGTGCTCGATCCGGTGGGCGAAGTGGTGGCGGAACCGGCGGACGAGCGGATTCAAGAGCGCATGCTAGTGGCCGACCTTGACCCGGCGTTGCTCGATGCCGCTCGTTCGCATCCCAACTACACTGTGCGGACCCGCCGTCCGGCGGTTTACAGGAGACTGGCTGAATGAACATCTACAGCGCGGAGGAGATTCGCGGGGCAGTGGATTGGCGCGAGATCATCTCTCTGATGCGGGAGGCGCTGCGCGCTTACTCTGCCGGCGAGTGCCAGACGCCGATGCCGATGCACATCGACGTGCCCGCGGAACATGGCGAGGCGCACATCAAAGGCAGCTATCGCGAGGGCGGTGAGTGCTTCGTCCTCAAAATCGCCACCAGCTTTCCAAATAACGTGGCGCGCGGGATGAGCTCGGGCAACGGGATGATGCTGGTGTGTTCGGCGTTGACGGGCGCGCCGCTGGCTCTGATGTGTGATGCGGGATTCCTCACGGACGCGCGCACAGCGGCGGTGGCGGCAATGACCACGCAACTGCTCGGCCGCGCGGACGCGGCGCTGGGTATCATCGGCAGCGGCATTCAGGCCCGGCTGCAAGCGGTGGCGCATCATCATGTGCTGCCGCTCAAAAAGGTGATCCTGTGGGGGCGCACTGTGGAGCGGGCTGCGCGGTGCCGCGATGAGATCGCGCAGTCGCTGCCGGATGTCGTGGTGGATTGCGCGGAGTCACCCGAACGAGTGGCGGAGGAGACAAAACTGATCGTCACATGTACGGCTTCCCGCACACCTCTGTTGGCGTTGGGCGATGTGCGGCCGGGCACCCATATTCACGCGGTGGGCTGCGATTCGCCGGGCAAGCAGGAACTCGATCCGGAGATCCTGCGGCGGGCCGGTCTGGTGCTGGTGGATTCGCTCACGCAATGCCACCGTCTCGGCGAATTGCAGCATGCGCTCAGTGAAGCGGAGCGATGCATCGAGATCGGCGCATACTCCGGTGAACCGGCGGCGGCGGACGCGGTGTCGGTGGCGGACTTCACCGGCCTCGGCGCGGAGGACCTTTACATTGCCGAGTCCTGCTGGCGAAAATTGAAAGTCTGATGCTACTTGAACCTTTCCGCATGGAACGCATGCAATCCACCTGGGAAAACCTGGTGGAGTTTGACCTGAGCGAGAGCGGAGTGCGCCCGCTGACGCTGCGCGAGCTGATGGCGATGGGCTTCGATCTCGACGGCTTCCTTGACGTGCCGTTGGGATACAGCCAGTCGAACGGGACGCTGGAGTTGCGCGAGACTCTAACGGCGCAATACCCGGGCGCGACGGTGGATCACATCGAAGTGACCAACGGCACGAGCGAGGCGAATCTCGTGGTGGCGATGACGCTGCTGAAGCCGGGCGATGAGGTGGCGCTGCAGGTGCCCAATTACATGCAGTATTGGGGCGTGCCGCGCGGACTCGGCGCGACGGTGAACACGTTCCGGCTGGCGGTGGAGCGTGACTGGGAGCCCGATTGGGACGAGTTCGAACGGGCCGTCCATGCGAAGACGCGGTTGGTGTACCTCTCGAATCCGAACAATCCGACGGGGTCGGTGCTATCGCGCCGGTCGATGGAGCGCATGGTACGGCGTTGCGAAGAGGTAGGCGCGTGGCTGCTGGTGGATGAGGTGTACCTCGGCGCGGAAATCGACTCCGGGCGTACGCCGTCGTTCTGGGGGATGAGCGATCGCGTCATTGTGACCAGCGGGCTTTCGAAGGCGTACGGAATTCCGGGCATCCGCATCGGGTGGATCGTGGGGCCGCCGGCGGTGATGGCGGATTGCTGGTCGCAACATGACTACATCACGATTGGCCCGAACAAGCTCTCGGACCGGCTGGCGCGCATTGCGGTGATGCCGGAGAATCGTGAGAAATGCTATGGCCGTACGCGCGAGATCCTAAAGACGAACCTCGCCATCGTGCGCGAGTGGGCGGCGGGTTTTGGCGGCTTTTTGGAATGGCGGGAGCCCAAGGCCGGGGCGATCGGGCTGTTCCAATATCGCTCTTCGGCGCCGAGCATCGAACTGTGCGAGCGCATTCGAACGAAGCACAGCGTGCTGATAGTGCCGGGCGCGCATGTCGGGTTGGAGAGCCATCTGCGCATCTGGCTGGGGGGCAGGGAGGAGTATTTGAAAGAGGGGTTGCGGCGGGTTGGCGAGGAGTTGCGTTTACTGATGGCCTGAGGCTTAGTCGATCTTGCGCAGCAGGATTCCGTCATGCGGCTGCAGCGTCACCTCGCGTGCTATGGCGCCATCGTTGAACCGGGCGGCGGATCGGACGTGCAACGCATCGGCGATCAGCGGGGCATTGCCGGCGTTGCGCACGCGCACGATGGCGCCGTCCGCGGGAGCGAGCGTCACTTCGGCGATGAGACGCCACTGATCGCCGGCAGCGGTCTGATCGAGGGTCTTGGAGGCGACCACTTTGCCGTTCACCACTACTTCATAGACGGCCTGGCGGGTCCATGAGGATTGCTCGGGTGCGGCGGGCCACCACGCCTCGATCGTGTATGCGCCGCTCTCGGGAATGGCGAGATCCCACTGTGCTTCGCCTTCGCCGGAAAGTTTGCGGCAGCCCTTGCCCCAGTTGTGGAAGTACGGTCCGGTGGATTGCCATTGACCGGAATCGAGCACCGTCAGCTTCCAATCCCCACTTCCGCGGAAGCCGCCGCCATCATCATCGACGATGTACTGATGGCGGGCAGCCTGATCGCCCTGGAAGCGCGCGTAGCCTTCGGGCACGGGGAGCGTTACGCGACTCGCAGTAGCGTTCAGCAGCACCATGCCTTTGGTGAAGAGGCGTTGGTAGAGCGGGTCCGGATGCTCGGTCAGAGTCACACCGTCGATCCAGACCTTTCCGGTACGCGTGCCGAGGAAGAACTGGATGCGGTGAATCGGCGGCGGTCTGGTTGGCTGTAAACAGCACTGCGTATTTCTTCCATTCCGTGGTGAGAGAGAGGGTTTTGGAGAGGCCGTAATTGCGCCAGTCAGGCGAGCCTTTCTGTGAAGCGAGGCTGACCGGGCGCGGGGCATCGGCCTTGGCCCAGAACGTCAAATCATAGGACACACCTTTGCGCAGAGAGCGGTCGCGCTGGTTGAAATCAATATGCCAGTTCACGCCTTGCGCGGCGTCGGTGATGGAGACGAGCGCGGAGAAGCCGCCCTCGGCGGCATCGTTGTCGCGTGTCAGGGTGGCCAGCGCGGCGCTATTGCTGACGCTCAGATTCCACGTCCCGCTGAGCGGTTCTTCAAAGCCGCCGTTGACGATGAGATTTACTGCGGCGGCGGGCCTGGTGGTAATGCGTTCGGCGGGTCCCAGCGGATGGCCGAGATCGAACGAATAGTCGTCATAAGGCCAATCGACGCCATGGACGATGTCACCGAAGTCGTGCCAGGAATAGCCGTCGTTCATCAGCGCGTTGGCCAGTCCAAAGCGCATGTACTGGTGATAATTCTTCGCGAACTCGATTGTCGACGCCGGCGCATCACGGAACGGAGAATAGCCGTAGCCGTAAGCGATCTGGTTCATCGGAGACGATTCCAACTCGGTGATCACGGGCGCACGGCCCATCTCCCACCACTGATGGTAGGCTTCCCAGAGATCGGTGAAGGAAGACGTGCCGTCGACGACATTGGTGGCGGAGAAGAGAACGCTGTTGCCGTTGAAGATCTCGCCCAACTCGGGCGGCGACGGCCGCGACAGATGACCTGTGGCGAGCGCATGAGGCATGAGCTCGCGCCATAGGTTGAGCTCATGAAATACACCCTTGCGCCATTCGGCGTCGAGCCAGGCGGGATCGTCGGGCTTGCCATCGCCATCGGCGTCCAGTTGTACCGCGCGCCCGTGAATATCAGCGCGCAGCCACGATTGGCTGGTGAAGAAATTGTCAAAGAAGCAGCCGTCGTAGAGCAGTTCACTGTCGAGCATCTTCTGATAAGCGAATTGCGCCTGATACTCGGCAACCTCGCGCCTGGTGAGATTCAGCCGGTAAGTGCCGGGCCATACTTCAATGCGATTGCCGCGGGTGTCGTGCAGATAGTAGTCCTCTGGGACGCCGCTGTTCTCCACCGTATTGATGGACGTCAGGATCAGAATATCCGGGTTGAGGCGGCGGAGCGCGCGGATATCGCCGGGAGACATCTCGGCGCCGAAATAGCCTTTCACTTGCGCGGCGTAGGCGTGGCCCTTGGCCAACATGTTCGATGAGCCCCACAAATTGCCCAGGCGCGGGAAGGACGGATTGAAACGGCCGAGGCTGCGGTAGATCAGGCGCAGCGCATACGTTGGATCGGAGGCGCAACGCACGAAAACTTCATTGACATCGGCCGGGTGAGGCGACAAACCTTCCACGCGGGTGACGTGCGTGGTAAGGCCGGTTTGGGCGAACTCCGCCATTTCGTCAAACGCAGGGGCGCGGTTGAGCGCGTAGCGGCACGATGTTTCGACGCGGGTGCGTACCGTCAGCTCCAATGAAGTGGTTTCGGGGGGCAGCAGAGTGCTCGCGGGGCTGGCATTCAGGATGGGCAGGCCGGCAAACACATAAGACACGGCGGTGCAGCCTGCCGTTTCAAAACTGATGCGATCGGCGGGCGCGGCGTCATCGAGCGGGAACCACACTTCGTCAGCTTGGGGCAGATCGGCGCGGCGCGCGCCGCCACGAATCTCGTCCTGTGGCGGTGGGCTCATCCAGAAGCGCACGGCTTCGATTTGAAACGCCGAGTCGTCGAGAGTGAAAGTCGCGCTGGTTTCGGCGGCGGGCCAGTAGTGATGCTCGTTGGTATCGGCAGTGCGCACGCCGTCCAGATAGAAGCGCATGAAATTGTCCGCAGCCGACCACGTTGCGGCGATGTGATGCCGCTCGCCCGCGCTCCAGCCGCGCATGGAGGCGCGCCCGCCATAGGCGCTCTCCCATTGGCCATTCACGGTGCCGCCGAGGTAGATGGTTCCGTCGCGGCCGGCCTGGGCGATGTTGAAGTTGTCGGCGCCGGCGGAGTAACGGAGGATCGTGTTGGACTGGGCGTAGCGTGCGCTTGATCCATCCTCACGCGCGCGGATCCACATTTCCACACCGCCCCCGGTGAGATGCAACAGGCCGTCGCGGGAGAAACGATGCTGTCCCGTGGGTTCGCCCGCCGGGAGGAACACCGTGCGCGGAACGGATCCCTGTGCCACGGCTTGGCCGTTGCGGAACCAGCGAAAGTCGCCGATCTGGCCTGCTGGAAGCCTGGCGATCAGGTGGCGGAAATCGGAGGATGGCGCGAGCGCGACATCACACTGGGCGGCCAACGGCGCGGCCGCGAGCACGGCGAGAAGAAACAGGCGCTGCAAGCTTCAGTATCAGCCCCATGGACAACGGCGCGCAACGGGTGTATGGATGGAAGAAAGAAGGCACGTTGCTTTACCAAAGGCAGCGCGTCGATTGGCAGAAAGGAGTACCCCAAGTGCCTGCCAAGAAGTTGAAAGAATACCTCGACGCAAATGGCGTCCCCTACGTCACCGTAACCCACTCCGTCGCCTACACTGCGCAGGAAATCGCTTCCATTGCGCACGTGCCGGGCAGGGAGATGGCCAAAACTGTCATGGTGAAAGTGGATGGCAAGATGGCGATGGCCGTATTGCCGGCATCATTGAAAGTGGATCTCGATCTGTTGCGGTCGGTAACCCGGTCGCACGATGTGGAACTGGCTCACGAGGTGGATTTTAAAGCGATGTTCCCTGATTGCGAAACGGGTGCAATGCCGCCGTTCGGCAACCTCTATGGAATGAAGGTATACATGGAGAAGAGCCTGCGCCAGGACGACGAAATCGCCTTCAACGCAGGCACACATAAAGAACTCATCTGGATGCGGCGGGCCGATCTGGAGCGGCTGACGCATCCGTACATAGCGGAGTTTGCGGAAGAGGCATTGGCGGCCGCGGGCTGATGCCGGACTTGGCTGGCCTGGAAAGGCCAGCCGCGGCCAGTATTGGCCGCCCCACAGGGCGGCTTTGAACCGATGCTAGCTGACGGGCATCCGCTTGGCGGTCTGCTCGCGCTCCATATCGCCGAACGTCACTTTGAATTTGATCTCGTCGCCCTTCAGCGTGCCCTTGTACTGCTGCTTTACTTCGTTACCGTTGAAGTTGCGGACGACGACGAAGGAGATGTTGTCGCCGTCGAGTTTGCCGTCCTGAATGTCTGCTGCGCCGCGCTGGCTTTCCATTTTTCCGGTGAGCTTGCCGGCGTCCGCCTTCAGGGTGAGGGTGCTCTCGCGCGTCTGGCCGTTTATCTCGAACGTGAGTTTCCATTTGCCGTTGACATCAGCGGCAAAGGCGGAAACCGCCAGAGCAGCGGTGAGAATCAATTGGGTGAGCATTCGCATAGTAGACTCCTTGGTCCTTTTCCAGCGGTCCTGTCAGTTGACCCGCTTCGCGGTCATTTCGATTTCGCGCTCGCCGAACGTCGCTTTGATCTTCATCTCGTCGCCGTTCACCACGCCGGAATACTGCATCTTTACTTCATTGCCGTTGAAGTTGCGCACCACCACCCAGGACACTTTGTCGCCATCCACTTTGCCATCCATGATGTCGGATTTGCCGCGGGTGCTTTCCATCGATCCAGTGAGCTTGGCGCCATCGGCCTTGAGTGTGATGGTGTTCTCAATGGTGCCGTTGGGACCGGTAAAGCTGCTCTTCCATTTACCGGTGACATCAGCGGCGAAGGCGGAAAGGGCCATCAGGGCAGCCAATAGAATACTAATCGAAAAACGTTGCATCAGTTCTCCTTACCAAAGGCAAGGATGGAAACCGGGATCGGGAAGTTACCGGCGCCATCCAATATGAAGGAAGAATAATACGCGGAGATCGCATTGCGGGGCAACTTCACATTTCTTTACATTGAAGAGGGGAAAAATCGATGAAGACTCTGGCGGCGCTGGTCCTGGCGGCGAGTGCGCTGCAAGGCGAGAATATCGCCATCACCAATGCCCGTATCTGGACCGGCGACCCGGCCCGGCCGTGGGTGCAAGCCCTGCTGACGGACGGGAATCGCATCGCCGCGGTAGGTACGGACCTCGACATCGCGCGCCGGCGCATCCAGGGCGTGCGCTTCATCGACGCCGGCGGACGGCTTGTGGTGCCGGGATTCAATGACGCGCATGTGCACTTGCTGAGCGGGTCATTGGGGATGTCGAACATCGATCTCACCGGCATTTGCACGTTGCCCGCCATGCAAGCCAAAATCGCCGAGTATGCGAAGGCGCATCCGGAGAAAGCGTGGATCACGGGCCGCGGATGGGAGTATTACTGTTTTCCGGGCCAGCGGCTGCCTACAAAAGAAGACATCGACGCGGTGGTGAAGGACCGTCCGGTGTTTCTTTCCGCCTATGACGGCCACACGGGATGGGTGAATTCGAAAGCTCTGGAGAGGGCCGACATCAATCGTGCGACCAGGTTCTCGGGCTACGGCGAGATCGTGAAGGACGCGGCGGGCAATCCGACCGGCAGTCTGAAGGAAGGCGCGCAAGGCCTGGTGCGGCGGCTGATTCCCGTCACCACCCGCGCGGAGAAACTCGCGGCCCTGCGCAACGGCATGAAACTGGCGGCGCGGCTGGGCATCACCTCCATTCAAAACGCAAGCGGCGATGAAGATGAGCTTTCGCTCTACGATGAACTGCAGCGCGCGGGGGAACTCACCCTGCGGGTGGCGATGGCGTTCTCGGTTGCACCGGGTGCGCCGCTGGCGCGGGCGGTGGAGATCGCCAAAGTTAAGGCCGCTCATAAGCACCCGCTCGTGCAGGTGTGCGGTGTCAAGTTCGGGATGGACGGCGTGATTGAGAATTACTCCGCGGCGATGATCGAGCCTTACAGCGACAAGCCCGGCGAACGCGGCAGCACCGCCTGGACCGCGGCGCAGTTCCACGCGATGGTGGCCGCTTGTGACCGCAACGGCCTGCAGATATACACGCATGCCATCGGCGATCGCGGCGTGCGCATGACGCTCGACGGGTATGAGCATGCGTTGCAGACGAACGGTCACCACGACGCCCGTTTTCGCATCGAGCATATTGAGACCGTGCATCCAACCGACATTCCGCGATTCGCCAAGCTCGGCGTGCTGGCGTCGATGGAGCCGATTCACGCCGATCCTGATGGGGTGAACGTGTGGAGCAAGTGCGTGGGCGAGGCTCGGCTGCCGATGGCATTTGCGTGGCGTTCGCTGGAGAAGGCCGGAGCGCGGCTGGTGTTCTCTTCCGATTGGCCCGCATCGATCAGCGTCGATCCGATTCGCGGTCTCCACAACGCGGTCAACCGGCGGACCACGGAAGGCAAACCGGAAGGCGGCTGGATTCCGGAGCAAAAGGTGAGCATGGATACCGCGCTGCGCGGCTATACGACACAAGCAGCCTATGCGTCGTTTGACGAGAGGACGAAGGGGCGGCTACAACCCGGCATGCTCGCCGACCTTCTGATTCTTTCGCAGGACGTGTTTCAGATCCCGCCGATGGATGTGCATAAGACCAAAGTGGATGTGACGATTTTCGACGGCAGGGTCATTTTCAACCGGTAGATGCTTATGGACGCCAAACCAAATCCTTTCCAGATTGTTTCGAATCCGAAAGCCGTGCCAGCGGGTGCGGCGATGGTGAAGGACCCGGTCTGCCACATGGATGTTTATCCACCCAACGCCGCCGGATCGTTCGCGCACAAGGGCATCACCTATCACTTCTGTTCCAAGGGCTGCGTAGCGAAGTTCAGTGCCGATCCGGAACGCTACCTCGCGCCGCCCAAGCCGCCAGCGCCGGAGATGCTCGATGCCGAGTATATCTGTCCGATGTGTCCGGGGGTGTCGAACATCGGACCGGGCACGTGTCCGAAGTGCGGCATGGCGCTCGAGCCGAAGATGCTGACCTTGGAGGAACAGGACAATCCGGAACTGGACGATATGCGGCGGCGGCTGTTTTTCAGCGCGCTGTTCACACTGCCGCTTTTTCTTATGGCAATGGGTTTGATGCAGACTGCTCACGGGGTGTCGCGCACGATGACATTGGTGCAGTTGGCGCTCGCCACGCCGGTGGTGTTGTGGGCCGGTGCGCCGTTTTTTGAACGCGGCTGGCAATCCATCGCCAACCGCCATCCGAACATGTTCACGCTGATCGCGATGGGCACTGGAACGGCATTCGGCTACAGCCTGATTGCGACGCTGATGCCCGATTTGATTCCGCCGTCGATGCGGGAACACGGTGGACAGCCGGCGGTCTATTTTGAAGCCGCGGCTGTCATCATCACGCTGGTGCTACTGGGGCAGGTGCTGGAGTTGAAGGCGCGCGAACGGACGGGGACGGCGATCCGCGCGCTGCTCGGCCTTGCGCCAAAGACCGCGCGCATGGTGATGGGGCCCGGCAGTGAGATGGATGTACCGGTTGAGAACGTGCACCACGGAGACCTGCTGCGGGTACGGCCCGGCGAACGGGTGCCGGTGGACGGTGTGCTTATCGAAGGCGCGAGCAGCGTGGATGAATCGATGGTGACGGGTGAAGCAGTGCCAGTGGAAAAGTCGTCCGGCAGCAAGGTGACCGGCGGCACCGTGAATGGCACGGGCAGCTTCATTATGCGGGCCGAGCGCGTGGGCGCAGAAACATTACTGGCGCGCATTGTTCAGATGGTAGCGGAGGCGCAACGGAGCCGCGCGCCTATCCAGAAGCTGGCGGATCGTGTGGCGGCGTGGTTCGTACCAACAGTGGCGGCGATTTCGGTCCTCACGTTTTTGGCATGGGCGGTATGGGGGCCGGAGCCGCGCCTGGTCCACGCAATGGTGAACGCCGTGGCGGTGCTGATCATTGCCTGCCCCTGTGCCCTTGGACTCGCCACACCGATGTCGATCCTGGTAGGGACGGGGCGCGGCGCGCAGGCGGGTGTGCTGATCCGCAATGCCGAGGCGCTGGAAACGCTCGCCAAGGCCGATACACTTTTGTTGGACAAGACCGGCACGCTCACGGAAGGAAAGCCGCGAGTGATCGCGATCGAAACCATGGGCGCGCACGACCGGCAGACGCTGCTGCGGCTTGCGGCTTCGCTCGAGCAGTCGAGCGAGCATCCACTGGCTGCATCGATTCTTGCCGCCGCCAGGGATGCGAACCTCACGCTCAGCAAGCCGGGTATCAGCCGTACGATGCCGGGGCTCGGTGTGGTGGGACAGGTGGACGGTCATCAGGTGGCGCTTGGCAACGGACGGCTGCTGGAGAAGCTCGGCATCGATGGAAGTGCGCTGGCGGCGCTGCAAACGCCGCACCTGGAGGCGGGACGAACGGTGGTTTGGGCGGCGGTAGATCAGCAAGCGGCCGGCCTGATTGCCGTGGAAGATCCTGTGAAGGCGACAACGCCTGAGGCACTGGCGAGCCTGCGCGCCAGTGGCTTGCGCATTGTGATGATCAGCGGGGATCAACGGGCAACGGTGGAGGCGGTGGCTCGCAAACTGGGCATTGACGAGTGGGAAGCGGAAGCGCTGCCGGAAGCCAAGGCGCAACTTGTGGAGAGGCATCAAAAGCAGGGCCGCGTGGTGGTGATGGCGGGCGACGGGATCAACGACGCACCGGCGCTGGCGAAGGCGCAAGTAGGGATCGCGATGGGAAACGGGACAGACATCGCGATGGAGACTGCGGGGATCACCCTAGTCAAGGGCGATTTGGGAGGGATAGTACGGGCGCGGCGATTGGGTCAGGCGGTGATGGCGAATATTGGCCAGAATCTGTTCTTCGCATTCTTCTACAACGTGATTGGAGTGCCTGTAGCGGCAGGGGTTCTGTACCCGGCGTTCGGGGTGCTGTTGAGTCCGATGGTGGCGGCGGCGGCGATGACGTTCAGCTCCGTTTCGGTGATCAGCAATGCGTTGCGTTTGCGCTCGTTGAAGCTGTGAGGAACTAAGACAATTTTCCGTTGTAACCTAGCGCCCTCTAACCGATGAGGGAAGTTGGAGGAAGGAACCTCCCAGGAGCGTACGCGTATGGACAACGGATCAATCAACCTCAACACGATGTCGCTTGCGGCATCGCTGACCAGCACGGCGCAACCGGCGGAAAGACTGGCGGAAACGCGGCAGTTGATTCACGCGGTGCGGGCAATCAACGGGGCGGAGGTTTTTGGCCAGAACCAGGAACTGACGTTCGTGATGGATCGAGACACAAAGAAGCCACTGCTGCGGATAGTGGACCGGAAGACGGGTGAAGTGATCGCCCAGGTTCCGCCGGAACACGTTCTGCGGCTGGCGCGCGAAGTAGTCAAGTAGTAGTAGACGCTCAGGATTGCAAGGAAAGACTCACAACAGACAAATATGTCCTACAACCCTTACGAGAACTATCTGGAGAATCAGATTCTCTCCGCGAGCTCTCTGCAGTTGGTAACCATACTTTATCGGGCCGCCATAGATGCGCTGGACGGAGCGCGGAGGCATCTGGCGAGCGGCGACATACGGAGCCGGGCAAGCTCGTCCTCGCGCGCACAGGAGATCATCGGCGAGCTCGCCACAGCGGTGAATCGAGACGCGGGCGAGTTATCGGTGAGGCTGCTGGAGTTGTACGAATACGTGCTGCGCCGCGTGCACGAGGGGAACATGAAGTCCAATGACGCCGCCTACGTGGAGGCGATCCAGCTTATGAATACGCTACTGGACGGGTGGCAGACGGCGCAGCAAGCGCTCGAGCAGCCGGGGTCTGGGAGCTACGGCGAAGCGGCGCAGCAGCGCGAATCCATCGAATGCTCTTTCTGAACAGGGCGACAAGCGTCTCGACATGAGTGTCGAGACAGGTGGCACTGAAGTTCCGCCAAGGCTGGCCTGGAAAGGCCAGCCGCGGCCAGGATTGGCCGCCCAACACGACGGCGAAATGCCAACCTCCAGGTTTCGACATGAGTGTCGAGACGGCAGACTGAGAGTCTGCGCCACAGAATTATGCGCGCAGGGATTCGGCCACCACCGCCATCGCGCGCTCGCAGTCCTTTCGCGAAACATCGTAGTGGGTGACGGCCCGCATGACAGTGGGGCTGATGCCGTTCATCAAGACGCCGTGGTCGCGGAAGCGTGCGCTCAATTCCGCGGAGGAGCGGCCGGTAGCGCTGACATCGAAGATGACGATGTTGGTTTGGACGCTGGCGAGATCGACTGTGATGCCTGGCATGGAGTGCAGGGATTCGGCGATGTAGCGGGCGTTTAGGTGGTCGTCGGGTAGGCGCTGAGGAGTCTGCTCCAAGGCGAGCAGACCCGCCGCCGCCAGCACGCCGGCCTGGCGCATTCCGCCGCCCAGTCGCTTTCGCAACAGACGCCCGTAGGTCATGGCGTCCTTGTCGCCGGCGATGATGGATCCCACCGGCGCGCCCAGGCCCTTGGACAAACAGAAGTTCACGGAATCCACTTTCGCGCAGATGTCGCTCACCTTGCGGGCCATGGCGGCGGCGGCATTGAAGACGCGCGCACCGTCCATGTGCACCTTGAGTCCGTTGGAATGCGCGTTGTCACAGATCTCGTCGATGACCGCTTGCGGATACACCGTACCGCCCGCCATATTATGGGTGTCCTCAATCTCGATGAGACCGGTGGGCGCAAAGTGCGGGCTCGTCTTGCGCAGCTCTTTTTGGATTTGCGGCCAGCGCAGGATGCCGTGCTCGGCGGAGATGGGCCGCGCGACGCAGCCGCTGAACCACGCCATCATGGAGAGCTCGTAATTGAGGATATGAGCGCGCGCTTCGCAGATCACTTCCTGCCCGTGCTGCGTGTGGACCTTGACGCCGATGGTGTTGCCCATGGTGCCAGTGGGGACGAATAGCGCCGCCTGCTTGTTGAAGATTTCGGCTGCGCGCTCTTCCAGGTGGTTGACAGTTGGGTCCTCGCCATAGACGTCGTCACCGACTTCAGCCTCCGCCATTGCGCGCCGCATTTCGGGCGTCGGCTTAGTAACGGTATCGCTTCTGAGGTCAATCATGAATGGACAAACTCCTGAAAGATTTCGTTTGAAAATAGCACGCCCTGATGGGAGAGCCGCAATCGGCCGTTGCCGTATTCGAGCAGGCCGTCGTCAAGGAACCGGCGGAGCCCGGCTTGGTGCAGCGCCCATTCGGCGTCACTGACTGCGACGCCCTCGGCCAGCCGCAGACCCACCAGCAATCGTTCTCCGGTGAGATCGGCCGGCGTCTCGCCGCTGCGCATGGCGCGGCCGGATTGCCATCGCTCCACGTACTCCTTGGCGGTCTCGACGTTCTGGTAGCGCAGCTTTCCATCAAAGGAATGCGCATCGGCGCCGAAGCCCACGTAGGGCTCCAGCCGCCAGTATTTCAAGTTGTGCACCGATTCCCACCCCGGCCGTGCGAAGTTAGAAATCTCGTAGCGGGGAATGCGGCTGCGGGCAAGTTCGTACACGGCGAGGTTGTACATTTCCACGATGTCCTGCTCAGAGGGCATGTGGCCCACGCCATAGCGCCCGCCGCCAAGAATCAACTCGTTGCCGAGGCGGCTATCCTCATCCACTTCGAGCATGTAAACCGAAACATGCGGCACATTGAGCGCAGCCACCCACTCCAGCGATGCAGTGAAGCTGGCGACGGTTTGATGTGGCAACCCGGCAATCAGATCGAGGTTGATGTTCTCGATGCCGGCCGCACGGACGATGGCGACTTCCCGCTCGACGGTTTCCGCCGTATGCCGGCGCCCGGTTTGGGCGAGTTCCCTGGTGTGACGGCTCTGGACACCGAAGCTTACGCGACTGAAGCCGGCATCTCTCCAAGCGGCGGCTTTCTCAGAGGTGACATCCCCTGGCGCGACTTCAATGGTTGCTTCGCGCCAAGGCCGGCTGGGGATTGCGCTGAGCAACGAGTGGAGTTTTTCCGGTTCGAGACGGCTGGGCGTGCCGCCGCCGATGTAGACCGTCTCCGGGGTCCACTGCCACTGCTGGCCGCGAATCTCAGCAGTGAGCGCCTGGAGGTAGAGGTGCTCCAGTCCGGCGGGAAACACGCCCGAGGCAAAGTTGCAGTAAGTGCACTTCTGCGCGCAGAAGGGGAACGATAAGTAGACTCCAGGCACTCCCTACAACCTTACGTCCTCGCCCATTTGCGTGCTGATGGCTTCCGACATCATTTCGCGCAACGAGCGTCCATCGGCGGGAAGAACGAACGCCCCGCGCGCTTCTTCCCAATCGAACTTGAACGATCGGGTGAGTGCGGAAACCCAGATCTGGCGGACTGGGGAATTCGGGCTGACGACAAACTTCGCGCGCGGCTCGTCGAATTCGATGGTGATTGTGCCGGCGTTCTGATCGACCTCGAACTCGTGAGCGTCACTGGCAGCCACGAGAGCCTTGTAAAGATCCGTCATGGCGGACTCGCAACGTGCGGAAAACTCCAGTTCGGAAATCATGATAGAAACTGTTTCAAACGTACCAGATTTCGTGCACCTCTCGGGGTAGGATGGAATGATAGGAAAAAAAGAAGATGGGCTTTAGCGACAACCTGGAAAACAATCTGAAGAGTCTGGAGGCGCGCGAAGAACTGGACCCGATGCAGTTTCTGCGCGAACGGGAACGCAAGGAGAACGAACGCAAGGAGAAGCTGGCGGCGGCGCCTTTTGCGGAGAAACTGCGGACGTGCGCCTTCACGCAGAACCTGCTGGGGCTCACCACGCGGCTCGGCTTCTCAAAGCGGGTGAAGGTCCACATGGTGTGGGTGGATTCCGGGCTGCGGCTGGAAGCCCGCAATCTGCGGCTCGAACTGAGACCAACCGGCAAAGGGATCCGCGCCCATTTCTACACCGACGGGCAGGAAACGCAATCGGAGATGATCGATCTGGAAGGCGATGCGCAGCCGCTTGCCGAACGCTGGCTGGCCGGCCTCGAATAGGGTATGCGGGGCGAGTGGGCGGGCAATGTTAAACTAAGGTAGTAAATGCAGGTACTTCAGGCTGGGTCCCACAAGCTGTTGTTGTTGGAGCTGGACACGGACCACGTCACGGCCCTCGCCAACCAGGCAGGGTTTCAGGCGCGGTTGAACGACGGCAAGCGTGTGCTGTCGGTGGAACTCAGTGCCGAGGACAGGCAAGCCCCGCTGCTGTTGTTCGACGCCGCCGATCCCTCGAACCTCGGGTGGTTTTCGCGCTGCCAGTTTTATGTCGATGCCAAAACCGGCGCAGTGCTGCAGACCCCGATCCATATCGCCAACATGCGCGACCGGAGCGGGCGTCCCGTGCCGAACATCGTGAAGCTGCAGATCACCAAGGAACTGCCAAGCAACTTCCGGTTGCCGGGGCGTCAGGCGGTGAGCGAGCAGGTGGTCTATACGGTGCTGCATCACTTTCTGCAGGCGCTGGTGAGCGTCGGCGTGGGTATCTGTGGGACAGGTGTTGTGCGGCCGCTTACCGGACGGCTGGACGATCCGGCCGGCCGCAACTAACCGGGAACTCATGTCTCTCATCGTCTCCATTCAACTTGGGCGAATCCGCACGTACGGGCGCGACGACGCGGCGAATCCGCAAGAAAAGACCTGGACGACGGCAACGTTCAAAGAACCTGTCGAAGGCCCTGTGCTGCTGACCGCAGCGGGCTTTGTAGGGGACAGCGTTGCGGACAGGCGATTCCATGGCGGAGTGGACAAAGCGGCGTTGGCATACAGCCACGATCATTACGCGGCATGGCTGAACGACGGCTTTGTCGAACCGTTGCCCCCCGGGGCGTTTGGCGAGAACCTGCTGGTTGCCGGTTACTCAGAAAAGGACTGCTGCATCGGGGACATCTACGAGTTGGGGGAGGCGTTGGTGCAGGTGAGCCAGCCGCGGCAGCCCTGTTGGAAGCAGGCCCGGCGCTGGGGGATGAGGGATCTGGTGGTGCGGATGAACAAGGCCGGGCGGACAGGCTGGTATCTGCGAGTGCTGCGCGAAGGGCGCGTGGCGGCGGGCGATCACTTCAATCTGCGCGAGCGTCCGCATCCGGAGTGGCCGGTGACACGGGCGAACGAGGTGTTCCACTTCGGTAAGACGGACCGGACAGCGACGGCGGAGCTGGCGGCGTGCGGGCTGCTTGCGGCCAGTTGGCGCGATGAGTTGATCGAGCGCCTTGGCTGAGGACATTCAAACTACTACAAGAATCGCCGAGAAGAGAAGTGTGAATGCTACCGTATTGCAGATTGGGTCGATTGAGCCGTCGAAGCTGTGCGAGCGCGCCGTGCACTTCGCGGAGGTGAAACTGGGCCGCCGGGCGATCACGAAGGGGGAGGCGTGCACAGCGCTCAGCGCCATCTCCAACCTGTTCTGCCGCCACTCGCTCTGTGAACCGATGCCGCGAGTAACCATTGTGAACGGCTTTGCCTGCGATTGCGTGGCGACGGCAAACGCGATACGCGCCGAGATCGCGCGTTCACTCCCCTCGCTTAGCCCGTCGCTGGCGTCCACTATCTACTTGTCGCTGGTTCGCGCACTCGATGAGGAGTTTCATGTTCACAAGTACGATGCTGTCCGTGTGGACGGGTTCGGTGTCTTCCGGCCAACGGGCGGGGCGACTTTCGAATACCAACTCACCTTCGATCTGCCGGTGAAGGAATATCTGAAAGCAATGGCCTTACCGCCACGTTAAGCGCACCGGCCCACCTCGCTCGAAAATGCCTCATAATGAATCCATAACGTCATTGGTAGATGTTTTAACCTGGGTGCGGCTGATTCGCACCTGGGAATCAACACAGACCGTGATTCGGGCTGACTTCAGAAGAGGACCTGTGATGACTGACGTCACGTGTGCTTTGCCGAAGGTTGGAGTCTGATCCCGTCTGCGTCGTGTTGAAGGAGGTCCGGCAAAGTTGGCCTTAATTGTAGGTGTACTGAAGGAAACCGCTCCAGGGGAGCGGAGAGTCGCACTCACGCCGAAAGCGATGGATCTTTTGGTGAAGATGGGCGCCGAGATCTGGGTGGAGCGTGGGGCCGGAGAAGCGGCGGGCTTTCCCGATGGAGAGTATGAAGCGAGAGGCTGCAAGTGGGCCGCATCGGCACAGGAAGTGTCCCAGCGTGCCCAGGTAGTGTTCGCCGTCCGCGTTCCGTTGCAGGGATTTCACTCCTCCAATATCGTGGTGGGTTTTTGCGATCCGTTGTCGGAACCGCGGCAGATGGTCACGTTCGCCGAAACGGGCGCGACATTGTTTTCCGTGGAAATGGTTCCGCGCATCACTCGCGCGCAATCCATGGACGCGCTTTCGTCGATGGCATCCATTGCCGGCTACAAAGCGGTATTGCTTGGCGCGGATGCGCTTCCGCGCATGTTCCCCATGATGATGACCGCAGCGGGCACCATCCCCGCGGCCAAGGCGCTGGTGTTGGGCGCGGGTGTGGCGGGGTTACAGGCAATCGCGACGGCGCGCCGGTTGGGTGCGGTGGTGATGGGTTACGACGTACGCGCCGCGGTGAAAGAGCAGATCGAATCGCTGGGCGCGAAGTTTCTCGATATCAGGATTGACGGCAGTGGCGAGGGAGAAGGCGGCTACGCCAAGCAACTAACCGAGGCGCAGATCCAGAGCCAGCGTGATCAGATGGCCGCGGCGCTGAAGCAGCAGGACGTGGTAATCACTACCGCGGCGGTGCCGGGCCGGCGTGCGCCCATCCTCATCACGAAGGCGATGGCGGAGGCGATGGCGCCCGGATCGGTGATCGTCGACATCGCGGCGGAACGCGGCGGCAATTGCGAACTGACGCGCGCCGGCGAGACTGTAGTGCACAACGGCGTCTCGATCATCGGACCCGTGAACATTCCGTCGTCGGTGCCCTATCACGCGAGTCTGATGTATTCGCGCAATCTGGTGACCTTCCTCAAGAACATGGTGACCAAGGAAGGCGCGTTGAAGCTGGACACCAATGACGAGATCGTGCGCGAGAGCATGGTGGCGCATGGCGGCAAGGTGGTCCATCCGCGCGTGCAAGCGCTACTTTCTCCCGCGAAGGTGAATGCATGAGTACCGAAATCGAACTGAGTATCTACGTTTTTGTTCTGGCGATTTTCCTTGGACTGGAACTGGTGCAACGGGTATCGCCGCTGCTGCACACGCCGCTGATGTCGCTCACCAACGCTGTCTCGGCCATCTCGGTGGTGGGCGCAATTCTGATCACCGGCGAGGGTGGAGCCACGATGTTGAGCAAGATCCTCGGCGTTACCGCGGTGACGTTCGCCACGATCAACATCGTCAGCGGGTTCCTCATCACGGACCGCATGCTGAAGATGTTCAAGAAGGAAAAATCGTCCAAATGATCGAGAACTTCTGGCAGTTCGCATACCTGCTCGCGGCAGTTACCATCATACTTTCGATCAAGTGGCTGAACTCGCCGGCAACGGCGCGGAAGGGCGTCCAGGCCGGACAGATCGGCATGCTGGCGGCGATCATCGGAACGCTGTTGCGGCACGAGGTGGTGTCGTTTGAATGGATCGCGGCGGGGCTGGTGATCGGGTCGGCGATTGGAGTTCCGCTGGCGTATCTGATGCCGATGACGTCGGTGCCACAGTTGACGGCGTTGTCGCACGCCTTCGGCGCATTCGCGGCGGCGCTGGTGGGCACGGCGGAGTATTACCAGAAGACGCCGACGGGTTTTCAGATGTTCGCGCTGGTGATTGAAACTCTGCTCGGCTACCTGACGGCAACGGCCAGCGTGCTCGCCTTTGCCAAGTTGCAGGAAATCGTGCCGACGCGGCCCATGACGTACAAAGGACAAAACGTCGTCAACCTCAGCCTGTTCGCGATTGCGGTGGTGCTGGCCGGTTGGGTGATCGCCGGCGGCGCCCCGGCCTGGGCGTTCCCCACGTTCTCGGCGCTGTCTCTGTTGTTCGGCGTGCTGCTGATCCTGCCGATCGGCGGCGGCGACATGCCTACGGTCATCGCGCTGTTGAACTCGTATGCGGGCATGGCGGCGGCGGCGATGGGCTTCGCGCTCAATAACAGGCTGCTGATCATTGCAGGGGCGCTCAACGCGGCCTCGGGCTTCATTTTGTCGGTGATCATGTGCAAGGCGATGAACCGCTCGTTCAGCAACGTGCTGTTCGGCGCGTTTGGCCAGGTGCAGGAAGGCGCGGCGGCCAAGACATCGGCCAAGCCCGTGCGCAGTGCATCGGCGGAAGACGCGGCCGCCATCCTCGCCAACTCACGCAAGGTGGTGATTGTGCCGGGCTACGGAATGGCCGTGGCGCAGGCACAGCACAAGGTCCGCGAACTCACCGATCAACTGGTGAAGCGCGGTGTCGATGTGCAGTTCGCGATTCATCCGGTTGCCGGGCGCATGCCGGGTCACATGAATGTGCTGCTGGCCGAAGCGGATATCTCCTACGACCGGCTGCATGAGATGGAAGAGATCAACCCCGAGTTTTCAGAAACCGATGTCGCGCTGGTGATTGGTGCAAATGACGTGGTGAACCCCGCCGCGCGTCACGACACGACCAGCCCCATCTACGGCATGCCGATCCTGGATGTGGACAAGGCGCAGACGGTGATGGTGATCAAGCGCAGTATGAATCCGGGCTTCGCCGGCATTGACAACGAACTGTACTATCAGGACCGCACATTGATGCTGTTCGGGGATGCGAAGGCATTCGTCACGGAGATCGTGAAGGAACTGCCGAAGGCGGCGTAACGGCCCCGGCAGATTCTTGTTGCTCGGGCGTGTGTAAGAAGTGTGTATCATTGAGGCAGGACGCGTGATGTCAGACGGAGAAGTTGGTGGGTAGCCGTGAGGTTATCACGGCCTTGCTTAAGGCTGGCTGGCAGGAGGTAAATCACGCAGGCGGCCACAATCAGTTTAGACACCCAACGCGGAAGGGACGGGTCACTGTGCCTCACCCGAAGCGGAACATTCCCCTTGGGACATTGAAGAGTATCGAGAAACAGGCAGGAATCAAGTTCGGATGATCCGGCCAGAGGGACCGCGATGGACTACATTGCATACTTGCACAAGCAACGGAATTCGGACTTTGGCGTCAGTTTCCCCGATTTCCCGGGATGCATCACCGTGGGCAGAACTCTCGATGAAGCTCATCGAATGGCTGCCGAGGCGTTGTCAATGCACATTTCGGGCATGATCCAGGATGGGCTCGAACTTCCACGCCCATCGGCATTGGATGAACTGGCCAAGGATCTCGCCAGGAGAGGCGCAGTGGCTTTCCTGGTGCGAGTCCGGCCGGAATCAGATCGCGTCGTGCGAATCAACATCACAGCCCGGGAAAAACAGATAGAAGAGATCGACAAGCGCGCGAGTAAGGCAGGGCTTTCCCGCTCAGCCTATATGGTGCGTTCCGCCCTCAACCTTTCCAAGCCGGGCGTGGGCCGCTCGCGCAAACGTAACCTTGCCAGCCGCTAGCGGCAGCGGGCGCGTCGCCGGAGGGAGTACAACTAGAGATGAGATCTCATGCCCCTTCTATTTGCTTATCTCTTCGCTCTTATTGGCGTGGCGATGGCCGCGCAGACCCCACAACTACTGGTGGATGATGGCGGCTGGTGCTGGTTTGAAGACGAGCGCGTCATCGTTCACGACAACAAACTGATCATCGGCACCGTTGCCGCCGGCACGAAGTCGGCGGACCGCAAAGGTAATGTCGAAGTCACGGTGTTCGATCTGAAATCGAAGACGGGAAAGACGGTAGTGCTGCACACGCCCACCGACGCGGACCGGCGCCGGTGGCTGGACGACCACAACTCGCCGGCGTTCTACGTGCGCCCCGATAACCGCATCCTCGCGATGTATTCGCTGCATGGCGTCGATGAGAAGAAGTACTACCGCATCTCGGAACCAAACGATGCGACGAAGTGGGGGCCCGAGCAGATCTATGTGCCCAGCCCGACGTCAAAGGTCACTTACACCAACCTGCACTACCTGTCCGCGGAGAAGCGGCTGTATGATTTCTTCCGCGGATTGCACAACAGCTTCAAGCCGTCGTACATGTGGTCGGAGGACATGGGGGCGACGTGGACTACGGGCAACGTGTTCATCGATGTCCCGCTGCAGTTCCGGCACCGGCCGTATGTGAAGTACGCTTCCAATGGCCGCGACACGGTGCATATCGCCTACACCGATGGACACCCGCGCAACTTCGACAACAGCATTTACCACATCAGCTACCAGGGCGGAAACCTGCGCACGTCGGAAGGCAAGCCGATCCGGCCATTGAAAGAAGGGCTGAAGGAACCGGGCGAGGGCACGCTGGTTTATCGCGGCGATGCGAACAACGTGGCCTGGATCAGCGATCTGCACATCGATTCGAAGGAGCGTCCCTATCTTGTGTTCAGTGTGCAGAAGGATTCGGCTGGCATGTCCGATGGCAAGGCCGGCGAGGACCACCGCTATCATTACGCGCGCTGGACGGGTTCGAAATGGGAGCAGCACGAGATCGCATACGCGGGGAGCAAACTTTACCCCGGCGAGGATGATTACACCGGCAACGTGTGCGTCGATCCGCGGGATCCGAACACGGTGATCATCTCGACCAACGCCGATCCGGTGACGGAGAAACGGCAGCCGCATCGGGAGTTATATCGCGGCGTGACGAAAGACGGTGGCGCGCACTTCACGTGGACGGCGCTGACTCGGAATTCGCCGCAGGACAACATCCGGCCGGTGATACCGGTTCGTCATAATGGCCCGCGCGTGGTGCTGTGGCTTCGCGGTATCATGCGTACCTACACCAATTACGATTTCGAAGTTGTCGCCCTTTCGGAGTAACTCGATGCATCAAACCGTGCGTTCTTCTCTCGCCAAATGGCTGGTGGCCGCTGTTTTCGCCGGAGGATTCTTCCTGCGGACGCTGCCCAGCCAAACCTCGTCGCGCAATGACTTTCACTTCTCACTTGTCGGGGACCGCACCGGCGACGCGCAGCCGCAGATCTGGGGCCGTGTGTGGCGCGAAGTGGACCTGCTGCACCCGGATTTCGTCGTGCAGGTGGGCGACATCATTCAGGGCGGCAGCGACGAGAAGGCGGAAGCGCAATGGGCCGAGATGAGGCCTCTTTGGAAGCAGTACAGCCACTATCCGATCTATCTGACGCCGGGCAATCACGACATCTGGAACAAGAAGAGCGAAGACCTGTTCGTGAAGGAAACGGGCCGCCAGACGCACTACAGCTTCAACTATCAGAATGCGCACTTTGTCATTCTGGACAACAGCCGGACGCGCGATCTGAGCGAGGAGCAATTGAAATTTCTCGAAGAGGATCTGAAGGCGAACAAGGACAAGAATCCGAAGTTCGTGGTGTGCCACCGCGACTACTGGATCACGCCGCTCAAGGCCGGCAACACCGACATCCCGCTGCACAAGATCGTGAAGCAGTATGGCGTGCAGCAAGTGATCAGCGGGCACGGGCACCGCTTTGTGCGTATCGTGCGCGATGGCGTGGCGTACATGGAAGTGGGCAGTTCCGGCGGCACGATGATCGGCAAATGGAAGAACGGCGACGGGTTCCGCCAGGGCGTTTTCTACCATCACATCTGGGTCCGGGTGAACGGAGACAAAGTGCAATTTACCGTGCGCGAACTGGATGGGCAGTTTGGGCAGGGCCGGATGTTCGACGCTTCGCAGTGGGATGAGAACGGGCCACACTTCGAGATCGGTGATCCGGGCATCAGCGGGAAGCCAATGACCTAATGCCTCGAACGGACTGGGGCTGGTTGATCACGCCGGAAGAGCTCGCTTCGTGGATTCTGCATGAAGATGAAGAATTGCTGGTGATCAACAAGCCCGGCCTGGTGATCTGTCATCCGTCCAAGCACGGGCCGTGGTCGAGTCTGATTGGCGCATGCCGCGAGTACTTTGGGGCGGAGCGGCTACACATGCCGTCGCGGCTGGATCGCGAAACCAGTGGCGTTGTGGTGATGGCACGCAACGCGAAACTCGCATCGCATCTGCAGCGGGCCATGGAACGGCGGCGGGTGATGAAGATCTACCACGCCATCCTCTACGGCGAGACGGAGCACGCGGTCATCGTGGACAAGCCGATCGGCAAGATGGCAGGCTCGGCGGTGATCCTGCGGCGCGGCGTTGTGGAGGAAGGTCCGCCCGCGATCACGGAGTTCGAACCAGTGGCACATGGAGGCGGCTACACGCTGGTGAAGGTGTTGCCACGCACCGGAAGACTGCACCAGATTCGCGTGCATGCCAATTTCATTGGACATCCGGTGGTGGGCGATAAAATCTACGGCCCCGATGAGCAGCACTTTATCGAGTTCCTGCAAACTGGCTGGACGCCGAAGCTGGCGGCGACACTGATACTGCGGCGGCAGGCGTTGCATGCCTCGGAGTGGGTCTACGGGCCGTATCACTTCACGGCGCCGATGCCGAGCGATTTTCAGACACTATTGGATGCTGTAGGCTATACACTATGAAATCCATCTGGGATGAATCCGCTCGCGAGGAACTGCTCGCTCGCTTCGGGAAGCTGCGTGTGGAGCAACGCCCGCGGTGGGGGAAATTGGATGTTGCTCATATGCTGGCGCATGTGTGCGATCCCATGCGGGCGGCCATGGGGGAGATGGTGGTAACGGACAAGGATACTTTCCTGAAGAACCCGCTCATGCGGTGGCTGATCATCTATGTAGTGCCGTGGCCGAAAGGTGCGCCGACGGCGCCGGAGTTCACCGTGCGAACAGAGGCGGACCTGTCCTCTGGCATCGCAGCAGTGCAGGCAACGATGACACGGTTCGCGGTATGCGTGACGCCCAAGCCGCATCCGGCATTCGGGGACTTGTCGCGGAAGGACTGGGGCTGCCTGACGTGGCGGCATATTGATCATCACCTGCGACAGTTTGGCGTGTAGGCTACACGAACGCCGCCAGGGCCGCCTGGCCGAGGCTGATTCCTCCGTCGTTCGGCGGCACTATGCGGTTCACCCAGACATCGAGTTTCATTGCCTTCAGATGGCCGTGGATCGCGTTCAGCAGTACCTGATTCTGGAAGACGCCACCCGAGAGCACCACAATTCGCGTACCCTCGGTCTCGCACAATCGTGCGCCAAGCCGCGAGATGCCGAGTGCCGCTCCGAGGTGAAAGGCTAGTGCGATGGCGCGTCGATCCTTCCCCTTCTGTGCATCTCGCAAGGCGGCCTCAAGCATCGGCCTGTAGTCGAGCCGTCCATCAATTTCGGGGAATGGGTATGGCTCGGCAGCGCCGGCTGCGCGAGCGAGTTGTTCCAGCCAGATGGCCGCCTGCCCTTCAAAACTGCACTCGCCCGTGAATCCGGCAATAGCAGCCACTGTGTCGAACAGCCGCCCCATCGATGTCGTAGGGAACACGCGTACCTTGCGGTTCACCAGCGCGCGCGCCGCTTCGTACCGTATCGGAAAGTGGAACGGCGCACCAGTCATCGAAGGAACTGCGTCGAGTTGCGAGAGGAAGCCGGCCGCGGCTTGCACGGGAAATCGCGCGGCTGCGTCGCCGCCGGGAAGCATCGCGGGAAGCAGGCCGGCCAGGTGTTGGAACCCTTGCTCCAGCGAACCAGCGAAGTACTCACAGCCCCAGATGGAGCCATCGTCGCCGTAGCCTGTTCCGTCGCAGCTCACGCCGATGACGCGCGTTTCCCATGACTGCCTTTCCGCCAGCACAGAGGCGATGTGCGCGCGATGATGCTGCACCGGAACCGAATCGCAATGTGGAATCCGTGCAGCCTCACGAGTGCTGAAGTAGTCCGGATGAAGGTCATGCGCGACGCGCAACTCGTGCGCCGGAACACGGTACATCTCCAGCAGGTCGCGCACGGTGGCCAGGAAAGCCTCGTGCGCGGGATAGTGTTCCAGGTCGCCGATGTGCTGGCTGGTGAACGCCTGCCCATCCACACACAGCGTGATCGTATTCTTCAGATCGGCGCCAAGCGCGAGAATCGGCCTCTTTGTGGGAAGCGCCGCAACCGCGCCGGGAGCATAGCCGCGAGCACGCCGAAGGATCATCGGACCTGCATCGCCTGAGCGAACTAGGGAATCATCCACGCGCCGCGCGATGGGCCGCTGCCCGATCAGGAACGCATCGGCGATAGCGCTGAGCTGCCGCAGCGCCTCATCATCGGTGTAAGCGATCGGTTCATCGGAGCGGTTCGCGCTGGTGAGGACCAGAACCGCAGGGGCGCCGTAGTGGAAAAGCAAAAGATGCAAAGGCGTGTATGGCAGCATCACGCCAAGCTCGTTGTTGCCTGGAGCGACGTGTTCCAATGTCTGCCGCGCGGGAGCAATGACGATCGGCCGCGCGACGGATTGCAGCAGCTCCTCCGCCCCCGGCGTGAGGTCCACCAGCGCGCGCGCGGTGGCCGGATCGCGAGCCATCAGCGCGAACGGTTTTTCCTTGCGGAACTTGCGCTCGCGCAAGGCGAGGACGGTGGCGGCGTTGCGGGCATCGCAGGCGAGGTGGTATCCGCCGATGCTCTTGATGGCCACGATTGCTCCGTCGTTGAGCAGCCGCGCCGTGGCCGCGATGGGATCTTCATCGGAGCCTGGCTGCAGCGTGTACTGGGGTCCGCACTGCGGGCAGGCCACGGGCTGCGCATGGAAGCGCCGGTCGCGCGGGTCGCCATACTGATCGTTGCAAAGCGCATCCATCGGCCACGCGGCCATCGTCGTGCGGCAGCGGTCATAGGGGAGACCGAGGACGATGGAATAGCGCGGGCCGCAATTGGTGCAGTTGATGTAGGGATAGAGGAAGCGCGGATCAGCGGGATCGAAGAGCTCGCGCGCGCAATCGTCGCAAGTGGCGAGGTCGGGCGAAACACGGGTCGTGGGTGACGCCCCTGCGCCGCTTTCGCGTATCTCGAAGGTGGGGCATCCCTGCGTGGCAGCAAACTCCACTTCGATCGCGCTCAGGAACGCGGCAGGAGGAGGCGACGCGCGCAGATCCGCGACAAAAGCTTCCAGCGCCGGCCCTTCCACGAAAATCTCCACGCCGTCCACGCCGTTGCGGACCCATCCGCCGAGCCCGTGTTCGATGGCGAGGCGGTAGATCCACGGACGCATGCCGACACCTTGCACAATGCCGCGGAGGCGGATGGTCGCGGCGCGAGTGCTGTTCTCGAATGGCAGGTCCACGGTATGGAACTCCGATCGTAGCGGAGCCACAGGAAGGGGAGCAAGAACAACCCGCAATGCCATAGGGCTCGTTCATCGTTCAGTTGCGAATCCCTGAAGAGAGAGAGCGCGCGACACTTGTCAGGTGCCCGAAAGTTCGTGGTGCCGAGCACTCAGCGCCAAAAATCCAAAGCGCAAGCGACGCCGTGAAGGAGGACCCGGTGCGTATGCGTGGCTCCGAGAGTAGAATCGAAAAATCTGCTTATGGAACCGGATGTCGAGAAACTCTTTCACGAACTCGCGGACCTGACGCCCCACGAACGCGCCGGCTATTGCTCCAGCCACAATGTCGATAGCAAAACGCGCCTGGAGGTAGAGCGTCTATTGGCGTTTGATGGGGGCTCCCCTACCCTGGAAGCAGTAGTCGGCGAAGTTGCCTCGGCTCTCCTTTCCCCCGATCAGACACGCCATGATGGGCGAAGGTGCGGCCCGTACCGCTTGCGCAGCGAAATCGGGCGCGGAGGCATGGGGACCGTCTATCGCGCGGACCGCGTCGACGGCGAGATCACCCAGCAGGTGGCCGTCAAACTCCTTCACGTGGCCGCTGACCAGCATAATTGGCGGGAACGGTTTCTGCGTGAGCGTCAGTTCCTGGCCAGCCTGAATCACCTGTCGATTGTGCGCCTGCTGGATGCCGGTCAGACTGAAGACGGGCAGCCATATCTGGCGATGGAATATGTGGATGGCCTCCCTATTGACCGATATGCAGAATCCAAGGAGTTGCGGCATCAGCTCGAGATCTTCCTTCGCGTTTGCGATGCGGTGGCCCACGCCCATCGCAATCTGATCATTCACCGCGATCTAAAGCCATCCAACATCCTGGTGGATAGCGCCGGAAATCCGAAACTACTCGATTTCGGCATTGCGAAACTGATGGAGGAAAGCTCCGATCCTACCAGGACTGTCGACCGATTGCTCACTCCGTCGTATGCCAGCCCCGAACAGTTAACGGGCGCCCGACAGACCACCGCCAGCGATGTATACTCTCTCGGCGCGATTCTCTATCGTATCTTTACAGGCCGTTCTCCGCACGAGAATGCTGAGGGAGCCATCGCGCTGGATATCGTCGTTGGCCACCGCGAGATTGAGCCCCCCAGCAGGATCACTCCGAATCTGCCCCTCGACTTGAGCTACATCCTGATGAAGGCGTTACGCCGCGAGCCAGAGGAGCGCTACCCGTCCGTGACTGCCTTGTCAGATGATCTTCTCCGCTACCTGAACAACCAGCCGGTCAGTGCGCGTCCGGCCTCGCTGCTCTACCGCGCGAACCGGTTTGTCCGTCGAAACCGCGCCGCGGTTACGGTTGTCGCGACGGTGTCCCTCGCGCTCGTCGTAACCGCAGCCATCGCCGTCCGCGAGGCCATGGATGCGCAGACCCGGTTCAACCAGGTACGCAAAATGGCGCGCACATTTCTGTTCGACTTCCACGACGAGTTGGAGAAGGT
Organism: Acidobacteriota bacterium; assembly: GCA_016213775.1. Classification (GTDB taxonomy): domain Bacteria; phylum Acidobacteriota; class Terriglobia; order Bryobacterales; family Bryobacteraceae; genus CADEFT01. Next base: position 30,286 of record JACQZR010000007.1, read on the forward strand.
TCCGGGGACGACGAAAGCAAAGGCGTTGGTCGTATCAACCGCGCGCGAGTACCTGGACAATCTTGCACGCTCGGCCGGTCAGGATCGCACCCTTCTCCGCGAGTTGGCCGAGGCTTACGAACGGCTCGCCGACGTGCAAGGTTTTTCCAGCGCCGCCAACATGGGGCAGCTTCTGGCAGCCGTCGAAAGCCGCCGTGCCGCAGTCGCGATTCGGCGCCGGCTCGTTGGAAACAGCCTCTCCGAAGATGCGAAATTCGTCAACGCATTGCAGAAAGTCGCCGATAATCTCCGGAACCTGGGCCGGCTCTCCGACGCCCTGCCGGCAGCCCGCGAAGCCGTTGACCAGGCCGCTAAGCTTTTGAAGACCACAGATCCCCAAATTCAAATGGAGCGCTCGTCCGCGCATCAGGTTGTGGCAAGGATCCTTCTCGATCTCGGACGGCCGCAAGATGCCGAATCCGAATTGCGAACCGCCGAAACGCTGCTGCCTCTCAACCTGACCGGCAGTTTGCTCTTGCGGTCGATGGCTCTGCGGGAGGATCACGCCGATGTGCTGCAATCCCTCGGGCGAATCCCGGAAGCCATCGCGGTGCTGCAGCAGTCCGAGCGCGAAGGTGAGAAGTGGGGTGCGGAAGCGCCGCCGGGAAGACCTCGCACACAGGCTCTCCGGCACCTCCAGACGACTAGGGCCATGCTCGCGGAATTCTATGACAATCCGCTGGGACCGAGCCTGGAGCAACCCGATCGGGGCCTCCTTTATCGCGACAAGGTCTGTAAAGGTTGGGAATATCTGTTGTCGCTCGATGCCAACAATCAGGATGCGCTCATGGGTTTGGCCATATGCGAATCAGAGACCTCCCTCACAATGTTGAAGGTGAATCCAGGCGAAGCCGTGAGATTGGCGCGTGACGGCTTGCGCCGGTTTGAAAAGCTCGAGAGCGCCAATCCCGACGCATTCCTTGTTTATCGCAGCGCGCGCGCCGCCACCCGTATGGCTCTCACCCTGCTCGCAGCCGGCAACGCTGCCGAAGCCCTCCGCCAGCTTCAGCCATCGCTCCAAAAGCACCGGCAGCTCATCGACAGGAGCAAAGACAATCCCCGCTACCAGATATCACTGGCTTGGACACTGATGGCACTGGCGCGCATCGAGGGATCTCTGGGAGGGCACGAGCGGGCGCGTGCCGCCGCGGAGGAAGCGATCCGGATATCGGAACCCCTCGCGGACAGTCTCGATCTGATGTATTTGCGCGTCGCCACCGGCGCTTATGAGGTCTTCGCACACATCCTGCCCACCGGCGACCGCTGCCGGCCCCTTCACCGCGCCCACGAGTTATGGGTCAATTGGAAAGGTACGTCCTCCCCTTGGGTGGATAGACGACGCGAGGACGCGGGCCGCCTGGCTGCCGCTTGTGCCACCCAAAGCGCATCACAGCATTGAATAGCGCCCTATTTTCCTCGTGTGGGACGCCGTGCGCGCGCCGGCTGGTTCTGCATACGAATCCGCACGCCGGATGGAAGACTGGGCCTTGGCATGCGCCGCATTTGCGTCAGTTCGTTTGGAGTAATCGTCCGGAAGTGGGAGCGAAGAGTGGGTGCCTCCGCCAGCATCGCGTCGATAGCCGCATTGAATTCGTCCCACTCAGTGATTTTGTCGTTCACCCTGCGTCTCATTTGCTGCGCCTGGCCGTACCTTCGGATACCTTCCAGAATGAGCGCAGCAACGGCCTCCCATATATCCGACATGGTCTTTACGTCGTGGTTGTCTTCGGCTTCTCGAAATTTTTGTTCCAGTCTGCGGATCTCCATCTTCGCGCCGCGCTCGAACGTGGCATTGTCCGGAGGAGGACCAAAGCTCGTGTGTCCATTCGGGAGCGGCCGCTCCGTAGCCTTCTTCCACACCCACGCCTCCCACTCCGGGTCCATCATCATCTCTGCGGCGAGTTCGCCAAAAAGCGGCGGGAACTCGTGTCCGGCTTGACGGGCTTTCTCCAGAACCTGGAAAATCACACCCCCACGCACCTGATAGATTCGAAGGAGCTTGACCACCTCCTGCGTCCATTCCTCTGAGAGCTTTCCCGACGGAACGAACCTCCCCAGCGCGGCGGCGATGTAGCCGGGGTCCTGCCTTCTGGCTAGTGGAAGATTAAAGTCTCTGAATGTGAAAGGATTCGGTTTGGACATGTGAGTTCATCTCCTTCACACTCCAGTACGTAAACGGCGCGTGAAATTAGACCGCCAATTCGCTCCGCAGCCACGCCTGCGCGAATCGCAGTTCCTTCCGCACCATGTGCACCGACATCGACATGGCCTCCGCGCAATCCTCCGCGGTCATTCCGCCGAAATATCGCATCTCGATGAGACTCGCCTTGGTTTCGCTGATCACCGTCAACCGCTCGATGGCGGCATCAACTGCCAGTAGCCTCTCGTTCGGCTCTGCTCCGAATTCGCTCAAATCGCCAAGCGGAATCGCTGCTTCGCCGCCTCGCTTCTGCGCCAACTGCGCACGCGCCGCGTCCACCAGCACCTGCCGCATCACCCGTGATGCAATGCAGTAAAAATGTACGCGGCTTCCGTAATCGGGATGCTTCGAGTGAACCATTCGCAGATACGCTTCATGCACGAGCGTGGTGGCTTGCATGGGAACATCTTTCCCAAGGCGGCGGACGTGGCTGGAAGCCAGGCGCTTCAACTCGTCATAGACGAACGGCACGGCCGCGTTCAGCGCGTCGTGATCGCCCGCGTGAATCCGCCGCAGCAGCGCGGTGATGTCCATTGGTAGATTATGCCCTCTTTTTGGTGAGGAAGCATCGCACGCCCACGGCCCCCCGGGAGTGCACCCACTATGAATCCTGCTACTGCGAAGATTCGAAGAATAGAATATACTATTAGATGCAATGGGCGCCGGTTGAATGAGTCTACTGAATGTCTTTGCGACGGGTTTAACTTTCTACGTTGTCGCGGCGGTCTGCGGGATGATTGCCGCTCTCAGCAAGCGTGATGGCAGAACACTGGTTTGCCTGACTTGTGTGGCCGGTGCGGCTTTTGAGGCGGTAGCAGCGCTGCGGGTGCTTCTCGCCGGTGACACTCTTTATTGGTCGTTTACCGCCGGGATTCCCAACTTCGCCTACTCGTTCCAGATCGATCCGCTGGCGGCTTTTTTCCTGCTCGCACTGTCAGCGCTGGCGATTCCGATTTCCATTTATTCGCTGGCCCGGCCGCACCTGGCGTCAACGGCGACGCCGTTCCAGTTATTCTATGCCCTGTTACTGTTGAGCATCACACTCGTGTTCAGCGCGAGTAATGTGATGACATTCCTTCTTGCCTGGGAGGGGATGGTTCTCACCGCGTACTGCATGGTGGTGAGCGCCCATGAAGAGAATGAGGTTCGCCGGGGAGGGCTTCTCTACATTCTCATGTCGAGAGGTGGGACCGGATTTCTGTTCCTCGGGTTTCTGTTTCTGAGTCTCGGCTCCGGCAGTATGGAGTTCGCGTCGTTTCACAACGCCGGCATGCGTATGGAGCCGTCATTTGGAGCGGCCACGTTCCTTCTGCTGTTTGCGGGATTCGGAATCAAGGCGGGCGTGATTCCGCTGCACATCTGGCTTCCCGCTGCGCATCCGGTGGCGCCGAGCAATATCTCGGCGTTGATGTCCGGAATCCTGATCAAGACAGGCATCTACGGAATGGCGCGGGTGTTCTTCGATTTCTACGGCGAGCCGCCGGTATGGGCCGGCATGCTGGTGCTGTCGTTAGGCGTGGTGTCCGCGCTGCTGGGAGTGCTGTACGCGCTGATGGAGCATGATTTGAAGCGGCTGCTGGCGTTTCACAGCATCGAGAATATCGGGATCATTCTCATTGGCTTTGGAGCGGCACTCCTGTTCCGTTCGTTCGGTCAACCAAAGCTGGCGGCGCTGGCGCTGGTAGCGGGACTGTTTCACACGCTGAACCATGGAGTGTTCAAGGCACTGTTGTTTTTGGGCGCCGGCAGCGTTCTGCACGCGACGCACACGCGCAACATGGAAGAGATGGGCGGGCTCATCCGGCGCATGCCCTCCACGGCGCTCTACTTCCTGATCGGGGCGGTGGCCATCTCGGGACTGCCGCCACTCAACGGGTTCGTCAGTGAGTGGCTGACGTATCAGGCGCTGCTGGCAGGTTTCGGAGTTACGGAGACGCTGACGCGGATGGCATTTCCGATCGCCGGCGCACTGCTGGCGCTGACTGCCGCTCTGGCGGCGGCCTGCTTCGTCAAGGCGTTTGGAATCACCTTTCTTGCTTTGCCGAGAAGTGAGCACGCGGCCGAGGCGCGAGAGGTGCCTGGTACGATGCGGGCGGCGATGGCCATCCTCGCGGTATTCTGCGCCGGTTTGGGATTGGGAGCGACGTGGTTTCTTCAGGTGTTCGACCCGATCACGCAACAGGCGTTCGGGGTGAGCGCCAGCCCGGCCATGGTCCTGAACAGCGGCCTCGCGTTGGCTGCCGGGCCAGGGGCGGGCACCGTTTCCCTTCTGGGTATTGCTGTGTTTCTGATCGCTCTGCTGGCTGTCCCGGTGCTGCTGCGTAGCGTCTGGAAGCCCATTGGGCGGCCTTCCCATGGGCCAACGTGGGACTGCGGATTGCCCGGCCTCACGGCTGCCAACGAGTACACCGCAACGGCGTTTTCAAAACCGTTGCGGATGATCTTTTCGGCACTGTTCCGTCCGCGGCGGGAGATTCTGACAGAGTTCGATGTGTCGCCCTACTACCCGACAGCGATCCGGTTTGAGAGCGAGATTCAACCGGCATTCGAGAAGCATTTCTACGATCCGCTAAAGAGCGGCATATTGACGATGGCGAAACGGATGCGGGGCATCCAGGCCGGCAGCGTCCATGCCTACCTCGCCTACATCTTTGTGACGCTCATCGCACTTCTGCTTTTCGGAGTGAGGGAATGAGCAGCTACATCCTCTCCTTTTTCGCGCAACTGCTGCTATTGCTGTTCCTGCCTCCGCTGGTGGGTGGATTTATCAAAACGGCCAAAGCGCGGCTCCAGACGCGGCGCGGACCTGGACTGCTGCAGCCATATCGGGATCTGGCGAAGCTGGCGCGCAAGTCGATGGTGATCCCGAACACCGCCTCATGGATTTTCCATATCACGCCGCACGTGCTGTTCACCTCGACGCTGCTTGCGGGACTGATGATTCCCACGTTGTCGACGCGGCCTCCGCTTGCCATCGTCGGCGGCGTACTGGCCGTGGTCTACCTTCTTGCATTGGGGCGGTTCTTTCTGGCACTCGGGGGGCTCGATACCGGCAGCTCGTTTGGCGGCCTGGGAAGCAGCAGAGAAATGACGATCTCAGCCATCGCGGAGCCTGCGCTGATGTTGGCCGTATTCACTGTCGCGATCACAACCGGTTCGACGAATCTTGGCTCGATGGCGGATCAAGCGCTCGGGCAGAGCTGGCGTTTCCTGTCGCCGTCGCAGATTCTGGCTTTCGCAGCGCTGCTTATCGTGCTGATCGCGGAGACGGGCCGCATTCCAGTGGACAATCCCGCGACGCATCTGGAACTCACCATGATTCATGAAGCGATGATCCTGGAATACTCCGGACCGTGGCTGGCGCTGATTGAGTGGAGCGCTTCGATCAAGCAGTTCATCCTGATGTCTCTGCTGATCAACGTGTTCTTTCCCTTCGGGCTGGCTGCGGATTGGAGCCTGCCTGCGTTGGCGGTGAGCCTGGTGTGGCTGCTGCTCAAGCTGTTGCTGTTGGCGGTTGTAGTGATTCTGGTGGAAACCAGCAACGCCAAGTTGCGGCTCTTTCGCGTGCCGGAACTGCTGGCCGTCGCTTTTGTACTGAGCGCCCTTGCGCTGATATCGACGTTTTTGTTTTGAAGTTGGTGACCATGAGTTTTTGGAACGATCCACAATTCGGCGACCGGATAATCACGCTGATGGCTGCGCTGGTGCTGGTGCTGCAGATCACGATGGTGGGGCAACGATGGCTCATCACGAACATCCGATTGTTCGGCGTGCAGTCTTTCCTGCTTGCCGCTATCGCCATCACCATTGCTTACTTTAATCGCGCACCACACCTCTTTGCCGCGGCCGCGCTCACTCTTGTTTTGAAGGCCATTGTGGTGCCGATCGGGCTCGAGCGCCTGGTCTCGAAAATTGAGATCCGGCAGGAGATCGAACCTTTTGTGAACATTCCCCTGTCGATTCTGATATCGGGCATGCTGACGCTGCTCGGGTACGTTGTGGCCGAGTCCTTCCACCGCCCGGACGAACCCGTGGGCCCCGCGACACTCGGCCACAACACGCTCGCGGTTGCAATTTCGCTGTTCCTGATCGGGTTCTTTATGATGGTGAACCGCCGCAAGGCTTTGAGCCAGGTGCTGGCGCTTCTGTCGCTCGAAAACGGTCTTTTCCTTGCTGCTATCTCACTCACCTACGGTCTTCCGCTGATCGTGGAGGTGGGCGTGTTCTTTGACGTTCTGGTGGCGGCATTAGTGCTGGCGATCCTCATCTTCCGCATCCAGGAGCAATTCGATTCAATGGATGTGAGCCGTCTGCGGCGGTTGCGAGGCTGATGCACATGACGCTAGTCGCACTACTGGCGGTTCCCCTTCTGGCAGCGGCGTTCAACGCGTTTCCGCGGGGCAGGCGCGCGATGGAAGTGGTTCACTTCGTCTCCGCCGTGATGATGCTGGTACTGTCGCTGGTGGTGGCCGGGCAGGTGCTTCGATATGGGAGCATCTCCTGGGCGTCAGGGTTCTTCTATGTCGACTACTTGAGTGGGTTGGTTGTTCTGCTCACTGGCGTGATCTACTTTCCGGCGGCGCTCTATGCAATCGGCTACCTGCGCCACGACGTGTTGGAGGATGCCGGGGATGAGGATCTCAGCGCCGCGCAAGTGCGAAAGTACTATGCGCTCACACCGTTGTTCGGATTCTGCATGTTCCTGGTGCCGATGGCGAACAACCTCGGGGTGATGTGGGTGGCGGTGGAAGGAACAACACTCGCATCCATCCTTCTGGTGACTTACTACGGCCGCTCGACATCGCTGGAGGCGGCATGGAAGTACGCCATCATCGGCGGCGTCGGGTTGTCGCTCGCTTTCTTCGGTACGGTGCTCACCTACTATGCCGCTCATCATGGCCAGGGTCAGGACAGTATGGAGGCACTCAACTGGTCGTTTCTCATCCAGCATGCGGCGCAGTTTGACAGGCAGGCGTCAAGGTTGGCGTTCATTCTGGTGCTACTGGGCTATGGAACCAAGTTAGGTCTCGCGCCGATGCACACCTGGAAGCCGGACGCCTACAGTGAAGCGCCGGTTCCAGTAACGGCATTGATGGCGGCCGGAGTACTGAACTGCGCCGTGTATGCGTTGGCGCGTTTCCATGTGTTGATCGCCGGTTGCCTGGGAACCGCGTTTGGATCGCAATTGCTCATTCTGTTTGGGCTGCTGTCGGTTGGGATCGCCGTGCCGTTCATTCTGGTGCAGCGGAATCTTCGCAGGTTGTTGGCATATTCGAGCATTGACCACGCGGGCATTATGGTGATGGGACTCGGCTTTGGAGGAGCACTGGGCGCGATGGGCGTTCTGCTCCATATGACGTTTCACTCGGTGCTGAAGCCTCTTTTGTTTTTCTGCGCGGGGAATATCCAGCAGGCGAGGGGCTCCGACGCTCTCGGCCGGGGGGCAATCGGTCTGCTGCGCACTATGCCGCTGAGCGCACCATTGATGTTGATGGGGGTGATCGCCGTGACAGGCACTCCGCCGTTCAGTATGTTTCAAAGCGAGTTCACCATTCTTCGAGCGGGCTTCGCCGCCCACGAGTTCGCTGCATCCATCCTGCTTGTGCTGTTTCTGGTGGCGATCTTCTGCGGCTTCTTCTTCCATGTTTCTCAACTGGTGCTGGGTCCGGCGCCCGCCGCGCCGCAAAATCCCGAGCCAACAGATTTTGAGAACGACCGCTGGAAGACGCTACCTGTAGTTGCACTCTCGGTGGTGGCGATTGTGCTCGCGTTCTGGCTGCCTTCCCCGTTGTACGATCTCATCTCGGGCGCAGCGCGGATTCTGGAGGTACGGCCATGAGCGAAAGCCGTTACGACTGGGCAGCGCCGTGGCCATCGACGTCGCATGGCGTGGAAGCGTACCTGGACGTTCCTCGCGAATTGATCCCGGGGGCGCTGGCTGCGCTTCGCGAGCACCATTCGGCACGGCTTACGAGCGTGTTTTGCGAGGACCGCGTGATGACGGAGCAGTGCTTCTATAACTACTATGTGCTCGAGAGTCCGGCACAGCGCGCTTATCTGGTGCTGCGTGCGGGCATTCCGGCAAGCGATCCGGTGTTCCCCTCGGTGTCTGCTGCTTTTCCGTCAGCGAACTGGCAGGAACGGGAGATCCAGGACTGGTTCGGATTGACGGCGCAGGGCCACCCGAATCCACGCCGCGTCGCGCTCCACGACAATTGGCCCGATGTGCATCCGTTGCGGAAGGAGTTTTCGGCAGTCGCGGAGTTACCCTTCGCCGGGGAGCAACACGTCTACAGACCTACTTTGGGGGAGGGCGTGTTTCAAATTCCCGTCGGGCCTGTTCATGCGGGAATCATCGAGCCCGGCCACTTCAGTTTCTCCGTGGCTGGTGAGCCGATTCTCTATCTCCAGTTGCGCATGTTCTACGTGCATAAAGGTATCGAGAAGAGGTTTGAGCAGTTGCCGGTGGGTCGCTGCGTTGCGCTTGCCGAGAGCATTTCCGGCGACTCCAGCTTTTCGCATGGTGTGGCTTTCTGCCAGGCGCTGGAAACGGTTGCGGGTCTGGAAATTCCCGCGCGGGCGGAGGCGATACGAACCATCCTTCTGGAGTTGGAGCGAATCTATAACCACATCGCCGACATTGGGGCGATTGCCACCGATGTTGGCTTCGTGATTGCCAACGCGCACGCTTCGAGGCTGAGAGAGATGCTCTTCGTGCTGAACGAGGGCCTCACGGGGAGCCGGCTTCTTCGTGGGATGGTTTGTCCCGGGGGAGTACGCCGCGACTGGAATCGCGAGCAGGTGGTGGAGTTATCGGAAACGCTGCGTCAATTCGAGACGGAGTTCCGCGACCTGATGGACATCATCGAATCTTCCGATTCGACGCGGGACAGGCTGGAACACACCGGCGTTCTGCCCACCGAGCAGGCGCGGGAACTCGGCGTAGTGGGTGTGGCCGGGCGAGCCTCGGGTATTGACCGCGATGTCCGGCGAGACCATCCCTACGCCGCTTATCGCCACTGGACTGTCGATGTGCCTGTTTATACGGAAGGGGACGTGCTGCGGAGAATGATGGTCCGGGTGAAGGAAATCGGCGGCGCACTCTTCCTGATCCGGGCATTGCTGGCTTCTTTGACTGACGGCGCTCACCGCGTCCCGTTGCCGCCTTTGGAGCAAGGGCGAGTCGCGCTCTCCGCCGTGGAAGGATGGCGCGGCGAGATTCTGCATTGGATCCGCACGGGCCCGAACAACCGCCTGGAGCGATGCCGGATCAAAGATCCGTCGCTGAACAACTGGCCCGCATTGGTGGAAGCCGTCAAAGGCAATATTGTCCCGGATTTTCCGGTGATCAACAAGAGTTTCAACCTGTCCTACTCGGGAACTGACCGTTAGAAGGCGCATGTTCAAGATACTCAGCAAATCGGCGAGTACCGGAGTGGTAACTACCCGCTACCCGGAGACTGCCGCGCGCGTCTCGCCTCTATTTCGAGGCGCTCCGAAGATCAAGTTCGCGCGATGGTCCGACGCTCGTCCCGCGGCGGAGGCGTGTCCTACGGAAGCGATCTCGCTGTGCGATGCCGGCTCAGAGCGGGAAGTAACTTTGGACTACGGCTTGTGTACGTTCTGCGGCTATTGCGCCGAGGCGGACTTGAGTGGTGCAATCACCATGACGAACGAGTTTGCGCTGGCGGTTCGTGCGCGGCAGGATCTTACCTTAATCGCCAGGTATGGACTGAACGGCGACGGCACTCATCAGGAGCTGCAGTCGGTAGAGCAGGGAAGTGTGGTGCACGAGCCAGGCCAGACGGAAGCGGCCATCCAGCGGGTGGCAAAGGTGCTGGGGCGGTCGCTGGCGATTCGCGAAGTGGACGCCGGCTCCTGCAACGGATGTGAACTGGAGATTGGCGCACTCAATAATCCAATTTACGATCTGGAGCGCTTAGGAATCCACTTTGCCGCTTCGCCGCGGCATGCGGACATGCTTTTAGTTACTGGTCCGGTGACGCGCAATATGGAGTTGGCATTACTCAAGACTTACAATGCCACTCCGGATCCGAAAGTGGTTGTTGCGGTGGGTGCATGCGGCATCAGCGGCGGGATCTACGGCAAGAGTTATGCAATTACTGGCAGCGTCGGTGAAGTGGTGCCGGTGGATGTCTTTGTTCCAGGTTGCCCGCCTCGTCCGGAGGCCTTGTTACAGGGAATTCTGATAGCCGTCGGCCGGCTTGAGCAGCGGTTCCTGGGATTACGGTTCAACAACGAGGGATTCGCCTCGTAGACTCGAGAAGAATGCAAAATGGTCCAGAATAACCTCCGTCGCTTTAAAGCCGAAGTCTTTCAGGCTCTCGCCCATCCCACACGCATCGCGGTTGTGGAGGCCCTCCGCCACGGCGAGAAATCCGCGGGGCAGTTGATTGAAGAACTCCAACTTGAGCAGGCTAACGCGTCGCAGCACTTAGCGGTGTTGCGTTCGAAGCAACTTGTTGTCAACAGAAAAGAAGGCAACCAGGTGTTTTATTCGCTGCGCGACCCAAATCTGATCAAAGTGCTGGATGTGCTCAAACGATATTTCTATTCTCATCTTTCGCAAACCATGTCGATGCTGGAAGAAATTCGAAACGAAGAGGCTCACAAAAACAAGTGATACGACTGCTCTCTACTATTCCATGGGGCAAATGGAAACCCAAGCTTCTCTATACCCTGCAAGGATACACGCGTTCTGATTTCCTGGCTGACCTGATCGCCGGGATTACTGTCGGGTTAGTCGCGCTCCCGCTCGCGATGGCGTTTGGCATTGCCTCCGGAGTAAGCCCGCAAGTGGGAATCTACACGGCAATCATCGGAGGCTTTCTTGTTTCGCTACTGGGTGGATCAAAGATACAGGTGGCGGGACCTACCGGGGCATTCGTCGTCATTGTAGCCGGCATTATCGCCAAACATGGGGTTTCCGGGCTGCTGATCGTAACCATGCTGGCGGGGCTGATCCTGCTATTCCTCGCATTCAGCGGTTTGGGACAGGCGGTGAAGTTCATCCCTCGTCCAATTGTCATTGGCTTTACGAACGGAATCGCGTTGCTGATCGCATCCACGCAAATCAAGGATTTCTTCGGCCTTCGAATGCAATCCGTGCCCAGCGAGTTTATCGAGAGGATGGAGGCTTATGGGGAGCACTTCAGCACCTTCCAGCCCGGTGCTCTGCTTCTCGGCTGCGTCTCGTTGGCGATTATTCTGATCACTCCCAGGTTTCTGCGCAAAGTGCCGGGCTCAATTATTGCGTTGGTTGCGGGCACCGCTGCGGTGGCGCTGCTGGATATGCCGGTGGAGACGATCGGGACTAAGTTCGGCGGCATCCCCAGCGGATTGCCAGTATTCGATATTCCGGAATTTCACGCGCGGCTGATCCTTCCGCTGCTGCCGTCGGCGCTGACTGTGGCGATCCTGGCCGCGTTGGAAAGCCTGCTCTCCGCGGTGGTGGCCGATACGATGAGCGGAGACCGGCATAATTCGAATGCGGAATTAGTGGCGCAGGGAGCAGCGAATCTGGTGGTGCCACTGGTTGGCGGAGTCCCGGTTACCGGCGCCATCGCACGTACCGCCACGAACTTCCGCTCCGGCGCGCGTACCCCGGTAGCGGGCATAATCCACGCGATCACGTTGCTGGTGGTGATCCTCGTCGCGGCGCCGTTGGCACGGTACATCCCGCTGGCTACACTTGCCGCGGTGCTCTTCATCGTCGCCTACAACATGAGCGAGTGGCGTGAGGTTGGCGGGATTCTCAAACTCCCGTTTGCCGATAAGGCGGTGTGGTTTATCACATTTATCCTCACCGTGGCAGCCGATCTCACGGTGGCTGTCGAGGTCGGCATGGCGATGGCGGCTCTCCTATATATCTACCGGGTTTCCGAAACGACGACAGTGGCGACGGTTACCGATGAGTACATCGAGCGAGGCCGCGCGCACAGTCTGCAGCACCACCGCATTCCGCCCTATGCGACGATTCTTCGTATCCACGGTCCGTTTCTATTTGGAACCACGGACAAACTCACCGAAGCGACCGATGATCTCAAGCGTTTCCGGCCGATCGTGATCCTGCGGTTGCGCAACATGACTGCCATTGACGCCACCGGTCTGCACGCCCTGGAGCACCTGGCGGACCGCCTGAAGAAATCGGGGCGTATTCTGCTGTTGTGCGGCGCGCGCGCCCAACCGCGCGTTTTCCTCAGGCAGGCGGAGTTTGTCGAGCATATCGGACGAGAGAACATCCTTCCGCATCTGCGTGGGGCATTGGAGAGGGCGGAACGGGTGAATGAACGGTTTGGAGGTGTGGGCGAGGAGTTCGCTCACGATATTGAGAAAACGTCGCTCTGAGGCGCCGGGAGTGCCCCGCTGAAAGTCGCCTTGAAATGCGAATCGGTGGCCGTTTAGATCTATCGCGCGCTCGTCACCTTCGGAGTCGCCAGATATCCGACGATCGTGTCCTTGCGAACCTCGTTCACCACGATCTCATACGGAATCTTCGCCTTCGAAGTATAAAACTGGACCGGCTCGTTGATATTCTTATCCTTCTTCTCCGTCCGCTTGTCGTCGGCGTACACTTCCACGGTGTACTTGTTCTTCTTCTGGTCCGTCCTCTTCAACAGAAGCGCCACATCGCCCACTTTCTGCGGAGCCTTCGTCTTCCCCAGATTGAACTCGAAGTAATTCCGCTCGCCTAACGCCCGCAATGCACTCAGTTCCTTCCCGTTCGTCGCCACTAAGCCGCTGGTTACGCCCAAGTCCCCTTGCACGCTCTTCAACGTCGCGATCGTCTTTTCCAGTTCCGATTTCGTCGACGCCACTTCGCTCTTCACTGTACCGACTTCCGTAGCTGTGGCTCCCAACTTTTCCTTCGTCTCCGAGGCCTCCTTGCGCACATCGGTCACTTCCGATTTCAGAGCCTGCTGCGTAGCCGCCAACTGCGCGCCGCGCTTCGTCTCCTCCGCCAGCCGCTTGTTCAATTCCGTTACCTTCGCATCGGCATCCGTCTTCGCCTGACCGACAGCCATCGCCGCTTGGCGTCGCGCAGTCTCCAATTCATCCCGCAGTGTTTCCGCTGCGCGCCGCTGCGTCTGCGCCGTCACCGACGATGCCTCTCGCAAGGTCGCGATCTCGGTCTGCAGTCCCTCGCGCATCTTGCCCATGTCCTGCCGTACCGTATCCAATTGCAGAAACAGGTACACGTTGGCCGCAAGCAGAGCCACCACGGCTCCAAACAGAATGGCGATCTTCACGTTCGATCCGCCCGATGCCGGCTGCGGCGGCGGGTAATATTGGGTAGTCGGTTGTGGTTGGTCAGACATGATACACCTCGAGAGCGGGCCCGGTCCTATTTCGGATACCTTTCTGCTATTGTAAACCGTCGGACACTCACCGTGTCCCGGCCCTTTATCAAGACGCCCCATAGCGCCTATCGGTTTCGTTGGGCGGTTTCGCCCCTACATCTCCCGCCGATTCTCCAGTGACTTCATCATCGTCACTTCATCGGCATACTCCAAATCGCTCCCCACCGGAATCCCCATAGCGATCCGCGTCACCTTCACTCCCAATGGCTTCAACAGTCGCGACAGGTACACCGCCGTCGCCTCGCCCTCCACTGTCGGATTCGTCGCCAGAATCACTTCGCGGATAGCACCGTCCTGCAGCCGCAACAGCAGACTCTTGATCCGCAGTTGCTCAGGCCCGATCCCGCGCAGCGGGCTGATGGCCCCATGCAGCACGTGATACACGCCGAGAAACTGCCGGGTGGTTTCGATCGGTAGGATATTCGGGGCTTCCTCCACCACGCACACCACTGACGGATCGCGCGATTCGTCCGCACAATACGGACATCGCTCTCCGTCGCTGATGTTGTTGCACACCGTGCAAAGACCGAGCTTGTCCTTCACGTCCAGGATTGCCTGAGCCAACCGCTCGGCATCTTCCCTCTTCGCGCGCAGTAGATGGAAAGCAATCCGTTGCGCCGACTTCTGGCCTACCCCGGGCAGCCGTCTCACTTCCTGTATCAACCGTGCCAGCGGCTCCGCGAAATCCACCATCTAGATCATTCCCGGCGGAACCATGCCCGCGGGGATCCCCATCCCACCCATCTTGTCCGCCTTCTCCGCATCGACTTTGCGCGAAGCTTCGTTCATCGCCGCCACCATCAGATCCTGCAGCATCTCTACGTCGCCCGCAACTTCCTTGTCGATCTTCACCGCGAGCACGTTCTTCTGCCCGTCCATGCTCACCATTACCATCCCGCCCCCCGAGGTGGCCTCCACCCGGATCTTCGCAATCTCCTCGGCCAATTTCATCTGCATCTGCTGCGCCTGGCGCATCATCGCTTGAATGTTTCCGGGTAGCTTCATTGGGTGTCCTTTCCGCTCGACAAATTTCGTACCGTCCGCACTTCACTGCCCGGGAACAGATCCCGGTACTTCTGCACTTCCGGATTATCCAACGCCCTCCGGGTGGCTTCGTCTTCTTTCAACTTCCGCTCGTCCGATGGTGCGCCGGCAACAGTCGCGGCGACGGTTTCGGAAATCGTCACCTTCACCTTCACCGCCTTCTTCGCCACCGCCTCCACCGCCTTGGCCATATCGGAGGACTTCACCGTGAACGCCGTCGCTTTATCGCAGATGAATTCGATCTCGTTCGCCTTCTCCACTATCTGCGAATGCTCCACCGCATCGGCAATGAACGACATGCTCTTATCGTTCAAGTATTTCAACAGCCGGTCCTGAAAGCTGCCCGCCACCGGATCTGTGGGCGCTACCGGCGCACTCGCAGCAGCCGGCGCACTCGCACGCACCGGAGCAGCAGGCGGTGTCGACCGTGGAGCAGCCATCGGAGGCGTGGAGGCCGCCGGCGCAGGCCCGCTTCCCATCCCGGCGATCACTTCCTCAATCGGCCGCATGCGGCCCGCATGCACCAACCGCACTAATCCCAATTCCAAATGCATCCGCGGCTGTAGCGACGATTGCATGTCCTGAAACACCGCCATCGTCAGATGCAGTGCCCGCGTCAGGTCCTCTTCCGAGAACTTCGCCGCCCACACTGACATTCTCTCCCGCTCCGAACTTGACGCCGCAATCAGCCTCGACTCCGCTCCGGCAATCCGCGTCACAAGCAGGTTCCGGAAAAACCGCGTCAGTTCCCGGCAGAAATGCTGCAGGTTCTGCCCCGTCATCTCCAACTCGCGAATCAGCTCGAGCATCTTTCTGGCGTCCAGAGCCAGCAGCGCCTCAGCCACCTGTTCCAGCGTCTGCATCGAAAAACGGCCGAGCAACTGCCGTACTTCCGCCGCCGTCAAATTATCGCCGCAACACGCGATCGCCTGGTCCAGCGCCGACAGCGAATCGCGCACGCTCCCCTCACCCGCGAGCGTGATCACCGACAGCGCTTCCGGCTCCGCCGCGATCTTCTCCTGTTCGCAAATCCACTGCACCCGCCCCAGCACCACATCGTAGTCCACGCTGCGAAAACTGAACTGCTGGCAACGCGATGCGATCGTGTTCGGGATCTTATGAGTCTCCGTCGTGCACAACAGGAACACCACCCACTCCGGCGGCTCTTCCAACGTCTTCAACAGCGCGTTGAATGCTTCGTTCGTGATCTGATGCGCTTCGTCGATGATGAAAATCTTGTGCCGGTCGCGAGCCGGACGGAACCGCACGCTCTCGCGCAGTTCACGCATCTCATTAATGCCGCGATTGGAAGCCGCGTCGATCTCGATCACATCAATCGACGAGCCCGCCGAGATGTCGCTGCACGAGGCGCATTCCCCGCACGGTGATATCGTCGGCCCTTGCTCGCAGTTCAAACAGCGCGCCACAATCCGCGCCACAGTCGTCTTCCCCGTTCCGCGCTGGCCTGAAAAAATGTACCCGTGCGCGATCCGTCCCTGCGACAGCGCGTTCTCCAAAGTCGTCCGCACATGCTCCTGCCCGATGAGTTCGGCGAACGAACGTGGACGGTACTTGCGGGCAATGACCTGATACATGTGGGGATATTCTGAAGGACACTACTATTGCCAGACCCCGGGTGATCCGCGGCACACAGGCTAAGCCACTACCGTTGCTTCCTTCCGGACCTGGCGGGGTTTGCAGCCGCCCATTGCACGAAGCCCGGAGCCTGACAATTCATCATTGTAGCCGCACTGCGACCCACGCGGCAATTTTCCGCTCCGTCGCCGCCGATGATGACAAAGACCCGCAAGCCGCCAGGCCGGTTATCGCATCCGCCCGTACTTCTTCAGTACCTCGACAAGCCGGGCCCCGGGCAGGCCGAAGATCCGAATGCCATCGGCGCCGGTCATCACCGCGGGCGCTGCGAGCATCGCGTTCACCACCGCTTCCTCAGTCGCTTCGATGGTGGCGCGGAACATCGGGTCCATGACATTATTCGGAATCATCTCGAGTTTGGCGATTCCGTTGGCCTGCCCCGCTCCAGTATTCGCCGTTGAGAGCGCCAGGAACAAGTCCCCCGAGCCGTTGCCGGCCCAGCTACCCAACTTGCCAAGCCCCATTCCCACGCGCCGGGCAATCCTCTTCAGTTGATGAGGAAGCAGCGGCGCATCCGTAGCGACAATAACCACGATGGATCCGCGCCCCAACTCCGACGCTTCCTCTGCCGTATCATGCCTGGAGGCTTGGGCAGCCGTGCAGGGCCGGATACGCGAGGCGAGCCACGGGCGGGTCTGCGGAAGCGTGGTACACGCCCGCATGTCGGTGATCTCGCGTCCCACGGGAACACCGAGTACCTGCAGATCGCCGCCGTAGTTGCACTGCACCAGCACACCCAGCGTGTATTGTTTTCCGGCTACTGTCAAAACACGGGAGGCTGTGCCGATGCCGCCTTTGAATCCGTTGCAAATCATCCCGGTGCCGCCGCCCACCGCGCCTTCCACCACCGGCCCGCTATTTGCAGCGTCCAGGGCAGCCCAGGCATGCTCGGGTTTCACATGTTGTCCGTTGGCGTCATTCAGGGAGTCGAACGTCTCGGCAACCACTGGATAGGTGAAAACGAATTCCCGGCCACGGGCGATCTGCCAGTGGATGGCAGCGTCGCGCACCGCTCCGACGCTGTGTGTCCCCGTAAGTAGGATCGGACCTTCGAGAAACCCCGATTCTTCGATCCAGTTGATTCCCGTCATGTCCCCATTGCCGTTCTGGTTGAACGTCGCCGCCATGACGAAATCCCAGTTGCCTTTCGGCCGCGGGAGGATGGCGGTGACCCCGGTTCGAACGGGGCCTTGTCCCGGAACAAGCTTGCCCTCGTCGCGGATCAGGGTGGTGTGGCCGACTGCGATGCCCTCAACGTCGGTGATTCCGTTCTTTGGTCCGGGCGTACCGTCAAATGGGATGCCCAGCGCCCGTCCTCGAGGGTTCTGCGCGAGCACGGTAAACCCGAGGACGAGAATGAGCCAGATTCTTTTCATGGTGATGCCGTTCGCACCACACAGTCTATCTCAGCGCGGAGTTCACCTCCCTGAGACCCGTTCGTAACCCCACCTCCCATCCCACAGCTCATTACGCTACCCTAATTAACTCCGCACCATGTCTCACGTCCCCATTCCCTTCAGCCGCACATCCGCGCGAACAAAGCCGCCGTTTCGCTCGTCAAATCACAGGAAAGGGCGATTCATCTAATGGCGACGGGGTTCGACGTATCGCGGCTCGAAGCGCTGCTGGAGTCCGCAAAACTGCTCCAAAGTTCCCTCGAACTCGAGCCGATCCTCAAGCATCTGCTGCGTACCGCCATGGGCCGGCTTCTGGCGCGCAAAGGCATGATCGCCGTACGCAAGGGCGACGGCAACCTCCGCGTGGAGCTCGCCCGCGGCGCCCCCACCCTCGTCGCCGCCAGCCTCTATTCCGAAGACGCCGCCCGCGAAGCAGGCATCGAAAAAATCTATGCAATCGGCGCCGATCCCCAACCCGTCGGCCTCCTCGGTCTGGGCGGCTTCGCTCTCGGCGCAAGATCCGAAGAAGAAGAGTTCCTCGAAGCCCTTCTCGGTGTCGCGGCTAGCGTCATCTCCAACGCCCAGGCCCATGAACAGGCTCGCACCGCCAACATGCTCCTGGACCAGCGCCTCCAGGAACTCCGCGCGCTTCTCGACCTCGGCCGCGGACTCGCCGCCACCCTTGATCCCGATGAAGTCGCCCAACTCGTCGGATTCACTCTCGCCGGACGCTGGGCCATCGGCAAATACGCGGTCGCCGCCTGGAAAGACTCACACGCCAACGTTATTCGTCAAAAGGGCCTCGACCTCGGTGACATTGAAGCGGCGAAAGCAAAGTATGCCAACCTAACGGAGCCCCAACTCACCGCCGAAGGTACCCTCGTTCTCCCGATCCGCTCTCAGGAAGCACTCATCGGAGTGGTTGTCTGCGGCCCGCGCATGCGCGGCATGAAGTATCGCGACGCCGACCTCGAGTTCGGCGCAGGACTCGCTGCCCAGGCCGCCGTCGCCATGGAAAACGCCTGGCACTTCAAGGACACTCTCGCCCGCCAGCAGATGGAAAAGGAACTCGCCCTGGCAGCTTCCATCCAACAGGACCTCTTCCCCAAATCACTCCCCCCACTCGCCTCCCTGGAAATCGCGGCCAAGAACCGCCAGGCCAAACAGGTGGGAGGGGATTATTACGACGTTCTGCCATTCGGCGGCACCTCGCCGAACGACACCCACATGCTCTGCGTCGCCGACATCTCCGGCAAGGGAATCTCGGCGGCCCTGCTCATGAGCATCATCCAGGCGACTCTGCGCTCTCTGCTCAAACGCGAATCGTCCCTCCTCGAAATCGCCGGCACTGCCAACGACCTCCTCTACGCAACCACTCCACCCAACAAATACGCCACCGCCTTCCTTTGCGCCGTTGATCCTCCCACTGGCCAGTGCCGCTTTGTTAACTGCGGCCACAACGCCGCCGTCCTCCTTCGTGCCAGCGGCGAAGTGGAACTCCTGGATGGCCCAGGGCTCGCCCTCGGGCTTTTCCCCATGAAGACGCACGCCGAAAAAGCCTTCGCCCTCCAGTCCGGGGATGTTCTCGCAATCTACAGCGACGGCGTCAGCGAAGCCCAGAACATCGTAGACGAACAGTTTGAAATCGACCGTCTCACCGCCGTCCTCAAAGAGCACCACCTCGCGCCATCGTCCGAGATCGTCGACCACATGTTCGCCGCCATCGATGCCTTCGCCGGCGAAGCCCCGCAATTCGACGACATCACACTCATGATCATCAAACGGCAATAAAATAAGGAAACACATGCGGGCTCGAATCATCGAACGCCTTCTCTGGGACAAGCGGCTCAGCCCGCGCATGGAGATCGTGTGGTTCGCCCTTGTCGTCCTCGCGCCACTCGCCCTGGTGGCCGCCGTGGAGATGCAGCTCCGTATTCTGGATGAGGTCCCCGCGCGCGCCACTGTCCCATCCTCACTGCTCAGCGATCGCACCCACGCCCTCGCCAGGGAAAATGGGATCGACGCGCGAGGCTGGGACGAGGCCATCCGCGTCGCCTCCAATCCCGAAGATTCCCCCAGCAGCGAGACCTACCGCTACCTCATCTCGCGCGGCGAGTCCGGACGCCGGCTGCTTGCCGAGGAAGGCATTTGGTCGCGGCTCCATGTCCGCCTCTCCGAGCCCGAAGGCAACCAATCCGTGGAGGCGTGGTTCTCCCCCACCGGCCGGCTCACCGGCTATCGCGTCAAGCTCGCATCTCACGCCGAAACCAAAGCGCTTCCGGAAGAGGACGCAAGAAACCTCGCCACAGCCCGCCTTCAGCAGATGATGCGTGATTGGCCCTACCTCGCCTCGCCCGGCGACATCTCCCACGCCAGGTCCGATGACGATCAGTCCCACGTCTTCCGCTGGAAGCTCCAGGCCCGCGACTTTCCGGAACTGCGCGGTCAAGCTGTCGTTCGCATCCACGAACGCCAAGTCACGCAATCTTCCGTCAACCTCTTTCTCTCTGACGCCGCGCGCCGCGACTTCGGCGAAAAGATGAACCGTGGCAAATACCGCTCCGCCTTCATCATCTTCGGCGCGGTCCTCGCCATTTACACCTTTGTCCGTTACTTCAAACGCCGCACCCAGCGCGAAGTGTCGCGCCAGCGCATGCTCCTGGTCGCCATCATCATCGGCTGCTTCCTCCTCGGCGAGATCTACCTCGAATCGAGCGACATATTCAAGTTCAACACCGGCGAAATCGCCATCCCGAAGGCAGTGCTTTTCGGCGTCGCCGCGCTGCTCACCTTCGCTGCCGGCCTCCTCGCGGGCCTTTCCTACAGCGCCACCGAAGGAGACCTCCGCGAGATTGACTCGCGGCGCATCACCTCGCTCGATGGACTGCTCGCCGGCAAGCTCGTCTCTCGCAACGTCGGCCGC
The DNA here is from genome assembly GCA_016213775.1 of Acidobacteriota bacterium. GTDB lineage: Bacteria > Acidobacteriota > Terriglobia > Bryobacterales > Bryobacteraceae > CADEFT01. Next base: position 50,926 of record JACQZR010000007.1, read on the forward strand.
AGCATCGTGCTCGGCACCGTCCTGATGGCCTGGGCGGCGCTGCTCTACAACATCATCTATTGGCTTGGTCACTCCCAGTATCCCGGCAGCGAAAGCCTATACAACTCGTTCGGAACGATCTACTCGCGCCTGCCTTGGGTATCGCTCCTGCTCTCGGCAGGCTCAGCAGCGATCTTCCTTCCACTCGCCAGCGTCTTTGCCCCCTCCGCCTTGATATGGCGCAAAATCCGCCGCCCGTACCTCATCTACATCCTCCTGGTGATCGCCTCCATTATCCCGGTGGTCATGCTCTCTCGTGAGCCCTTCCATCTGCCAATGCGAATCGTACTGGCCTCCGTGCTGGCCGCCGGTTTCCTCGCTTCGTTCCTCTTTGTGGACATGCTCACGACGATGGTCTTCTACGCGGAGTTCACCCTCTTCAACCAACTCGCAACTCTCAGCGTCACCGGACCGGCATGGAAGGAACACGAATTCCTCACGATCTTCGTAGCCGTCCTCATCGTTGCCATCGCCACGATCTGTGCTTTCGCCGGACGCGCAGTCGACGAACACGCCGTGCGGCCGGCTTACGCGCGGGAAATTCACGAACGCCAGCAACTGGAATCCGAAGTGGAGGCCGCCCGCGAAGCCCAACAGCGGCTGCTCCCAACCGGCGCTCCTCCCCTGCCTGGTATCACTGTCGCCGCATCCTGTCAGGCCGCCGCCTCCGTCAGCGGTGACTTCTACGATTTCTTCCTTGTCGGCAAATCGCGTCTCGGCATACTCATCTCAGACGGAGGAGGCAGCGGTCTTGCCACCGCTTTGATGATCGCCTTCGCCAAAGGCTTTCTTATGGAAAAGGCGCAGGCTGGCTGGAGCGCCGTGCAAACGCTCCGCGCACTCGAAGCGACTCTCGGTGAACAACTCGCTGGTGTCAGCACCGAAGGCCTGTTCTACGCCGTCGTTGATGCCGCGGAGGGCACCTGCCGTTACGCCCGCATCGGCGCGACGCCTGGCGTCTTCCTCGCCGGATCCAACGAACAACCCCACGAGATTCGCCATCAGAGCGACGTGGAGTTTTGGGAAGGCTACGCGCGTCTCACCTCCACCACCCGGCTCGTTCTATACACCAACGGCGTCTGCCGCCTGATCGGCGAACCTGACCGCGCCGCCACCAACCGCTGGCTCTCCAAACGCATCGGCAAGGCGTTCCACCAATCCGCCTTCGCCGTCCATGATTGGATCGTCAAAACCGTCTTCACCAAGCGCATCGGGCGCGGACGCCGCATTGCCGAAGAGGATGTCACCGTCCTCGTCATCAGCGTGGACAAACTGGAACCCGTGGCCGTGGAGCACGTCGCATGACCATCCGCTCCTCCCTCGCATTCGCCGCCGCACTGGCCGGCCTCGCCCTCTTCTTCACCCTCGCCCCTAAGGCCTTCCAGGAGCGCACCGCCAAACTCCGCCTCGACCATCCCTTGATGCGCCAATCCACCTCCGAGCTTGTCAAGGATCTCTGGAACACCGACGTCTCCAAGTGGGATGTCAGGCCCGAACCCTCTCTCCGCTACCGTTACTCCCTCCGCATGTGGCAGGAGCGCTACGCCTCTACCGAGCTCGACCACATCCTCTCCGCCGACTCCGTCAAACTCACCTTCACCGATCCCGCCAAACGCCGCGACTTTGTCATCGTCATCTCCGGCAACGGCCGCATCGCCGAGGTCGAAGCCAGGATCAGGCGAGGGGGCCGCAAAAACGATCCTGCCGAAGCCTCCCCCGCTTCAGACACCATCGCAGCCAAAGCTTTCACACTCCTCGCCGGTCCATACGCAGCCAGCTTTCATCCGGAAGCCAAAGACATGGACGAAGACGAAAAACCCGGATCAAAGCCCTCTACCTCAAGTGCAAGGGAATACCGTTGGCGCGCCGGATCCTCCCAGCGCTCCCTTGATTGGGACCTCCAGGTTCGCGTCGAGAGCGACGGCCTCCGCTACGCCCGCCTCACTCCGCAGATTGACGATCAAGCCCGGCGCGAACTCCTACTCCCTGTCGGCACTCTCGGCGATACTGCCCTTGTTGTCATCGGCGTCGCCTACGGCACTGGAGCAACCATCGCCGGCATCCTCTTCGTCTTCGCCTGGATGCGGCGCATGGTGGACAAGCGTGCCTTCTACACCGCCTCCGGGCTGATGTTCGCCGCTGGAATCGTCACCCACTATCTCAGCTCTAACGGCGGTTTCTGGGTTCCTGTTGTCTACGCTCTTTTGTGTCTCCTATTCGGCGCTTCCATCGCCGTCGGACAGGTTTCCGCCCGCGAAACCGAATGGTCCGCCTGGCGCGATATGTGCCTTCTACTGGGCCGCAAATTCCGTGCTCGAGGAATCTACCAAAGCCTCGCCTGGGGCGCGCTATGGGGCGGAACGCTCGCGGCCATCCCCGTCGTAGTCCGTGGATCGGGCTTCTTCCCCGATGTCCACTTCGGCGTCCTCGGATGGCTTCTGCAAATCCTCCACCGTGTTCCTGCAATCTCCTACCTGGAGGGCATTTACGACACCAGAATCCTCGCCCTCTTCGGCATTCTGCTTCCGTGGATCACTCAGCGCATCGGCGTACGTTGGATCAGCATCGCTGTCTTCTTCCCACTCTCGGTGGCCCTGGGTTTCTACAGCACCCCGTTCGTCTCCGGCCATCAGGGCGCGCTAGCCTGCTCCGTCCTCACCACCGCGGTCTATCTCGGCATCTATCTCCGCCTCGGATTGCTCGCCACGCTCGCCGCCGCGCTCTCCAGCGAATGCCTCCTGCTTTCCGCCCTATTTCGCAACAGCCTCAGCCCGCACCTCCAGCAGCACGGTACGTGGCTCCTATTGGCGATGGCCGCGGCCCTCACCGCCGTCTTCATCGGAATGCGCTTCAGCGTCGAGATGGAGCCGGTGGACCGCATGGCGTCGCGATTCCTTTCCCAACGCGAACGCCTCAAAGCCGAGTTTTCCATGGCGCAGCAAGCACAGCAGCGCCTACTTCCTCCCCAACCGCCGTCCCTGCCCGGATTCGCCATCGCCACCGCCTGCCAGCCCGCCAGGGAGGTCGGTGGCGATCTCTTCGACTTCTTCCGCCTCGCCGACGGCCGCTTCGGATTCTGTGTCGCCGACGTCTCCGGCAAAGGACTCCCCGCCGCCCTCTACATGACGCTTACCAAGGGTCTCCTCGCCGCCGCGTCCCCTGAATCACCCGGTCTCGCTGACCTCGCACGCCGCGTCAACCGCCACCTCCACGTGGCCTGCAAGCGCAAAATGTTCGTCACCGCCGTGATGGCCGCCGTCGACTCCGATACCCGCGCCCTTGAATACCTGCGGGCGGGCCATAATCCAGCGCTGCTCCTGGAAAAGTCCACCGGCAAGGCGCGCTATCTCACCACTCCCGGAGTCGGTCTTGGTCTCGCCGGCCCTGCGCTCTTCGACCGCGCCGCCAAAACCGGCCAATTCCCACTTGCCTCCGGTGACGTGCTCGTCTTCTACTCCGACGGCGTAACGGAAGCAATGAACGAAAAGCTCGAATTATATGGCGAGGAACGCTTCCAGCAGGTGGTGGAGCGCATCGGAAATAAACCCGCCGCGCACATCCTCGAGGCCATTCGCAAGGACCTCGCCGCGTTTACCGGTACCGAACCACCGCACGATGATATTACTCTATTGGTATTACAGACAATCTGAAACGAACGTAGGAGGAGTGTTTGGCTAGTTCATTTTCCGTTCATGCAAGCGAGATAGCGGGTATCGGCATCCTCGCGCTCGACGGTTTTCTTGATGCGCACACCGCGCCCCAATTCGATGAGGCCATTCAAAAGGAGCTCAACGCAGGCCGCCGCAATCTCGTCGTCAACTGCGAGAAGCTCACTTACATCTCCTCCGCGGGTCTCGGTGTCTTCATGAGTTTCATCGAGGAAATCCGCGATGCCGGCGGCGACATTCGCATTTGTGGCGTCGTCCCCAAGGTGCTTCAGGTATTCGAGATCCTTGGCTTCCAAACCCTCTTCGACATCGTCTCCGATGTGCCCACCGCGGTCGCCCGCTTCCAGCAAGGCGGTCAAGGATAAGCCATGCCCAACTTCGAGCGGAAATTCCTGCTGCACGTCCCGTCTTCCACCGAGAACCTCGCCCTCATCCGCGACTTTGTTGCCGCCATCGGCAAGCAGGCCGGTCTCGCCGAGACCGAATTGTCCATGATCGAACTCGCCGTGGATGAAGCCTGCGCCAACGTCATCGAACATGCCTATGGCAGTGATCAGACCAAAGAAGTTATCGTCCGCGCCATCCTCGACAACGACACGATCACCATCGAAGTCATCGACACTGGCAAAGGGTTCGATCCCGGCTCCGTCGAGCAAAAGGACCTCAAACGTCTCGTCGAAGAGCGCCGCAGCGGCGGCCTCGGCATGCGCATGATGAAACTGGTCATGGACGAAGTCCATTACCAGATCGTACCCGGCGAGCGCAACGAACTGCGCATGATCAAACGGCTGAAGCGCTAGAACTCTTTCCCGTCATACAACGAAGCCACTTCCTGGTAGCCGTTGTACATCAGGGTCTTGCGCCGCTCCATCGTCGGAATCACCTTCTCAAACGACTGCGACCAACGCGGATGTGATCTGGTAGGATTCACGTTCGAGTAGAACCCGTACTCGGACGACTGTAACTGATGCCAGAAAGTCTCCGGCTGGCTCTTCAGGAATTCGATCTTCACAATCGACTTGCCACCCTTGTACCCGTACTTCCACGGGACGATAATGCGGATCGGCGCGCCGTTCTGTTTCGGCAGCGGCTTGCCGTACATGCCTGTCACCACCATCGCCAGCGGATGCATCGCCTCGTCCATCCGGAGCCCCTCCTGATACGGCCACGGATACCACGGCGTCCGCACCATCCCCGGCATCTCCTTTGGCTTCTTCGCTGTCGTGAAGCGGATAAACTTCGCGTCCGATTTCGGCCCCGCCGCCTTCACGAGATTCGCCAGCGGAAACCCGGTCCACGGCACCGCCATCGACCAAGCCTCCACACACCGGAACCGGTACAGGCGTTCCTCGAGCGGGAACTGCTTCAGGATGTCATCAATGTCCCAGACTTTGGGCTTGTCCACCAGTCCGGTGATCTCCACCTGCCACGGAGAGATCGTGAACCTCTGCGCCAGTTCCTTTGGCGCGTACTTGTCCTGCGGATCGAACTCATAGAAGTTGTTGTACCCGGTAGCCGCCGCCTCTTCCGTCACGGGCCGGTCCAGCGTATAAGACCCGTTCTTCTTGGCTGGATAGAGCCCCTTCGGATCCACCGCCGCCGAAGCCAGTGCCTCAGCCCCAAGGAACCCCGCGCCCAGCAGCAATTCCCGTCGATTCAAATAATGCTTTTCAGGGGTCGCGTCCCGTTCGGCGATCTCCCAGCGTTTCGGAATTCGGATCAGCATGCTCAGCTTCCTCTCTGCCTGAATGGACTGATGCTTTCATCCTATCTCATCCCTGCTCTGCTATATGCAGATACGAAGCCTGGCTATTCCCGGATTCCTATTGCACAGGGAGGAAGACGCGATTGCTCTCCCGCCCGTTAATGCGCACTCGCACCACCACGGCGCCATCCGCTGGCTCAACGTCCTGTGGCAGTTTGAACCGCACTGCCGACGTTCCCACCTTGCCCGCCGCGCCGCCGGCCCAGATCACGTCCACCGGCGTTTCGCCGACGAGCAGTTCCACCGTGTCCTGCAGCGTGTAAACCAGGTTCGCCGGCAGTGGGAATCCTTCCACTGGACGCCGGTCATACGGGCCAAACCCCGTCCCGAACAGCGTCACCGTATCGCCGCGCTGCGCCGGACTCTCCGGCGAGATCTCGTCGCCGTTCTCCCGCGCCGCGGAAGCATACATCTTGTCTGCCGACTTCTTCTGGAACAGCCCAGGAGCATTTCGCACCACCCGCATTGTCGTCGCCACCTCGGGGTAGTTCTCCCATTTCACCAGGGCTGTGTAATCCCCTTCGGGAATATCCACTGGCACCACAAGATTCAGTTGTTCCGGCGCCACCGAGAGCAGCGATACGAACCGCGACCCGATCCGCACCGCAACGTTCCCCACCGTCTGCGACAGCGGGTTCGCCGGACCCGTTTCGATGCTCCCTGCGAGATTCGCACCGAGGATCGTCGCGAGGGACCCTGCGGCAACCACTGGCTCCGGCGTCTCCGCAGCCGCATTCCGTACACCCTTTTCGTCCGCGTACGGAGCAATATCGAACAGCGCCCGCGTCAGCCGTGGAACATTCATCGTCACAAATCCCGATTTGAACGTCCCGGTGAGATCACCTTCCCACCGCCGGAACCGGTAGCCTGGACGCGCTTCCGCAGTCAACGTCACTACCGTACCCGCCTCGTAGAAGCTATCCGGCGATAGCGGATCCACCTGGAACGACGCCCCGTTGCCCGGCTCAGCCGTGGCTGTCAGCTTGTACCAGAACCTGTACTCCACCACCAGAGTGGAATCATTGCCACCAATCGTAATTGTGCGCGTGGCCGGCCCACCGTCCGACCATCCCACAAACTGCAGCCGGCTGTTGTCGGAAATTGGTATGTCCTTTGGCGCTGCGATCTGCAGCACCGCGCCTTCACTCCGGTCGTACACGCAATCCACGCGGCATTCCTGACCATCCACCGTCACCGGCATTCCGGCCGGAACCGAACTGATCGTCACCCGGTTCTGCGCTTCGTAGTTCGCCACAATGCGGAATCCGTTGCTCACGTCCGCTGCCGTAATCGTGATGTCCTGCGTGGCCGTCCCGCCATTGGACCAGCCCTTGAAGACGTACCGTCGTCCGCGCGAATCCACCTGGTCCGGCGGGGCCGACACTTGATACTTCATCCCCTGTCCCCAAACAAAGTTGTAGGCGGGCCAATTCTCACGCCCTTCCACCTTCAGCTTCAATCCAACCGGGTTGGTGACAAAGCTCACCCGCGCGCCCGGTACAAACTGCGCCGTTAGCGTGTCAGGAATATTCGTATTAGTAACGGTATACGTATCGAGGTTCGCCGCCCCGTTGCTCCAACCTTTGAACACATACAGCAGGTTGGCGTCCTTCTCCGACGCCTGCGGAGTCACGACACCCAGCACGTGCTTGCTATTCATTCCCCAATCCACCGTCACCGGAGCGCGCACTGGACCGCGGTCCGGAGCAACCATCAGGTTCGCCGGTTCCGTCAGCAGAGTTACCTGCTTGGCCGCCGCGAAAATCGCTGCGAAGGTCGTCGGCCCCCTCACCACATGCGTGTAGATGAAGTTCATGTTGTAGTTCGACGGCGGGCCCCAACCATTAAATACAAAACCCGGATTCGGGAATGCTTGCAGCACGATGCTCGATCCGGGAACCACCCACCGTTCCGCATCTGAGTCAAAGGGCGCTCCGCCAACCATCACGCGCCCTGGAGGATTGCACCCATCCGACCCCGTGCATTGATAAAACAGCACTTGCAAACGGACCTCCGTCTGCAGCGTCGCCTTCACAAAAGTGACCGACGGCGTTGCCGTGATCGTAATCTGCTCCGCCGAATTGGCGAGGTTCCCGGTGGAATCCGTCCATCCCGTAAATCTGGTTCGCGTCCCGTAATTGTCCTGCTGCGCGATGCCGTCCACCATCAAGGTGTGTTTCGAACCCTCCGTCCAGAAGAAGGTCTGTGCCGACAAATACGGCACCCCGTCCACATAGAACTTCGATCCCGCCGGTTCAGTATAAACTCGCGTCGCGGAAACCGTCTGGGCCGTGGCGGACACCGTAAGCCCTGCAAAACAAAGAAGGAACAGAAGAGGCCTGCTCATGCCTTCTTCATCGGCGGATTCAGATGGATACTTTAGAGCGCCTCCCAGTACCTTACCAGTACTTCCGAACTACCCCACCCGGAATGGATCGACGATCTCTACACCCTCCACCACTTGCCCATGCTGCAGGCCCCAACGCCAGCGCCCCTGCGTCGTCAGCAGCGCCGTTCGCGCTTCATTCGTTCCGCTGGATTCCGGCTGATCGAGGACAAAAGGACATTCGTATCCAGAAAGTGCATCATTGCGCCCGGCTGTGGATTTCGTCGCGCGACAACCGGTCTGACGCGTTGAACTTCGCAATCCTGCTTCGAATCTCCCGCTCCTGCTGCTTCAGCCGCTCACTCTCGGTCTCCTGCGCGCCGAGTTGCGTGAGGTACGCTTTCACGAGAGCAGACACCGAGGCATCGCGTTCCGCCGCCGCCATCCGCGCCCGCTTGTACGTTTCATCATCTACGACGACTGTGATATATCGCATACCCTCACACTATCCTGCCACAGTCCTTCAGTAATAAAACTTCAACCCAAACTGGATCACCCGCGCCCGCTCCGCACTCGTCAACGTCCCAAACTGCGGCCTCCCGAAATCCGCCGCTGTCCCCTCCGGCGGCAGAAAATTCACATTATTAAACGCATTGAAGAACTCCGCACGAAGCTCCACCCGCCACTTCTCCCGCACCGGAATCGTCTTGAACACGGACAGGTCCCACACCTGCAAACCCGGCCCGCGATTGTCCGGCAGCGTCCGGCCAACATTCCCAAACGCATACCGCGCCGCGTTCACAAACGCGCTCTTATTGAACCAATTGTCAACACGCTCCTTCGGTCCCCCCGGCGTCAAACTCGTAATCCCCGTGCTGTCCGGCCGCTGACCGCCACCAAACGACCCCGTCGTATTCGCCTGCGACGCAATCGGAATCGGCATCCCGCTCTGCACCGTCATAATCCCGTTCACGCTCCACCCCGCCGCCACCACGCGCAACGCCCGAGCCTCCGGACGCCACTTCAGATCGTACTGAAAATTGACCGCAAGATGGTGCGCAATGTCCAGAGACGACAGCGCCCGGTCCAGATCCCGCCGGTTGTTGTTGGTGAAGCCCGGATACGTCTGCCCATACCCGCCGACTGAAGAAAAATCGTCGATCAGCTTCGCCCAGGTATAGGACGCCTGCATCTGCAACCCGCTCCGGTACCGCTTCCGGATCTTGGTCTGCAGCGAATGATAATTCGAATGTGCCAGCGATCCCCACGTCTGCTGCAAACCTGTCAAATGCGGATACGGCCGCAACAATTGCCCCGCCGTTGTCGTTCGCTGCCCGATGCTGCTCGTCGCCGGAATAATCCCAAAGAAAGGATTACTGACGCTCGCATTCAACCCGTCCCCCAGCGCCAGATACTGGTCCGCCACCTGATTCAATTGCGTCTGCGCCAGCAGCTTCACCCCAGCATTCCCCGCGTACGCAATATCGAACATCAAATCGTTCCGCAGCATGTACTGCGTGTCAAAATTCCACTGCGCCGCATACGGAACGCGGTCAAACCGCGCCTGCGCGTTGATGGCCTGCCCAATCTGCGTCAACAGTCCGTCCGCACCACTTGTCGGCGCATTGTAGCCATTCGGAAATGGATTCGACAGCGTCGTGTACGGCGTCCTCCCGCCATCAATCGACGTCGTGATATTCGTGGTCGCGTTAAAGCTGATCGCCCCAGTGCTCCCGGTGCTCGGCCCAATCCCCGTCGTCGGGGTAAAGAAAATCCCAAACCCTGACCGCACCACAAACCGATCCGTCACCTTATACGCAAGGCCCACCCGCGGCGCAAAGTTGTTATTGTCCGGATCTTTGTTCCCCCGTGGCGAACCGTTGCGATTCGCAAACACCAACCCGCCTTTCAACGGAGCCAGTCCCGGAGCCTGCACCGGCAGCGTCGCATCAAAGTCGAACGACGACGTGCGATCAAACCGTTCGGTGAGCGGACGGTCCGTGTCCCAGCGTAGCCCCAGGTTCAGCGTCAGCTTGCTATTCACCCGCCAGTCGTCCTGCAAATAAACGCCGCCGTAGGTCACCTGCAACGCCAGTTGCGGTTCGTACTGCACCCGTCCTCCCGACATCACTCCCAGCAGCATACTGGCAATCGTGTTCCCGTTGCGATTGCTGTTGAACGTATCGCGCGTGAAGCCCTCATTAAAAGTGAAAAGCCCCGCCGGAGAGTTCGGCCGGAAATTCGATACCCGGTTCAGCCGGTACACGCCGCCCGTCTTGATTGTGTGCCCACCAAACAGCTTCGTCGCATCGCCGGTCCACGTGTGCGTCTCGAATTTGTTCCCGATGATCCATGTCGCATTGCCGCCCAAAGCCGCGTATCCGCCCGGTTCGACGCGCGGGAACATCTCGAACTGCGATACCGCCTTCAGCGAAGCAGGCAGCCCAAGCGTTGTCAGATCAAACCCGCGCGACACGCTGTCGCGAGGATTGGCGTGATAGGCGTACCCCGCATTGCCATGCAACACCCAGCCGCCCACCAGGAACGTATCGTCCACCGTGATGCTGCGATTCCGCGCCCCCGAGGCACCCGTATCCGGCGAGGCCAGATTGTTGAAGTAGTTCGCCGTCCGATTGTCCACATCGTTCCACGAAAACCGCCCGTAAAGATTCTGCCGGTTCGAAACCCTCCGGTCGATCTTCGCCGAAAAATTGTCACTGCGTCCCGGGCTCGGCGACTGCGCATAGAAGTTGTTCGACAACCCCGTGCGCGTCGGCGCCGGATAGTAGCCGAGCATCTTCAGCGCAACCGGATTAAAGCGCGCGCTAGGAATGCGGTTCCCCGCAAACGGCTGCCGCACTCCCGCCGCGTTGATCGTCGCCGGATCGTAGATCGTCTCCGCCACACCGCTAAAGTCTCCGCTCTTCATCGCCGGCGTCGGCACCGTCATCGTCGAGTTCCCGGGGTTCACGTTCCGCACCGCTTCATAGTTCAAAAAGAAGAACGTCGTCTGCCGCGACGGAGTCAGCGGCCCGCCAAACGTGAATCCGAATTGATTGAACCGAAACGCGGGCTTCTTTGCGCCGCTGCGATTCGAGAAGAACGTGTTCGCGTCGAATTTGTCGTTGCGCAAGAACTCATACAGCACCCCGTGAAACTCCGTCGTCCCCGAGCGGTGCACCAGATTCACCACCGCCCCGCCAGTCCGGCCATACTCCGCCGACAGGCTGTTTGTCTGCACGCGAAACTCCTGCAGCGCGTCCGGCGACGGAACATACGCCGGCTGGTTGTAGCCCATCACCATCTGTGGCGACCCGTCCAACATGACTTCATTGGAAACATCGCGCCCACCATTCGCCGAGAACGCCATCGACGAAATCGACCCGCTCCCCGTGGTGGCCCCACGCGCCGACCGGCTCGTATTAATCCCAGGCGTCAGCGCCACAAGCTGCAGGATGTTCCGCCCGTTCAACGGCAGCGCCTCGCCCGTCTTGCTGTTGAATACCGCATCCAAGGTCGAGCTCGCGGTGTCGAGCAGCGGCACCTGGGTCGTCACCTCGACAACCTCCGTCGTCGCCCCTACCTCCAACTGCACATCAAGCGCGGCCACCTGAGCCACTTCCAGCACCATGCCCGTCCGCTGGTATTTCTTGAATCCCTTCGCCTCCACCGATAGCGAATAGTGCGAAGGCGGAATCTGCACCAGAACATACTCGCCTTCGCCGTTGGTGGTGGCCTGATAGTCGCGATTCTGATCCACGTTGCGTAGCGTCACCGCCGCACCTGGCACCACGGCGCCCGAGCGGTCGGTTACAACCCCACGTACGGTCGCCGTCTGCGTCTGCCCAAACGCAGCGCCGGCACACAGCAGCAGGATGAGAAGGTTAATGTGATTCATGCACCCCCCAGTTTTCTCGCACCAGTCAATCACATTGCTCGCCCGTCGGCAACTTTACCGTGGACAAACCGCTGTAATCTAGAGACAGCAAAATGCCACACGCACTCGCCGTTCTTCTCGCCTCCGCAACATGGGCTGCCCAGAATCCTCCCAACCGCCCAGCCCTTCCCCCACCCGACCACGCCAACGTTTCCTACGGCCCGCACGAGCGCAACGTGCTCGATTTCTGGACTGCATCCAGTGCGCGCTCTACTCCACTTGTCATCTACTACCACGGCGGTGGCTTCCGACAGGGCGACAAGCGTACCATCTCCGGCGACCTGCTCAAAGGCCTCCTCGCTGCCGGTATCTCCGTCGCTGCCGCCAACTACCGGCTGTCCGGCACCGACATCTTCCCCGCCCAGATGCACGACTGCGCCCGCGCCCTCCAGTTCCTCCGCCTCAACGCCGGCCGCTTCCACATTGATCCCACACGCGTCGGCGCCACCGGCGGCTCGGCTGGAGCTGGCATTTCCATGTGGCTCGGCTTCCACGACGACCTTGCCAAGCCGGACAGCCCCGATCCCGTTCTGCGGCAATCCTCTCGCGTGCAGGCGGCCGTCGTCTATGCCGCCCAAGCCTCCTACGATCCGCGCTTCATCTCGAAGCTCTTTGACAGCGCGCAAATCCACCCGGCGCTCATCTCCCTCTACGGCATGCAGAGCCCGGCTGATGTCACGAATCCCAAGTTCCACCCACTGTTCGAGGAGGCCTCCCCCATAACCCATGTCACCCGCGGCGATTCTCCGGTCCTCGCCTATTACCCTCAGGCGAGCGACCCGCTTCCCCCCGGCTCCTCTGGAGAACGTCACATCCATCACCCAAAGTTCGGCGTGGTTCTCAAGGAGAAACTGGACCAGTACGGCATCGACTGTGTCATCCTTTTGCGGGAACAGCACCCCTCGCCCCCCACCGAAAAGTACATCCAGTTCTTCCGCGAGAAGTTCGGCATGAAAGGCCGTTAAAGTTAGCTCGAACGCGATCCTTGTTGCGTCGTCGGGGCAGCGTATCATGATCCGGGAGACCATGGTGCAGAAGCTGTTTGAGATGAAACGTCTCACTACCGGCAACCCGTTCCGTAACATATCCGCAATCGTGGATAGCGGTGAAACGGATCTCGCGGCCCGGATTGACGAGGTTCTTTACCGATGACCATCTTCGTGGCCGCCTGTCCGCGGCAAGCTCAGTACCCCGGCGCTCGCCCATTCTCCTGTTGACATTCCACATGTGTTGAATCATAATTCCTGTGGAAGCTCTACAGGAGCAGCAACACCGTGCAATCAAAGCTCGATATTCTCCAGGGCACCCTCGACCTGATGGTGCTTCGGACGCTGTCCACACTGGGATCGCTCCATGGCTATGGCATCGCCCGCAGAATTGAACAGGTCAGCGCCGACCACGTAATCCTCAATCAAGGAACCATCTACATCTCTCTGGCGCGACTGGAGCAGCGCGGCTGGATTCGATCGAAGTGGGGTATCTCGGAAAACAACCGGCGAGCGAAGTTCTACACCATCACCAGGGCAGGCGAAAAGCAGCTCATCGCCGAGACCGAAAACTGGGAGAGGGTTGCGGCAATGATGGCCCGCGTCCTCGCAACTGGAAGGCACGGATAGTGCGCCAATGCCTATTGAAACCACCTACTCCCAGCTCCGCCAGGAATTGGCCACTCACCTCGAACGCGTTTCCGACGAGCAGGAGGTGGTCATCGTCCGCAGAAAGAAAGGTGGCGACGTCGCCCTCATCCCGGCGGAAGAATTGGCCGGCCTGCTCGAAACCGCCCATCTGCTGCGCTCGCCGAACAACGCCCGACGGTTACTGGCCGCGCTTCGCCGCGCGGAGGCCGGAACCGCGAAACCAACCACATTTCCGGCAGTGCGAAAGCAACGAAGCTGATTTCCATCCTGACTTTCTCGAAGACCTTCGCTATTAGGTCGAGCAGGTTCGCAATCGCGCGATCCGTATTCTCGATCTGGCAGAAGCGGCGTTGCGCGAGCCATTCGCCGGACCGGGGAAACCCGACGCATTACTCAGGAACACCGTCTCGTCTACCATTACTAGTTTTTTGGCGGTTCGACGCGAATGGTGACGGCGTCCATGTGGGTGGCAACGATCAGCTTCGCTTCTACTGAAATGGGCGTGCCCTGTTTGAGGTCGTCGAGTTTGATTTTCTTGCTGCCTTGGAGGATTACCGTTTTGCGGGTAATCCAGAATTCCATTTGGTTCTCGTCGCCGGTGTTGAGATAGAGTTTTCCACCTCCGGCAGAGTGGAATGTGCCTTTGAAGGTGGGGAGCGGTTCACCCTTGTTCTGGGCAGACAGAACTACCGCCATGCCCAGGAGCGATAGAACTACCACAAGCCATCGCATATCCTAACCTTCGATGAAGGTGACCTTGTTGACTTCTTTGAGCGTGGTGAGGCCGAGGTGGACTTTTTCCAGAGCAGCCTCGCGGAGGAAGCGCATGCCTTCGTCCTTTGCGGCGCGTTTGATTTCGGAAGCGGGGCGGCGTTCGAGGATCAACTCGCGGATGCGCTCGCTCAGGTCGAGCAACTCATGGATCGCGGTGCGTCCGCGGTAGCCCGTGCCGCCGCATTCAAAGCAGCCGGCGCCTTCATAGAAAGTCACTTCGCGCCAATCGTCGAGGTTCAGGCCGCTATCGACGAGCATTTCCGTTGGGTATTGCACCGGCTTCTTACAGTGTTCGCAGATGACGCGCACAAGTCGCTGCGCCAGGATGCAGTTGAGCGCGGAGACAAAGTTGTAGGCCTCGACGCCCATGTTCAGAAAGCGGCCGAGCACGTCGATCACGTTGTTAGCATGGACGGTGGTGAAGACGAGGTGTCCGGTGAGCGCGGCGTTGATGGCGATCTGTGCGGTTTCCTGGTCGCGGATTTCACCGACCATGACTTTGTCGGGGTCGTGGCGGAGGATGGATCGGAGACCGCGCGCGAAGGTGAGTCCCTTCTTTTCGTTTACGGGAATCTGCGTGATGCCCTTGATCTGGTATTCGACGGGGTCCTCAATGGTGATGATCTTGTCCTCGTCGTTCTTGATTTCCATGACGGCGGCGTAGAGCGTGGTGGTCTTGCCGGAACCCGTGGGGCCGGTGACGAGGACCATGCCGTAAGGCTCTTTGATGGCGCGGCGGAAGCGGGTGATGTCGTGATCGGAGAAACCCACTACGTCGAGGTTGAGCGAGGTGAACTTCTCGCTCATCGACTCTTTGTCGAGTACGCGAAGTACGGCGTCCTCGCCATGGATAGTTGGCATGATGGAGACGCGGAAGTCGATGAGGCGCGTTTTATAGCGAACGCGAAAACGGCCGTCCTGAGGGACGCGGCGTTCGGCGATGTCGAGCTCGCTCATGACCTTGATGCGGCTGATGATGGTGGAGTGCCACTCTTTGGCGATGGGCGGCATGGCGTACTGGAGCACGCCGTCGATGCGGTATTTGATGGCGACTTCCTGATCGCGGGTCTCGATGTGGATGTCGGAGGCGCGGCGTTCGAGGGCGTTGAAGATGGTGGTGTCGACGAGTTTGATGACCGGGGCGATGTCGGAATCGGCGGAGGTGAGCCGGTCAATGGAGAGGGTCTCGTCCTGGTTTTCCTCATCACCGACGACATCGAGGGTGAAGGTTTCGGTCACCTCTTCGAGGACGCGCTGGCTTTGTTCGGTCTTTTTGAGGAGGTCGGAGATTTGGGAGAGGGTGGCGACCTTAACGTGGAGTTTCTTCTCGAGTAGGATGGAGAGCTCATCGATGAGGTTGAGGTTGCGGGGATCGGCGAGGGCGATCTCGAGTGTGCCGTTTTCGGCCCGGAGAGGGACGAAATTATAGCGAAACATGAGGTCGACGGGGATGCCGCGGAAGAGGTCGTGGTCGATGCGGCCTTCTTTCAGGTCGACGAACTCGCAGCGGTAGCGTGCGGCGAGCGCGCGGGCGGTGGAGGCTTCCTGGATGGGATCGTTGAGACGCGGACGGTCGACTGTGGCCATGGGACTCCCTGTGAAGTATGACGTGGAAGGGGCGCGGAACGTGGAATTGAGCGAGCTGAATGCTGCCAGACTACTTAATCCCCACCACCATGGAGTCCGGTCCCAGTAAATGTTCGACGCGGGTTTCGCGGAAGCCGGCTTCTTTCATCCAGCCCATGCAGTCGGCTCCGGTATAGTCGAATCCGCCATTAGTCTCGATCAGCATGTTGAGGCTCATCAGGAGTCCGAAGGCATTCCTGGAGCGGTCATCGTCGATGATCGACTCATAGACAATCAGGGCGCCCCCCTCGGGCAGCGCATCGTAGGCTTTGGTGACCAGCATGCGTTTAATGTCGAGGTTCCAGTCGTGGAGGATGTGGCCCATCATGATGACGTCCGCTTTGGGAAGAGGGTCGTCAAAGAAGCTCCCCGCCGCGAACTGAACCCGATCAGTCAGGCTGTTCTCGACGACGTAGTCTTCAAAGATGGGCGCCACTTCGGGGAGATCGAAACCTATCCCCTGGAGATGGGGATTGGCTTTTGCCACCTGAACGATGAGGTCGCCTTGGGCGGTGCCGACATCCGCGGCGGTCCCATACTGCGCCCAAGGGAACTGAGCGGCGATGCGCAAGTTGGCGCCTCGGCTGATGCCGCTCATAGCTTTGAGGAATCCTTTCAGGCGCGTCGGGTCGGCGTAGAGAGTGGCGAAGAGGTCTGCGCCGCCGTGCTTGCTTTCGTTCTGTTGCTCGCCGGTGCGCAAGGCTTCGGTGAGGTGTCCCCAGAAGCCGTAGAGCCGCTTGTTCGCCATTTCGAGGATGCCCCCAATGTAGGCGGGTTTGCGTTTGTCGAGGAACATGTCGGTGGACGGCGTGTTGTGATACTTTCCGTCGACGCGCTCGAGAAAGCCGAGGGCGACGAGTGCATCGAGAAAATCGTGGGCCGAACGCGGATGCAGACCGAGGCGCCCGCGGAGGGTGTCGAGGTCCTCGGGGTGACGCGCGAGTTCAGTGAACAATTCCATTTCGACGGCGCTGAGTAGAGTTTTGGAAGCCCAGAATCCCAGGCCCACCTGCATGATGTGTTCAATGGTCGGTTGGCTCATGTCGTCTGGATATTATTCCACACCGGCCGTTTTTAAGCCGGTTTCACGCGGAGGGTCCAGGAGGCGTTGGCCGGCGCTTTGGCTGAGACAAGGCGGATGCGATAGAGACGGTCGCCCCAGGCGTTGCGGAGGCGGCTGTCTTCCACCTTCACCTCATCCACTTTGCATTCCACGCCGGGACCTTCCCAGTGGAGGCGTTTGACGTTCTTGTCGGAAGGTGTCATGAGGTTGAGAGTGATTTCGCCGAGCTGGCGGAGACGGGCGTTGTCGCGAATCACCAGTTCGTTGGCGGCGCGATCGAGACGGATGGTGCGCTGCCAGCTTTCCACCTTCGCGTCGGCGGGATAGGCGGCGGCGATGTCCATGGAGAGTTCGACAGCGGAGGCGCCTTTCTTGAAGGCGACGTTGCGGGCTTCAAAGTCGCGGCCCGGCGACTGCATGACACCGTTAATTGTGGGGCAGTTGTGATAAGCGGACTGCATGGTCCAGATCTCGTAACGCTTGGACGAGAAGGTTTTGGCGGAGTAGGTTTCGACGCCAACGTCGATGAGAAGCGGTTCGCCGTTGGCAAAGCAAACGAAGTTGCCGACGTCGTTGTGGTTGTGGCTTTCGGCATTATGGCCGCCCTGCGCGGCGACGTACATTCCTTCCTTTGATCCTTCGCGGTAGCGGGCGGTCATAACCTGGATGCCGGGGAGCCAGGCTTCGGCGACGAGAGGTTGGCGCGGGGTGACTTTAGCGAGAGTTGTCGCGTGGAAGATGGCGGGCAGTGCGCGGCCGAGGCTGTCGCCGCGGGTGCGGCCGTCGCGCTGGGCAAAGTGGGCTGCCAGCGACTGCATATGCGGATCGTGGATGCGTTCGCCGTAGCGGCAGACGAGGTCGGCGGCGATGCCGGTCTTGGCCGGGGCGTCGGCGAAGTTGACGAACCACTCATCGGCGATGTGAACGCGGTAGATGTAACGGCCGATTTCCTGGACGAGAGGCATGTCCCAATAGCTTGCTGCGCCGTTGGTGGCGGAATCGAGGAGTTCGAGGTTGTCGAACAGCGACGCACCGGCGCGGCCCCAATAGCCGGGGCCTTCGTCGCAACCGCCGTCAGGGTGGTAGCCGTCGAGAAAACGATCGACGGAGCGCAGGATTTTGGCGGCGAGTGCGGCGCGGCGCTCGGGTTTGTTCTCCATGGCGAGCGTGCAGGCGAGGACGTTGGAATTGATCCACGGATTCCAGTTGTTGACCGCGGATTTCGACGCGAAGCCCATCCACCCGAAATCTTCGCGGGCTTCGTAGGGCTGAAGGACGCGGCGGTTGATTTCAAGGGCGATGCGATCGCGGATGAGCGGCGAGACCTTGTCGAGGGTGTGGCCGAGGAGATAGTCGATCCAGGCGAGTTGGGCCCCGGTTTCGGCGGCGAACAGATCGATGATGGGTTCGGTGACATCGGGGAGTCCCGTTCCGCGTTTTTGCGCACCCATGTGAGCAGGAACACCCCACCAGGACTCTTCACAGGTGAGCCAGATGCCGTTGGCGATCTCGTCGAGGAAGCGGCCTTTGCCATCCATGCATTCGGCGAGAACGAGGGCGGAGAGGCGGTCGCGGCGTTGGTTGCGCGAGGCTTCGTAGCGGGAACGGTTGCCTTCGCGGCGGTATTCGAGGAACTGGGACGCACGGAGGGAGGGCCATTCACCGGGGAGGAGTTGGTTGCCCCTTTCGAGCACTTCGGCGCGGATCTTCTCCGGGAGGGCTTGCCAGGCGTCGCGTTGGGAGGCCCGGGGGTAGGGGTTCCAAGCGTTGCGGGGCTTTAGGGCGGAAGCGAGTTTGGTGGCCGGCCAGACACTGCTTAGGCGCTTCTGTTCGGGGACGTCGTTGCGGCGTTGCATAGCTGCAGCAGGAGAGGCGGCGAGGAGGGCGAGGCAATCGCGGCGCGTGAGGGGCATGTGTGCATTTAAGCACGCGAGATGCCATTTACGCGGCATATACTATTGGGGATGCGAATTGCCAGACGCGAATTCGTTACCGCTGCCGCCGCTCTCACCGCCAACGCCCAGCGCAACCCTCGCCCCAACATCCTCTACATCATGACCGACCAGCAGCACGCCGGCATGCTGAGTTGCGCCGGAAACCGCTGGCTGCAAACCCCCGCCATGGACAGCCTCGCCGCCTCCGGTGTGCGCTTTGAACTCGCCTACTCCGGCAATCCCGTCTGCGTCCCCGCGCGCACTTCGATGATGACGGGCCGATACCCCAGCCACTTTGGCATCCGCGACAACCGCGCCCCGGAACTCCCTCGCGAAATACTGCCGGCTGCTCTCGGCCACACTTTCCGCAACGCCGGCTACGAAACCGTCTTTGGTGGCAAGACCCACTGGCCTCGGCCAATGACCGCGGAAAGCATCGGGTTCGAATACATCACTCGCGACGAACGCGAGGGCCTCGCGCAGGAATGCGAAACCTTCCTCCGGCGCAAGCACGACAAGCCGTTCCTTCTGATCGCGTCCTTCATCAATCCTCACGACATCTGCTACATGGCCATCGACGCGCACGCCAAGGCCACCGGCATTCCTACTCCGCTCCCCAAATCCGTGGTGGAACGCGAACGCGTCGCCGCCGCATCCGGCCGCCCCGAAGTCGCTCGCAACGATTTCTTCAAGAGCCTCTGCCCGCCGCTCCCGGCCAACCATGCCGCCACTGAAAACGAACCCGCCGCGCTCGGGCGGATGGGAGGATTCCGCGGTTATGTGCGCAAGCACTGGACCGCCGAAGATTGGCGCCTCCATCGCTGGGTCTACCATCGCCTCACTGAGGAAGTGGACGCGCAGATCGGCCGCGTCCTCACTGCCCTCCGCGACACCGGCCTCGAAAGCAACACCGTCGTCGTGTTCGCCAGCGACCATGGCGACATGGATTCCTCCCACGGCTTCGAACATAAGAGCCTGCCATACGAAGAATCTGCCCGCGTTCCCTTTATCGTTTCCTGGAAAGGTAAAACCCAGCCGCGTGTCGATCGCGAGCACCTCATTGGTTCCACCACTGATTTGTTCCCGACCCTCTGCGACTACGCCGGCATCCAGCCTCCCGCCGGATTGCCCGGGCGCAGTATCCGTCCCGTCGTGGAAGGCAAATCTGCACGCTGGCGCGATGCCCTCGTCATCGAATGCGAAGGCTCCCGCACCCTTCGCACGGCCACACACAAGTATTCGATATGGGAAGGGCCTGGGACGCGCGAAGTCCTCTTCGACATGCAAGCCGACCCCGGTGAAATGCACAACCTCGCCGCAGTGCAATCGCAGGCTCCTCGCGTGGCCGGACTCCGCCGCCGCCTCGAAAGCGAAATCGCGCCGCGCATCGACGCCTTCGGACGCGACTTGCTCACATCTTTGTAGAGAGCACTTGCACTCTCCACCGCCACAGGCGTAGCGTAATGGGCATAGGAGGCCGCTTCAATGGCCCATCGCTACTCGCAGCCCTCCACCCGGAGAGCTCTTCTCGCCCGTATGGGCGCCTTCGCCGGAATCCTCCAGCTCACTGAAGATAAGGTCATCGCGCAGCAAAACCGCACCTCCGGCTTCAACCGCAACTCCGCTCCCAGCCAGCTCAAGATCACCGACATGAGGTCCGTGCTGGTGGCGTCCAATTACGATTACCCCATCATTCGCATCGACACTAACCAGGGCGTCTACGGTCTCGGCGAAGTCCGCGACGCCGGGCGGGAAGGCACCGCTCTCGTGCTCAAGCCGCACCTGATGGGCCGCAATCCGCTCGGCATCGAACCCATCCTCGACTCCATCCGCAACTTCGCCAATCACCAGCGGCTTGGAGGCGGCTACAGCGCCGTCGATATGGCCTTGCACGACATCGCAGGGAAAGTGTACGGCGTCCCCGCCTGGCGTCTGATAGGCTCCAAATACCGCGACCGCATTCGCATCTACTGCGACACTGACCAGAGCCAGGACCCCAAAGTATTCGCCGAGCGCCTCAAAAAACGCAAAGAAATGGGGTACACGTTTTTCAAAATGGATCTCGGCACCAGGCTCGTCGCCCAACGTCCGGGCGCCATCAATAGCCGCAACACGGCAACTGAGAAAGGCCTCGGCTACCTCTGCGAATACATCCAGGCCGTTCGCGATGCCATCGGTTGGGACGTGCCCCTCGCTACAGATCACTTCGGCGCACTGTCGGTGAACGACAGCATTCGCTACGCCCGCGCCTTTGAACGCTACGATCTTGCCTGGGCTGAAGACATGATTCAAGTGGGCCACCTCGGCCCCGGCGGCGACGCCCCGAAAAACTGGCGTGCCTATCGCGAGCTATCCGAAGCCACCACCACTCCCATCGCTACCGGCGAAAGCCTCTTCGGCCTTGAGGAAGGCTTCAAGGATCTGATCGACCACCGCGCCGTCGACATCATCCACCCGGATCCGCTCACCTCCGGTGCCATCCGCGAAACCAAGCGCATCTGCGACTACGCTTCCATGCATGGCGTCCAGACTGCGATACACTTCGCAGGCTCTCCTGTCGGTTGTCTCGCTTCCGTGCACATGGCAGCGACCATCAAGGACATGCTCGCGATGGAGAACCACGCCGTAGACATCCCCTGGTGGGATAGCCTCGTCGGCGGACCAGCCAAACCAATCGTCAACCGCGGCCACATCACCGTGCCCGACACTCCCGGCCTCGGTGTAGAGCTAAATGAGGCCGTCATCAAGGAGCACATTCGCAAAGGTGGCTACTTCGAGCCAACTCCCCAGTACGACGACTACATCCTCGACCGCTTTCGCATCGGCGGTCCTTATCCCCACATCGATGAGAATGGAAAGCCGGTCACCAGCCGCTAGGAAGCCACCATGCAACGACTGCTACTGATCCTCACTGCAACAGCGCTCTTCGGCGCCGACCCCACTTTCCTCCGGCGCCGCGTCGCCGATATCGCCCCGCGCCCCGACGACCTCACCCGCAACGCCACCGGCACGCTCGCCTACCGTCCCATCTTCGGCATAGGTGACGATCAGGCCAAGAGCCTCAAAGGCATCGCCCGTTACGGTGAACTCCGCCTCGAACCTGGCGCGGCGACCGCGATCGTCAAATACGCCGCTGAAGAACAGCTTTACTACATCCTCGATGGCGCCGGCACGCTGCTGTACGACGCCACCGAATCCCCTGTCCGGGCCAACGACTTTCTTTACCTCCCACCCGACGTTCCGCACGGAGTCCGCAACACCTCCAACAATCCGCTGCGCCTGCTCGTCATGGGTTTCAAGATCCCCCGTTGGGCGAAACTCAATCCGCCGGCCAAACTGATGGTCGCCAATGCCGCTGACGTCAAGCCGATCACCCTCGCCGGGCACGGCCCAACCGTGCAATTCAAACTCTTGATGGGGACCACCGAAAGCACCCGTGACAAACTTGCCGCCGCCAACCAAATGGCCAGTCTCTTCATAATGGACTTTGCTCCCGGCGGCACCAACATCCCGCACCATCACGAAACCGAAGAAGAGATTTACTACGTGCTGCGCGGCAGCGGCGACATGGTGGCCGGCGGCGGCGCGGATGGCAACGAAGGCCGCTACCCCGCGCGCGAAGGCGACGCCTATTTCGCCCGCCTCAACACCACCGTCGGCTTCTACAGCGGCGCCAAGGAAGGCGGCCCTCACGACCTGATCCTCGCGGTCCGCTCCGCCTTCCCCTTCCCGCGACTCAACAGATAATCGCCACAGCCCATACACGTACAGCCAACCCGCTATACTGTAACGTATTCGTAACAGTATTCAGGAGGCTTGTATCATGCTCGCAGCATTTCTCCGGCTTTGCACCGTTATTCTTGCGCTCGGCTTCACCGCACTCGCTCAAAACCCGGTTGTATCCGGCCGCATCATCGACTCCACAGGAGCCGTCGTCCCCAACGCCAACATCGAGCTTCGCAACACCGCCACCTCCGTTCGCGCCGCATCGAGAACCAACGCCGAAGGACTCTTCGTGTTCCCGCCCGTACCCCCCGGCCCATACGAATTGAGCGCCGCCGCCGCCGGATTCGCCACCGCCCAGATTACCGGCATGACGCTGGAAACCGGCCAGTCCCGCACCGTCGACCTCACCTTGAACCCCAGTGCTGTCTCCTCCTCAGTCACCATCACTGATCAGGCGCAGCTTCTCACCATGGACCGCGCCGACCGCGGCACCGTCGTCGAGAACAAGTTCGTCCTATCGATCCCGCTCGCCACGCGCAATCCCCTCCTGCTCACTACACTCACCGCCGGAGTCGTTCCCGGCAACGTCCTCACTGCCGGCGACAACACCGCCAGCCAGGCCCAAACCAACGAGTTCCGCATCAACGGCGGTCGCACCACCACCAGCGAGATCCTCATTGATGGCGCGGCCAACACCGGCACGTACAACAACCAGGCATCGGCCATCCCGCAAGTGGACGCGCTCCAGGAATTCAAGGTCAACACTAACCCCTACGACGCATCGTTCGGTCGCACAGGCGGCGGTGTCATCAGTTACACCATCAAGTCCGGCACTAACGATTTCCACGGCTCGCTCCACGAGTTCTTCCAACACTGGAAATTGAACGCCAACGGATTCAACGCCAACCGCGCCCGCCAACCCCGCAACAACGTCCGTAAGAACCAATTCGGCGGCACCATCGGCGGACCGGTCATCCTCCCCAAGATGTACAACGGCCGCAACAAAACGTTCTTCTTCTTCGCCTGGGAGAGCATCCGGCAGAACAGTTTCTCTTCTTTCCTCGGCACCGTGCCCACCGCGCTCCAGCGCACCGGCGATTTCTCGCAGACGAACGACACCAACGGCGCACTCAAACTGATCTACAACCCCTACACCACCCGCCTCAACCCAAACGTTCCCGCAGGCACGACGCAGTACCTCCGTGACCCCTTCGCCGGCAACATCATCCCGGCCAACCTTCTCAACACCGTTGGCAAGAACCTGCTCCCGTACTACCCCAGCCCCAATCAACCGGGCATCGGCAGAAGCGATAGCAACAACTTCCTGAGCAACGCATCGAACACGCAATCCACCGACCGCCTCGACGCCCGCGTCGATCATCAGCTCAACGAACACCACTCTATCTTTGGCCGCGGCAACTGGTTTCAGTATCTGAACTCGCAGCCGCTGGTCTATGGCAATCCGCAATCGCCGGTGCAAACGCCGAACCTCATCCCCGGTGAAAACTGGATCGTCAACCATACCTGGACCTACAGCCCGCACACCGTGCTCGTCCATCACTTCTCCGGAGCCAATACCCAGACCAACCGTGTGCCCTTGACCCTCGGCTTCGATCAGAAGGCCCTCGGCTTCCCGTCGGCTGTCACCGCCGGCCAGATCGCGCCGTACTTCCCCGTCGCCAGCATTGGCGGCTACAGTGGTGTCGGCCCGCAAGGAACTGCCTACAACGTCGTGATCTCGCGTACCTATCAATACACCGCCGACCTCACGCAACTCCGCGGCAGGCATACCTTGAAAGCCGGCTTCGACTGGCGCAAGTTCACCCTTTCGTGGGAGAATCCGCAGCCTCTCCGCATCCAGGCCGGTGGCGCATACACCGCCGGTGCCAATCCCCGCGCCGCCACCGCGAACACCGGCTCGGGCCTCGCCGATCTTCTCCTGGGCGCCGCTGATGTCTCCTACAACATCACCCCCACCTTTATTAACAGTCATCCCTACTACGGCGCTTACCTCCAGGATGAGTGGCGCATCAACAGCAAGCTCACCCTTACCTTCGGCATCCGCTACAACCTCGAACTCCCCACTATCGAAGAGAAGGACCGCTACGTCTACCTCGATCTCAACAGCCCGTCGCCGCTTCAGGTACCCGGCTACAATCTCGTAGGCGGCCTCGGTTTCACAGGCGTCAATGGCATCGGCCGCCGCGCCCAAACCACCGACCGCAACAATTGGGATCCGCGCGTAGGGCTCGCCTACCGCATCTCCGACAAAACCATTCTCCGCAGCGGCTTCGGCATTTTCCATCATCCGCAGCTCACCACCAGTATCGACATCTCCCAGGGCTTCACTCGCTCTACCACCAACCTGGTCGCGCTGGCCGACACCGTCACACCCACGTTCAACCTCGCCAATCCGTTTCCGCAGGGTCTGATTCAACCCACCGGCAACACGCTCGGACTGGCCACGCAACTAGGGCTCGGCATCAGCGGCCCGCTGCGCGATTCGCGCATCGCCTATCAGGGCCAATGGTCGCTCGACGTCCAGCGACAGTTGCCCTACGGCATTATGGTCGATGTCGGCTACACCGGAACCGTTGGCGTGGCGCTACCTGCCGCCGTCGCCCTCAACCAGCTCAATCCTTCGTACCTCTCGCTCGGCTCCCAGCTCATCCGCACTGTCGAAAACCCCTTCTTCGGCAAGATCACCGATTCTTCCTCCACTCTCAGGCTGCCCACCGTGCAGTACGCCCAACTGCTTCGCCCGTATCCGCAGTTCTCCGCCGTAAGTGGCGCAGTCGTCCCGCTGGGACACTCCAGCTATCACGCGCTCGAATTCAAGGCGGAGCGCCGTTTCGCCCAAGGAATCGCTCTGCTCTTCAATTGGACCCACTCCAAGTTAATCGACAACGTCGGCGAAATCGCCGGCTCGTTCGGTCAGTCCGCCGGTGTCAACAACACGTACTGCTACTCGTGTGATCGCGCGCTGTCCTATCTTGATATCCCCGATTACCTCAATCTCAGCCTCCGCTACGAACTCCCCTTTGGCATCAAGAAGCGCTTCCTCAACTCCGGAATCATCGGACGCGCCCTCGGCAACTGGTCGATCGCCGGCATCCACACATACGCCAGCGGCACCCCGGTCATCGTGTCCTCTCCCAACAATTCCAACGCATTCACCACCGGCCTCTTCCGCCCCAACGCCACCGGACAGAAAGCCGCTCTCCCCGGTGGACCGCAGATCGCCGACAACGGCAAATACTTTAACGCCGCGGCATTCGTGCAGACCCCGCAATTCCAAATCGGCAACGTCAGCCGTCAATTGCCCGACGTGCGCATCCCCGCTAACAGAACGCTCAATCTCCTGATTGAAAAACAGACGGTGATCTACGAACGTCTCCGCCTCGACTTCCGCGCCGAGATGTTCAACGCCACCAACTCCGTCGTCTTCGGAGGCCCTCAGACATCAGTGACCTCCGCCGCCTTCGGCACCATCGCGCTCAATCAGGTGAACACCCCGCGCATCGTCCAATTCGCCATGCGCCTGGCGTTCTGACCGGAGTGGCCGGCTGTGACGTCAACCTTATGCGCCGCCGATGGAGCGAAGGACTCCATTGACGCGGGCCCAGATAATGGAGAGGCTCGGAGTGAAGTCGAAGGTGAGGACCACGGCGGCCATTGTGGTGACGAAGGCCACCATGAGCGCATATTCGACGAAGTCCTGGCCGCGCTGATCGGCAGGAAGGCGGCGGAGCTGGCGAAAGATGTCGAGTGTGTGAATCAAGCGCGTGATGTCCTCTAAGGGAACGCATCGGCAACGGCCGAGATTTAACCGGGAATTAATCAACGATTACAGGGGCAAAGGGGGTGGGGCCCAACTCGCGCATCACATTTTGCACGCGGGCGACGTAGCCCGGGACGGGGTTGTAGGTTACCAGGACCTCCTCGAGGCTTTTCCCGCGATAATACTCGGAATTGGCAAGGCGCTCGGCGACGCGATGAATGCCTTGCTCGATACTGCGGAACGGGATAGTGCCATTGCCCCATCCGAAGATATTGTTGCGGAAGGATTCCTTGCCGCAGCCGGATTCTACGAGGGCAAGACTGGGGAGGAGACGCCAGTCGATACGGTGGCGATCGCTGGCGCGGATGAAACTGGGAGCCAGCCGGCCGACGGGGCAGTTGTAACGATGGAAGAACCTTTGCAGGCGGGTCAAACGTGGATCCTTGCGAGGCACGGAGGCCGGAGCAGGAGCACCGGCTTCGGCAGGATGGAAAAGGAGGATCCCGCCGGCGAAGACAACGAAACATTTGAACCAAGGTATACGCAACTGCTTTCAACTCCTTTGATCGCCAAGTGGGCGAGTCTACAAAAAACGACGTGTCCCGGCTGTTGCGGGTTAATCCATCAGTGGCAGAAGTAACAAAACACCGTTTGGCTGACGCGCGCGGCTGGGGTAGAATTCAGCGCGCGGCTCAGTAGATTCAGTATGTTACGAGGGTCTACTGCGAAACGACTATTCGCTTATCGGATGTTCGGGGGGAGAGCTTGAGGGGGAAGGGCAGGGGTGATCATATGACCATTTTACCAAAAACACGAAACCCCCGCCCGGGTGAGACCCAAGCGGGGGTTCGAATAGCCGTGGGGAGAGTAAACCTAGGGCTTGCACTCCCTCGCGCAGCGGCAGCCGGTCCACAGGAACGTAGGCTTCGACACTGAACGAAACCAGCTACTTTAGAGCAGTCGACTCAACAGTCGGCCACCTCGCGCGTGGAATATCTACTACCAGTACTCATATGTTTAGACTGGACCACCTCCTTTCTCAGTGATAGTTCAAATATATTCAGGAAGGTGTCGCGTGTCAAGAAAAAATGTGGTAACGAGGCTACAATATGTTGGCGTGAAAATTGCAAGGCTACAGCCGCTTGGATAGGAAGCGACACATGGCGAGGCCGTCCATCCAGTTGTAGGGGAAACGGCCAGTGGTGTAGTGGGCGCAGGGGAGGGTGAAAACCTCGTGGTCGAGCTTGTTTTCGCGGAAGTACTGGAGAACCTGGCGGCTGAATTCGGGGAGGAACGTCGAATCGTATTTGGCCCATATGAGAAGTGACGCGAGCTTGCGGTTCTTCAGGCGGTGGATGTAGGTGGCGGGACTAATCGGCGCCCAGAAGCGGCGAAGCTGTTCACGGTCAAGGCCTTCTTCGATGCCTTTGCGGACGTGCTGGGTGGAAAGACCGGTCCAGACGACTTCGCTGAAGTACATGGATACGTGGTTGAAAACGCCAACCTGGACGCGGGGGTCGTGGGCAGTGGTGATGAAGGCCATGCAGGAGCCGAGGCTGGTGCCGAGGATGCCGATACGTTCGAAACCCTGCTGCTGAAGCCATGTGAGGCAGGAACGGACATCGATGACCGACTGGCGGCAGGCGTGGATGGTGCGACCGATGTTGGAGGAGCAGTGGTAATCGGCGCGCTCGAGCTCTGCCGGCATGCGGCGGTCGTGGTAGGCCATGCTCATGCGCAGGGCGCTGACGCCGAACTTATTGAGGAGCCGGCAAAGTCCCATGTGGCCGCCAGCGTCGGAATTCCACTGGGGGAGGACGACGACGGCGCGTTTGGGACCCTTGGGGGCAGGGAACCACATCCCGTGGACCGTGTTGTTTTCCGGATATGGAGAGTTGACTGGGCTGGTGAAGGTGAGGTGGTTGTCGTTGAGACGGAAGTCCTTGGGGGTGGGGCCGGTGAAGAAGTCGTCGGAGCGGGAGATGGCGCCTTCGACGAAACGAGCCATCTGTTGCGGCGACTCGCCGTTAGGGGGAGGCTGGATCAGCCAATCGGCACCCCAATCGAAGGGGCGAACCTTGCGGTTTGAGTCTTGGGTGGCGAGTTTATACTCCCACCGATCCATCCATTTCGCGTACAACCCTGACATCTGCTGAAGATGTAGTGTAGCAAGGGTGAGGGTAAAAGAAAAACCCGGCGCGGGAAGGCACCGGGCTCGGAGAACCGCTCAGAGGGAGGCAACGCCCCACCACAGCGGAGAAATACCTCTAATCAACCCTACGCTGGGAGCGAGCAAACGGAGGGCCTTTCTCAAGTGGTTGAAAACATGTGGCCGTCGTTCTGCGGATTCCTGTTTCGCGGAGTATTTTGGCAGCCGCCTATGGGAAGCTGTAGAGTGGGGAAATGGTGAGGGCGCCGGATCCGCGATTGCTGGAGTTTCTTGCTGCGTATGATCCACCGATAGGGGAATTGGCATTGGCGCTGCGGGCGGTGATCCTGGAGGAGGCGCCCGAGGCGGTGGAGTCCATTTACGATGCCTATAGTGCGGTGGCGGTGGGGTATTCTTTCACGGGAAAGTTCGGCGATGGCTTTCTGCATATTGCGTCGTATGCGAAGCATGTGAATCTCGGGTTCAATAATGGGGCAACGATGGCGGATCCAAACAACGTGCTCGTGGGAAAGGGAAGCCGGATACGTCACGTGAAGTTTGTACCCGGGGGAGTTGTGGAGACGCCGTGGCTGCGGCGGTATGTGCGGGCGGCGATTGAGAGCGCCGGCGGGCGGCCGGATGGGGCTGCGCCGGTGGCCAAGAGCGAGGTTCGTGGGGATTATCCGGTGAAGCGGCGTCCGAAGAAGTGAGGAGCGGCTGGTCGGCGCGGGTTTCACGCAAAAACGCAAAAGGGAGACGCAAAAGCGCAAAGCGAACCCAGAGCAGCGTGCGGCCGAAGGCCAAACAGACCGCTTGCTGACGCGCGCGGCTCCGAAACGTTACGGTTCGGATCGTGGGCCAACCTTGGAGAGGTCGATGGGTTTGAAGCCGAGTTTGAGGGCGGGGGATTCCGTTTTCAACCGGAAATCGAAGTTGCCCGCGTTGATGAAGAGCGGGTCGGCCACCACCGAGTGCACATCCTGGCCGGAGGCTTGCCATTCCTGCCAGGTTTTGCCGGCGGGGAATATGTCGCCGCCGCGCACGTCGTAGTAGACGTTGCGGTCCATGCGGAACTGGTCGCCGGTCCAATTGGAGCCGAGGAGCCGGCCGCGATCGAAGATCACTATGTTGTTCTCGAACGTGAACGACAAGTGCGGCTCGACGCGGGTGCGCATCAACTGATAGTCGCGATTGAAGGCCCAGATGTTGTTGCGGATGATGTTCTCTCGTCCGTAGTGCTGGTGGAAGCCGGAACTGGCGCAGCGGTACACCACATTGTCTTCGATGATCATGTTGCTGGAGCCCTCATCGGGATAGATGCCCCAACCGCCATAGGTGAACGAGGCAATGTCGTGAATCAGGTTGTTACGAATGATGGTGCCGGGTTGCATGCCGAGCGTGTAGATGCCGCCCATGTCGCTGAGCATTTCGAGTCCGATGTGGTGGAGGTGGTTGTACTCGATCACGTTAGCTTTGGATTGGTTGGGACCATAGCCCCAGGTCCAGCCGGCCGAGATTGCCGTGTAGTAGAGATCGTGAATGTGGTTGTGCGCGATGTGATTGCGGCTGGCCTGAGCGACGAAGATGCCGACGGCGGGAGGGAAGACGAGTCCCATGTGGTGGAGGTGGTTGTCGGTGATTTCGTTGTCGGCGTTTTGCTCGGCCTCGTTGGGCCTCTGGGTAAGTTCGCCGATGCGGATTGCACCCGCGCCGATGTCGTAAATGTGATTGCGCACGATGCGATTGTCGCGGCTGCCACGGCCGAGCCAGATGGCGTAGTTGCCGAGGTGGCGGAACTGGCAGTTTTCAATGGAGAGGTGGCGCGCGCCCGTGGCTTCAAAGGCGGCGCCAACGGCGGAAGCGGCCTGGGTATCGGCGTAGCCGCGTTCGGGGAGCGTCCAATCGGTGTGGGTGAATTCGATTCCGCGGAAGGTGAGGTTGTCGACGAACTGGTTGGCTTCGGGCTTGCCTTCGATGCGGACGAGTTGGGTGAGGCGCGGGACGACGAATTCCTCTTTGGAGGGGCTTTCTCCGGCGAGGGGCCAGTAGCTGACAGTTTGGGTTGATTCATCGAGACGCCATTCGCCGGCGGCGTCGAGAGCGTCAGGCGCGTTTTCGATCCAGTAGCGGGCGTCCTTCTCTTTGTTGGAGGGACGAGGGTCGCCGGTAAGTGTGGCGGTGCGGGCGGCCTCATCGACGTCGACGATGCGCATTCGCACGTCGGCCCAGGCGAGGAGTGCGATGACTTCGGTGGTAGATCCGGCCCATTCCTTTTTGATGTCGTGTCCGCGGTAGAGGAGCTTGAGCGGCTTGTCCTGGGGGCTTGCGCCGTCGATGCGGAAGAAGCCGAAGTTGGGAGTGCGGGCGCGCTGGGCGCGGCGGCCTGAAACAAAGAGTTGTCGGAATGTTTCGGAGCCCGATGGGGTGGTCCAGAGGGAGCCTTTGGCGGCTTTCTGCCAGTTGGAGAGCACGCGTCCGCCACTTACGACGACGCGTTCGTCTGGCGCCGCTTCCCATGTGACGCCGCCGTCTTCCGGTGTGAGAACCAGCGTCTCGTTGAGGAAGTAGCGGCCGGCATTGATGCGGATCGTGTAGGGACCGGGTGCGGTCTTGCGATGTTCACGCATCGCATCGCGAGCGGCGGCGAGGGTGGTTATCTGGCCGCTGGGGGAGACGATGATCGTCTCAGCCGCGTTGAGCAGCAGGGGCAGTAGGAAGATGAGGATTCGCACGAAAGGGCTCCGTTCTATTCGATGACGATTTCATACCAGGGAGCAAAGTCCTGGTCTTGGGCATGTAGCATCATCTTCACGGCCCCTTCTTCCGTGGTGAGGTAACGCTGGTCGAGCGCGGGCTTGCGGCTGCCTGATCCGTCGAGTGGATAAACGGTGACGGTTCCGGCGGCGGTGCGCAAGGTGACTGTGCATTCAATGCGCTCCATGTAGGTGGGGCGCGAGCCACCGTTCAGATCGCCGTTCGGTTTGTTGACACCGGATTGGGGTTCCAGAGTCCACCAATCGCGGGTACCAGGATAGTTGACGAGTTGCTGCGGGCGCGTAGTGCTGGGCTGAGTGCGGAGTGTTTGTCCCGGGAGCGAGAGCAGCATGCGGCGGGATTGCGAGAGCGGCTGATCGTCGAGGGCGGTGAGCAGGATGGTGAGGAAACCGCGAGCCGATGGCCCGAGCTTTGCCGCGAGTGGGCCGGCGCCGATGAGTTGGTCGCGTGTGTAGCCGATGATGGCCGCGGCGCGATCGGCATGAAGGCGGAAGATGCCGGTTTCGGTGTCGTAGGAGAACTCACCAGTGTCCGCGCGGACGAGACCTTTGCGATTGCCGGTGGCTTGTTCGGTAACTGTCCCTTCCGTGTCGGTGAGCCGCACGGCGTGCTCCAGCGGGACGAACTGCTGATAGCGCAGCGTGTTGGTGAGGAACTGCGGGATGCCTCCGTTGCGGCGCTCGGCGGTGGCTTGTTCGCGGGCGGCGCGCGGAGTGGGGATGTCTATGGTCTCGGCCGCGGTGGCGATTGCGCCAGTGCGGAACAGCCATGCCGATTGGCCGAAGACAATCCACTTGGTCCAATCGCCATTGAGGTTGAAGCCGTTGGGAACGTCGTTGTCCCAGCCGCGACCGTGGGAGTAAGCGAAGTGCATGACGGAATCCCAATCCTGAAAGGCGCCTACGACGGAGAGCAACGGGTTGATTTCCGCGGCCTGCTGATTGGGCCAGGGCTGATTGAACTCACTGACGGTATATGGCTTGCCGGCCACGCGCGCCGTGGCCATGTTGAGGATGGATCCGAGTTGGCCGCCGGCGGAGGAGATGTCGCGAATGCGCCAGTCGCGGCCGTCCCAGGCGGCGTTGGGGAAGGCGTAGTGATCGACGTAGAAATGGTTGTCGTGGAAGTCGAGGTCGCGGTGGGAGTCGATGGTCATGAGGCCGCCGAAGCCTATTTGCGTGCCGGCGACGGGCACTAAGGGGCCCACCTTTTCGCGGATAGCTGCGAGCATCTTGCGGAGATAGGCACGATCCGTTTCGGCCAGGAAGTTGAGGAAGTCGCGGGTGCGTCCAGCGGAGGAATACTCGTTGGTCTTGACGAGGGCGACGGAATTGCCGGTGAGGCTTTCGGACGAAGCGAGTCCGGTCTGGCCGGCTTCGTGAAGGGATGCTCCGCGGATCTGCATGTTGGCGCCGACGTTTTCAATGGAGAGGCCGAAGCGGCCGATGCCATCCATGGCGAAGGTGGTGCGGACGAGCATGGTGTACTTACGCCATTCGCTGCCGACCTGAATGCTCTGGCCGGTTTGGCTTCGCCACGGGCTGACATCCTGTTTGATGTCCCAGTAGACGGGTTTCGTGGTGCCTGCCGGAAGGTCGGCGCGTATTTCCACTTCTGCGAGGTAGCTCTTGTTGGCGTCGACGGAGAAGCCCACCTGCTTGATGATGATGGTGTCGCCGCCTTGCTGAAACGTAACGTTGATCTGGGGGCTCTCCGCCGATCCGGTGGTGGCGATAGTGGCTTTGGCGATGGAGTGCAATTCGGCTTGCCAGTTGCGGCCGAGGAGTTGTGGGCCGTCGGCGATGGAGGGCTGCCAGGCTTTGCGGAGAGTTTCGGTGTCGGGGTAACGTGCGCGCAGATGATCGTTCCATTGGTTCGACAGCTCGGTGAGGTATCCGCCGTTGAGTTTGGAGTCGAGATTGGTAACCTGCCATTCCCAGAGCATCGAGTTTTCGTTGTTGATCTCGACGACGCCGAGCACCGGATCGTTGTTGAGATCGAGGGCATCGAGGAGGTTGCGCGTGAACTCCTGCTGCAGGTCCACCATGCGCGGATAGAAGATGTGCAGCGGTTTCGATTGCGTGGGGATTGCCGGGGACATGGTGGGCACGCCGTCGATGGCGGGGCGGAAGGTGTAGCCGACTTTGAGGTTGAGGTCGATGTAGATGCCTTCGGCGGAGAGCGCACGGAGGAAGGCTTTAAGACGGTCAACGGAAAAGGTATTGAGTGTGGGATAAGGGCCAGTGGTGAGGATACTGGCCGCGTTGGAGGGCTGCGAATCGGGCTGGGTATCCATGTGGTGGAGGCGCACCAAGTTGACGCCGAGGCGGCGCAGGCGTTTGGCGATGCGGGTGGCATCGTCGCTGGTTGGGAAATTGGCACTGAACGCGAGATTGACGCCGTAGAGGCGGACGCGTTCATCGTCCGCGGTGTTGGGTTCGCCGTCAAGTCCGATGCGATAGAAATGTCCATCGCGTACGAAGAGGCGGTCGGCGGAGGTGAGGGGGCGGTTGAGGGAAGAGAAATCAACCGGGCCCGCCACCTGATCCTGATTAATTGAGAAAGGGTAATAATCCTGAGCGGCCAACGACAACGCGGCGGCCGTGAGTAGAAACCACCAACGAGTACACATTCTGCCCTTATGATACGTCCGGGAGGCATACAGGAAGGAGCGGGTGGGTGGGAGCGCCGTCAATCGGTATAATCTGAGAGTGCGTCCCCGAAACATTATTTTCATCGTGCCCCTGGTATTGGGGTTGATCGCCTGCTCCAAGGCCCCGCAAAACAGGGAGGCGGTGGAAAAGGCCGTGGTTGAGTATCTGAAAGGGCGTCCCGGCCTGGACATGAACAGCATGGAAGTACAGATCACAGGCCTGAACTTCCGGGAGAAGGAGGCCGATGCCACGGTGGTGATCCAAGCCAAGGGCACGAAAGACGCCGGTGGCTCGATGACGATGAAATACGTCCTGGAGCAGAAAGACGGCAAGTGGGTGGTGAAGGGCCGTTCCGGTGGCAATGAACATGGAGGGAGCGCGCCGGGTGGCGCGGAGCCTCCTGCCGGCGGAGCTCTACCGCCGGGGCACCCGCCGGCTGGCGGGACGAAAGCGGGATCGGGAAGCGAAGGAAAGAAATGAAGCGCGTGGCCGTACTCGGCGGCGGCCCGGCCGGGTCGTTTGCCGCCGCCAAGCTCGCGGCAGCGGGTCTGGAAACAACGGTCATTGACGAAAAGCTGGCGTGGGAGAAGCCATGCGGCGGCGGCATTACTTACAAGGCGTACGAGAAGTACACTTTCCTGAAAGACAATGCGACTCCGAAACAACTGGTAACGGAAACGGTTGTGGCTGCGCCGCAAGCGGGTTCAGCGAGGATGACGCTTCGGCAGCCGCTCATCATCTACTCGCGGCTGGATCTGAATGGCATGATGCTCAACCGTGCGCGGTCGGCCGGAGCGCAGGTGGAGAAGGCGCGTGTGACGTCGCTGGAACGGCGGGACAAGCGCTGGGTGCTGAAGACGCGGCATGGAGACATCGACGCCGATTACTGTATTGTGGCGACGGGTGCGCGCAATCCGCTACGCGACGTGGGGACGCAGTTGCGGCCGTCGGATACGATGATTGCGCTTGGCTATTTTGTGCCGAGCGCGCAGCCGCACATTGATATTCAATTCCTGGAGAGGCTGGAAGGCTACATCTGGGTTTTCCCGCGGCACAGTCACCTGTCGGTGGGAATATGCGGCAAGGGGGAGACGGCGCAGAAACTGCGCGCGCGGCTGGAAGCGTATATGCGCGCTAAGGAACTGGATTACACGAAAGGGCAGTTTTACAGCCACTTGCTGCCGTCGTTGGAGACACCGGCGTGGCGGAGTAATCGCATCGCAGGCGATGGTTGGATGGCAGTGGGAGATGCGGGCGGGCTGGTGGATCCGATTACCGGGGAGGGTCTTTATTACGCGATGCGATCAGCGGATCTGGCCACCGATACTATCCTGCGCGACGAGCATCCGGTGGGCGAGTTTTCAGCGGCGTACCGGCGGCTGCTGCATCGTGACTTTACCGACGACCTGGCGTTCGGCGCGCTGCTGGCGCGGCGTGTGTTCATGGGCAAGTTCCTGTTCCGCACGGTTCCCAACCGGATGGTGGACTTCATGCGGCGCAGTCCGTTGTTCCTGGACCTGATGCAGGATTTGTTCGCGGGGACACAGCCTTATTCGACGCTGCGCGCGCGGCTGCTGCGTAATCTGCATGGGACGTTGGGGGAAGTGTTCATGAACATGTTTCTGAAGCACGTCATCCCGCAGAGCCAGCAAGCCTGATACTGGAATCATGAGCAGCAAACGATCGGAAGTGTTGTTTGAACGCGCAAAGAAGATCATTCCCGGTGGCGTGAACTCGCCGGTGCGCGCATTCCGCGGAGTCGGCGGGACGCCGCGGTTCATTCGCAGAGGCAAAGGTGCGCGGCTGGCGGATGAGGACGGGAACAGCTACATCGACTACGTCGGGTCGTGGGGGCCGCTGCTGTTAGGCCACCGGCATCCGGAAGTGGTGCAGGCGCTGCGGGAGATTCTCGAGATCGGGACGAGCTTTGGTGCGCCGACGGAGCGCGAGATCGAACTGGCGGAGATGATTCGCGAGGCTGTGCCGTCGATGGAGATGGTACGGCTGGTGAACTCGGGGACTGAAGCCACGATGAGCGCGATTCGAGTGGCGCGCGGGTTCACGGGGCGCGATCTCACCATTAAGTTTGAAGGCTGCTATCACGGGCATGTGGATTCGCTGCTGGTGAAAGCGGGATCCGGGATGGCGACGCTGGCGATTGCCGATGCCGTTGGGGTGCCGGCTGCTTTCGCCGCCACTACCATTGCGCTGCCGTACAACAACGTCGCGGCGGTGGAGCAGGCGTTTGAGCAGCACAAGGAGCAGATCGCGTCCATCATTGTTGAGCCGGTGGTGGGCAATATGGGATGCGTGCCGCCGCTGCCGGGGTATTTGCAGGCGCTGCGGGAGATCACTGCGCGTCATGGTGCTTTGCTGATTTTCGATGAAGTGATGACGGGGTTCCGCGTGTCGCATGGCGGGGCGCAGCAGCTTTACGGGATTCAACCGGATCTGACGACGTTGGGCAAGGTGATCGGCGGCGGACTTCCGATTGGGGCGTACGGCGGGCGCGCGGACATCATGTCGAAGGTTGCGCCGCTGGGTCCGATTTACCAGGCGGGAACGCTTTCGGGCAATCCGCTGGCGGTGGCGGCGGGACTGGCGATGCTGCGCCACTTGAAGGCGAATCCTGGGGTGTACGAGAAGCTCGAGGCAATGGCTGGCGCGCTGTGCGCCGATCCTCCGCGGGGGATCACGGTGAATCGAGTGGGGTCGATGTTCACGTTCTTCTTCACGGATGGTCCGGTGGTGGATTGGGATAGCGCGGCGAAGTGCGACAAAGAGCGGTATGGGCGGTTCTTTCACTGGATGCTGGATCATGATGTGTACCTGGCGCCGTCGCAGTTTGAGGCGGCGTTTTTGTCGGCGGCACATACGATGGAGGACATCGAGCATACACGTCAGGCGGCGGCGGCGTTTTTCGCGCAGGGGTGAACCATGGCTGGTAGTACATATTGAGGATGTTCTACGAACTGTTGAGGCTCTCGCCCCTTCTGAGCAATTGCGCCTGGTCGCGGAATTAGCTTCCCGGCTGAGTGGCCGGTTGGATTCGCCCCCGCGCAGCTTGATGGAACTGGAAGGACTGGGTGAAGAGATCTGGAAGGGTGTTGACGTCGATGAGTACCTGCGGCGGGAGCGCACCTCGTCGGATGGATAGAGTCGCTTCGCGGCTGCACTGTCGCGTTGGACACGGCTCCAGTCATCTACTTCATCGAGCGGCATCCAGTCTACCTCGATCGGCTGAGACCGTTTTTCGCGGCTGCTGGCAATAAAGAGTTCCGTCTTGTGACCTCGATGGTCACGCTCTTAGAGGTCTTGGTGCATGCCATCCGTAGCCAGCGCGTTGATCTCGTGCAACAATACCGTTCTATACTGATGCATTCGGATAGTCTCAGTACCTTGCCCATGAGCCGGTCGGTTGCCGAGGAGGCTGCGCGCCTGCGTGCACAGCTTGGTCTAAAGACTCCCGACGCAATCCAGTTCGCAACGGCGCTTACGGCGGGGGCCAGCTATTTTCTGACTAACGACAAAAGTCTACCTTCTATAGCCGGCTGTTCCCTGCTGATAGTGGATGAACTGCCTCCCAGTGTCCTGCACCATTGAGTGCAGACGCGCCTCAGGCTTGCTCGTCCGGCGGCGGGCTCTTCGCGATTGTTGCGGTGTATAGCCTGCGGCCGGCTATCCACGAGACGGCGAAGAAGCAGAGCAGGCTGCAGGAGATGAGAATGATCTGGCGCGTGGGGGAGAGGTAGCGTGCTTCTCTCGCGGTAACGTCGGCGGTGAGCGAGCCCTTGACGGCCACCTTCAGTTGCGTGTTGCCTTGGTGGCGGTTGTCGACCACGACGTAGTATTCGCCAGGGGTTGGGATGTAGGTTTTCAGTTTCCCGTTGGCGGCGAAGTCGGTGATGGCGAGCTGATGGTAGTCGCGATCGGCTTCGAGGCGGGGAAGCTCGTTCTTGGGGATGACGATCAGGCGCGCGGTCAATTCAGGACGCGAAGTGCGGAACTCCAGTTCGAGGTCCGCGGGCCGGTTCTTCACGGAGAAATGCATGGACTTGATGCTGGCGGGACGGAGAGTCAGCACCTTCTCGAACGATTGGGTGTTCGGGTTGACGGCCAGCAGCAGTAGTGCCGGAAGGATCACTGCTTCTCCTGATAGACGATGCGTCCGCCGGTGGAGGTGAGGAGCACGCGGGTTGTGAGGATTTCTTTCGGCGGCACCTGCAGGATGTCTTTGGACAGCATGACGAAATCCGCGAGTTTGCCGGCTTGGAGCGAGCCTTTCTCCTTCTCCTCAAAGGCGGCGTAGGCGCCGGTGATGGTCCAGGAGCGGAGGGCTTCCTCGCGCGACATCTTCTGATCGGGCATCCAGCCGTTGGCGGGTGATCCGTCGTGATCCTGGCGCGTGATGGACGCGTAGAAACCCCAAAGCGGGTTGGCGCTTTCGACGGGGAAGTCCGAGCCGTTGGCGACGGTGACACCGAGTTTGCGGAAGCGCTCCCAGGCATAGGCGCCGGGGATTCGATTTGGGCCGACGCGCTTTTCGGCCCAGCGCATGTCACTGGTGGCGTGCGTGGCCTGCATCGAGGCGATGATGGAATAGCGAGCGAACGAGGGCATGTCGTCGAGCGAGACGATTTGCGAATGCTCGACGCGGAAGCGCTTGTCGTTCCTCCCGCCGAGGGCGGCGGCGTAGGCATCGAGCACATTGCGATTGGCGAGATCGCCGATGGCATGCGTGTTGACCTGGAAGCCGCGCGCGGCGGCTTGCCTGGATACTCTCTCGATGTCCTCCTTTTTGGCGAGGACGAGGCCGCGGTTGGAAGGCTCGTCGGAGTAGGGCTCTTTCATCGCAGCGCCGCGCGAGCCAAGTGCGCCGTCGGCCACAAGTTTGATGCTACGGACGGTGAGGTGCGGTCCGATTTCGGGGCCTCGTTTCAGCCAGTCCTCCCACAGGCGGCCTGCGCCGCCGATCATGGCGTAAGCTCGCACGGGCAGTGCGTTCTTCGCGATCAGGGAGCGGTAGGCCGCGATCACTTCGGCGCTAACGCCGGCGTCGTGTACGGTGGTGAGGCCGAGGCGGGCGCACTCCTCAGCGGCGCGGCGGAGACGGCGTAGTAGCGCGTCATTGCCGGCGGAGGGGATGCGCCGCGAGACCAAACCCTGTGCGCGATCCACGAGAATGCCGGTGGGTTTGCCGGAGGCGTCGCGGATAATTTTTCCACCGTCGGGATCTTTGGTGGCGGCGTTGACGTCGGCCATTTCGAGGGCTTTACGATTGACCCATGCGGCGTGGCCATCGACGCGCGTGAGGTAGACCGGATGATCGGGGGTGACTGCGGAAAGGTCATCGGCGTTTGGAAATTCACCGCCGGGGAAGCGGGTCTGGTCCCAAGCGCGGCCACGGATCCATTCGCCTTTGGGGCGGGACTGCGCGGCTTTCTGCACAGCGCGGGCTACCTCCGCGGCCGAGGCGGAGGTGCGGAAATCGAGGATCTCGAGGCTTTCGCCGAAGTTGGCCATGTGGCCGTGGGAATCAATGAAGCCGGGGATGATGGCCGCGCCTTTGGCATCGATGCGGCGGGTGGCCGGTCCGACATGCCGGGAGAGGTCATTTCCCACTGCGAGAATGCGCTCTCCTTTGACGGCGATGGCGCGTGCTTTCGGCTGCGCCGCATCCACTGTGTATACTACCGCGTTGTCGATAACCCAGTCGGCGGGCTGCGCCCACGCAGGCAGCGCCAACGAAATACTCGCCAACATGGCTAAAATGGGGAGCATGGAAGACAGTATGGCACACCCCCGCTTTGCGGCTGAGGTGGATTTGCCTGCCTGGAAGAACGGGGCAGCGCTGGTTTGCGCGGTGTTGTTGGCGGCGTTGTTTCTGGTGTCCGGATTATGGAAGACCACCGATCCTTACAGCGCCGCGGCGAGGCTGGCGCAAGCCAAAGTGCCTGGAGATCTGAGCATCCCCGGAGCGGTAGTGTTGGGAACCATCGAAGTATTTGCTGCGGTGCTGTTGCTGATGCCGAGGTTCCGGCGTTGGGGCGCCTGGCTCACGGGTATGATGCTCGTCTTCTTCATGGCCTACGTGGGCTTCTTCTATAACGAATTGCGCGGGGAGGAATGCAGTTGCTTTCCGTGGATCAAACGCGCGGTGGGACCCGGGTTCTTCATCGGCGACTTGGGTATGCTGGCCTTGGCGGGGATTGCCGGCTGGTGGGCGCGGCCATCGGTAAACATGCGCACGGCGGGCATGATCCTGGCAGGCATCTCGGTGTTCGCGGCGGCGTCGTTTGGGATGGCGATGCGGCAGAACAGCGGTACGAAGGCACCCGACTACGCCACTGTCGATGGGAAGAAGACTCCGTTGACGCTGGGCAAGGTGATGCTTTACTTCTACGATCCGGAGTGTCTGCATTGCGATGAGGCGGCCAGGCGCATGGCCACTCATAACTGGAAGGACACGACGATCGTCGCGATTCCGACGCGGATGCCGCAATTCGCGGGGGATTTTCTGAAGTCGACGAAGCTGCCGGCAGGTACGTCGAATGATTACGAGCTGCTCAAGAAGACGTTTCCGTTCGGCGATCCGCCTTACGGGGTGGCGTTGGAGAATGGACGGCAGAAGGCCGCGCTGCCGATCTTCGACAAGAAAGAGCCGGAAGCGGAGCTGCGCAGACTCGGGTTCATCCAATAGACTCCACGTGAGGGGGCCAGAACCTAATGGCCACCGATGAACGCCTCACGACCGGCCTTTGGCGCGGTCGCCCGATGGATGAAAATGGGTGTCAATGCGAACGCGGAGTTTCACGCAAAAACGCAAAGGAAGGACGCAAAAGCGCAAATAGGGCGGAGCAACACAGATAAGACGACGGATAGGGTGCGTTGGTTGTGACATTGCCAGGGGTTGTGCGTCTACTGATGTGTGCAGTCATCGAAACAAGGGGCCAAAGTAGCTGCTGTCAGTGCGTTCGTACTCGCGGCGATGTTCCTTTCGGCGGGGATCTGGAAGCTCACTGATCCGGTGGGATGGTCGGCGACGCTGTCGCAGTTGAAGGTGTCGTCGCAACTGGCGCTGGCAGGGGCGATAGCGCTGGGGATCGTGGAAGTATGGTGCGCGGTGTTGTTGCTGGTGCCGCGCCACCGCCGTTGGGGAGCGTGGGTTACGGCCGCTCTGCTGGTTTTCTTCATGGTCTACATCGGCTACTTCTATGAAGAGCTGCGCGGCAAGGATTGTTCGTGCTTTCCGTGGATGAAGCGGGCGGTGGGACCCGGCTTTTTTATAGGCGATCTGCTGATGCTGTTGCTTGCCGGCGCTGCC
Source organism: Acidobacteriota bacterium (assembly GCA_016213775.1). Classification (GTDB taxonomy): domain Bacteria; phylum Acidobacteriota; class Terriglobia; order Bryobacterales; family Bryobacteraceae; genus CADEFT01. Next base: position 92,104 of record JACQZR010000007.1, read on the forward strand.
GGCTGGTGGGCGCAACGATCCGGCAATGTTCGTGCCGCGGGTCTCTCGCTGATGGGCGTGGTAGCCTTTGCGGGTGCGTCGTATGGCGTGGTGTCGATGCGGAGCGCCGGCGTTCGCGCGCCGGACCACATCACGGTGGACGGCAAGCAGACCGCTTTCTCGCAAGGCAAGACGCTGCTCTACTTCTACGACCCGGAATGCCTGCACTGCGATGAAGCGGCGCGGCGGCTTTCGACGCACAAATGGAACGATACGGCGATTGTGGCGATCCCGACGCGCATGCCGCAATTCGCGGCTGATTTCCTGAAGTCAACGAAGTTGCCGGCAGGCACCTCGAATGACCACGAGGTGCTGAAGAAGACGTTTCCGTTCGGAGATCCGCCGTATGCGGTGGCTTTGGAGAATGGCCGGCAGATGGCCGCGCTGCCGTTGTTCGACAAGAAGGAACCGGAGGCGTCGCTGCGCGCGCTGGGATTTATTCAGTAGCGTGCACGGTGCTGAGGCCGTATTTCTTTATGCGGTAGCGGAGTCTGTCGCGTGTGATGTTGAGCAGCTTGGCGGCCTGGGTTTGATTGCCACTGCTGCGGTCAAGAGCATCGAGGAGGAGACGTTTCTCCTGCTCATCCAAGCCTTCGGGTCCACTGCCATCGTCGTCTGCGAGGCGTGCCTCGATCTCTCCGTTCTGGAGCAGGTAGAGGGGCAGGTCTTCCAGGTCGACCATGTCTCCCTGGGCCATCATGCACGCATGACCCACGACGTTTTCCAACTCGCGTACATTTCCCGGCCAGGCGTGGCGCTGGAGGGCGTATTGGGCGCGGTGAGTAAGCCCGAGTATGCGTTTGCCGTAGAGTTCTGTGAACTTGCGCAGAAAGTGCATCTGCAGAAGCGGGAGATCGCCCGCGCGCTCTGCGAGTGAGGGAGTCTGGATCTCGACCATGGCGAGGCGATAGTACAAATCTTCGCGAAAACGTTTCGCTTTGACGTCGGCGCGAAGGTCGCGGTTGGTGGCCGCGATGACACGCACATTGATACGGCGGGGCGTGAGCGAGCCGACGCGGAGCACTTCCTGATTCTGCAGGGTCCGAAGCAGCTTGGCTTGCGCGGCGAGGGGCATGTCTCCGATTTCATCGAGGAAGATGCCTCCATCGTTGGCGGCTTCAAAGAGTCCCATCTTGTCGTTGGTAGCGCCGGTGAAGGATCCGCGTACGTGGCCGAACAACTCGCTCTCGAAGAGCGTCTCGACGACGGCGGAGCAGTTCAGCACGACGAGTTCCCTGCGGCGCACGGGGCTGAGGCTGTGGAGGGCGCGGGCCACCAGTTCCTTCCCTGTTCCGGTGGGGCCGCTGATGAGGACACTGCGGTAGTGCGGGGCGACGCGTTCGATGCGCGAGAACATCTGCCAGATCTGCGGGCTGTTGCCGATGATGCCCTCCAACTGGCAGCGCTCGGAGAGCTCGCTTTCGAGCTGCCGCACGCGAAGGCGGCGGTTGACTCGCGCGAGCAGAGCCTGGACACGCTCGCGCACGGCGGCTATCTGAATGGGCTTGTTGAGGTAGTCGCTGGCGCCCTTCTTGATCGCCTCCACAGCCGACTCGGTTGAGTAGTGGGCGGTCATGAGAATCACTTCAGTGGAGGGGTCCAACTCCATGATTCGCTCGAGCACTTCCATGCCGGATAGCCCCGGCATCATCAGGTCAGTGAGCACAATTTGCGGGCGGTGTTGTCGCACCAGGTCGAGACCTTGCTCGGGGTCGCTGGCGGTGAGGATTCGCAGGCCCTCTCCCGCCAGAGCGGTGGAGACAATTTCCAGGCTTCCCGGGTTGTCGTCAATCACCAAAAGGGTGGGTGCCATTTCTAACTCTCTCCTGGTCAGCCGAGGAGTAGATCCGCTACCAAACGGCGCAGATGCTCAATGTTGATCGGCTTGGAAATATGTGCATTGAACCCGGCATCGAGGGCTTTCTCCTTATCACCGGTCATGGCGAAGGCGGTCACGGCGATTGCCGGGATGTGTTGGAAATCGGGGTGCTGGCGTATGCTGCGGATTGTCTGATAGCCGTCCGCGCGGGGCATCTGGATGTCGAGCAGCAGCAGATCCGGGGATTCCCGGAGGGCCAGATCGACGGCCTCTTCCCCGTCGGCGGCTTCAATCACTCGGTAGCCCTTGCATTCCAACGACATGCGCAGAATCTCGCGATTCCCCGAATGATCGTCAGCCACCAGGATGGTTCTCATGAGCAGGCACCACCCTTCTCAGAACGTCAAGTAACTGCTGCTTGTGCACAGGTTTGGTGAGGTGTGCGGCCGCGCCAATGGTAAGTGCGGGAGAAATGGACGGCTCCAGGACCGAAACCACCACTACGGGAATGGACCGGGTGTCGACGGCAGCTTTCAACAGTTTCAGCAGGTGGAGCCCGTCTGACGCCTGGCGGGGCATCAACAGGTCGAGGAGGATCACCTGGGGCCGGTTGGCGGCCACCGCTTGCAGAGCTGCTTCGATGTTGTGGCAGATGGTGACTCGGTATCCCTCGGGGCTAAGATAATCGTCCAGCAACTGCGCGGACCGTGGCTCATCCTCCACCACGAGCACTTTGATTGCTGCGTCGTCGGCCCCGATCCACCCATCCAGGGTGAACGTGAATTTGCTACCTTTATCCAGCTCGCTGGTTACTTCGATGGTGCCTCCCATCTGTTCCACCAGTTTCTTGGTGATGGCGAGTCCGAGGCCGGTGCCTTCCTTGACACCTTTTGGGGTTGAGGAGACCTGATGGAAGCGATCGAAAATGGAGGTCAGATGCTCGGCGGGGATGCCGATGCCGGAGTCGTCCACAGAGACAGCAATCTTGCCGTGAACACTTCTAGACCGAATCTGCACGGAGCCTCCGGGCTGGGTGAACTTCACCGCGTTGGTAAGAAGATTGATGACGACTTGGCGAGTGCGGAAGGCGTCGCCCACGACGGTGGCGGGGCAGTGTTCGGGATTGTCGAGCCGGACCTGCCTCTCGGTGGCCATCGGCTGGAGGCTGGTGACTACTTCCTGAAGGAGTGGAGCGAGGGGGAACGGTTCTCGCTTCAAATCGAGCTGACCGGCCTCGATGCGGCTGATATCGAGAATGTCGTTGATTAGGTCGCGGAGGTGCTGCGAATCGCGCTCGATATTCTGGACAAAACGCCGTTGAGTTTCATTCAACGGTCCGATGGTTTCTTCAGCGAGCAACTGAGTGTAACCCATGATTGTATTCAACGGAGAGCGAAGTTCATGACTCATGCTGGCGAGGAATTCACTCTTGGCGCGGTTGGCACTTTCCGCCTGCGTACGGGCTTCGCGGAGCAGTATTTCCTCCTGCTTGCGATGGGTGATATTACGCACAATTGCGGCGGTGTGGAACTTACCGGAGGCGGTCGGGATGGGACTTAGGACTATGTCGACGGGGAATCGGGTGCCGTCACGTCGCTGCGCATACAGATCGAGGCCGGAACCCATTGGACGTTTTGCGGGCGCACTCTCGTAAACGGAGCGATTCACGCGGTGGTTGGAGCGCAATTCATCCGGGATCAGCACCTCGACGGGCTGGAGGAACAGCTCTTCAGGCGAGTAGCCGAACAACTCCCGCACTGCGGCATTGGCGCGCACAATCTTACCCTCGTGGTTGATTTCGAGGACTGCGTCGGGTGCGGCGTCGAGCAAGTCGTGAAACTGCTTTTCGGCGTCGGCGCGTTCCTGTTCCGCCAACCATCGTTCATGCGTGTCCGTGACAGGAACACGCTCAACCAGCGAGCGCGGAATGTCGGGAGCAGTGTGCCCCTTGGAGTCAGTCGCCATTTTTTTCCCAGCATCCTACGTTAGCACGTCTGCTAAGGCAAAGCTCTACGGTGATGTTAAGTATGGATCAACGTAGACGTTGAGGGCAACAGGAAATCGAACTTTTTTCAAAGCGGCGGAAAGGCAGGAATCGATTCGTTGAAAATAGGGGCGGATTTGGCGTGTAGTACTGTGTGGATGGGGGTACCGATTCGCAGAGCGAAGAGGAATTCGGCCCAGTGTATCGCAGCGAGCCGGAGGGCCGATGTCCTGATTTCAAGTATTTAGACGGCTGAGCAGGGCGGCAGTGAGTTTGGTTCCACACTTGCATGGCATACCTCAAACTAAATCCACATTGGGTACGAGAAACGACCTCCATCGTTTCCTTATTCAGGAGATCTTTCAGTAAAGAGGTCAGATGTATGACGCAATGTCACTCCGAGAGGCACAGAGCAGAGGGCGGCTTCGTTGGGGAACAAGTTGGAAGCGACATCGATCTGTTCGGGCTTGTTGAGCGGGTCCGGAGGGGCGACGAGAGCGGCCTTCTCGATCTTTACCGGCTGTTCTCTGTGTCCGTGAGGCGTTCCTTGTCTCGTACGTTTGGTGACCAGGATGTGGAGGACCTTCTCCACGACGCGTTTCTGATGGTGGTGCGCTCCATCCGTCAAGGCGAACTGAGAGACCCGCTGCGGCTGTTTGGGTTCATTCACGCGATCATGCGCCGGCATATTGCCACCGTGATTGAGAAGCTGGTACTCTCGCGGACCAAGGTAGCGGATGCGGAATGGACGGGACGTGTGGAGGGAAGTATCTACGACCCGGAAGAAGAGTTCGTGCTACGCGAGAGGGGGCGGCTCATTCGCGAGGTCTTTTCCGCGCTGGGGGACCGTGAGCGCGAGGTTTTGAGGCGGTTTTATTTGGAGGAGCAATCCATCGGCGAAATCTGCCGTGACATGCGTCTGAGCGAAACGCAATTCCGCTTGTTGAAGTCGCGAGCCAAGGCGCGATTTGGGGAACTCGGGCGACGACGCCAGGCTCCTATCCGCAGGGCGGCGTAAAGGGGTAGCGCCAGACCTGGTCGCCGCCGATGAAGCCTCGAACACGGAGTTTTACGCAAGAACGCAAAACGAGGTCGCAAAAGCGCAAATGGGCGGGGTCCGGTGTGGTTGATCAACGGAGGGGTCCCGAGCGCTGGAAGCGCTGCATCCACTTTGCCACTTCCGAGTAAGGATCCGATTGGCGCGAGGCAACGGCGCGCGCGGCGGCCTCTATTTCGGAAAAGGGGAGCAGATCGAGAATTCGCTCCCGAATCATCTCGCGAAGGCGCGCCTGCCACAGTTGCACACCATCCCGTTTTCTGGCGGAGTGAACGGCGTGGATGGCGTCGAGAGCCGCGTCGATGCCTTTGCCTTCGCCGGCCACCGTTTGGACGATCGGAATCTCGCGTTCGCTGTTGCCCGGGCTGGTAGATAGCATCGCCTTCAATTCCTGTTCGAGGCGGGAAGCCCCGGGCAGGTCGGACTTGTTGATCACAAACACGTCGGCGATTTCCATGATGCCGGCCTTGATGGCCTGGACATCGTCGCCCATTCCCGGCACCAGGACCACGACGGTGACATCGGCAAGGCGCGTGATCTCGATTTCGTCCTGCCCGACGCCGACGGTTTCCACAAGGATGGTGTTGCGGCCGGCGGCATCGAGCAGCAGCGCCATCTCGAGGGTGCCGCGGGCGAGACCGCCGAGGTGGCCGCGCGTGGCCATGGAGCGGATGAAGACGCCTGGGTCGGCGTGGTGATGCTGCATGCGGATGCGATCGCCGAGAAGCGCTCCGCCGCTGAAGGGACTGGACGGGTCGACTGCAATGATTCCGATGTTTTGCCGGGCGGTGCGCAACTGGCGGGCGAATTGGTCCACCAGCGTGCTCTTGCCCGCGCCGGGAGGTCCGGTGATTCCGACGATGGCGGCGTGTCCGGTGTGCGGAAACAAATCCCGGAGAATCTGTTCAGCCTCCGCGGTGCGGTTCTCCACTGCCGTTGCCGCGCGGGCGATGGCGCGCAGGTCGCCCTGCAGGATGCGTTGCGCGAGGGGGTGCATGATCTAGAGATTGAGCAGTTGGCGCGCGATCACCAGGCGTTGAATCTCGCTGGTTCCTTCGCCGATAGTCATCAGTTTGACGTCGCGGTAGAACTTCTCCACCGGATAGTCTTTGATGAAGCCGTAGCCGCCGTGAATCTGCAGGGCTTCATTGCAGACCTCGACGGCGATTTCGCTGGCGTATAGCTTGGCCATCGCCGATTCCTTGGTGACGCGGCGGCCGGCGTCCTTGTAAGCGGCGGCGCGGTAGTTGAGCAGGCGGGCGGCATCGATGGAAGTGGCCATATCGGCCAACTTGTGCTGGATGGCCTGGAACTCGGAGATGAAGCGGCCGAACTGTTTGCGCTGCTTGCAGTATTTGAGGGCGGCATCGTAAGCGCCTTGGGCGATGCCGACGGAGAGCGCGGCAATGGAGATGCGTCCGCCGTCGAGCACGCGGAGGCTGTCGATGAACCCTTCTCCGGGCGCGCCAATAAGTTGGGAATCGGGCAGGCGGCAGTTTTCAAACAGCACCTCGCCGGTGGCGCTGGCGCGGAAGCCCATCTTGTTTTCCTTTTTGCCGCAGCGGAAACCGGGGGTGCCTTTTTCAAACAGGAACGCCGAGATGCCGCGTTGGGCAGAGGCGCGGTCGGTGACCGCCATACCGATGATTACGTCGGCGAAGTGTGCATTGGTGGTGAAGGTCTTGCTGCCGTTGACGATCCACTCGTTGCCAGCGCGGACCGCGACGCTCCGGGTGCCGGCAGCATCCGACCCGGCTTCGGGTTCGGTCAACGACCACGCGCCGATCCATTCGCCGGTGGCCAGCTTCGTCAGATAGTGTTGCTTCTGGTCTTCGGTGCCGGCGATGAAAATATGATTTGAGCAGAGGGAGGTGTGCGCGGCGACGATCAGGCTGACGGAAGGATCGACGCGCGCGAGTTCTTCGAGGATGATGCAGTAGTCGATGTAAGTGAGGCCGGCCCCACCATACTGTTCGGGGAAGATGGATCCCAGGTAGCCGAGCCGTCCGCACTCCTTCACTACTTCGAGGGGGAACGTTTGCGTCTCGTCCCATTCCATGACATGTGGCGCGATTTCGCGCTCGGCAAAATCACGGACGCTGCGCCGCAGGTGCTCCTGCTCCGGAGTGAAATCGAACTGCATAGTTCGTGCCCTAGATCATTTCCTCTTTGGCTGCGTCCCAACGAATGGCGCGGCCCTGGCGGTAGCTTTCTACTGCCATGCGGCAGGCAATCGAGACGCGGAATCCCAGTTCCACGGGGCAGTTGGCCGGTTTATTCAAACGGATGCCATCGAGGAAATTCTGCATGTGTGCCTGCGGCGCCGTACGCGAGGAGCCGAGGACTTCCTCGTCCTTGGGACGATTCTCCTTTTGCGGCTTGTAGCGGATCTGCTGGCTCTTGTGGATGGTGCCTTCATCGCCGAGGACGTGTTCGGCCGCGCCGAGGAAACTGTTGCCGAATCCCGAGGCCCACGTGAACAGGATCTCTTCCGGATGTTCCATGGAGACGTTCATGGTGTCGGGCACTTCGCGGCCGTCTTTCCAGAGGTAGACGCCGCCGGTGGTGGTGACCGCTTTGGGGATCTGGAGGTTCAGCGCTTTGTACCAGAAGGCCAGTTGATGGCACATGTTCTCGTAGAAATTGCCGCCGGAATAATCCCAGAAGAAGCGCCAGTTGATGAAGCGATTGGCATCGAAGTCGCGCTGTGGGGCCTCGCCGAGGAACGACTTCCACAAGACGTTCTCCGGCGTCATGTCGGGATAGGTGGGGCGCGACCATTGCGGTTTACTGTGGGGCGTGTTGCGGAACATGTGCGATTCCACCATGGTGATGCGGCCCATCCGGCCGGCGGCGAGCATCGATTGGGCGTCGGCCATTGTTCCGGAGGAGACGCCCTGATGGCCGATCTGAACGGCGCGCTTGCCTTCCACCTTCTGCCAGGCGGCGCGCATGCGCTTGGCATGTTCCACCGTGAAGGCCATGGTCTTTTCCTGGTAGACGTGCTTGCCGGCGTCGAGGGCCGCGCAGAAGTGTTCGGCATGCAGGTGCTGCGGCGTGGCGATGAGGACTGCGTCGATGTTCCTGTCTTCCAGAAGGTAGCGGTGATCGAGGTAGGTCTTCGCGTTCGGGGCGAGGGCTTTGGCATCCTCCAGCCGGCGCGTGTAGACGTCGGCAAAGGCGACCATCTCGGTGTTAGGGCAGGCGAGAGCGTCGCGCACGATCTCGGTACCTCGCGCACCGATGCCAATGATGCCGAGACGAACGCGTTCGTTCGCTCCCAGAACCTGTTGTGGAGCGAGGCTGCCGGCGATGCCTGTAGCGACACTACTGATGAATTTACGGCGGGAATCCATAATGCTGTGAGGGATGCTCCTCTACATGATCCTATCACTGCTACGCGCACGTTCACCCGGCGAGCCTTCCTGACGAGCGCGATTCCCGTCCATGGCGGCGATCCGGCGTCTCCGAATGTGCTGTGATGTCGGGTCCGCCGGAGCACATTTCGAACAAGTTTACCCACATGAGAATTCGCCGGGATTTTACCTCGGCTTGGATGAGTTGCCGCGAAACCGCTTGCTAAACCCGGAAAGGTCGCGTAATCTACTTTCAACGGACTTCTGGGGCAATCTCAAATCGGGACGCAAATGGCATGGGTAGTACACTATGCGCACTGTAGTTGCAGGGACGAGGCCGGCTTCCAGTTATGTCGCGCCTTTGCAGTTCATCGGCCAAAGTCCACAGGTTGTCCGTTTGCTTGAAATGGCACGCCAGGCCGCTGCCACCGACGCGCCTGTTCTCATTACAGGGGAAAGCGGCACCGGAAAAGAAATCCTCGCGAGGACGATCCACCAGCAGAGCCGCCGCCGGGAACATGCCTATGTCGCGGTGAATTGCGGCGCCATAGCCGGCTCGCTGGAAGAGTCGGAGTTGTTCGGTTACGTCCCCGGAGCTTTTACCGGGGCCGACGGGCGCAAGCAAGGCCGATTCGAGGCTGCGCACTCCGGTACGATTTTCCTCGACGAAATCGGCGAAACCAGCACGCGGCTCCAGGTGAAACTGCTGAGGGTTCTGCAAGATGGTGAATACGCGCCAGTGGGTTCGTCCCTCAATCTTCACTGCGACGTTCGTGTGGTGGCGGCAACCAATCAGGATCTTCTAGCGGCGGTACGCAACTCCACATTTCGGGCGGACCTGTATTATCGGCTCGATGTGGTGCGCCTCCATGTGCCGCCGTTGCGGGAGCGAAAGGACGACATTCCATCACTCGCCCGGCATTTTGCCTTCGAGCATATGCAACGCTACGCAATGGGTACTCCGGTGATCGAACCGCCATTCTTCGAGCGTCTTCTTCGTCATCATTATCCCGGCAACGTTCGCGAGCTCTCCAACTACGTTCACCGGGCCGTCATCTCCAGTAATGGCGCTCCCCTTACGGCGGACCTTCTGCCGGCATTCGACGACGACTCCAAGGCCGAGGATGCTCTCGCTCATCCGGAACAGGCGGCCGTCGATACGAACTCCTTCCACGGTGCGAAAAAACGGTTGATCGAAGCTTTCGAGCGCGAGTTCATCATCGCCGTACTTACCGAATGTGGTGGAATCATTCATCGCGCGGCGGACAGGGCCGGGCTCAGTGAGCGCAGTTTTCACGCCAAACTACGTCAGTATGGCATCGACGGCGCGAGCTTCCGTGCCGGTGCACAATAATACGCTTCTCCTTGCAGCGGATCCGTTCGATGTTCAGTAAGGATGTTCAGTGCACACTGAAGCCGGCTTCAGTGTTTGCTGCCAGGCGCTTCTGGCCATACAACCCGCACCTCCCTCCTTCCTTCCATGAAGTCAACGAGATCGACTGATGCCCCGTTTGGCACTTGCCATGCCTTACTTCCACCGAAACCGGAACACTGAAGGTGCAATCTATGGCGAACTACCGCGACGTGATGGTGAAGCTCAGGGAATCCAGCGACGATGAATCGCGAAATCACGGGGACCGATACCCGTACGTTCGCGAAGCCCTGGCTCCGGAATACTCGGGCCTGCCATCGGAAGCAATTGAAGGAATCCTCGAAACACTCTATCCTGCAACGGACCCGGAGGACGTGGAGAACTTCTTCAGGACACTCAGCCGGGCTGGGCGCAGCGTTGGAAGAGTAGCCAAAACGGCCCTGCCCGGAATGATCCAGGGAGCAACGACGGGAGCGGCCCTGGGACCATGGGGTGCGCTCGCGGGCGGGCTTGCCGGCGGCGCCATGAGTATCGCATCGGGAGCTGGACGAAGGCCCGCCGGCGGAATGGGCGGCGGAAGACGGGGAGGTGGAAGAGGTCTCCCGAATCGGGCAGGCTCGATTCAACACCTGGCATCTTCGCCGGCCGCCGGCCAACTCCTGCAAACGATCAACCGTCCGGAGGTCATGCAGGCCTTGTCCGCGCTTGCGATGGGCGGCGCCGGCCGCCGAAACATCAACGCCGGCGGAGTCAGTGTACCCACAGGCGCAATCACCACGGCCTTACGCCATCTACTCGAACAGGTGGAGGACGAGATGCACGAATGGACAGCCGGCGAGCCGGGGTCGCCGATGTACCTGATGGGCGGCGACGGCGAGTTCGCGGTTGACCCGACCGATGAACAGGCTCGCGCCGAACGGGTCATCGAATTGCTTGCTCGCAGCGAGGCCTACGAGGATGAATCCGAAAGCGACGACGAGGGATATGAGGTCTTTCGGGTGAACCTGAGTGAGGAAGACGAGTGGGCCGATGACAGCGATGAAGCGGATGATCCAAGGCATCAGGCGCGAACTCTGTATCCGGGTGTTTATGAATCGACCTTCCGGCAAGACTAGGGTTTCATCATGATCTCCACTGAATTCCTGCAGCAGGCGCTGAACGGCGGACCGGCAGCGGAGGAATCCCTGCGCCAGTATCTGGCCGCACACGAGGACCCGAAGATCCGGATGTTCGCTGAGTGGGCTGAGCGCCAGCGGCAACAACAGGACGAACAAGCCTCTGTCGTCGAGGTGCAAGCGGTTGTCGAGCCGGATAGCGCGATGGAGGAGAGCGGCGAAACGACCAGGATTCTGCAAAGGCAACGGCGATTGAAGCGCGAATTGGCCTTTCAACGCGAGATTGGTGACACGCTTGCGGCCGCTCTCGGAGCTTGTTATCTCTGCTGGGGCGACGACCCCGCCTGTGATTCGTGCCGGGGCGAAGGGGCGCCCGGGTGGGGCGATCCCGATCCCGATCTCTTTGCCGAAATGATCGTGCCCGCACTGAAGAAAATCAACAAACAACGGAAAGCGAGCCGAGCAAACGAGACTCGCCAACCACATCCGAATCAGACCGATTCCACCAAAGCCGATTCCACCACACAAGGAGACAATCCATGATTGAATACGATGTTGAAGACGATGAGTTATTCGCCGAAGACGAGGAGTCCGATGACGAATACTTCGTCGAGGATGACGAGGCTGACGATGATTCCAGCGAACGCCGCCGCCGCCGCCGCGTCCGCCGGCCGCCGAGCATTCGCGTCGGCCGGACGGGCACCGGAAGGAACCTGGTGAAACGGCCGGTGTCGAAGGCCCCGGTAACAACCGCCAGCCTTCAAGCCAGCCTGGACCGGGTCGGGAGGGACATTCGCGCTAACGCGGCGGCGATCAAGAGCCTCGGTTCTCAGGTGAAGTCGGCCACCGAAAGACTGACCAAGGAGAACAACCGCCAGGACTCCGCCATCGCCGACTTGCGCTCCGATATGAAGAAGCAAGGCGGCGCCGCGTCGCAGCAGAATCAACTCAACATGCTGTTGCCCCTGCTCCAGAAAACGCCCGAGCTCGAAGCCAAGGCGGGTGCTGACCCGCGGGTCACGGCGCCGATTTTAGGTTCCGTCCAAGTGAAGAAGGTCGACAATACGCTGCCACTGGTCATCGCCATGATGGGCGCTATGCAGCCTGGTTCGGGAGGCGGCGCTTACGGTGGCATGAACATGATGTTGCCGATGATTCTGTTGCTGGATAAGTAACGGTGGCAGGCGGCTAAAGGGAAGGATTCAAGATGGCACTTAATGACCCAGATTTTCCCATGCAATTCCTGGTCGGCCGGGAACTGGCCTTGCGGCAGAAAGCCGACAGCGCCTCGGCAACCCGGCATGCCCTGATTGGCACAATGATCGCTGGCGGACTGTTCGGGCCTATTCTCGCCCGGCAGCTTGCGATTCGGGAGGCGCCGTCACCGGTGGCGCTCCCGCCAGCAGGCGGGGTTTCACCGAGCCCCGGAACCGGCTTCTCCGGCGCCGTGGATCGCTTTCTCAATGACTTCCAGAGCTTGATGGATGACAACAAGGAAGTTCTGAAGGCGTTGCAGGACGAGGAAACGAAGCTCCAGACACTGGTCAAAGAACGCAAAGAAGAGCAAACGAAAATGTGTCGAGAGCTGTTGGAAAAAGTAACAAGAGTCTGCGAAGTCGACCGAAGTGATAGTACGGCCCAGAGCGCGAGTCAACTAACCAAGAAGAAGCCGGAGGCGGCCGTCTAGCAGGCGGCCCCGCGCGGCCCAGAGGGGAATTGTGGGGGGCGAGAAGCTCGGAGATTACCATGGATCCCAACCTGCACGAGTTGCTGGCCGGTGGTCAGGAAGGAGAAGTCGAAGCCATCATTCGACTCTCCTCGCCCGGCGCAACGGTCAAGGATGTACGGATAGTAGCCCGGTTCGGTCAAATTGCAACCTGCCGTCTGCCTCGCGCCAGCATCGTGGAAACATGGGCCGACAGCGAGGTGTACAGCTTGAAGGCGGCGCAGACTCATGGACAGGCCATTGACGAAGAGCAGGAAGGCGTGGAGAGACCGGATTCCTGGACGGACGGCGATCCTCGACGGCCCGCCGGCCTGTCCACCACAGGCCGCGGCGTAATCGTCTGTGTAATCGACTGGGGCTTTGATTTTGCCCACGATAACTTCCGCAACCCCGATGGATCCACCAGGATAATGGCCCTATGGGACCAGACCCACGGGTTTGGGTCGCCTCCCCAACCCTACGGCTATGGTAGGGTTTTCAGTCGCTCCGATATTGACAGGGCATTAGGCAACCCAAGGCCCTATGAAGTGCTGGGGTATCATCCTGGCAAATCCGATCCTCGCGGCCACGGTTCCCATGGAACCCACGTTCTCGACATCGCCGCGGGAAACGGCCGCTTAAAGGGTTCGATTTGCGGCATGGCGCCGGAGGCGGACCTTTTACTAGTCCATGCGTCATCACGTGGTTCGCGCGAACCGGCCAATCTCGGCGACTCCGTCACGCTGCTCGAAGCCCTCGACTGGATTCGCGCGCAGGCCGGCACGCGCCCGTTCGTTTGCAATATGAGCGTGGGGCGGCATGGTGGGCCGCACAATGGACTGACTCTCGTCGAACAGTCGATCGATCACCTGTTAGGGGAAGCCCCCGGCCGTTGTGTCGTCCAGAGTGCGGGTAACTACTTCCAGGCCAACACGCACGCAGCCGGACATATCAGGCCGGGTGAAACCAGCATCCTGCGCTGGATTGTGGACCCTGCCGATCGAACAGCGAATGAGCTGGAAGTCTGGTATGCGAAATCCGATGAGCTCTCGGTATCCCTAACGCCGCCTGGCGGCGCGCGACCGCTCTCGGTACCGCAGGGCGGACAAGCTCCGATCAAAGCGGACGGCCAGACGGTCGGCCGCTTTTACCATCGCTCTCGCGATCCGAGCAATGGCGACCACCATGTGGATGTTTTCCTCGACTCGGATGCCCCACCCGGTGAATGGCGGATTACTCTGTTTGGAAAGGATGTTGTTGACGGCCGCTATAACGCCTGGGTGGAGCGCGACACCTCCTGCCGGAGTTGCCAGTCCCGTTTCCACCCGGATGACGCGAACCGGCGAACCACTACGGGAACCATCTGCAACGGCTACAGAAACATCGCCGCCGGCGCATACGACGCGCACGATCCCGCCCGCCCACTGGGCAGGTTCAGCAGTTCGGGACCGACAGTAGACGGACGTTTCAAGCCGGACATCCTTGCACCGGGCGTCAACGTGTGGGCCGCAAAATCGACACCGTTGGACTCGGACATCCCCATACCGGATCTGGCGATGAACTCGGGCACAAGCATGGCTGCGCCGCATGTAGCCGGATGCATCGCCAACATGTTCGAGGCTGCGGAGCGTCCGCTCTCAATCGGGGAGACGCGCAGGCTGATACTGGGCTCGGCCGACCCGGCGTTTCCGCCGGAGGACGGTTCGCAATGGCGGCATGGAAGCGGATACCTCGATGTCGCCGGCGCGGTAGAAGCGACAAGGCACTGGGTCCGCCGTCATCCTGCACTCATGGAAAGCACTTCAGTCGCGGATGAGCTTGAGCTGGCCGGGGACTCCCTGCCGGAGGAAGTCTCGCAGGAACTCCGGGAGGAGGAGGCGCATGAAGTGGCGGAGAGTGCGGACGCCGACTCCGCGGATGCCTGCGACTTGCCAGTTGCCGTGAGCCAGAACGACGTCAGCACTGAGCCCGCCGCGGCGCCCACCATCGACCCGTTGATTACCGCAGTGAGCCGTTGCCTGCATGTCCTCGACACCGAGCCGTTTCCCCTCGAACAGAGGAAGCGATTGGCTCTTCTCTTGGAAGCGGCACTGGATGAAACCGTTAAGAGCGATCTTTACATCAACGGTACGGACTCAATGGTCCGGCGGCTGGCGCACTGTGTGGCGCCGGTCATGCCGTCAGAGGATTTCTTGAGCTTCGTCGCCAGGGAACAGCTTCGACGGGATTTGAGAATGCCGGCGTTTGCTCCGGGCGGCGCGGATGCCGCCTTCATCCGAGCCAGTCTTGAAGCGCTCGATGAGCGGATTCTGGCAGGCATCCGCTTGCTCGCTGACCAGTGGCAGAGGAACTCTGAACGGAATGTGAGCAATCCAATTCTGAAGCAGATGGTGCGATTCGTCGGCGCTGAACAGCGCAACCCGGCGAGCATCTACTTTTACTATGGGCTTGGCCAGAGATGAGCAACGGAAAGGAAGGCAGAAATGGGCAGGATGGTGGAGTATCTGGAGGGTAGAGAAACTGCCGAGTGGTCCGACGCGGAGTCGCTCGTGGAATCGGCGCTCGAAACGGCAGGCGATATAGGTCCCGTGCTCGACATGCTAGGTGAGCCGGCAACGGTTGCTGCGATTTTCGACGCGTTGACAGGCTTCCTTGGAGCCGCGGCTCAGCGCCACTTCGAGCGCCGGCTTGAGGTCGTGGCGGCGCCTGGCGCCTTCATTTCTGGCCAGGTGCAGCCTGGCGACATCCTGATCGGACGAGCCATGGGCGAAGGCGGGCTCGCGTGGGCGGACCTTGTGGAATTCTCCGATCTCGCCCTGGAAGACGATGAAGAAAGCCCAAGGCAGCGACGCCGGGGCCGGCCGCGGCGTGCTGTTCGCCGCCGGCGTCGTATCCGCCCTGGACGCCGCGTTCCACATAACAGCGTGGTCGTCAGACCGCGACGGGCGCCCTCGGTTGTGGTACCACCCGCGGTTCCGAGCTACCGTCCCCTGCCGGTCCCATGGCCGGTGGGCAGCCCACCGCCTCCCGCGGTTGCCGCAGAACCGCCCGGCTATGCCGAACCGCCAGGCCTGGACGAACCACCCGTCGTTAACGAACCAAACGGCGGCGATGAGCCCGAGGCCGCTTACGCGGGCGAAGCTGTCCAGGTTTTTCCGGTGGACTCTTACGATCTGCGGGTTCCGGTTCTTCCCGAGCCCGGAGAAGAAGAAGGTGAAGAAGAAGCAGACCTCGTTGTTCGGCCTTGGTCGCGTACTCCGCCCTCGCCAACGCAGGCGCCGGCCGCGGGCGCCGCGCCTGCCGCCTGCGCCGGCCTGAGCAGCCCTCTGGTCTTCGACAAATACCGTTTCGACGGAGATGAGCTCCCAGCCGAACACCGCGCAAAGCTACGACAGTTGGCCGAGTGCATCGTCGCCAGCCTGGGGACCCCATCCCCGATCAACAATCTCGACGCTGTGGGACACACCGATCCAGTGGGGGACGATGTATACAACCTGGACCTCGGCAAACGCCGTGCCACCAAGTTCAAGCGCGCACTGTTAGACGAGATCGAATCGGTCCAGCGGGGCGCATCATCAGGCATCATCATCAACGATTCCTCCAAAGGCGAGACGGAGATCCTTCGCGGGCAGCCGGCCGAGAAGAGCCGCCGCGTGGAAGTCTTCTTCAGGATTCCAATCGTGCCTCCCGCACCCACGGCCACGATTGAGATCGTCAACGACCACGACGACAACCATGTGGTGGATGGCCGCTCTCCCGTCGCGACGTTTACCCGCTTCGGAATCTGGGATAACGCGTACGACGCATCCGGAAATGTTCGCAACGGAGCCGCGGAAACCGCTAACTTCGTTGGCTCCGACGAACGGCGTTTCTACTTCCGTGTTCGCGACACCGGCGCAACCCGATCCACCGTTACTATCAGATGGAAGACGCTTCGCAGCGACCGGCGGGACGATGACGTTCCCGCTTCGCAGGATCTGACGTTAACCGAAACCGCCGCGGGCTCGAAGGTATTTGTCTCTCGCGCGGTAATGCTGGTTACCGACGACATCGATGCAAACCAGGCGACCCACAGCGGGCTGGCGTCAGGAGTTCGCAATCGGGGACAAAGCGACCATCGTCTCCGCCGCGCCACCATGGACGGATTCGTTCGTGGCGAATACACCCCCGCGGGTGGAGGCCGGGCGGTGACAGTCGAACTTCCATTGTTCCAAAGAACGCCAAGCGACGAGCGCCGCCGTGTGCGCGTTCGCGTCATCAACTACGGAGATCACGCCACCGCCGCCCAGATCGCCGGAGAATTCACCCAAGCCAATCTGCGCTGGAACCAGATCGGCCTCAAGATTGAAGCGCAGGCCACGCTTAGCCGGCGCATTCCGGCCGGTGTTCTGAATGCCGATGGGGTTTATCCTGGAGTAGCAGATAGCGCCAACGAGAGGGCGGCCCTGAATGACCTGGTCCCCATCACTCCGGACAACACCGTCACCGCGGTTTGGATTCAGTGCAATCAGGACGATTTCAACGCCTACGTACCAATAGCTCCGAGAGCGGTAGCGCTCGGTGACCGGTATTTCATTTTCATGGATGCGGACGTGGATCTGGACAACTATACCTTGGCCCACGAGTTGCATCACGTCTTGTTCAACCGTTTTGACGAAGATACGCAGCGCCGCTTCTACACATTTAACACCAATGCTCCTGGGGGCGCCCCAGGGGACCCAAGGATCTATCGCAGGATTCATGACCTGCACACCCCCGATCCGGACGTTGATCCCCGAAACGACAACATCATCAACTGGGCGCGTCGGCGGCGCACGGCCCGGCAACCGGCAAGGGCCGGGTTTACTCCGGGGCCCGACGCGACAACCGGCAACACACTCGTGGAGAATTTATAAATGAGCCCTGAAACCACTGATGCTTCCAGGATCGCCAAAGATATCGGCGTGATCGTGGGCGGTCACTTCACGCCGGATCATCTTGGGCCGCTCTTTAACCAGATAAGCGCGCGGGCGCGATCGCAGGCGGCCGAGTATCTCCGCGTGTTCGAATCGCTCTACATCACGCGGCCCATGAACGCGCGCGCACAGTCGAACCTGCACCTCGTAGCTCTGCTGAAACTGCTCAGCCCCCAGGAGCCCGCCAGGGTTCGTCAGCTTGCTTCGGCGTTGCTCGGCCGTTACGAAACGGCAATGAGTGTCGCCGACAGCCTGATCGAAGAAGAGGGGAGTCTCGAGGCGCTGCCCCATAGAACCAGCACGATGGCTCGCCGGCTGAACCGCCGCCGGGAATCGCTGCGCCGCCTCACGCAGGGACCAGGGACCAGGTAGTCACGGCAGCCGGCTGCGTCACGGTATTGCTCGGACATTGCGCGGACCTCCTCTTTGCACTCCACCCACGGAATCAATATAATGCTTCACACGTTCGCAACCGAGGATGCAACGTGAATCTGGAAAGAGGGGGTTGTCCATGAAGAGGATTCTATCTGTTGGGGCTTTCACTGCCTTGCTCAGTTCGTTGAGCTGGGGCCAGATTGGTTCGTCGACACTGACTGGCCGTGCTACTGATCCGACGGGTGCGGTAGTGCCCGGGGTCACCGTCAGGGTGGTGCAAAGCGGCACCAACTTCACTTTCAACACGATTACCAACAGCGAGGGGTTGTATCGCGTGCAATCTCTGCAGCCGGGCAAGTACCGGATCACATTCGAGGCCGCCGGCTTCAAGCGCGGTGTTCGCGATGATGTGGAATTGAGCACCGGCGATACGCTGGCCGTCGATATGGCGCTGCAGGTGGGAAACGTATCCGAGTCGGTGGAAGTGGTGGGCAAGACGGCGCTGCTGGAAACAGAAACCTCGTCCACAGGGTCGGTAGTCAGCGGCAACGTGCTGTACGACATGCCGTTGTATCAGAGGTTCATCAACTCGACAATGAACATCGTGCCTGGGATGACAACCGCCGGCTACGCTTATGGTGGCGGGTTGGGAGCGTATCATCTGGCAGGGCAGCGCGCGGGTGCGATCGGCATCTTTGAAGATGGCGTTAACGGGAACGATCAGGGCTCTGGTACTGAGACTACGAAGCCGATTCAGAACTCGGTTGCGGAAGTGCAAGTGATCACCACCGTGCCTCCGGCGGAATACGGGCATTCGGCCGGCGGCGTCATCAGCGCCGTGAAGAAGACGGGCACCAACCAATGGCACGGGCTGATGTCGTTCTACGGGCGCACGCGCAGTATGCAGCACCGGCTGTTCTTCGACCGGTTGAAGACATCGCAGGCTACTCCCGGACGACCCAACGGCGTGCCGGTGTTCTTTATGATGCCTGATGCGAACGTTTCCGGTCCGATCATCAAGAACAAGACGTTCTTCTTTTTTGGATTCCAGCGCCTGCATGAGAAGAAAGTGGCGCAGGTGGACGCTTCGGTTCCCAGCCTTGGCATGCGTCAGGGCGATTTCAACTTCGCGGGCGCGAATCGCATCTTCGATCCGGCCACTACGCGACGGGTAGGAACCACGTGGATGCGCGATATCTTTCCCAACAATCTGATACCCGCATCGCGCATTGACCCGGTGGCTCGCAAGGTTCTCGAATTCGATCCGTGGCGGCTGCCGAATCGAGCGGGCGGCTTCACTTCCACCGGCGCGACCGGCAACTACCTTGCGGACGAATTCGCGAAGGTGTTTCTCGATGACTACAACCTCCGATTGGATCATCAGTTCAGCACCGCGTTCAAGGTCTACTATTCCTGGACGGACAACCGCTACAGCGGATTCGGACGTCCCTGGAACATACGCGAGGACCGGCCCGAATTCGATCATTCCGGCGGCAACTACTCGCCGTCGCGCAACCAGTTGATGTCGTTCGGCAAGACTTGGGTGGTGAGTCCATCCATCGTCAACGACGCGCGTATCGGCTACAACCGGCGTTATGCGGAAACGCAGGTTCCGTCCTACCAGCAGAACTGGAATCAGAAGCTGGGTATTCCGAACATCAATGGCGATCTGTTCCCGGCATTCGGCAGCGGCGACCGCAACTCGCCCACCTCTATCTACGGAATGGCCGGTGTCAACCGCAGCCGCACCGTGAACGAGACGATTTCGTTCCGCGACGATATGTCGATAATTCGGGGCAAGCATGCCTTCAAGCTGGGATACGATCTGTTGAGGTTCCGGTTGAACTCGGCTGTTCTCGCGCAGCCGGTCCGTTTCAACTTCTCGGGATCGACCACGGGGCTGCAACCGGATGGGACGGCCACGGGAAACACGGGCAGTCCGTTCGCGGGCTTTCTCACCGGTTATGTCACCAGCGCCAACTTCACTGGCGAATTGACGAGCTGGCTGCCTCGCTCCTCCATCCACAGTTTCTACTTCCAGGACGACTGGAAAGTGACTCCGACACTGACGGTGAACGCCGGCGTCCGCTACTCCAACGAGAGCCCGTTCACCACCAAATACGGGTTGATGAGCCAATTCGATCCAAAGGCGACGGATCCGATTACGGGGCGCACGGGCGCGATCATCCACCCGACTTCGGGTTTGAACGCGCGGGACAACAATAACTTCAACCCACGTCTTGGCTTGGCTTGGCATCCATTTGAGAAGTGGGTGTTCCGCGGCGGCTTCGGCATTTACACAGTGGACGTGAAATTCCCCGCCGGGCGCGAAATGTACGACGAATATACGGCCACCGCCTTGCAGCAATCCGACCCCGGCGATCCGACTCCGATTTACCAGATCAGCAAGGGCGTTGCGCCGCCCCGGGCGAACATTCTTGCCAACGGCACCAGCCCGTTCCTCGGAACCAACTTCAGCGGCCGAAACATCAGCTACTGGGATCCGTCGCTGCGCAATCCCTACGCGATGAACTGGAACGCGAGTGTGCAGCACGAATTCACGCGCGACTATCTGGTGGAGGTGAGCTATCAGGGATCGAGTAGTGTGGGTCTGGTGGAACGATGGGAGCTGAATACGTTCCCCGTGGACTACTTTGCCGGCAACCGTGCGCAGCAACTGGCAGTGAACGCGGCGGCGCAGAACTACCGGCCGTATCCCCAACTCGGCAACATCACAATGCGATCGAACTTTGGGCATTCCACTTTCCATTCGGGGACGGTGAAGCTGGAGAAGCGGATGTCGCAAGGGCTGTACTTCATGACGTTCTACACGTTCTCCAAAGCCATCGACAGCGCCGACAACGATAACGCCGGCGGCGGATTGGCGCCCATCCAGAACCGCAACCTCGAAAAGGCCCGCGCGGGGTACGATCGCAACCACCGCTACATCGGCACAGTGAATTGGGAACTGCCGTTCGGCAAAGGAAAGAAGTTCCAGTCCGGTAATCGCATCGGCAACTGGTTGATGAGCGGTCTGGAGCTGTCGTGGATCCAGACGATCGAATCAGGGAATCCGCTCAACTTCACCTGGGCCAACGCGCCGACTAACAACTACTATCCTGGCTATTCAGGCGCGCGGCGACCGAACCTGGTGGGAACGCCAGACTATAACTTCGGACTGTGGAACAACGGTGGCGGCGACCGGTTTGTGGAAGTGAACCGGCCGGCGGTCATCGACATCAACGCGTTCGCCTACCCTGGCGAATTCCAGATTGGCAATGCCGGACGCAACATTCTCACCGGACCGCGTCTGGTGTGGGCGCAGACCTCGGTGCAGAAGAACTTCACATTCAAGGAACGGTTCAAAGCGCAGATTCGCTGGGATTTCCAGAATGCCCTGAAGACGTTTAATTTCACTGGTCCTGGGACGACGGTGGACTTCCGCAATCCGCAGACGTTCGGCAAACTCCGCGACGATCCGCGCACCGCGTCCCTGGGCGGGCAGCCGCTGATGAACCTCACTTTCCTCGTGCAGTTCTAAGCGTCGGTTCGCTACTGTCTGATGGAACGGGGCCGGGTGGACAAGCCCGGCCTTCCCTATTGGGGCATTCGCCAGACGGCGGCACATGCGATAGAATCCTTGCATGTTTCGACGAGGATTCCTGACTGGGACTGCCGTGTCCGCCCTTTCCATGCAGCGTGTGATGGGGGCGAACGATCGTATCCGGCTGGCGCTGATCGGCTGTGGCGGGCGCGGGCGCTACGTCGCCCGATTGATGCGCGATGCCGGTCCGGCGGACTATGTGGCGTCGGCCGATGTTTACGCCACCAACAGCGAGAGTACGCGCGAATGGGCCGGGGCGGACGCGAAGTCGTATGGCGATTTTCGGCGGCTGCTCGACCGCAAGGACATCGATGCCGTGCACATCGCCACACCCGATCACTGGCACGCGGCCATCTGTGTGCTCGCCTGCCAGTCCGGCAAAGACGTGTACGTCGAGAAGCCGACGTCGCTGGTGATTCGTGAAGGGCGTGTGATGGTGGACGCGGCGCGGCAGCACAACCGCATTGTCCAGGTGGGCACCCAGCATCGCTCCGCTCCGCACTTTCAGAAGATCGCGGAGATGATTCAACGGGGCGATATCGGCCCGGTGCGGTTTGTCAAGGTTTGGAATTACTCCAACCATACACTCATGCCGATGCCGGCAACGCCGAATCCGAAGGCGCCGGACGGGCTCGATTGGGATATGTACCTTGGGCCTTCGCCGAAGGTGCCGTTTGATCCGCGCCGGTTTCTGAGCACGTACCGCTACTTCTGGGATTATTCCGGCGGCTACATTACCGATTTCGGCAATCACAGGTTGGATACGATGCAGCAGATCATGGGGGTGTCGGCGCCGCATACCGTCAGCGCGTCGGGCGGTGTTTATGAGATGAAGGATGGGCGTGAGACGCCGGACTTCATGACTGTCACTTACGAGTACGATAACTTCATCGCGACGTACGAGGGCAACAACCTGAACGGTCATGGGATGGGAGGGCGCACTCCGGGCCATCGTTATTACAATGCGCGCAGCGAGGCGGATCAGCCGAACGGGATCGCCTTCTACGGCACCGAAGCCACGATCTACGCGGAGCGTATCGGCTGGGAGATTTTTCCGGAGCCGGAGACGCCGGCGTACAGCAGCCGCCGTGCCGCAGCCGCGCCGCCCCCACGCAAGCGCGCCGCTTCAGTCAAGCGCATGTGGGAGAACGTGGAAGAGCCTACCAAGGCGCATTGCGCGAATTTTCTCGAATGCCTGCGGTCGCGTAAGACGCCGAATGCGGATATCGAGATCGGGCATCGGGGGACGTCGGTAGCGCTATTGGGGAACATCGCCATGCGCACCGGGCACAAACTGCATTGGGATGCGAAGCGGGAGGATTTCCAGAACGATGCGTCGGCGTCGGCGATGTTGACGCGCAATCAGCGGAAGCCGTGGGACCTGATCCGGCTCTAGCCGAACAGTTCGGCTGCCTCGACTGGAGAATCGGGCCGGGCAAGTGTGGCTACCGATTCCCGTTCAGCGAATACTTCGATGGAACGGTACTCGCCATTCACGGGCCTTCTGTGAATGATCACGCGGCGCTTGTCGACGTCCAGCACCCAGTACTCCGGGATATTGCCTCGTGCGTAGAGTTTGGCTTTGGAGCCAAGGTCAATGGCTAGAGAGGAATCGGAGACCTCGAACACTATCTGCAGTTGGGAAGCTCGAATCTGACTGGTTACTGTGCGGATAGACTGAGTGAGCACTATCGCATCCGGGACGGGTTCGCTAGTGGGATTATCCTCAGGAGAGACGTCGATCGGCGATTCCTGGGCAATGCACTCGGCGTCAAACAAGCTGATGAGCCATTTCATCAATAGAACCATGGACCGGACGTGTAGAATGTTCTTCGGCATTTTTTCGACCAGTTCACCTTCCAGCAGCTCATATCGCCGCGGATCCACCAGTCCGGATTTCTCCAGCACCTCGCGTTCCTCGCGAGTCCATAGCTTGTGTGCAACCAGTGCCGTCATAATGCCCATCCTAGCGCAGAAAGGGGAAGGCGTCGCGACCGCATGGGTGCTTAACAGTTTTGGGGAAGGCCGGCCGAACCGACTCTTGAACTGCAACTCGCCCCCGCGGCCACGCCCCGACAGGAAGGTCTGGGGAACAGTCACACCACCGAGGATGAGACCATCGCTGTAAAAACATTTACGGG
>JACQZR010000079.1 GCA_016213775.1 Acidobacteriota bacterium
AGGCTGGGAGGCAGCAACAACTCCTCGTCCGGGTAGTAGGGCCGGTAGCTTTTTCCCATAAAACATTATGGGCCGGTTCTGTTTCAGATGCCAGCGCAAAAGGCAGGATCAGGGCAAATTCTCGGACAGGCTCCTAGCCCCGCCGGAACGTCTCGATCCTCTCGACATCCCCCGCGCTCAGTTCCAGATCCGCCGCTCCAATCACGCCATCCACCTGCTCCGCATTGCGCATCCCGACAATCGCCCCGGTCACAGCCGGATTCAGCAGCGTCCACGCAATCGCCACCTCGCCCGCGCTGCGCCCATACGGCTTCCCGATCTCGCCCAGCAGATCCGCCAGCGCAACATTCCGCGTCAACGCCGGTTCCTGAAACGCCGGATTTCGCCGCCGCCAATCATCGGCGGGAAGATTCAACGCCCGCTCGCGCGTCATCTTTCCGCTCAACAACCCGGCCTTCATCGGTGAATACACAATCGCACCCACGCCCGTCGCCAGCGCATGCGGCAGGATCTCGGTTTCCACTTCCGGCGATACCAGCGAATACGGCGGTTGCAGTGAAGTCACTGCCCCAATCGCCTGCACCCGCTTCATCTGCGACACGTTGCAATTGGACACCCCCACCCACCGGACCTTGCCCTCGTGCTGCAATTCCAACATCGCGGAAAACCCTTCCTCGAGGTCCTCATCCGGTTCCGGCCAGTGCATCTGGTACAGGTCGATCACGTCCACCTGTAACCGCCGCAAGCTCGCCTCGCACTCCCGCCTCACCGAATCGCGCTTGATGCACTTGCCAATCTCACGATTCTCATTCCACACGCGCGCGCATTTGGTGAAGATGTATGGCTTCTTCGCCAGACCCTTCACTGCCTCGCCGACGACTTCTTCGGAATGACCTAGCCCATAGACCGCCGCGGTATCAACCCAATTGACCCCATGCTCCACTGCGCGCCGAATGGCCGCGACCGAATCACTATCCTCCTGTGAACTCCAAGAGAACGCCCAACCCGCGCCCCCCATCGCCCAAGCCCCGATCCCCATCCGCGTGATTTCCAAATCACTATTCCCTAGCTTGCGTGTCTGCATTCCTTACGCCTTCCACTTATAAAAATAAAACAGCAGCGAACTCTTCCCCGTATTCCTGATCCCGTGCGACTTATTCGCCCCGCAATACATCATCGACCCCGGCCCCACCTTCACCGTCTTCCCATCGCAAAAAATCTCCCCGGTCCCCTCGGTGATCACCATGAACTCCTCCTCGGGGTGTTCATGCGGAGGGTGCGGGCTCATCCCAGCCTTCAGGCGCAGGCTCCCCGCGGTCATGCTCTTGATCTGATCGGTGGCGCCTTCAAAGTAGATCCTCAGATCGCCAAAGGCTTCTTTGGTCACCTTCGCCTGCGCCTCCCCCATCGTGGCATTCGGTATCTTCTTACCGTCCGCCATCAAAAACGCGGGCATGCCCGCGAGCGCACCAATGAAATTCCGTCTGCGTGCCATAACCACCGAATTGTACCGAATGAACCCACTCCAGGAATATGGTCCAATCAAGAACATGCGCACTTTCCTCCTCTGGGCTTTCTGCTGGGCCGCGCTGGCTGCCGACACCGGTAAACAACTCATCACCGCAACTGACCTGCTGAAGATCCGGCGTATCACCGAAGTCGCGGTTTCCCCCGACGCGTCGTTCGCCGTCTACGGTGTCCAGTCCATCCACACGGACAACAGCAAGAAGGACGACCCCGCCTACTCCTACCGCACGCACCTCTACCGCATCGATCTCACGCGCTCCAACGCCGAGCCTGTTCAGCTCACCTTTGGCGAACGCGCCGATTCCTCCATCGCCATCAGTCCCGACGGCCGTAAACTCGCCTTCGTGCGCGGCACTGAAGAAGCCATCGAAGGCAAGGCCAAAACCGCGCAAGTGTGGCTCCTCCCCCTCGACGCGCCCGGCGAAGCCGCGCAACTCACACGCCTCGAAAACGGCGCAACTCAGCCGCTGTGGCGTCCCGATTCGCGCGCCCTCCTCGTCACCAGCGCGACAGCCATCTCGAAAATCGAAGGCACGCCGCCATTCGCCAACGACCGTCCCAATCGCGACTGGTTCGACTTCGACCGCGCCAAGCCCGACACGAAAATCGAGGCGCGTCCTGATGGCGATCGCCGGGCAATCCGAAACTGGCTGGAGCGCAACGCTGCGCGCGACAACCCTACGGTGATCACGCGCATGCAATTCCAGGACGAGCAATCACTCGCCCGCGAGATGCGCATTATCCATCTCTACAGCGTCGACCTCGTTTCGCACAAGGCCATGCAAATCACCAAGGGCTTCATCGGCCTGGCTGCCTGCTCCTACTCCCGCGACGGCGCCAACCTCGTCTGCAGCGGACGCCCCGAATCGCGCCAGCACCCCGATCGCAGCGAGCGCGGCACTATCTGGACCCTCAGAGCCGATGGCTCGGACCTCCGTCCTTTGCTCGATCAACCCACCGAAAGCTTCCAATCCGCGCGCTACGCCGCTGATGGCAAATCGCTCCTCGTCATCGCCACACCAACCGACGATCCGATGTTCCGCCAATCCCGCGCCGGCCGGTACGACCTCGCAGGGAAGAGCATCGAATGGCTCGGGGAAAAGGATGGCAGTTCGATCCAGCAAATGCGCGAAGCCTCCAACGGCGGAGTACTCTTCACCACAAGCTGGCACGGTGGCGCGCCGCTTCGCCACGTAACCAACAACGGCATCACCAGCATCATCGCGGGGGCCGCCGGGGTCAGCGCCTTCGATGAATCCAACGGCCGCATCGTCTACGCATTGATCTCCGCCGCCAACCCGAACGAACTCCATGTGCGCGACAAGAACGGCGTCACCCGCCAGCTTACCCGGCTCAACTCCGAATGGATCGCCCAGCGAAAAATCGCGCTGCCTGAGGAGCGCTGGATCACGCGCCCCGACGGCACTCGCGTTCAGACCTGGGTCATGAACCCCATCGATGCCCAGCAAGGGAAAAAATACCCCTGGGTCCTGGACATGCACGGCGGCCCGTCCGCCATGTGGGGCCCTGGCGAATTCTCTATGTGGCACGAGTTTCAAATGTTCTGCGCCTGGGGATATGGTGTTGTTTACTCCAACCCCCGCGGCTCCGGAGGTTACGGCTACGCCTTCCAAAAGGCCAACTACAAGAACTGGGGGGGTGGCCCCTCAGGCGACGTCCTTGCGGCTCTCGATGAAGCTATCAAGACCAACCCACTCATTGATGCCAACCGGCTCTTCCTCACTGGCGGTTCCTATGCGGGCTACCTCACGGCTTGGATCATCGGACACGACCAGCGCTTCAAAGCTGCTGTGGCTCAACGCGGGGTCTACGACCTGACGACGTTCTACGGCGAAGGGAACGCCTATCGCCTGGTGAAGAACCACTTCGGCGGACGCCCTTACGAACCCGACACGCGCCGCCTGCTGGAAGAGCAATCGCCCTTCACTTACGCCAGCCGCATCCAGACGCCCTTCCTGATCATTCACGGCAGCAACGACCTCCGCACCGGAGTCACGCAAAGCGAAATGCTTTATCGCGCACTGAAGGACATGGGCCGACCCGTCGAGTACATCCGCTACCCCAACATCGGCCACGAGCTCACCCGTAGCGGACCGCCGTTGCAGCGCATGGACCACATGCTTCGCATCGTCGAGTTCTTTGAACGCTACGCGTCCAACGACGCGCCCGCGCCGCTTCCCACGGTTCAGTAAGGATCACGCAACATGCTTCGCCATTTCGTCATCATCGCCCTCGCCGCCACTGCCGCGCACGCGCAGTCCGACACGGATTGGAACTTCTACCGCACGCTCAACGACGGCCGCCGCATGGACGAAATGCTCGGCCGTTTCTTGCGCGCCCGTGCCGGCGAGTTGCTCGATGCCCGCGAAGCCCGCGTCCGCAATGTCACCGATTGGAACGCCTACCGCAAGCAGTTTCGCGAGAAGCTGATCACCTCGCTCGGCGGCCCATTCCCCGAACGTACTCCGCTCAACGCCACCATCACCGGAGTCGTGCAACGCAACGGCTACCGCATCGAAAAGGTGATCTTCGAAAGCCAGCCGAAATTCTACGTCACCGGCAACCTCTACGTGCCCAGCACGGGCCGCGCGCCGTATCCCGCCATCCTCTTCCCGCTCGGCCATGAGGATGGCGCCAAGGCCCACGATGCCTGGCAAATCGTCCTGGCCAACCTCGCCCTTCGCGGCTTTGTCTGCTTCGCCTGGGACCCCATCGGTCAAGGCGAGCGCATCCAGATCTACGACGAGGATTTTCAGAACTCGAAGACTCCCGGCTCGACAACGGAGCACACTGTCCAAGGCGTGCAAACGATGCTGGTGGGCGACGCCATCGCCCGCTACACCATCCACGACGGCATTCGCGCCCTCGACTACCTGCTCTCGCGCACCGAAGTCGATCCCAAACGCGTCGGCATCACCGGCAACTCCGGTGGTGGCACGCACACTTCCTACATTGCATCGCTCGAAGACCGTCTCGCCGTCGCTGCCCCTTCGTGCTATCTCACCAGTTGGCGCAAACTCCTTGAC
The DNA here is from genome assembly GCA_016213775.1 of Acidobacteriota bacterium. Classification (GTDB taxonomy): domain Bacteria; phylum Acidobacteriota; class Terriglobia; order Bryobacterales; family Bryobacteraceae; genus CADEFT01. The sequence continues at coordinate 4,575 of JACQZR010000079.1, forward strand.
ACCATCGGGCCGCAGGACGCCGAGCAGTGCTTCCCCGGTTGGCTCGCCGCCGGCTACGATCATCCGGATTTCGTGTACGCCTTCGCGCCCAGGCCCTTTCTGATGCTCACGGCAATTCGAGACTTTTTTCCCATCGGCGGCGCGCGCAGCACCTACGCCGAAGGCGCGCGTGTCTACGATTCCCTCGGTGCATCGAACAAGTTCGCGAAGGTCGAAGCCGACGATGGCCACGGCTACACCAAGCCTCGCCGGGAAGCCGCCTATCGCTGGTTTACGCAATGGCTGAAGGGTGCCGAAGACACCACACCCGAACACGCCATCGCCCTCGCCTCCATCAAGGAGCTCAACTGCACTCCCACGGGCCAGATCGCAACATCGCTCCGCGGCGAAACTATCCACACGCTGAACCTCGCCCGCTGGAAGCAGCTCCGCAAGGACGGCTCGCTTGACGATGTCCGCCGTCTCGCCGCGTTCACGCTGCGCGATCGCCCGGTCGTGCGCGACTTCGGATCCGCCACCCTTGCCGGAGGCGTGAAATTGCAGAAGCTCGTAATCGAACCCGAACGCGGGGTGGAGATCCCCGCTGTCCTGCTGCTGCCGGTTAGCGCAGCCAAAGTCCCGGCCGTTGTTATGGCGCATGGACGCGGCAAAAGCTTTACCCGCGAAGCCGCCCTGCAGTTCGCGCGCAACGGAGAAGCCGTGCTCTCTATTGATGCACGTGGCTTCGGCGAATCCGCCCCGCCGGAAAGCAAGAGCGCCACCTGGACCCAATACTTCGGAAACTACGACGTCGCGATGACTGCGATTCTCATCGGACGCCCGTTAGTGGGAATGCGCGCCGAGGATATCAGCGCCGCGGTCTCGGTTCTCGCCGCTCGCCGCGAAATCGACGCCGGCAAGATCCGCGTGCATGCCACAGCCGCCGCCGCGATCCCAGCACTCTACGCCACCGCCCTCGATACCCGCATCGCTTCCGCTGAACTCGACAGCATGTTGGTGAGCTATGAGCCCGCGATTCGCCGCCGTATCCACCGGCGCGTGTTTGAAGGCATCACCGTAGGCGCGCTACGGTATTACGATCTCCCCGATTTGATCCGTTGGAGCGCGCCGCGCCGCGTGAAAATCCTCTCGCGTATTGATGTTCTTGGAAATCCGGAATAGTCAGATACCACCCGGCAAGCGGGTGGCTTGATGAGTGGGGCCGACGAGAAGGCGGGCGGGCGGTTGGTCCGGGCGCTGCCTCCTTCGGATTTCCACGTTGTCCGGGCGTTTTTCTTTCTCACGGAGCGCACGGAGGTCACGGAGACAGATCCGGTTGGTTTGGCTCCGTGATCTCCGTGTCCTCCGTGAGCGATATTCTTGCTGTTGCCTTCAGAAGACCACACGGTACTGCCGGCCCACTTCGAATGGGACAGGCTGACAAACGCTGGACACCGTACTCACTCTGTGTGCGTCCATCAAGTCACTTGGAGAGGACTCTACTCCAGGAACGG
>JACQZR010000078.1 GCA_016213775.1 Acidobacteriota bacterium
GCCCAGTAGCGGATGCCCCATTCGAGGAACGGTTTGCCGGCGACAGGGATCATGGGTTTGGGGAGGTCCGGGTGGAGGTGGCGGATGCGGGTACCCATTCCGCCGGCCAGGAGAAGGGCGGTCATTCTTATTGATTGTAGCGGGTATGGTACCGTTGATTCGTGTTGCAGTTCAAGGGAGATTGGGTCGGCGAGTTGGCAAGCTTCCGGCGGAGATTGGATGAAGTGCGCAGCAACGGCGCAGTGTCCTGGGATTGGTATCCCTACGACTCGTTAGCGAATGTTTTTCACCTTCGGGATCTATTGGGGGAGAACTGGCAGACACAGTTAGCGGAATGGGCATCCGCTGGGCCGATCTTAGATATAGGATGCGGCGATGGAGACTTCAGTCTATTTCTGGAGCATCTGGGGTTCCAGGTGATTGCAATAGATAATCCTGTTACGAATCACAATGGAATGAGAGGGGTGGCATTTCTCTCGGAAAGGCTAGGGTCACGGATCGCCATCCAGAGCACGGATCTCGATGAACGTTGCCAGATGCCTGACGGACGGTTCGCCGTTGTATGTTGCTTTGGTCTGTTGTATCACCTGAAGAACCCATTTTATTTATTAGAACGGTTGGCGCGGTCGGCGGATATGCTTCTAATGAGTACGCGAATCATATCCCGGATGCCGAGTACCAGCCAGGCGATCAGTAGGGAACCCATGGCATACCTGGTGCTCGCCGATGAGCTCAATAATGACAACAGCAACTTCTGGTTATTTACTGAGGAGTGTCTGAGACGGCTTCTTCATAGGGCCCACTGGAAGGTTGTGCATGCGGTTGTGAAGAGGCTGCCGGCGACTAGCGCCACGTTGGATCAGTCGGATGAGCGGATCTTTATGGTGTTGAAGAGTGGGTATGGTGTGTCTGGACACACATTATTGTACGGTTGGCACGAACCGGAGAATGAAGGGTGGCGGTGGACGGAACGGAGATTCGCTGTGCGGTTCACGCCTCCTGACAACATGCCGGGCGGAAGGTACAAATGCATTGTTGAGCTATATGTGCCTGAGGGGCTGATCGAGGGCGACGTGCCGCTGTCGGTAGAGGCGGCGGTCAAAGGTGACAGTATTGGGCGGGAGGTGTATGCGAGAAGCGGTGGCTACCGATTCGTGCGGGTGTTGCCTCCGCTGCCGGCGGGAGAGATGGCCTGGGACGTGGAGTTCCGGGTAGGGAAATGGTTAGAGCCCGATGACTCCGACGGCAGGGAGCGAGGCGTGATTGTTGCGCAGTGTTTATTGGAGCGTGCCGAATAGTGCTTGTGATGCTACAGTGAAGGCATCATGGGCGTCGGGACAACCGTGACATTGGACGAAGATGTGTACGCTCGCGTGCAGCAAGCCAGCCGCGAGCGGGCTCAGCCATTCAAACAGACACTGAATGACTTGATCCGCGCAGGGTTGCATGCGAAACCGCAGAAGACGGCGTTTCGCATCAAGAGTTACAAAATGGGGGTTTTTCCGGGCCTCGATTACAACAAGGTCGAGGAATTGCTGGAGCACGCCGAAGGGCCGTTACACAAGTGATTCTGCTCGATTCCAACGTGCTCTTGCTCGCCACAACGAGGAGGCGGCGGCATACGAGCAAGTAGCGCGGTGGCTTACGGCTCGCCTCAACGGTGGCGAGTGGATCGGTCTGCCTTGGGTGAGCGTGTGGGCTTTTGTTCGGATTTCGACCAGCCGAAGGGTGTTTCCGAAGCCGCTTTCCGGGGAGGAAGTCGCAGTGGGCCGATGGTGACCGATGCAGTGATTGCGGCGCTGGCGATTGAAAACGCCGCTGTGGTGGCGTCGACGGATCAGGATTTCCGGCGGTTCCAGGTGGCTTGGGTCAATCCGGCGGCGGGGTAGCGAAATTTTTTGCCGGGCGCGTAGAGAAATGCGTAGCGACTCCGACCTTGGTGTGAAACGCACGGTAGGTGCGAGAGAATACACAAGGAGCTGAGCGATGAAATTTCTTTTGATGATGAATATGAAAACCGATGCGGAGAGCATGGCGCAGGGGATCATGACATGGCCGAAGGAGGATATCCAGGCGCATATCGGGTTCATGATTGGATTTGCCGGGGAGTTGAAGGAGTCGGGGGAACTGGTGGCGGCGGAGGGGTTGGCGTGGCCGAGTGAGGCCAAACTGGTGCGGGCGGGTGCGGACGGGACTCCGGTGACGGACGGGGTTTTCGCGGAGACGAAGGAGTTTCTCATCGGGTACTGGATTGTGGATGTGGAGAACGCGGAGCAGGCGTATAAGATTGCGGCGCGGGCGTCGATGGCGCCGGGCAAGGGCGGGGTGCCGCTACGGATGCCGATTGAAGTGCGGCAGATTATGAGCGGTCCGCCGGAGTAGTGATCAGGACTCCGTTTTTGCGGTAGGTTTCCCTGGTGCGGCAGATGAGGCGGAGGTCGCCGGGTTGTTGGACCCCGCGCGCGAGGATGGCGGCGACTTCGTGGAGGTTGGAAAGCCAGCGCTCATCCGCCTCTTCTGCCCATTTCACTTCATATAGGTTGAGACGGCCACCGCCCATTTCGACGAAGTCGATTTCTCGGCCTTGGGCGTCGCGGTAGAACCAGAGCGATAGGGGCGTGGAGGCAGTGGCGTGGCGTTTGCGGAATTCAGCGCACACGAAGGTCTCCCAGACGAGGCCCACGAGCGGCGTAACCCGGAGGCTGGCGGCGTCGAGTCCGAGGAGGAAGCAGAGCAGCCCGGTGTCGGCGAGATAGAGTTTTGGGGATTTGACGATACGCTTGCCGATGTTTTCAAAGTAAGGTTCGAGTAAGTGGATTTGGTTGGTGGTTTCGAGGACGCTGAGCCAGTCGCGGGCGGTCTGGACGCGGATGCCGACGTCGCGGGCGAGGTCGGATAAGTTGAGTAGCTGGCCGCTGCGGACGGCGCAGGCGCGGAGGAAGCGCTCGAAATCGCGGAGGCTGGAGACGTTGAGGACCTGGCGGACGTCGCGTTCGAGGTAAGTGGAGACGTAAGAGGAGTAGAACGCCAGGGTGTCCATTTCCCGGAGGCGCCAGAGCTCAGGGAACATTCCTCGGTGGAGGATCAGGGGGTAATCGGCGTCCGTCCGGAGGCCGGCTTCGGCGGCGGAGAGCGTTTCCAAGCCGAGCACCGCGGCCCGTCCGGCGAGGCTTTCCGAGACCGCTTGCATGAGCGGGAATCTCTGCGATCCGGTGAGGATGTAGCGGCCCATGGTGTGGCGGTCGGCATCGATGCGGGATTTAAGGTGGCGGAAGAGGCCGGGGGCGTATTGGACCTCATCGATGAGGAGTGGGCCGGGAAAGCGGCGGAAGAAGGCGTCGGGGTCGAGGTCGGCCATTTCGGCGACGGAGGGGAGGTCAAGGGAGAGGTAGGTGTGGTTGGGAAAGGTGTGGCGGAGGAGAGTGGTTTTGCCGGCCTGGCGAGCCCCGGTGAGGACAATGACGGGGAATGTAGCGGCGGTTTGGGCCAGTCGTGCAGACATATTCCTTTCAAAATAAGTCACATAGCAAGTTTGACGGTGATGACTGAAAATGTCAATATGGTGGGCGTGGATGCTCTATTACGGGAACTGGCGTCGCAGGTGCTGGCCGTGATGGCGCGGCGGTATCGCGATTTCGCGGCGGCGGAAGATGCGGTGCAGGAGGCGTTACTGGCGGCGGCTGTACAGTGGGTGGCGGGGCTGCCGGAGAATCCGCGGGGGTGGTTGATCCAGGTGGCGTCGCGGCGCATGACGGATGCGCTGCGCAGCGAGGGCGCCCGGCGGGTGAGGGAAGCGGCGGTGTCGCTGGAGCACGGGTATGCGGTTTTGGCCGAATTGGACGAGGTTGCGGAGAGGGATGACACGCTGGCGCTGATGTTCTTGTGCTGCCATCCGGCGTTGAGCCGCGGGTCGGCGATCGCATTGACGCTGCGGGCAGTGGGCGGGTTGACGACGGCGGAGATTGCGCGGGCGTTTCTGGTGCCGGAGGCGACGATGGCCCAGCGGATCAGCCGGGCGAAACAGGCCATACAGTCAGCGGGGGCGCGGTTTGTGACGCCGTCGCGGGAGGAGCGCGCGGGGCGGCTGGGGGCGGTCTTACATGTGCTGTACCTGATCTTTAATGAAGGCTACACGGCGAGCGCGGGGGCTTCGCTGCAGCGGTCGGATTTGGCGGCGGAGGCGGTGCGGTTGGCGCGCGTGGTCCACGGGTTGCTGCCGGAGGAGCCGGAGGTGGCGGGGTTGCTGGCGCTGCTGTTGTTGACGGATGCGCGGCGGCGGGCGCGGACCGGGGTGTCGGGGGAGGCGATTCCGCTGGACAGGCAAGATCGGGGATTGTGGGACCGGGGGCAGATTGCGGAGGGAGTGGCGTTGGTGAGCGCGGCGCTGCGGCGCGGGGCGGTGGGTCCTTATCAATTGCAGGCGGCGATTGCGGCGGTGCATGATGAGGCGGCACGGGCAGAGGATACGGATTGGGCGCAGATACTGGGGCTATATGACTTGCTGCTGCGGGTGGCAGATTCGCCGGTCGTGCGGTTGAACCGGGCGGTGGCGGCGGCGATGGTGCATGGACCGGCACATGGTTTGGAATTGGTGGTGGGGTTGGAGCGGGAGTTGAAGGGGAATCATCGGGTGGAGGCGGTGCGGGGGCATTTACGGGAGATGGCGGGGGACCGGGAAGGGGCGATTGCGGACTATTTGAAGGCGGCGCAGAGGACCGGGAGTTTGCCGGAGCGGAATTATTTATTGGGCCAGGCAGCGCGGCTGTGGGAGGGGTGAGGCGCGCTGGAGGCAAACCTATCCCCCCAAGTCCACTACCCAAACTACAGCAAGGCCGCTGCCGCCTGTCCGAACGAAGAAGACCCACTTCTCCGGCTGAGTGTTGTCGCCAGTAGCTTTCACGCGGTAACGGTCTGCCAAGTTGCCCGGCGCAAGAGGCCTCTTGCTGGTCTTCGACTTCGGATCACTAATCTCGCCTCGCCGGTTGCGCTGCATAATGTGGAGCTGTCCTGCAAGCGATTCGCATGACCCGCTCGGGCAAAACGAAACGACGGCCTAGTTTCCTTCCATAGTACTTTAGTACTTCTATATCCTGAAGCGGTACCTTTGCTCCACGAAACGGCTCAGAATCCGTGATAACATCAGTTCCAATACAATGAATTGAACCGCACGGCGTGCGAAAAAGGAGGGTATCGGTGTCCCTGAGTCGATTCGCCTTGCCTTGCCTGGTATTGCTCCCACTTAGCTTGTGGAGCCAGTATCCCGAGCCGGTCAAACCGGTCGATCGGCCCGACCGCCAGCCCGGCTATCCCCTGGACTATGACATCCGCGATCATGCGCCTCTGGTGACGCAAATAATTGGCCCAATGCTCGCAGGGAAGGAGGATCTCCTGAGTTTGCGTAGGGCCTCCCTGCAATCGTTGTTCCGGGGGCTCACAAGGGAACGAACTCCAAGATACACGACTAATCCACATGGCCTTCTGAAAACGCTAGCTTTTGAGCGCGGTGCATTCAGTGAACCCTCCGCTGCCGCTCCCGAGGCCGCCGCAAGGCAGGTGCTGCGGCGGTACGGGTCATGGTTCTCACTGAGTCATGAAGTGATGAATGATATGCGCGTGTCGTCTCAGCTTTCCTCCGGCGGCCTGGATGTGTTGTCCTTCCAACAGATGATCGGCGGTGTCCCGGTGTTTCACGGAGTGATCAAGGTCGGGCTGAACGCGCAACAGCAGGTTCTGCACATGTCCGCCGGTGACGTAATCGTCACGTCGAACGTACGGCCTGTGGCACGCCTTAGCGCAGAAGAGGCGATCCGCGTGGCTTACAGGACATTGGGGTCACAGGCTCCGGAGACGATTGAATCAATGGATGCACCGGACTCGGCAAGACGGCTGTTTCGAAATCCATTCCCCGGTGGCAGCGAGATATCCGCGGAAGAAGTCGTGTTTCCACTTTCGCCGGTTGCAGGAGTTTTCGGTTGGCACATCCTGCTGGAGACGGGTCCCCAAGCCTGGTACGAAATCGTAGTGGGCGGCGGGGACGACAGACTCCTGTTTCGGCACAACCTTTACCGGTTCGCGGGGCAGGCTCGCATCTGGAAACAATCTCCGATGCGGGGGGAGCGGGAGTTGGTTCCGCTACCGGATGCCTGGCTCGCTCCCGGACAAACGACAACCACCAACAACAACGCGGACGTTTACCTGGACGTCGATGGGAACAACCTGCCTGATCCTTCGCCGCTGAACGATTTGCGGCTGCGCAACGGGCGCGCGTTCAGCTCTACGCAAGTCTTCGACTTCCCCGCAGGCGAAGGCAGCACAGGGCGCAATCCACGCGAGTTCCAGGCCGCTGCTCTGGCCAATGCTTTCTACTTTGTCAATCTTGCGCACGACTATTTCTACGATCTGGGATTTACGGAACGGGCAGCCAACTTCCAGCGTGACAACTTCGGACGTGGCGGGCAGGGAGGAGATCCTGTGCTCGTGGAAGCGCAGGACCGGCTGGTTGCGGAGAACGCCAGCTTTATCCCCACTCCGGAGGGGCGGTCGCCACGGATGGAGCTTGGATTGTTCACCAGAAAAACGAACTCAGCTCTAGACGATCTGGACTCGGGTTACGACGGCCAGTTGATTCTTCACGAATATGCGCACGGCGTGACGACTCGACTGGTAGGCGGCGGCAGGGAGGTGAGTTGCCTCAGCGGAACGCAGTCAGGCGCTATGGGGGAAGGTTGGTCCGATTATTTTGCGATCAGCTTCTTCAACAATCCCATTTTTGGAGCATATTCTTCACAACGCAGGATTGAAGGCCTCCGGCGTCAAAGCTACGAAAACAACCGTCTCAGTTACGAATCGATGGGAATCAACGGTTACGAGGTTCACGACGATGGTGAAATCTGGGGCGCCATACTTTGGGAGATCCGCACGGCGCTGGGGAAGACGGTTGCCGACGGCTTGATCTTTCAGGCGTTGAAGCTGACCCCGTGCAACCCTAGCATGGTTGATGCGCGAGACGCCCTCCTGAAAACGGACGAGGCGCTGAATGGCGGGGTAAACCGGGAAGTCTTGTGGCGAGTGTTCGCGGAGCGTGGCCTCGGGAGCTCCGCATCAGGCGTCGATGGCACCATTCTTCGGGGCACCGTTTACAATGCCGCTTACGACCTTCCGGTAGATTTGGCGCCGGGAAACCGTGCTCCTCAACTCACCGCGCAGCCAGCCCCGGTCGGCGGTTTCCGGCACACACTGTCATACCGCGTGGAAGCTTCCGATCCCGATGGCGATCCTGTGCGCTTCCAGTTGCTGGAGGGACCAGACGGCATGACGGTGGATCCGGAGACCGGCGATGTCTTGTGGGAGGCCGGTTTTGTCGGCAAGCCGGTGCGAATCGCGATCACCGATGGCCGCGGCGGTCGTCTGGTTCACGCATTCGACCTTCAGGTGCTGGCGCCATTGGATCTTGGAGGCTCATTGAAAGTGGATGGGCCGGAAGCCTCCACCGGCCGCGTCACCATTGCGGTTCCACCAGGAATTGAGGTCATGGAAGTTCAAGTTAAGGATGGGACGGGCGACGCAGACCTGATCCTCCTCGAGCCTGATGCGTTCTTATACGGTTTTTCAGCGCGCCTGGACACAAAAGAGACCTTGCTCGTCTCCCGCCCCACACCCGGGTTTTGGGAGGCCCGAATTGTCGGCGTCCGTCATTACCGTGACGTTTCGATTCACGCGATCGAACGTTCATCCGAAGTACTGCCGGCCGGGACCCCGATCAGCGCTCTTTCGGGGGACACGGCCAGCCACAGGTTCTATCGGGTTTCTCCCACCAGTGATACCTACCGGCTCGGGGCGGAAACGTACTCCGGCACCGGCAACGTGAATCTTTACGTGAGCCGCGGCGGGCCGCCCGTCTGTCATTTCGACCCGCTCGTTCGCGCTCCTTGCGCCAGCGAGTTCCGATCCGTCGGTGCCGGCACCAGGAAGACCGTGACCGTGGATCTTCCGGCTGACGGCGACTATTTCGCGACGATGGTAGCTTTTTCGGCGTACAACGAAGTTGTCGCTGCGGCTTCGCTACTGGAGGGCCGTACCCTCACGGTCGATCCAACCACCCTAACCTTCACAGCTCAGGTCAACCGGGCGCCGCCGGCGCAGAACATTACGCTCGGCGGACCGGAAGTCTCCTACACTTGGACATGCGTTCCGACGGTGAACAGCGGCTCGCGGAACTGGCTGCGGGTATCCCGGCCGTCGGGCGTTGGGAAGGGCCAAATCGCCATCAGCATCGACATGACGGGGCTGACCACAGGCACTTACAACGGCGTCGTTACGATCACGGCGCCGCAACTGAAGGGTTCACCGGTGGCGCTGCCAGTCTCCCTGCGCGTGTCGCTATAGTGGCTGTCGAAGGCGGCTTGCTGCGGTTCCGATTGTGGTTCGCGGACGCGCGGTGGAGGATTCGGCGGTCGCGGACGGAAGAGAAGCGCGTGGCTGCGCGTCACGGCATGGAATGCGCAGCCGCGTAGACTGAAGAATGACCGTAGCCGAACGCCACAACTGGACTCGCCTCAACCGCCTCCAACTCGGCGAGTATGCCGAGTACCTTGTCAAGATGGAGTTCGTCCTCCACGGCTGCGACGTATTCACGAGTGAGGTTGACGATCACGGCATTAACTTCGTTGTCCGCACCCGCGCGGGACGACACTATGACGTGCAAGTGAAGTCGTATCGCCTCACTGCGTCCAAGACGTCCTACGTCTTCCTTCAAAATTCGAAGTCTCCCATCTCCCCCCAATCGCTGCTGGCCTTGGTCCAGTTCGTGGATGGCGAAGCGGCGACGCTGTTCCTGTACCGTCGTGCGTGAACGCCGCTCCCAACCGGATCCAAGATTCAACGCGCTTCGAGACGAAGCGAGATTCCAGGAATTGGTGGCAAAGGTCTTCTCCCGTGGCGTACTCCGGTGAGAATTGTGCGCCCTCTGTCGAACCAAGTCAGTGTCGTTCGCTCATTTACCCGCGAAAAGACAGTCGCTGTGGCCACGTTCGAATTGTATGGACCGCGTTAGCGTACAAAATCCCGGAATGGTCCCTCCTGGCCGAGAAGCCGGAGGTGGCTGGTTGCTGGCGCCGATGTTGTTGACGGACGCGCGGCGGCGGGCGTGGACTGGGGCGCTTGGGGAGGCGATTCCACTGCACCGGCAGGACCGGGGTTGTGGGATCGGAGGCAGATTGTGGAGGAGTGGAGTTGGTGAGCGCGGCGATTGCGGCGGTGCATGATGAAGCGGCACCGGCAGAGGAGACGGATTGGGCGCAGATACTGGGGCTGTATGACTTGCTGGTGCGGGTGGCGGTGGCGGCGGCGATGGTGCACGGTCCGGACCATGGGCTGCGGCTGGTGGCGGAACTGGAGGGACAGTTAAAGGGGAATCACCGGGTGGAGGCGGTGCGGGGGCATTTGCGGGAGATGGCGGGAGACCGGAAGGCGGCAGAGAGGACGGCGAGTTTGCCGGAGCGGAATTACTTGTTGGGGCAGGTGGCGCGGCTGCGGGAGGGGGAATGCTAGCGGCGGAACAAAACGTCGGACGCGTTGGCGCGGGGCGTGTCGCCGGGAAAAGTGCCCGGGGTCCAGCGGCGGGCGATCTCGATGTCATCCCTGGCGCGGGACACCAGTTGCGGAATGTCCACGAATCCGACGCGGTTGTAGAGACGGGGCTGGATGTACTGGGCGGAATACTCGGCGGCGTAGGCCTGCCAGGCTTCCAGGGCCTGCGCGGCGCGCTTGACGGCTTCGGTTTTTTCGGCGGCATTCCCGCTGCGATCGTAGAGGGCCAGTGCGGCGGCGGAACGGATTTTTGCGGCGTAGTAGCGGGCCAGGTGGGCCATTGCGCGGATGTCGTTCAAGGTGTGGCGCAGTTCGCCCTCGCCCGGGGCGATCGCCTGAGCGCCGGCCAGCGCCTCCTGCCCGCTCCCATCGAGCGTGTCGGCGATCTCCAGCGGAGTGACGCCATTCATTGCCTCTCCGGCGAGCTTTTTCTTTCGCCATTCGAGGATTGAGAGGACGTTGGAGCCGGGCATGGACTGGCCCTCGACGAAATCCCGCACTGTGTAGAAACCGCGGTGGCGCGGGTGGCTGAGACACGCTTCGGGGAACCAGCGCAAATCGATGTCCCCCCAGAAGAAGCGCGTGATGAGAGGAAACACTTGCGATGCGCTGGCCCATGCTCGTGTGAGGCGGGCGGCGTCAACGCCAGGGAACCGCGCGCCGGCGATGCGGGTGAAATGCTCGTCGGGCAACGAGGGATCATAACTCAGCCGGCCCCAAAGCAGGAAGGAATACCATTGCTTGCCGATGACGGTTTGGCGCGGGCGCATTGGATCCTTGGAAAGGAACTCGCGGCCCCAGACGTAACCGTCGGGACCCATGTAGAAGCCCGCAACCTTATCAGCGGCGGGGATGGCACGGATGTAGGCGCGCGCGTAAGCCGGATCGCCCCAGCGGAAACTGTAGACATCGTCGTTGCGCACGGTAAGCCAGGTGCGCTTTCCGGACGGCAATGCCTGCAGCAGATCCTTGATGTAAGGCGGATTAGGGATGGAATACATGTGCGCAACCGAGTATTTGAAGCTCAGATCGAAGGGGCCAGGATAGTCGCGGAACTCGCGGAAGATGGCGTCCTGCCCGGTCTGGTGATAGCGGTGGATGAGGGTCAACCGGCGGCCAGGTTGGAGCTTGAGGGCGTCGCGTATGCCCTCGCCGTAGGTCCTCCAGAGCCACTTCTCTTTGCCGAACTCGTCGTTGCGCTCGGCCATCTGCTCCCCCGCCGTGATGCCGATGCCCGCCAGCAGCGGATAGGTGAGAACAGTTTCTCGAACGCTGGCGCGGAAGTATTCGATGGTTCGGGGATTGGTCTGGTCCTTCGTGATCCCATGTTTGCCTTCGGCGCCGAAGGTGAAGATATTCCACGTCATGAGGTAGACGGCGATGCCGCGGTGGTGGGCATACTGCATGACGTCGCGCCAGAAACGGATCTTATCCTCGATGGTCATGGTGCGCACGGTTTCGACGTCGCGCAGCAGTTCGGGACGCACCATGTCACTGCCGGTGTGGGTATAGGTTTCGTCGAGCGGGACGCGCGTGCGCTGCACATCGCGCAGTGCCACGTCGGGGAACTCGGGCACCTTGACCATCGAAGGGAACGGATGGAGGCTCCAGAGCGAGAGCACGTTGTAGCGATGCCGGGCGAGATCGTCGAGGAACTCCCGCCAGAAGTCGAAACTCCACATCTCGGGGATATTGGCTTGGGCGGCGGTGGAGTTGTCGGAATAGGTAGGAGTGCGGACATCGAGCGGGAGGTTGAACTTGATGCCGCGCTGGGCGATGTGTGGCTGGTGGACGGAATCGGGGAGGGTGCCAAGGGTGCCGAGGCGGAGGGCTTCCGCAAGATCGAGTCCGCCGTACATGGCGCCGGTGTCATCGGCGGCGAATACGGCAATCCCCTTGGCGCCACGGCGAATGGCGTAGGACTGGGGGACTGTGAGGGCAGGCGCGTTCAGGCCGAGCGCGGCGGCGAGGCGTTGGTTCTGCGCGCCGCCCACACCGATGGCCAGGCACGGGGAACAACCCACGCGACCGGCATCGGCGAGCGGAAACTCCCGCACGGCCCGGTGCGCGGCACGCGAGATCTCGGCGCCGGCGAATGCGATTTGTGGACGTGAGGAATCCGAGAAGAGCGCAGGGTCAGCCTGCGCTGGGAGTGCCGCGGCGAGGAGCAGGAGAAGCATGGCGTTTCTTGATTGTATGTGAGCGGGATTGCGCGCTGTGCACCACCGTGATACATAGGATGGATGTTTCGCACCTTGTTGCTGGGAACCCTTCTCACTCTGCCCCTGGGCGCGCAGATGTCCACTGGCACCATCTCCGGCTCCGTAACTGATCCTTCCGGAGCTGCAATTGCGGGCGCGCATGTGACATTGCGCCATCTCGCCACGGCGGAGGCGCGCGAAGCCGCGACCTCGGAACGAGGCGAGTTCAGCGTGGCCTTTCTACGTGTCGGCGATTACGCGGTTGCGGTGACGAAAGATGGTTTCAAAACGAAAACTATCTCGCCAATCACGGTGCGGGTGGACCAGACGGTGCCGCTGAACGTCGGCCTTGAGGTGGGCGCGGTAGCCGAATCGGTGGAAGTGACGGCTTCGACTCCGTTGCTCGATTCCGTTACCTCGTCGCTTGGGCAGGTGATCGAAAACAAGAAGATTGTCGACCTGCCCCTGAATGGCCGGAATGCATTCGCCCTCGGCCTGCTGGCGGGCAATACGGTGCCGGTTTCGGGGATGGGGACGAATCTGCCGTTCGTGGCCGGGGGCGGGCGGTACTCTACCAACGACGTGATGCTGGACGGGATCGACAACAACACTTCCGTCAACTCAAACAGCATCGGACGCAACGGGATCAACTACACGCCGAGTGTCGACGCCGTGCAGGAGTTCAAGGTGAAGACGAACAACTACAGCGCGGAGTTTGGCCGCTCGGCGGGCGCAGTTGTCGCGGCCACGATCAAGAGCGGGGGCAACGAGTTTCACGCGAGCGCGTGGAATTTTCTGCGAAACGAAAAGATGGACGCCAATAACTTTTTCTCGAACGCGGGCGGAGTGTCGAGGCGGCCGTTCAAGCAGAATCAATTCGGGTTCACGCTCGGCGGGCCGGTATGGCTGCCGAAGCTGTATCAGGGCCGGAACCGGACTTTTTTCTTCGCGGATTTCGAAGGGCTGCGGCGGCGCACCTCGGCGAGCTCCAATATTCTGGACATCCCGCCGCCGGACTACCGGCAGGGCAACTTCTTGCGGTACCGGGCGCCGATCTACGATGCGCGGGCGAGACGCCTGAACGCGGCGGGCCAGGTGGTGTCGACGCCGCTGCCGAACAACACTTTGCCCCAGTCGTACCTGCATCCGGGCGCGGTTGCGACACTGGGGCTGTTGCCAGCGCCGAATTTTGGAAGCGCGGTGGCAGACTCGCGCAACTTCCTGCGGCTGGCATCGAATCCATTCGACAACAACCAGTTCGACACAAAGATCGACCAGCGCTTCGGGGATCGCAACTCGCTCTTCGGGCGCCTGTCGCGAAGTCGCGCCACGGACCCGAATCCGGGCAACTTCGACGGGTTTGTGGGGGGCGGTGGCACGAACGTGCGTGAGGCCTGGAACGCCGCGATTGGCGACACGCATCTGCTGACGACGTCAATAGTGAACGAGTTTCGCGCCGGCTACACGCGCCAGAACGGGACTTTTGACGGACTGGGTCCGACCGGGGCGGGGTTCGCCCGGCAGAACAACATTGCGTTGTTTCCGTTCCCGGTGCAGAGCTTCCCCGGGATAGCCTTTAACTTCTCGGGTCTGATCAATACGCAGAGCCAGTTTACGGGGATAGGCGGAGGGGACCCGAACATCAACATCGAGAACACGTATCAGCTCTCCGACAACCTGTCGGTGACGCGAGGGAAGCACGCCATGAAGGCAGGCATCGACGCGCGGCGGTACCTGTACGATGTCATTCGCGGGGGCGGCCAACTGATCTTCGGGTCCATATTCAGCTCGTCGACGGACTCGCCGAATTCCGGGGCGCCGCTGGCGGATTTTCTGATGGGCTTTCCGTCGAGCTCGCAGGGCGCGCAATTGCTCGACTGGTCGCGGCAGCGGGACGTTTACGTGGGCACCTACTTCCAGGACGATTGGAAAGTAAGCTCGCGACTGACGCTGAATCTCGGGTTTCGTTACGAACTGTACACACAGCCGATCGACCTGCGCGATCGTGGAGGCTTGTTCGATCCGCGCAGCGGCCGAATCGCGCTTCCGGGCAAGGACGGATTCACACGCGCGATTGTCAATGGCGATCACAACAACTTCGCGCCGCGCTTCGGCCTGGCCTACAGTGTGTCGCCCAAGCTGACCATCCGGTCCGGGATCGGCGTCTTCTTCGCCCGGCGCGAGCAGAATCAGGAAGTGACGCAGTTCGGCGGGAATATACCGAACACCCCGAACCTCGTGTTTCCGCCGGTGAGCGCGAGCGGTACAGTGACGCCGCCGTTGACCCTCTCCACGCCGCTGACTGTGCTGCCGAGCGACCCGACGCTTTCCAACTTCACGCCGCAACGGCCGCTGGCCACCTTGATCCGGACTTCGGACATCACCAATAGCGTCAATCCCTACACGTATCAGTGGAACTTCGGGGTGCAGTACGAGGCGGCGCGTAATATGGTGTTGGAAGCGGCGTACTCCGGTTTGAAGGCGGACCGCCTGGTGAGCCGCGTGAATCTGAATCAGATTCCCTGGGACGCGGCGATGGCCGGGCGCAATCTGCAGATCCATCGTTTGTTTCCGAACATCAACAATGCCGTGGGGTTGGATTCGGCTGTGGGCCGCAACACGTATCATTCAATGTTGCTGCGGGTGGAAAAGCGCCTGAGCGCGGGAGTGAACCTGCTGGCGAATTACACATGGTCGAAGAATCTGGAGATCAATGGAACAGGGGGATCGAGTTCGTACGCGCAGAACGGCGGCACCACTTTCCCGGTGGACTCGTGGAATCAGAAGAACGAGAAAGCCAACGGATCGCTCGATGTTCCGCACGTGTTCGTGTTGAGCTCCGGGTATGAGCTGCCCTTTGGTCCGGGGAAGATGTGGCTCACGCAGAAAGGCGTCGCGGGAGTTCTGCTGGGTGGCTGGCAGGTGAATGGCATCTTCTTCCGCCGCAGCGGATTCACCACCGACATCCGCACCACGCGCATTCCGGCGGCGAACCAGTTGTTCGCGACTATCAACGTGCCGGACCGTGTGTCCGGACAGTCACTCACTGTTTCGAATCCGGGTGTGGATCAGTGGTTCAATCCGGCGGCATTCGCGTTGCCGGGCACGGCCACGAGCGCGACGGGTGTCAGCCTCACCCGTTTCGGGAACTCGCAGCGGCGAGTAGGCCGGGGACCGGGTCAGAGCAATCTCGATTTTTCGTTATTCAAGAACTTCAAGGTGGGGGAGAGGGCGAAGATTCAGTTCCGCGCCGAGGCTTTCAATCTGTCCAATACGCCGACGTTCTTCCTTCCCGGGGCAACCTCGACGGCGTTGACGATCGGGAATGCGAATTTTGGAAGACTGACGAGCTCGTCGGCGACGGGGCGGCAGTTGCAGATGGGTCTGAAGATCCTATTTTAGAGCGGACCGACGGTGATGCACGATGCATCAGATGGTGATGCATAAGCATCTGATAGACTCGAGATTGTGAGAACGACGATTTCCATTGACGATCCGTTGCTGAACGCTGCCAAGCAACGTGCTTTGGAGCGGGGCGTTACCTTGGGTGGGATTGTGGAGGACGCGTTGCGTGTCTATTTCGCAACCACTGACGCGGCGGTCGCGCGACCATTCCGGCTGCACACGGTGAGTGGCCGGCTGGTGAACCGCAACGTGGATCTGGATCGCACTTCGGCGCTTGTCACGCAGGACGACGAGCAGGCCTATTCCAAGGCGTATGCCAAGACCAAGCGGCGGCGCTGATGCTGATGCCGGATGTGAATATTCTGGTTTACGCGCATCGAACGGAATCGGTGGAGCATCGACGGTACGCGGAGTGGTTGAAGAATCTGGCGACCGGGAATGAGCCGTTCGCGTTGTCCGAACCGGTGATGCATGGGTTTTTGCGAATCGTGACGAATCAACGGATTTTCGATCCTCCGACGAGGATGGAGGATGGGCTCCGGTTCCTGAAGGCGTTGACGGCGCGGCCGCGGTGCGTGGTTCTGCGGGCGGGGCCGGAGAACTGGCGTATCTTTCAGCAATTGTGCGCGCTGGGCGGGATTCGAGGGAAGTTGGTTGCGGATGCGGCGCATGCGGCGGTGGCGATCGAGTATGGGTGCGAGTGGGTATCGGCGGACACGGATTTTGAACGATTCGCGCCGATGCTGCGGTGGAGGCACTTGTAGCGAGACGCGCCTCAGATCAGCGTTTGCCCAGGTCCACGATATTTGTGGAGAAGCCGTCGATGCGGTTTTCCGCCAGTTGGATGTTCTTGGCTTCCTTACTGATGCGAACGCCAACGCGGGCGGCGGGTAGGCGCGTTTCGAGGAGCACGTTTTTCGTGAGAACCACGGCCTCGGTGACACCTTCGATATCGACGGCGACGCCGGTTTCGGCGCCGCTATCGACGACGCGGTTGGCTTCGATGCGATTGCGGCTCGGCGAGAACGTGGGACCGTGCTCCTGCCGGAGGAAGATGCCGGTCTTTCCACTCCGCAGGACTTCGTTATTGCGAACCACGTTATCGGTGTCGTTGTGGCCGATGGACACGCCGAAGCGTTTGTTATCGGCCATAGTGTTCCTTTCCACCAGACCCCATTTGACGCCCCAACAGAAGAAGAATCCGATGTCGTTGCGGTGTAGCTCGCAGCCGGTGACGACGGTCCGTTGGGAGCCGGAGCCGGGATGGAGGCCGTAGCCGGCATTGTCGTGACTGCGGCAGTTTTCCACGCGCACATCGTGGCATACCTGCCAGCTAATGCCGTCGCCGTTGAAGTTGCGCGCGATGACGTTGCGCATGTGGATGCGGTTGCTTTCGCGCAGGAAGATGCAGCCGACGTAGTTCCCATTGAGGAACTCGTTCTGATTGCGGTTGCCATCGAGGCAGATGTTTTCGACGGCGGCGTCGGCGATGCGATTGCCTTCAAATAGAGAGAAGAGCCTGGCCGCGGTAGCGCCTTCTTTGGTCCAGAAATTCTCTACCAGCATTTCGTTGAGCTTGAAGCGGTTGCCGCTACGGGCGATCAGAGTGCGCTTGAAGGTATCGAAACTGCCGTTGTTGGGGTTCTTGGTGCGGAGGACGATGCCGTCGCCCACCTGGAAGCCGGAAGCATCGGTGAGGGTGACTTCGCGGTCGTACCAATCGGAGTTTTCGGCGAGGGCGGTCTTGATGGAAGGCTCCTTGATGCAGACGGAATCCTCGCCGCTTCCGATGACACGGGTGCCGGTGCGCAGTTGGACGGCGTTGCGGAAGCGGTAGGTCCCGGGGAGGATTTCTACGGTGCCACCCCCGAGCCCGGCGACGTAGTCGACGGCGGCCTGGATGACGCGGTGATCGGAGCCTACGAGGTCGGCCTTTTGGGGACCGACGGTGATCTTGAGGCGCTGCTGCCAGTCGGGTTCGACGGCATCGCCGAAGGTGGCGCGCGGCCGGGTGACTGGCGGGGGTTGCGGGGGCGTGTCGGCTGCCGGGAGCAGGGCGGCTGCCTGGGGCAGAGCGGCACTGAGCGTGGTTGCGGAGAGGAACTTGCGCCGGTTCATGAGAAAGAACCTCCAGGGGATAAGGATGCATCTATGGTATATCGCTTTGTTCCCGTGGTTCTGTGTGCCAGACGCACTCGCATGGTATAAGGGTTATATCAACCGATGCGCTTCCAGTTTGATCCCCGGAAGAACCGCGAAGTACGGCGACGGCACGGGATCAGCTTGGAGGAAGTGAGAGAAATCTTTGACCAGGCCCACCTGTTGGACCGGAAGAGCGACGATCCGGAGCAGTTTCGCGCCATAGGCTGGGCTGGCGGCCGATTGTGTTCCGTGATCTTTGAGATCCGGAAAGACAGCTATGGAGAATACTACCATCTGATCACAGCCTGGATCGCAACCAGGCAGGAACAAGACGCCTATGCCGAACAAATCTAGACCAGCACCTTCCGCCGACGAGATTGCTGAGATGGCGACTCGCGGCGAGGATGTTTCGCAGTTCTTCACTAATCAGTTCACGGTAGTGAGACCAGTCCGCCGGGTGAACGTCGATCTGACACAAGGCATGTTGCGGGAGTTGGATGAGCGGGCCGCCAAGCTGAACATAAGCAGGCAAGCAGTGATCAAAACACTGTTGCGACAGGCGATGGATCAGGACCGGCCTCAGGACCCACCGCGGAAACGGAGAGCCGGTTGATGGGGGTTGCCCGATTTCCTCGACTCCAAAGAGCAGCGCCAGGACCAGTAGCACCCCACGGGAGCTCTGTCGACTCCGGCAGATTGACACGGGTGGCTTTTAGTCGCATCTATCACCGTGGCGTTGATGACCTTGATGTGAAATGGTGCGTACTGGTCGGAGGACGCGAAGCCGGCACTGCAAGTGGCGTGATTTGTAAGGGCCGGACAAGTCGAGCGCCACATCCGTGGGGCGCCTCCTTCCCACGTTCACACTGTCCCCGGCATTTGCACCCAATGCAACGTCCGTAAGCCGGCGAGTATTACATTCTGTAAAATGCAAAGACGTGATCCAATGGACTCCACACTGAGCGTTAAAGGACAGGCCACGATCCCCAAAGCCATTCGGGATCATCTTCATATCGAACCGGGCGACCGAATCCAATTCTTCCTCCATCCCGACGGCAGCGTCGTGATTCTCCCAAGGATCCCTACATCGAGGCTGAAAGGCATTGTTAGAACACGTCGGCGAGCTTCTCTTAATGATATGGAGACTGCCATCGGTGACGGTGTCGCCTGCGACAAACGGGGTGGCGGGCGCCGATGATCGGTCTGGATACCAACGTCCTTGTGCGTTAACTTGCACAGGATGACGCCATTCAGGCCCGGCAGGCTACGCAGATCATTGAGCGTCAACTGACAGAAGAGCGTCCTGGTTTCATCAGCGTTGTCACCATGGTTGAGACCGTCTGAGTGCTTGATCGCTTTCACTGCACTGATCGCTCTCAAAACAGGAGCCGGGTCTTTCTCGGACGCCCTCATTGGGGCGCTCGGAGAGTGGGCCGGATGCACGGCTACGCTGACCTTTGACAGGAAGGCGAAACGGCTGAAGCAGTTCCAGCTTCTCTAACTCACGCAGAGAGTGACGCTGCGGTGGCAACAGTTGTAGTGTCGAATGAGTGCTCGATCTAGAACACCAGCTTTAAGGCGGCCTGTTGAATTCGCGCGGGAGCGGTGCCGCTGATCTGGCCGGCCTGGGCGTTGCCGATGGCGGCGTTCGGATTACCGAAGTTCGCGCGGTTGAAGGCGTTGAACATCTCCCAGCGGAAGGTGAGTTTCCAGCCTTCGCGGATAGAGAAGCGGCGATGGATACCGGCATCGACGTTGAAGTTGCCGGGTCCGACGAGGATGCCGCGGCCGGAGTTGCCGAACGTGAACTGCGCGGGCGAGGCGAAGGCTGCGAGGTCGAACCAGCGGTCGATGGTGCGCTGGCCGCTAGCGAGGTTGCCGTCGGCGATGCGATTAGGGCGGTCGCCACCACCGCCCGCGGAATTGGATACGGCCGCGGCGGCGGTTGCGGTGAAGTGCTCGCCGGTGGACATCGACCAGATGCCGTTGAGGCTCCACCCACCGAGGATAGCGGCGGCGGGGCCATTGGCGGCGAGCGGTTTGCCTTTGCCGAACGGCAGTTCCCATACATGATTGAAGACGGCGATGTGACGGCGGTCTTCCGGCATGGAACCCCATTCGCATCTGTAGCAGCGGGCATCCTGGGGAGGCGCGTTGCCACCGCCGTTGATGTTGCCGCCGTTGGCCAGGAAGTGGGACCAGGTGTAGGCGAGGGACATGGTGAAACCCGCGCTCATGCGTTTCTCCACCTTGGTTTGCATAGCGTGGTATTTAGCGGCCCCGAAGTTGGTGCGGTAGGTGATGTTGGTGACGTTGGGATTGATGGCGAAAAAGGGACGCCGCGCGGGTTGCGCGCCTGCGCCGGGAGCGGATTGATTGATGTTGACGTTGCTGATGAGGCCGAGCGTGCGAGTGCCGACGTAGGAGACATCAAGCAGCAGATTGGCGATGAGCTCGCGTTGAATGCCGAGGCTCCATTGCAGGGTGTTGGTGGATTTGAGGCCGTAATCCCAGGCGGCTGGGTTGCCTCCGGAGAGTTGCACCTGGTTGTTGATGTCGGGAGGGACAGGCGCGTCGAAACCCTGAGAGAGGCGGCGCACGGGAGCGGCATTCTGATCCGTGGCGAGCACGTTGGAGTAGAAGAACGGCAGGTTCTTGTATAGCTGGCCGCCGCCCTGGCCGGCTTCGACGAACGAGCTTCCGAAGCCCGAGCGGAGCGCCGTTTTGCGATCGCTGGTGAGCATGTAGGTGAGGCCGATGCGCGGGGCGAGGTTGTTGGTGTCGAGGTTGCGGAGGCGGCGGCTGGCGCCGTTGCGGCCGGCGATTTCCAGGCGCGCGGTATCGACGTTGAAGTTGGACCAGCGGTCGTAGACTTCGTAAGGCGGGGTGAGCAATTCGTAGCGAACGCCGAGGGTGACGGTGAGGCGCTGGGAGACGCGCCAACTGTCGTCGACAAACGCATTGAGGTTGTAGAAGCGCATGCCGAAGGTGCCGACCAGGATGTTGCGATTGTTGGCCGACGTTGCGCCGATGGCCCAATCGGCGAGGGACGTGGCGGCGCCCGTACTGCCGATTTGTCGCGTGTACTGACCGTTGAAATCGAAAGTTCCGCGAGTGGGGAACGCGGAGAATCCGTTGAAGCGATTGCGCACATACTGACCACCGAACTTGAGGGTGTGGTTGTTCTTCACGATGGTGAGCACGTCCTCGTATTGGAAGGAGATGGTCTGGCTGTTTTCGGGATAGGTGGACGAATCGCCGAGGCCGCGGAATCCGGTGATGCTCATGCCGGGGAGTCCGCCGGACTTGTCGTTGACGTTGACGCCGGGGATCCCGATAGCGGTGGCTGTGTTGAAGGGATTGCCAATGGGTGAGATGTACTGGTTCCAGCGGACGGCGCCGAGGCGGAGCTCGTTGACGATGGAGGGTCCGATGACCTTGACGTAGTTGAATGTCGCGGACCAGTTCTTGAGAGGGGTTTCGGTGCCGGTGTCGGTGCCGTCGGCGGAGAGGAATGGGCTTCCGGGAACGGTGCCGAGTCCGGCGCCACCCACGGGGAGAGCGCCTGGGGTGATGTAGAGCGTGTCATCGTAGCTGTACTTGAAGAAGACGCGGTCGCTCTTGCCGAGGTTGTGATCGAGACGCCCGTCCGCCTGATCGGTACGCTGCTTGATGGTGGGATTGAAGACGTAGTTGCGCGTGGAGGCGGCACTGGTGGGCGTGGGCAGGAGGGCGGTGATCTTGAGTGAGGCGGGATCGAGGCGGGCGGCGGGAATGCGGTTGCCGGCGAATGCCGCACGCTGGTTGTTGGCCACGGCGAGCGGATCGAAGACGGTTGCGCCGAGGGCGGAAAAATCGCCGGTGGTGATCATCTGGCGGTGAGCTTCGGTAGGGATGGTGGAAATGATGGAGCGCGGCTGCCGCATGCGGATGCCTTGAAAGTCGGCGAAGAAGAAGGTTTTGTCTTTGCGGATGGGTCCGCCGATGGTGCCGCCGAATTCGTTGCGCTTGAAGCCGGGGCGCGGCGCGCCGAGGCGGTTGTTGAAGAACGTGTTGGCATCGAGCTTGTCGTTGCGAAGAAATTCGTAGGCGCTGCCGTGGAGCTGGTTGGTTCCGGACTTGGTTTGCACGATGGTGATAGCGCCGGCTGCGGCTCCGTATTCGGCGGTGTAGTTACTGGTCATCATGCGGACTTCCTGAATGGAGTCAACGGTGGGAACCATGACGAGGGTGGAGAGCCAGAGGTTGCGGTTGACCATGCCATCGATGAGGTAGGTGTTGTTCTGCGCGCTGGAGCCGTTGACGGAGATGTTGACGTCGCCCCGGATGGCGTACTGGGAGGTGGAGAGATTGCCGCTGGAGCCGGTGTAGGCGCCGGTGCTGAGTTTGAGCAGCGCGGTGAAGGTGCGGCCGTTGAGGGGCATTTCGACCATCTGCTGATTGGTGACGAGGGACGAGACGGCGGCGGTTTGCGATTGCAGGAGGGGGGCGGTTGCCTTGACTTCGATGGTCTCCTGGACATTGCCCACCTGCATGCGGAGGTCGACGGTGAGGGTGTCGGCGGCGGTGAGCTGGAGGCCAGAGCGGACGAGTTTCTGGAAGCCCGTGAACTCGGCCGTGATGGTGTAGGCGCCCGTGGGGACGGAGGTGGCGACGTATTGGCCGGATGCACCGGTTTCGACGGTGCGGGTGAAGCTGGTGCCTTCGTTGGTGAGGGTGATTTTGGCGGCTGCGATGGAGGCGCCGGCGGAGTCAGTGACGGAGCCGACGATGGTGCCGCTTTGGGCCTGGGAGAATGCGAGTGTCGTGAAGAGGGTCGCGGACAGGGCGAGTCGTAGCATGGGGACAGTCTATCAGTGGGTGGGGTGGACTATTTTAGCTACATCCGAGTGGACACAATTTGCACGACAGTGCCCTCGACGATGTCACCACGAGCGGATTAAGATCAACAACTGTTGCCCGGTTCTGAGGGTCTGCTTGGCACCGGTAGAATTGGGCCGTATGGTCATGGGCAGAGTGGCTACTGTTGAAACGCGACGAAGCCGGGGACTTTTTCCGGCGTGGCGAAACTATACCGGGCAATGTCGCGCAACGCTTTGCGAACGAATTGCAGGGAGCCACGTCTCTACTGCTTTTAGGTCCCGTGTTGCTTCAGAAGCGCATCCAGGAGAGCTTCGGGGATCCTGAAATTTGTCCGGCGTAAACGGCTGACTGCCTCTGAAAAATTGACCATGCCGCGGTGAGCGGCGAAATCAAGCACTCCCAACGTGCCAGTTGCATTCAGGCCTATGCTCTTGGCTGCCCTCACCCCCTTGCGATCATCCATCAGGAGCAGGTCAGCCTTAACCTACCGGAGGGTCGCGCACCTCCAACCATAACGGGAGAGATGCAATCCAGTGCCGCACCGCAAGAGGAGCCTTGCTGGAGGTTAATTCGCGGTGCACGGCGGCAGGAACGATCACCGTTTCAAAAAGGCCCGGAAGAAGCTCGATCTCTTCAATCAACACGAGATAATTCAGCGGGCCAGTATCGGCGATCACGACCCGCACAGCTCAAAGTCCCAACGACTTCAGGGCTTCCCGTTCACGCTCGAAATCGTCGAGCGTATAGTCCTCATAGATATTGTGAGCCTTGAGGAATCCGTCGATCTCGTAGCTGGTTTCAAAGCCAAGCAAGCGCCGGAGATCGGGTTTGTGAATATGGCCCAGCCTGTATTCCTCCGCGGCCAAGGCTTCCAGCGCGCGGCGCAGGGCGCTGGCTGATGCTGCTTCTCAAATCCCGATGCGTTCGACTTCGAGGCGGCCTCCGTTGTTGTGGAGGGCCCGGGATCGCCTAGCCCGCCTGGCCTGTAACAGTAGAAATTCCCGACGATGTCGCTACGCGCATGAGCGTTGCAGGCGGGGATCTATCCCGCCGGGCACTGGAGGCGTTGGCCACCGAGGAATACCGGTGCGGGCGTCTCACCAAGCCTGATTTGCGGCGCCTGCTTGGCTTCAGAACCAAGCGACCAGATCGACACCTTTCTCAAGGAACATGAAGTCTGGATCGATTACACGCTTGCCGATCTGGAGCGCGAACGCGCCGGTTTGAGCCGCCTTGGCTTATAAATGCTCCTTGTCATAGCCGACACAGAGGCTCTTCACCGCCTGTTTGAAAGCGTGTCAACACCCGACCGAGGTGGTGGATGATCCGGCTCTTATGGTGCTTGATGTGGGGGAACGGTCGGCCATAGTGCTTGGGATGACGCGCGCAAAGGTAAACGCCGTCGCGTCGAGCAAGTGTTTTGGAGACTACCAGAACGCTGGGGATTCTTGACTTCGCCGCGAAGCGGGGGATGATTGATTTAAGGGACGCGTGGATCGTCTCAAGCGACCAATTGAACGACGGACGCGCGGGCCCACAAAATAGGGCTTTGTGTCCCGTTAGTCACTTTTGGCGGTGACGGCGCCTTCCGCCAATGGGGTAGGCTGTGCGTAATGGCCGGAGCATGAAGACAAAACCAGGGGAAGCAACGTGAAGGTCCGCGACGTGTTGAGGGTACTACGGAAGGATGGTTGGGTTCTGAAGAATCAGGAAGGCAGTCATCGTCAGTTTGTTCATCCAATGAAACCGGGGAAAGTGACAATTGCCGGACACGAATCCGACGAGATGCCACCGAAGACGCACAAGTCTATAATGAAACAGGCGGGGTTGGAATGAACAAATTCCTGGTTGTTTTTGAGAAGTCCGGTACTGGGTATGGCGCCTATGCGCCCGACTTGCCAGGTTGTGTCGCTACTGGCCGCACTTTGGAAGAGACCCGGGCGCGGATGACCAAGGCTATGGAGATGCACCTTTCCGCCATGCGGGCCGACGGCGACGAAATCCCTCAGCCATCGCACTTCGAACTACTGGAAGCGGTTTAAGAGAAGGTGTTCGGCGCCACTCCTCCAAAATGGACTCCTGGGCAACCTCACCGCTCAGGAAGCGTGACGTGGCCGTCTCGCACTTTGTGCCACGTAATGCTGATCGAGCGCCTGCCTGACCAGCGTCTTGATGACTGCCTGACGGCTCACATTCAAGTTCTGAGCGGCCTCGTCCAATTCTTCCAGCATACTGGCGGTGATATCTACATTCA
Source organism: Acidobacteriota bacterium (assembly GCA_016213775.1). GTDB lineage: Bacteria > Acidobacteriota > Terriglobia > Bryobacterales > Bryobacteraceae > CADEFT01. Next base: position 24,454 of record JACQZR010000078.1, read on the forward strand.
CGCGCTGAATTGGTTGCACCTTGCGGCCCGCGCCCTTGAAGAAACGAGAAACATCCTTGACTCGGTCGGCCATTTTTGCGATTTCTTCAGCGGCTACAGGTTTGGTGGTCTTAAGAGTTTTCTTCATACAATCGGGCCTCTTCTTTCGTCGATCTCCACAACGTCACCAGATGGAGAATCTCTCCCTCATCGTCTTCGCGAATCTCAAAGATCACCGAATACAACTTGTCGCCCACCCGCGACCGCCACGTACTGCTCGGGGACATCGGACCGGCAGTCCAGCCATTAAGGCCGTGAAAACACCCCGCGCCTCTTCGAAGCCGATGCCCCGTTTAGGATTCGCTCTCAGGCGCTTGCTTTTTCGCGGGTCGAAGGTGAAACGTATTCGGTATACCACTGTTATACCACTTCGCTCACGCCATTTCTGGGTGTCAACGCCGCCTATATTCCGATGCGTTCGACTTCAACGAGGGAGATGGCGTCGCCGCGGCGATCGTATAGGCCCGTCGTCCGTGACGATTCGTGGTTGGCCATCTGTTGGGCGACTTCGAGGCGGCCTCCGCCCCGGTAACGGCACCTCTTAACGGTTGGGGTAGACTGAGTTTCGTGACCGGGGGCGTGAAGGCAGAGGATGGATCGCCTCGCCTGTAATTCGTGACAGGGGAGCCCATATCCGGTATCGTGGAAAGAGAAGCAAAAGGACCGACTAGATGAACCTCACAGTAGAAATTCCCGACGATGTCGCTACGCGCATGAGCGTTGCAGGCGGGGATCTATCGCGCCGGGCACTGGAGGCGTTGGCGGCCGAGGAATACCGGTGCGGGCGTCTCACCAAGCCTGATTTGCGGCGCCTGCTTGGCTTGAGAACCAGCGACCAGATCGACACCTTTCTCAAGGAACATGAAGTCTGGATCGATTACACGCTTGCCGATCTGGAGCGCGAACGCGCCGGTTTGAGCCGCCTTGGCTTATAGATGCTCCTTGTTATAGCCGACACAAGTCCCATCCGTTATCTTGCGCACATCGGTGAGATCGACCTTCTTCACCGCTTGTTTGAAACCGTATCCATCCCGACCGAGGTGGCGGAAGAATTGCGCGACCCATCGGCTCCATGCGCCGTTCAGTCCTGGATGAAAGAGCCGCCCGCCTGGCTCAAAGTGATGGACGTTGCAGAGAGCCTTGATCCGGCTCTTATGGTGCTTGATGTGGGGGAACGGTCAGCCATAGCGCTTGGGATGGTTCTGAAAGCCGACCTCATCCTCATTGACGAGCGCAAAGGTAACGCCGTCGCGTTGAGCAAGGGTTTTGAGACCACCGGAACGCTGGGGATTCTTGATCTCGCCGCAAAGCGGGGGATGATTGATTTAAGGGACGCCGTGGATCGTCTCAAGCGAACGAACTTTCGCTATCGGCAAGAAATCATAGACAGATTGCTTCACGCCCTGAAAGAGCAGTAGAGGGCCGCGCGCCGGCATCTCACGCTGGAATTCTCTGGCATCCCGCAAGAGCTGGATTTCGCAACGCCGTTATACAAAATCAGATCTTCGCGGCGTCCCGTTTTGTGTGCTTGGTCGTTTCTGTATTGACCCGAGGGATCAGAATCCGGTGCTGCCGAGGCGACACCAGGAATGGGCGAGGTGGTGGAACTCCGGACGCGAAATGCACGGAGGAGCCGAAGTTCACATAACCTTGGCAGCCGTCGTCAGCCACCAGGCTCGTAGACCCCTTGAATAAGCGGTTCCACGTCCTGCCAAGTGGTGGAATGATCTCCAACAACCGTATGCCTCTCGACTACGCTAAAGTGCTCGCCCGCAATGGGGAGATACTTCCTCTCTCGCAACCATTCAGCAACGTCGGTGAGTGAGGTTGCTCTCGCAATTCGTGCCGTGAGGTGACGACTTATCACGATCGGAACATCGGCCGCCTGTATTCTCTCCTGGCCGATCCAGTTTTGGAAAACCACAACTGGCTGGCATCGGTATGCGGAGCTTGTTCCCAAGCGCTCATGTAAACCGGAGCATCCGTTTCGAAAGCATCTTCAAGCGCTCTCGCCTCGCGAATACCCTCTTCTAGATCCTTGTTCCTATCGAGGACCTCGCGCACTTCATCGGGTCCGATGAACCATTTCAACTCGCAAATCAGAACGGTCTTAGACTCATCATCGACCAGTGCCAGATCCACATCCGGAAGATCGGGGCGTCCCGGAACACTTCCGGCCCATGAGCGGTATCGGGCACATCCTGGTGATGCAAGGAACTCTTTACGCTGCAACTCCTCTTTCTCATGAACAAGGCTCGCGTACTGCTTTTTCTCGTCCGGGATACGGTTCATCAATACACAGAGGTTTCGCTCCGGCGAGACGGAAAGAATAACGCTGGGCGCTATCGCGAGGCAGTCGCCATGAAGTTCCACGATTGGTTGCAATGCCGGATCAGGATTCTTGATCCCCCGGCCCTTGTACGTGAGATCCTCCACTATCGCCGTCACCTCGGAGGAAGAGACTTGTGCGTAGCGTGTTAGCAGCGTCGTTAGATCCTGGCGCGGTGCCAGGAGAACTCCGTCACGGTATCCGTTGTGCAGAACGCCTTTACGTATCGCGATAACATGAGCGCGGAAACGCGCAGCACACATGGCATACAGCGCTGCAAATACCATCTTGAACGCTCCGTAGGTGTAGCGAGTTGTTTCCCAGTCGCCGGGCAGTTCGAAGAGGCCACCGATCTTTTCAGCCTGTGCTTTCATGAGCTTCTTTACGTATGCTGGATCGAGTTTTACAGTGAAGCGTTCCTTGTTCACGCGCATTCGGTCGGCGGTTTCCAGGAACTCTTCGACCTCAGCAGCATTCACCGCCGGCACGTGTTTGATGACGCTCAGACGGTTATAGGCGTAGTATCGAGGGTCCTTCTGCTCATGAATCGGCTCAGCGTCAACGTGGTCACCATCGAGAGAGAGGTCGCAAGCGGCCTGGCTCGCTGTGGTGTATACGGTCGCAAACGGCTCGTACTTGTGAGCGAGCTGCAGCAGCGTGTATGCGGCCTCCACACGATCCTGTGAAAAGCCCGTTTGCAATGGTCCATCCGAAGGGCAGTCGTCCAGCCATCGCAAAGCGTGCTTGAGCGCATTGACGCTGAAATTTCTCCTGCCAAAATCCGCTTGAGGCTTTGGTGGGCCCGCTGCAAACAACTCCCCGATGGTCTGTTCCTCGAATATGCTCAACAGATTCCAGATGGCAGTCGAGCGCTCCATCGAGAGCAAGGGATTCTCCAGATGCTCGGTATCGAGGGCGACTTCGACGTGACGTAACTCTGGAGATACGGGGTCTGCCATCATCTCATCACAGCATAATGGAGGCGGGGCGTTTTCGATGCTCAAGCCGTCACCTTTGAGGGGTTACTTTTAAGCACGATAAAATACATTCTCATGTTCAGGTGGCCCCACGTGAAGGGACGGGTGGTTCACATCGCCCGGCCACCGTTCTCCCTATATCCCAATGCGTTCGACTTCGTCCAGCGAGATAGCATCGCCGCGGCGATCATACAGTCCCGTCGTCCGTGACGATTCGTGGTTCGCCATCTGTTGGGCGACTTCGAGCCGGCCTCCGTTGGACAGATACGCCGTGATGCCGGTGGCGCGGAAAGTGTGACAGGAGATATTGGCAGGGAGGCCGGCGGCGTGGGCGCGGCGGCGAATCATCAGGAAGACGTTTTCGCGGGCGATGGCGCGGGGGGTGAGCTGGCCGGTGAGGCCGTCAATGGATCGGAACAGGGGCGACTTCCCTTCCCTGCCGATGTTGGCCTGGTCGATGTATTCGTGCAGGTAGGTTTCTAAGTTGTGGTGGCACGGCATAGCGTGGAGCTTGCCGCCCTTCTCGTGCAGCCGGACCCACCAGCGGCGGCCTTGGGGGAAGAAGTCCTCGACGCGCATGGCGACGGCGGCGCCGACACGGCCGAAGGTGTAGAGCATGAGCGCGATGAGGGCGCGGTCACGAAGGCCGGCGATGGTGGTGGTGTCGATGGAGTCGAGGAGCTCGCGGGCTTCCTCCGTGGTTAGCACTGTGGTCTTGCCGCGCCTGATGGAGTAGCGGGGGGCGCGCACGGAATGGGCGGGGTTGGAGTCGATGACCTGGCCGACGGTGAGCCAGTCGAGGAGCATGCGGATGGCGGCGAGGTGTTGCTTCACGGTCGGCTTGGAGCGGATTTGCTGCAGATGCTCGATGTAGGCGGCAACGTGGATGGGGCGGATCTGGCGGAATTGCACGATGCCGAGGGGCTCCAGAAAAGCAAAGAACGACCGGACGGCGTGGAGGTAGGCGGCGCGGGTGTTGGGATTGCGGATGGAGGCGGTGAAGAAGTCGAGGAAGCGCTCAGCCGCGGCGGGGCCGGCGTTGGCGACGATGCCTGGGAGAGAGGCGGCGGAGTAGAGTTGCGGGAGCATCGGTTTCTTCGAGAGTACAACTCGACGTTCCTTCGGTACAATCGCGGCATGATCTCCAACCGGTCCATGCCGTCCTGTACGGTGATTCCTGAGCTGCCTTACCCGAACATTGGGGAGGCCATCACGTGGCTTTCGAATGCGTTTGGTTTCCGGCTGCGGTTGCGGATTGCGGATCACCGCGCGCAGATGAATGTACGGGATGGGTCGGTGGTGCTGACGGAGTATCGTGGCCCGGGGTTGCCGCCGCCGTGTCAGGTGATGGTGCGGGTAGAGGACGTAGCGGCGCACGCGGAAAACGCACGGCGGCACGGGGCGACGATCGTCCAGCCGCCGGCGGATTTTCCTTATGGGGAGCGGCAGTATTCGGCGGTGGATCTGGCAGGGCATTGTTGGTGTTTTTCGCAATCGATTGCCGATGTGGATCCGGCGGATTGGGGTGGCGAGACCGGGATTGACTTTTCGTGACCGGTTTGCTCGCCGGTTTTCGCTTTAATGAGTGTGAGGAACCGGCCATGTCGCACCGAATCATCTGGGAACAAGGAAATCAGAACCAAGCCGTGGAGCGGGTGCTATTGCGGGTTGCGGAGGAGCTCGATACAGATATACAGGTATCTGGTCGGAACGGGCAGGTCTACCAATGCCGCGCCGAGGGGATGACAGGGCGGGAATTGTTCGAGGCTCTGAAGTTGAAGGCCGAAGCATCGCTGGAGCCGCCGGAGGGCGACGGGCGGAATCTGACCAGCATCGTGGGTGGGGCGGCGCAGACGGATGGGGTAATCATGTACGAGGGCGAAACGCAGAACAGGTGGAAATGGTGCCGGGGATTACGGCGCGGGTTGCGGGTGCGGACCGGAGTGGCGGTGATTTCGACGAGCATGTCACTGTTCCGCGACTTTTTCGTGTTCGCCTAAGGCCGTGCTAGCCTGAAATTTGGCTCAAATTCGCTTTCAGAACGTATCCAAAACCTTTCAGCGGAGCAGCTCACGCATGCTGCTGCGGAGTCTCCTGGTCCGTGGTCTCACGGTAGAGGAGAAGAGTCCGTTTTACGCCCTGAAGAACGTCTCCTTCCAGATACACGAAGGCGAGACGGTGGGCGTGATCGGGCGCAACGGCGCGGGAAAAAGCACGCTGTTGAGCCTGGTGGCGGGGCTTTCGTATCCGGATGAGGGTTCAGTGACGGTGGAGGGCCGGGTGGCGGCGCTGCTCGAACTGGGGTCGGGGTTTCATGGCGATCTCACGGGGCGGGAGAATGTGTTTCTGAACGCGTCGCTGCTAGGTTTATCGCGGGAGCGCACGCGACAGAAGTATGACGAGATTGTCGAGTTTTCGGGCGTGAGCGACTTTATCGACGAACCACTGCGCACTTACTCCTCAGGTATGATCATGCGGCTGGCGTTCTCGGTGGCGATCCATGTCGACCCGGCGTTTCTGATCGTGGATGAAGTGCTGGCGGTGGGGGATTCTGCCTTTCAGGCCAAATGCAGCGAGAAGATCATGCAGTTCAAGCACGCCGGCAGGGGGTTGCTGATCGTATCGCATGCGGGGAAAACCATTCAGCAGCTTTGCGACCGGGCGATCTGGCTGGATCACGGGCGGCTGATCATGGACGGGCCGACCGAGGAAGTGGTGACGGCCTACGGGCAGGCTCCGGAGCATGTACCGGTGCCGCAGCACGGGTGAGGCTGGGAGGGAAGCTGATGGTATTTGCGATCTTGATGGGCTTGGTTTCGGCGGCGGGATTCGGGCAACAGTTCGAAGCGGCTTCCATCAAACCGAGCAACGCCGGTGCGGACTCCGCATCCGGCATGAAGACGGGTAATGGCCGTCTGCACGCGGTGAACGTGACGCTCAAGCGGTGCATCGTAGGGGCTTATGGGGTGGGTCCGGGACAGGTCATCGGTGGGCCGAGTTGGATGGACACGGAACGGTTTGAGATCATCGCCACCACCGAGCAGCCGGTGGGAGATCAGGTGCTGATGGTGATGTTGCGGGGTCTTCTCGCGGAACGGTTTCAACTGGCGATTCACCGCGAGAACCGGCAATTGAAGGGGTATGTGCTCCGGGTGGCGGAGAAGGGTCTGCGGCTGGTGAAGGGCGATGGCGGTAACTACAAGAGCAATCGCACGCGCGGATCGATGGTGGCTGCCAACATGTCGATGGACCACTTGGCGGAGATGCTCTCCCGGCAGTTAGGTGTACCGGTAGTGAACCGCACTAGCGTGGAGGGCGCGTTCAGCTTCACGCTGCGGTGGACTCCCGATAGCGCGGGTGCAGGGAGGCCTCCGGAGGCGGGAGGTTTTGAAGGTCCGTCGCTCTTCACGGCGCTGCAGGAGCAATTGGGATTGCGGCTGCAAGGGCAGAGGGTTCCGGTGGATGTGGTCGTAGTGGACCGGGCAGAGAGACCGTCGGAGAACTGACTCACTCGAGCGTTGAATCGGGCAGGAGGCCAAACGATCTACCTAGGCCCAATGCGGCGAAGTTGCTTCCTCTGCTCTTCGGAGGGCCCCCGTGTAACTGCAAACACTATAAAGCACCCGCTGGCTAAGGCCACGGCAGCCCCGGCGCGAAGGAGCGCGGCTCCCTGCGCCGCCTCCCATTCCATGATCGCTCGCGCGTGATCAAGTCCGAGAAGAGTCGCCGAAAGTCCTTGCAGGCACACCGCGGCTCCCAACGCGCGCAGAGTCCTGGGCCAACGAGAGCTAGAGGCGGCCAGGATCAGCCCGAGTCCCAAGGCGGAGCGAACAGCGACTACCGCGTAGAATAGGCCCGGCGTCGCGAAGTACACTCGGCGAAGCGTCGTCCCACCGTCGGGGGAGGCGATGCCCGCGATGCCAACGACGATGCTCAATAGAGCGACAGGCAACGCGGCAATTCTTATGTCTTTTTTCATTCGATCTTTCCTCAAGCAAAACGTGCGGGGACAAACTGAAGTCCGACCGAGTTCGGGCAAGACCTTGACGATTGCCGAGGTCACGCGCTCTCTCCAAACTGCTATTAATGAGTTAACACCCTGTAGCAACTACAGAGTCAAGCTAAAAGAAACAGAAGGGCTGAACAAATGACAATAGGCGAACTTGCACGGAGGACGGGATGCGGAATCGAGACTATTCGGTATTACGAGCGTGAAGGACTGTTGCCAAAACCCGGCCGGACGAGCGGAAACTTCCGACGTTATGGGCAGGAGCACGCCGAACTGCTATCGTTCATTCGCCATTGCCGGTCCCTTGACATGGCGTTGAACGAAATCAGGATTTTGATCAGATTCCGGTCCGGACCGGACGAAAACTGCGGTGAGGTCAACGCGCTTCTGGATACCCATATCGGTCACGTGGAAGAACGCATCGCGGAACTGCAAAGCCTGGAGAGCCAGCTTAGGGCGCTGCGGAACAAATGCGGCATCGGGAGATCAGCGGAGCACTGTGGGATTTTGAAGGGCCTTGGCGGCGCCACTGATGACCGGGACGTATCCGGCGACAATCATGTTCCGCGTTCGCATTCGACCACGCGATAGAGTCCCCAGGACGCGAATTTCACCCCCCTCAGGGCAGCAAGCCGTGACTTTTCCCTGGCGTGCAGTTGTTGACCAATGGAGGAGTGACCCCCTACAGGTCGGTTTTGCCGACGGCGAGGGCCTTCAAGGCCATGGGTTCGGCGGGGGCGAGCGCGGCCTGGCGGAATTTGTCGCCGTGATAGAAGAGGATTTTATAGCCATCGCCGACCTGCATAGGTTCAATCTTCCAGTCTGACAGGTAGCCGCATGCCTTCAACTCATTCAGCGACGGCGAGAGCTTTTCTACAATCTTGGAAAAATGGCGGTAACGGCTGATGTTGAGGATCTGGCAGAGCTCGTCGTAGGGTTTTTCGAAATAGCCGGCTTCGCGGGTGGCCGAGAGCCACAGTTGTAGCAGTGGGACGATGGTCTTGGCTATGTGGTTCTTGAGCTGGCGGTAGGTTTCCAGGTCAACCGGCATGAGGAAGTTGTTATTGATGTTCTCCAACTGCCACTCGGAGAGCCAGATATAGTTGCGTTCGGCGAGCGACCCATCGGGCATCTGGGCCCCAAAGGAGACCGAGCGCTCGAAGACGTGGAAGGTATCCTTGGCCCAGATGCGGCGGCCGGCGAAGTAGACGGTACCCTCCGAACTGATACCGGTTAGGGTCATGCGGCGGAGCCATTCCGCGATGTCGTCGTAGTTTTTTCCAGCAGTGACGCGCTTGCCAAGGATACGGAGAAGTTCCGCGGAGCTGAACCCGATAGGGTTTTGGACCTCGCCGTCGCGCTTGCGGATGTCGGTGATGATCTTCTGGAGGCCGAGGTACTTGTCCTGATCGGCGGTGATGGGGAGGCCGTATTCGGCGGAGGGGAGGATGTCGGCGCGCGCCTCGACTTTCTTGCCGTCCACCATCTTAGTGAAAACAATGGTCTTCTTTCGAGTGGCCTTGGTCCGTTTGCTGGAAGGGGTGAAAAAGCCGAGCGAAGCGAGGTTCTTCTCGATCTTGATGAATTCGTTGGAACGCGGACGTGCGGGGCTAGAGTTTTTGGTTTCCGTGACCGCCCCAGGCCTAGGAGCCGGGTCGCCGTGCTGCTTTACCATAAATGAAAGAACTTGCTCCGAATTCCCACCCGGCGCGGATTCCCAAAAATGGGGCTTGACAGAACGCTAGGATAGGAGTGAAATAAGTTTAACACTTCTCGACCATCAAAGATCCGCGGCCTAGCCGGGCAACTGGCTAGGCCGTTTTTATTGCATTTTTCCCATCTGCTTGAAAACATAGGCCAAAGGCGGTTTCCGCGGTTCTCCTAGATGCGTCCGAACTTTTCCACAGCCTCTTTGATGGAGCGGAATTTCTCGATGAAGGGGTACATGCGGTGCTCGGTGTCGTCGAGTTCCTGCGCTTTTTTCAGCACTTCGCCTGCCTTGGCACGGGGGACAACCGCAACTCCGTCCTCGTCCGCGGTAATAATGTCGCCGGGATTGACTTTGACACCCGCGCAAGTGACGGGAATGTTAGAACCGGCGAAGCGGTAGTGGTTGACGGAAGTAGCAGGCACAACTCCGCGACTGAAGACCGGAAACTGGAGTTTGCGGATCTGCGGGGTGTCGCGGACGGAGGCGTCGATGATGGCGCCGGTGAGTCCACGGTATTTCATGGCAGTGGCCATGAGGCCGCCAATGCCGGCGATGTCGAGACCGTCTTCCAGAACCATTACATAGACGGAGCCGGGGGCCGCCGTGTCGATGGCGGTGAGCATGCCTTGCGACGCCGGAGCCCCATCCTTGTGCTCTTCCTTCTTGAGCAGTACTGTTACGGCTGGACCGGCGAACTTAGTGACGGAAAGAGGCCGCATGTCGTGGGACATGTGGGCACGCTGGCCGTAGAGCTGCTCCATGGCGTCAGCGACGGAGGAGACCTCGACGGTGCGGAAGCCTTCGAGGATCGGATCGCCGGAGGGCTGTTGGGCGAACGCCCAGAAGAGGCCGGTGAGGACCGTGGCGGTGAGGAGGAGGATTCGAAGCATGACTGGTCTGTTTCCTTGCTTGTGATTTTATCAGGCGGAGAATCTGATAGAGTTTCTAACTATCATGAGAGGTGTTTTCTTGTTGCTTTTGGCGGTGACGGCCTGGGCCCAGAAGCCGGATGAACCCGCGGAGACGGTGGCATTGCGGAAGCTGGTGGCAGCTACCCCGCGATTACCGCATCGAATGGTGGACCTGAAGCTGTCTCCAGGGACGGAGATGGAAATGGTGAGCTCGGCGGCGGTGGACGCCGCGGGCTTGATCTACATTCTCCAGCGCGGGACGAAAGCCGATCCGGTGATTGTGGCGAATCCGGATGGGACGGTCTTGCGGTCGTGGGGGCGCGGGCTCTACACGATTCCGCACAGTATCCGCATTGACGGCGAGGGGAATGTGTGGACCGTGGACGCGGGTGATTCGCACATCCGCAAATTCTCGGCGCACGGCCGGCCGCTGCTCGATGTTGTGGTGAAACTGCCGGAGAAACCGAAGGGGGCGTTTTGCGGCGCGACGGATGTGGCGTTTCTGCGCGACGGCGCGTTTTTGGTTGCCGATGGTTATCAGAATGCCCGCGTGGTGGAGTTTTCACGAGAGGGCAAACGGGTCAAGCAGTGGGGCACGGCCGGCACGGGTCCCGGAGAGTTCCACACGCCGCATGGGATTGCCGTTGATGCGAATGACCGCGTCTACGTGGCGGATCGCGAGAACGGCCGCGTGCAGTGGTTTGACCGTGAGGGACGGTATCGGGGGATGTGGACGCACACGGGCAAAGCGTTCAGTTTGAAAGTGACGGACGATAGCGTGTGGATCGGAACGCAACCGCGCAATGTGCCGAATGGGGCGGAGGGGTGGTTAATGCGGCTGGATCCCGAGAGCGGTAAGGTGCAGGGGTTGATCGAGTCGTTCGGGCACTCGATTGAAGTGGCGGCGGATGGGCGCGTGTTGACAGGGCGGAGGCCCGGGAGTCTGCTGGTGTTTGCGCGGTGATTGTTGCTGGTCCCGCACAGAGCAGCCTCGTACAGAAGACCCTTCGGGGATTCCCTTTGGATACAGACTCCGCCTCCTCGGAACCCTAACCATGACCCGTAAGATCACTGCCGTTATCGCTCGAACCCAGTTCGGTCAACCTGCCGTTCTCATCCTGAGCGTGACCGATTTTGTGAATACGTTGGCTCCAACGCCTGACTGGCTGAAGGGCATTCAAGCCGACGCCAAGCGCAAGGGCCTTGACAAGCTCACGATGGCCGAGTGCCGTTGTGAGCGTCAGGCGCTTCGGATCTGCACAGTCGTGAATCGAGCCCGGATCGAGCGACTATCGCTGGGAGGCTGCCAACGAGTATTATGACCTCGGGGAACTGCGCGCCAACTGGAGCTGCCGTATGTTCAAAGAAAGCATAAAGAAGGCGCTGAGCAAGTTTGGCATCGGCGTCTATCGTCTCAACGGGAAATACGCAGAAGACGGGTTTATCACCGCCCACACCGACTCGTTTCGTGGAGACCCATGCTTCAGGCAGGCATATGAGCGTGGCATTCGATCGAGTGATGGAGTCGATCCACACTTCGAATGGCGCGTTCACGCGGCGTTATGGGCGGCTCAAACGAGTCTTCGCGTGCCCGGCGACTTTGTCGAGTGTGGCGTCAACGCTGGTTTCATTAGCTCGGCTGTCATGCAGTACCTGGACTGGAACCGCGTGGGCCGGCGTTTCTTCTTGATCGACACCTTCTCTGGACCAGTGCTGGACCAATACTCGGAACACGAGGTGCAAGCCTCAAGGCGGGACATCGCCGTAGCCGCAATGAACGCTGGGTCCTACGTCACCGACTTGGAGAGAGTCCGAGCGAATTTCGCGGAATGGCCGAGTGCAACCGTGATCCAAGGCGCGATTCCAGACGTTCTACAAACAGCCCCGATAGAGCAGGTGGCCTTTCTCCACATCGACATGAATTGTGCGCTACCCGAACAAGCAGCCCTGGAGTTTTTCTGGGACCGGCTGCCCTCGGGCGGTGCCGTGCTCCTTGACGACTATGCCTATTTGGGCCACGACTGTCAGCGTCGCGCTATTGACCACGTGGCGCGCCGGTTTCACAGAACCGTTCTGGTACTTCCAACGGGACAGGGATTAATTATCCGCTGACAAGCGGGCCACGACGGATTCCGCTATCGGCTGTAGCCCTGCGTGACCCGGCGTTCGCAATCGTTATTTGCTCAGCCCCGCGTACAAATCGACACTGGCGTCTTGGAGGGCGTTCAATTGGGAGCTTCGAACGGGGTCGCATTCCTTGGGGGATCCCATTCGCTGCCCCGCCACTTGGGCCTCGCCGGTGGGGGCCACCCCAAAACGGTCGAGGCATGGTCGAGGTGTTCGCAAGGCAAGGCCATGAACCCGAGAGTCTCCGAGCCGGTAGTTCAGTCCCACGTAGACGACTCCCTTGCGCGACAGCGACGCGCCATACGCGGCATATGCGCCCCACCCGGCGGTATTGCCTCCGTAGTGAAGCCAGACCATCGCTGGCAACAGTTTCCTTCCGTCGGCGCGGACGACAACATCTCCTGGAATGCGCAGTTGCCGCCGAGGCTCACCACGTGGAACAACCCACCAGCAAACAGCAGCGGTATCGCGATAAATGTGATTCCACCGCCCGGCGCCACCGCAGCGCAACAACCACTGGAACCAGAAGCACTTCAATCTTCAATCACCGTTCATCGGAGTTTATCGGTGGCCATTAGGTCAGTGATCGTGGATGCACCTCCATTTGAGCAGTTCGCCGCCCGCGGCCACCTCCCGGCAAATCGCGTTTGTCCCCGCCGTCGGCGGGAACACGCCTTTAGATTTTTTGCCCCAATCATACTATAGAAATGTTTAAAACAGTCGATCTATATAATGTATGCTGCTAACGACCCTCCTCCTCGCAATCCAAACCCTGAGCGCCCAGCCCAACCGCTTCGGTCTCCCCGCCTGTGACGCCCCCGATCAACAACTCGCTACCCGCACCGCCTTCACCCTCTGCCACAGCAACACCCACAGAGCCCCCCTCTGGACCGCCTACCAGCTCACCCCCGAAATGCTCGACGCCCCCTCCGCCCCGCGCCAACACTTCCGCCGAGACCCCGAACTCGCCTCATCCGCGGCTGACGTCGATTACCGCAACTCGGGTTTCCACCGCAGC
>JACQZR010000075.1 GCA_016213775.1 Acidobacteriota bacterium
GCCCGTGCAACTGACTGTGCATGCCTGCGATGAGATTGGCTTTCAGGAGAGCCGGATGCCGGGAAATCCGCTTGTCCGGTTCGACGAGGGGAGAGTGGGTCGCACTCCAGTGTCGCCCGCTCTCCTACTCTACCGTGAAACGAGCCACGCCCCAAGCCGGCTCTGCATTCGACCCGGGTGATCGGTTCCCAACGGGCCGGTCATGAGGGGTTCATCAGTGTTAATCAGTGGCGGGTCGAGGCAACGCCGCCGCCTCACGACGTGACTATCCGCCGCCCATCCAGCCGGAATTTACCCGCTAAAACGATGGACACCGCCTCGGAATAAATGCGGTGTTCCTCAGCCAGAATCCGCGCAGACAAAGTGTCCGGCGTATCCGCATCCAGCACCGGCACCACAGCCTGCAGAATGATCGGCCCGGCGTCGAGCTGCTCATCGACAAAGTGCACCGTGCAGCCGGAAAACTTCACCCCGTGCGAAACCGCCTGGTGCTGCGCATCCAACCCCGGAAACGCCGGCAGCAGCGACGGGTGGATGTTCAGAATCCGCAGCGGATAAGCCCGTACGAACGTCGCGCTCAGCAGCCGCATGTACCCGGCCAGGCAAATCAGATCGACGTTATGTTTGGCCAGTTCCTCCAACAGCAGCCGGTCATAGGATTCACGGTCGAGCCCGCGCGACGGAATCGCCACCGCTGTCAATCCGAGTTCACGCGCCAGCGCAAGTCCCGGCGCCTCCGGCCGGTTGGAAATCACCACGCCGATCTCGGCCTCAATCCGGCCCTGTGCGACGTTCCTGGCAATAGCTTGAAAGTTCGATCCCCGGCCCGACAGCAGCACCCCCAGCCGTTTCACAGATAGACCACCCTCTCCGGCGACCGGCTCTTCACAATGGTGCCGATCGGGCAGACAGTCTCTTTGCGCTTCCTCAGCAGCTTATCGGCCTTGGCCGCATCCCTGGCGCCCACCACCAGGATCATCCCGATCCCCGTGTTGAACGTCCGCCGGTAGTCGTTGTCAGGCATGTTGCCGAGCCGCTTCAACATTTGGAAAACCGGTAGTTCCGGCCATGTGCCCAGCATGATCTCCGCGCGAACGCCCTTAGGCAACACGCGCGGCAGATTGTCCGTGATCCCGCCTCCCGTAATGTGAGCCGCCGCCTTCAACAGGCCCGCATCGTGCAACGCCGCGATCGGCGTCAGATAGCTGCGGTGGACCTTCAGCAACTCCTCGCCGACGCTGCAGCCGAGCTCCGCCACCGGCGTCGTCACCGAGTAGCCGCCAATCTCAAACAGCAGCTTGCGAGCCAGCGAATAGCCGTTGGTGTGCAGGCCCGTGGAAGGCAGCCCGAGGAGAACATCGCCCGGCTCCACGCCGGCGCCCGTTAGCATGCGCCGCTTCTCCACAACGCCGACAATGCACCCCGCAAGATCATACTCGCCTTCGTTGTACATACCCGGCATCTCCGCGGTTTCGCCGCCGATCAGCGCGCAGCCGTTTTGCTTGCAGGCCTTTGCCATCCCGCTGATCACATCGCGCGCCACGGTGGCATTGAGCTTGCCCACCCCGAAGTAGTCGAGGAAGAACAGAGGCCGCGCCCCCTGCACCATGATGTCGTTGACGCAGTGGTTCACCAGGTCCTGCCCAACGGTATCGTGCCGGCCTGCCAAAAACGCCACTTTCAGCTTTGTTCCGACGCCGTCAATCGAGCTCACCAGCACCGGATCCTTCCAGCCATGCAGGTGGTATCCGCCGCCAAAACTGCCAATGCCGGTAAGCACATTCTTGCCGAATGTTGCTTTCGCCAGTCCCTTGATGTAACCGACGGCACGGTCCGCTTCGTCGATGCTAACTCCGGCGTCCTGATAGCGGACCACAGGTTTGGTGGGCAGTTTCTTCTTCATCCTGGCAGAACTTCTATAATACAGGGATCACCTTATGAAATACCGCATTCGGTTTGCGAGTGTGTTCGCACTCTTGGCCGTCGCCATTTGTGCAAAGGCCGAGACGCCTTCCGTCATTGCAATCAAGGATGCCCGCATCGTTCCCGTGAGCGGTCCGGTCATCCCCAAGGGAACCGTCGTCGTTCGCAACGGGCTGATCGAAGCAGCAGGAGCTTCGGTCCCGACGCCCTCGGACGCGTGGGTTGTCGACGGCCAGGGCCTCACCGTCTACCCCGGATTGATCGACGCGTTGAGCACTTGGGGAATCCCCAACGCCAGTGCGATTGAGTCCAGTTCTCCCAGTCGCCGGGGCGGCTTCACCCCTCCTGATTTCCCGCCCGCGCCTTCCACACCGGCCGCTGCGCCAGGGCCCATCGCACGCGGTCCGGAAGACCGGCCTTCCAACACCAGCTATCTCCTCGCCGCCGATCAGGTCTCGCCCGCTGACCGTCGCGTGGAAACGGCGCGCGCCGCCGGATTCACAGGCGCCGCAACGTTTCCTACTCGCGGCATCTTCGCGGGCCAGGGAGTCTTCCTCAACCTTGCCGGGCAGCGGGCTGGGAACATGGTCGTCCAATCGCCGGCCGGCCTTTTCCTCACTGTTCGGACTGCGGCCTTCGGCGGGGGCTTTCCCAATTCGTTGATGGGCGCGATCGCTTATATCCGTCAGATCTACCTGGACGCCGATCAGTACAAGACCGCGAAAGAAATCTACGCCGCGCATCCACTCGGCAACAAGCGGCCCGATTACGACAAGACGCTGGAAGGCGTTCTGGCAGCGCCGCGCGTGATGATGCCCGCCACGAATCCGAAAGAGATCGAGCGCATGCTCAAACTGGGCCACGAGTTGAAACTCAAGACCGTGCTCTACGGGGTGGAGGAAGGCTACCGGGCCGTCGATCTGCTCAAAAAACACAATGCCAGCGTGCTCGTGAACCTCAAGTGGCCGGCGCCTTCGCGTGAAGCGGACTCCGAGGCCACCGACAGCCTTCGCGTGCTGGAGATGCGCGACAAAGCGCCGTCCACTCCGGCCGCGCTCGCCAAAGCCGGAATCAAGTTTGCCCTTTATGCAGGCGCGCTCGACCGCCCGCAGGATGCCGCCCGCGCCGTCAAACGCGCCATGGATGCCGGCCTCTCCGCGGAAGATGCCATCCGCGCGCTCACGCTCAGCGCGGCGGAGATCTACGGTGTCGCCGATCGGCTCGGCAGCATCGACAAAGGCAAGATCGCGAACCTCGTCGTCACCAAAGGCGACCTGTTCCAGAGCGGCACCGAAATCAAATTCGTCCTCGTCGATGGCGTGAAATACGAGCCGGCCCCGGAAGCGCCGCCGGCATCCCCGGAGGCAACCCAATGAAATCCATCTTCCTCGCATTGCTGGCAGGCGTCCTTTCCATCGCCTCCGCGCAGACCATCGTGATTCAAAACGCCACCGTGCTTACCATCACGAAAGGCACCCTCAAAGGCTCCGTAGTGATAAAGGACGGCAAGATCCTCGAAGTGGGCGAGAAAGTCCTGGTGCCTCCAGGAGCGCAGGTCATCGACGCCGGCGGCCAGTATCTGATGCCCGGCATCATCGACGCCCACTCGCACATCGCGGCGGACTCCATCAATGAAGGCTCCATGTCGGTCTCGTCGATGGTGGGCATTGAAGATGTGCTCGATCCCGAGGCCATCGCGATCTTTCGCGCTCTTGCCGGCGGCGTCACCACCGCCAACATCCTGCACGGCTCGGCGAATGCCATCGGCGGCAAGTGCCTGGTGATCAAGACTCGCTGGGGCAAGGACACCGAGGGAATCAAGTTTGAAGGCGCCAAGCCGGGCATCAAGTTCGCCCTCGGCGAGAATCCCAAACGCCAGGGTATGGCCACCACGCAAGGCACCGGACGGCGCGGCGCCGCCGATACATCGAACCTCCGTTATCCCGGCACGCGCATGGGCGTGGAAGACGTCATTCGCCAGGCATTCACAGAAGCCAAACAGTATCAGGCGACCTGGAAGGATTACGAAGCCCGCAAGGCCAAGGGGGAAACGGTGATCCCGCCGAAGCGCGACCTCAAGCTCGAACCGCTCGTCGAGATCCTCGAAGGCAAGCGCCTTGTTCACGCGCACTGCTATCGGGCCGACGAAATCCTCATGCTGCTCCGCGTCGCCGATGACTTCGGCTTCAAGATCAAAACGCTGCAGCACGTGCTCGAAGGCTACAAGGTGGCCAAGGAGATCGCCGCGCATGGAGCCGGAGCCTCCACGTTCAGTGACTGGTGGGCCTACAAAGTGGAAGCCTACGACGCGATCCCCTACAACGCTGCGGTCATGGTGAAGAAGGGTGTTCTGGTCTCGCTCAACTCCGACGACGCCGAACTGATGCGCCGCCTCAACACCGAGGCGGGCAAGACCGTCAAGTACGGCGGGCTCACGGAAACGGAAGCGCTCTCGCTCATCACCATCAATCCTGCCAAACAGCTCGACATCGACAACCGCGTAGGCTCCATTGAAGTCGGCAAGGATGCCGACCTCGTGCTCTACGACAAGCATCCACTGTCCACCTTCGCCAAAGTGCAGAAGGTGATGATCGACGGCACCGTTTACTTCGACCGCGACAAAGACGTGAGCGACCGTGATCAGAAACAGCTCCGCAAGAAGCAGTTGATCGAGAAGGAAAAGCAGAATCAGCCGCAGCAGAAAAAGGGCTTCGCTGGCGGTGCACGGAGGCCTGCATGAGATTCCTTCTGACCCTGTTGTTCGCCTCCGGCTTGGCGTTGGCCGGAACCAATGATTCGTTCCTCATCCGCGGCGCCACCGTCTTTCCCGTCACCGGACCCAAGGTGGAAGGAGCATCGCTGCTGGTGATCGATGGCAAGATCGCCGAGCTCGGCACTAAGGTCACGCCGCCCAAGGGCATCAAGATCATCGAGGGCAAGGGACTTTCCGTCTATCCCGGCATGATCGACTCGGCCACCGAAGCGGGCTTGAGCGAGATCTCGTCGGTGCGCGAAACCTCCGACGTGAGCGAATTGGGCGACTTCAAACCGCAACTGCGCGCGGCGGTCGCTGTCAACCCAGCGAGCGAGCACATCCCCGTCATCCGCGCCAACGGGATCACTTCCGTGATGGTCATGCCCGGCGGCGGCATCATTGCCGGTCAGGCCGGTCTGATGCACACCGACGGTTGGACCTGGGAAGAGATGCTCATCCGTCGCGGCGCCGCCATGGTGATGCTGTTCCCGACGTTGACACCCGGTTTCGGAGGTGGTGCCGGTGGATTCGGCCGCGCAGTGGGTGGCACGGATGCGCGCCGTACCTACGAACGCCGCATCAGGCTGCTCAAGGACTACATGGAATCGGCCCGCCGTTATCAGAAGGCCAAAGCCGCCGCTGCCGCGGGCTTCAAAACCGACCTCGCCCTCGAAGCCATGCTCCCGGTGCTCGATCGCAAGGTCCCGCTCATGATCACCGCGCAGCGCGAAGCCGCCATCAAGGACGCCGTCAAGTGGGCCGACCAGGAGCGAGTGCGCATCGTCATCGCCGGCATCCGCAAGCCGGGCGCCACGCTGGCGGACCTCAAGGCCAAGAACATCCCCGTGATTCTTCCTCCGACGCAAGCGCTGCCGCTCGAAGAGGACGACCCGTATGACCAGGCGTTCACGTTGCCGAACGAAGTCTACAAAGCGGGCGTCAAGTTCGCCTTCGGAACCTTCGCCAACCAGTTCTCCCGCAACATCCCTTACCAGGCTGGTACCGCGGTGGGCTATGGGCTTCCGTATGAAGAAGCACTCAAGGCCGTTACCATCAACCCTGCCGAGATCTGGGGCGTCGGTGATTCCATCGGATCCATCGAAAAAGGCAAATGGGCCGACATTGTTGTCACCAACGGCGACCTTCTGGAAGTCCGCACCGAAGTGAAGAAGATGTTCGTCAAGGGCAAAGAAGTAGACGTCGAGAGCAAGCACACAAGGCTCTACAAAAAGTACCTCGCGCGTCCCTGAGTCCGCCGCTTACTTCAGCTCGGCCTGTGGTGTGATCCGTTCGGCGTTCAGATAAGGACGCAGCACCTCGGGGACGACCACGCTCCCATCTTTTTGCTGGTAGTTTTCGACGATGGCAACCCAGGTGCGGCCGACCGCGAGCCCACTTCCGTTCAGGGTGTGTGCGGGGTCTGTCTTCTTGCCGCTCTTGCAGCGGATGCCGGCGCGGCGAGCCTGGAACGCTTCGAAATGGGAGCAGGAGGAGATTTCGCGGAAGTCGTTCTGACCCGGCAGCCAGACTTCGATGTCGTAAGTCTTGGCGGAGGCAAAGCCCATATCGCCAGTACAGAGGACAATCGTGCGGAAGGCGAGACCGAGGCGTTTGAGGATGTCCTCGGCGTCGGCGGTAAGCTTCTCCAATTCATCGAAACTCTGTTCCGGCCGGGTGAACTTGACGAGTTCCACTTTCTGGAACTGATGCTGTCGAATGATGCCGCGAACGTCTTTGCCATAGGATCCGGCCTCGCTGCGGAAACACGGAGTATAGGCGCAGAGGCAAATGGGGAGCTTCTCGGCATCGAGCGTCTCGTCGCGGAAGAGATTGGTGACCGGGACTTCCGCGGTGGGGGCAAGCCAGAAATCGAAGTTCTCGCACTTGAACGAATCAGCGGCGAACTTGGGGAGCTGGCCGGTGCCGTACATGCTGGCGGAGTTGATCAGGAACGGCGGCAGCACCTCCGTGTAACCGTGCTCGCGCGTGTGCACGTCGAGCATGAAGTTGATGAGCGCTCGTTCCAGGCGCGCGCCCACGCCCCAGTAAACCGCGAAGCGGGCGCCGGTGACTTTGGCGGCGCGTTCAAAATCGAGTATGCCGAGCTCCGGACCGAGATCCCAATGCGCCTTGGGAGCGAAATCGAAAACCGGAGCAGTGCCGTGGCGGCGCACTTCGACGTTGTCTTCTGCGCTCTTACCCACAGGAACGGATTCGTGCGGCAGGTTGGGGATGCCGGCCATCAGAGAGCGAAACTCTTCATCGAGTAATTTGACCTGCTCTTCGAGCTGTGAGATGCTGTCGCCGATGCCGCGGACTTTGGCTTGCTGCCCGGCAGTATCAGCGCCGGCCTTTTTGAGCTTGCTGATCTCCATGCTTTCGGAGTTGCGCTGGGCGCGGAGGGATTCGGTTTCGGTGAGCGCCGAGCGGCGGCGCGAATCGAGGTCGCGAAACTGCGTCAAGTCGAGCGTCAACCCTCGAGTGGCCAGGCGTTCCGCGATGGCGTCGAGGTTATTGCGGAAGTAAGAAAAATCGTGCATGGGGACTTATTTATTGTAGCGGGCGGCGGCCCGAGGGCTCGCAGTGCGCGTGCGAATCCAGCGTGCGCCGCGGCCACGGCCCGTGAGGCGCACCTTGCCGCCATCCTTGAGTTCGGTGAGCACGCGCTTGGCGAGTTGCGGACTGACGGAAGGGTGTTGCGCGCATACATCGGCCAGCGTGAACTCGCCGATTTGATCGAGGATGCCGCGGCGTAGCAGATCGGTCTTGGCGGGGCGAGCGGCGGCCTCAACGACGTGGCGGTCCCATTCCTGGTAGGCCTCGCGGAGAACGGCGAGGAACAGGTTCCACCAGGGGAGGATTTCGTTCTTGCCCTGGTGCCAGCGCGAGGAGCACTGGTGGAGAATCAGGTAGTAGTCGCTCTTACGTTCTTCCACTACGCGCTCCAGGCTGACGTAGCGGGCCACCTGAAACCCATGAGTCTCCAGCAGCAGTGTGGTGAGGAGGCGCGAGACGCGGCCATTGCCGTCCCGAAACGGGTGGATGCAGAGCATGTCGAAAACGAAAGTGGCGATGATGAGCAGGGGCGGGATCTGCTGGTCGCGGCAGGCCTGCTGGTAGTTGCGGCAGAGGCGCTCGATTTCCGATGGCGTTTCCTTGGCGGCGGTGGGCGTGAAGCGGATCTTCCTGTCGCCGCCTGGAAGAATCTCAATGATTTCGTTGTTGTGGGCCTTGAACTGACCCGCATCGCCGCACATGCCACCCTGCGTGTAGGCATGGAGGCGAAGCAGCGTAGCGGGTTCGATGGGGACGGGGTGTTTGCGGCTGAAGATCCAGTCGAGCGCGCGGCGGTATCCGGCAAGCTCTTCCTCGGAACGGTCGCGAGGCTTGGAACGCTGCAAGACAACGGGGCGCAGGCGCTCCCGTTCCACGGTGACACCTTCAATCCGGTTGGAGGATTCGACGCTATGGATGATGGCGCGCTCGCGGAGGACTTCCAGGACTTCGGGTTTTTGTGCCACCCAAAGATCCTGTTTGCCGCGGAGTTCCATGCAGGAGCCGAGGAGCCAGCTTGTAGAGAGCGGGACGTTGAGAGTGGCGATTTTAGCGGGGTCAAGTGTGAGCATGGGAGAACTTCCAACTTCAGTGTAGCCTAAAAATAGCCAATTCGCATCAGCAGTAGCCAATTGCGGCCGGGCGAGGAATACCTGAGACTGTAGCCTATTAATAGCTTATTCCGTGCGGGAGTAGCCAATTCGCCGCGGCGTGCGGACTTGCACTGGTGATCGCCTTTGCGATTACTATAGTCGCGATGTCCCTATCACGACGATCCTTCCTTCTGAGCGCCGCCGCGGTGCCGCTTTCCGCCGCCAAAGCTTCGCGCAACTACATTGTCTATTTCGGTACGTACACGCGAAAAAACTCCAAGGGAATCTACATGTCGCGCTTCGATGCGGCGACGGGAAAACTGTCCGACCCCGAACTGGCGGCTGAAGTCGCGAATCCATCGTTCCTCGCCATTCATCCGAACCGCAGGAACGTGTACGCAGTGAGTGAAATGGCTGCCCCCGGCGGCGGGACTGGCGGCGCATTGACCGCATTCACAATGGAGACCGGAGGGAAGCTGAAGAGGCTGAACACCGTGTCCACCAAGGGAACAGGGCCATGCCATATCAATGTGGACAAGACGGGTAAGGCGATCGTGGTAGCCAATTACAATAGCGGCAGCGCGGCGGCGATGGCCGTGAATGCCGACGGCAGCCTGCGGGAATCCACATCCTTTGTGCAGCACCAGGGTAAGAGCGTGAACGCGCAACGTCAGAGCGGACCGCACGCGCACTCCGTGAACATCTCCGCCGACAACCGCTATGTGGTGGTGGCGGACTTGGGACTCGATCAAGTGCTGGTCTACAAGTTCGACGCGCCGAAGGCCACAATTGCGCCGAACACGCCGCCGTTCGCGACGGTGAAGCCGGGCTCGGGTCCACGCCATTTCTCCTTTCACCCCAAGGGCAAGTATGCCTATGTGATTAACGAAATGGTCGCCACCGTGACGGCGTTCGCCTACAATGCCAAACTCGGGACGCTGAAGGAGATCCAGACCATCTCCACGGTACCCGCCGGCTATACCACCCCCGGCAATTCGACGGCGGAAATACGCGTGCACCCAAACGGCAAATTCCTCTATGGATCGAACCGCGGGCACAACAGCCTGGCCGTGTTTGCGATCAACGGCGACGGAACCCTACGCTACATCAAGAATGTGTCGACGGAAGGACAAATCCCTCGCAACTTCAACCTCGACCCCACCGGCAGATGGCTGCTGGCGGCGAATCAGAATAGTGACAATGTAGTCGCGTTCGCGGTGGATCCATCCACTGGCGATCTTAAGCCGACAGGACAGCAGTTGAAGGTCGACCTGCCGGTGTGCGTGCGATTCGTGGCAGTGTAGCGGCTACCCAAACAGCCGCGTGAAATTACCGCCAAGAATTGCCGCCGCCGCTTCCGCATCCACTCCGGCGGCTTGCATTGCCTCGCACTGCGCCTGAAAAACCGCTTGATTCCAACCGCGGGGGAAGAACGAAGAATCCGTCCCAAACAGCAGCCGTTGCGGGCCCGCGGCTTTGAGTGCGCGTTCAAAGACCTGCGCCAGAGACAGTCCCTCATAGCGCATCCAACTGTTGCTGCTCGAGGTGTCGAGGTAGACGTTGGGGCACAGATCCGCAAGCATCAGTGCTTCGCGAAAATAACCGGCGCCAAAGTGGGGAACGATGAACCGGATGGACGGGAACCGCAGCGCGAGCGCATGAAGATCGATGGGATTGGAGTAGCGCATGTCAAACAGCGAGGGCAGGCCAAGCTTGCCGCGTACACCCACGCTCAACACGCCGCAGTGAACGAACACTGTGGAAGCAGGACGCCCGGCGCAAACGGCAAGTAGCTCGATGACACGCGGGTCGTGCAGCGAATACTGATGCATGGCCGGAAAAAGGCAGGGGACATGCAGTCTGCCGGAGGAGATGTGGCCGCTGGCATTCAACACCGCATCCGGGGCCGAGGGGTTCGCCATAAAGAACCCGCGGAATCGCGAAGGATGAGCGGCCACCGCCGCCGCGACACTCTCCTCATCGCCCGGCAAACTGGCGATCAGTGCCGCCGCGGTTACGCCCGCGCGGTCCAGTTCCCTGACCCAGTCGTTGGCAAGTTCCTTCGGATCCGGAGGCGGCATCACCCACCGCAGAGTGGTCTCCAGTTGGCTGAAGGTCAAGCCGGGCTTCTGCGCAGCCAGCAACTGGAAGAAGCGCTGCGAGAAGAAATGAATGTGCGCATCACAGACGGATATATCGCCCCAGGGTGTTTGCATCAGTCTTTCTATTCTCCTTGAAATGGGTAGACGTGTTGACGCACCCAGCCACGGGGCATTGGCGCGGCTCCACTCAAGCCATACGACGCGGGCCATTCTCGAGGGAGGTGGTAGGTTCCAAACAGCAGATCCCACACTGGTGTGTGGACCGCGAAGTTCCTGTCGATGGCATCGCGCGAATCGCTGTGATGCCAATGGTGGAAGGCCGGAGTGGCGATCCAGCGTTGCAGTGGGCGGAAGTTCCAGCGCACATTGGCGTGGATGAACGTGGCCTGCGCGGCGACGATCACTACGTAGATCATGATTGCCGTTTCTGAGAAGCCCAGCACATAAAGCGGAATGTAGGCGAGACTGCGGGTGACGATCGCATCGATCAGGTGAAGGCGTGAACCGGCGAGCCAGTCCATCACCTCGACGGAATGGTGGATTGCGTGGAAGCGCCACAAGGCGGGAATCCGGTGGAAGGCTCGATGTACCCAATATTGCGCAAGGTCGGCCACAAGGAGAATGGCCAGGATCTGGACGGGAAGTGGGCAGGCAGAGACGAATGCAACAATGGCGTGGTGCCGGGCCCAATCGAACAGGACCACCGCCGGCCGCAACGTAAGCAGGCTTGTGGCTTGCACCAGAAGATTGCTCACGAAGAAATATACGAGGTCAGTGCGCCAGTCCGTGCGAAACAAGCGCTGCTCGCGGCGAAGAGCGAACAACTGCTCCAGGGGCACAAACACCAGCGAGTAAACGATCAGGTTGAGGAGGAACCAATCGAGACCGAGGTATGGTCCGGGATTGGACGCGGTGCCCACCGGAGCTTGTGATCCGCCGAGAAGCGCGGCGATGCCGACGCTGGTCATACCGGCGATGCCGAGAGCTTTGTTGCGGCGGAGGTAGACACTGAGGATACCCAGCAGGAACGCGGCAATCAAAAGGATGTGGAGAAGGGCACGGACGGCGGGCAGAGGGTAGATTGCGCGCAATTCCGCGACGGTGAACCATTGCGGAAACTGAATGCAGATGACCGTGCCGCACGCCGTGAGTCCAAGAGCGAGGGAGAGGACACCGGAAATCCAACCGTGGCCGAACGCCGTTGGTTCGGTGGTTTTGAGTGAGACGTGGGGAGGCCGCGGCTTGCTCATCATACGCTCCTCGCAGTTGAGAAGGAACGATCATCGTGACGGGGTTGTTGTCCGGTGAGTGTGGTGATGAGGTGTTCCAGGCGGACGAAGAAACCCAACTTCTCCAGCACCGGATTGCACCAGCCGGTGGTGATGCAATAGTGGCTGTCGTAAGGGGCGTTGTGATGCGAACAGTGCATTTGCGGCCGCAGGATAAGTCGGCAAGTCTGGAGAAAGCGAACCAGCCGGGGTGGAGTTGGAGAATGGGCCCACTGGTGAATCTGATTGGTGAACAGGCCGGCGGTGCAGATGCTCATGAGGTATTGCCAGGCTGCGGCGCCCCAGTCCGCGTCGAAAGGAATCCACAACGTGGTTGCGAGAACCGGTGCGGTGACGAGGGCGACGTCTCCGTTGAGATCCACGAAACCGCGATCAAGGATGTCGGCTGGATTTGCGTGATGCACGCGGAAAGGATGCAGCACGCGCCGTCCGAGGAGAGGCATGGCTGCTGAGCCCCACGTGTCGGCAAACCAGTGGAGAAGGCCGGACAGAAAATCCGCCGTGGCTACGCCGCACACGAACAGGACCGGGGTTTGCCATGATGGCCCTAACGCGGCGCACCACCAGCGGCTCAGACTGAGGCACAGCCCCGCGCCTGCGAGACAGAGACTAACGTACTCGCCGGTTCTGCGGATCCACCCGGATGTGTCATGTCGCGGCAGCATCGTGGGCGAGGTGCAGGGCGGTTATGAGGTCTCTTCAACCTCGGGGTTGGTGAATCGTGTCAAACCCGCCGATAGAGCCAGTTGGGTCAGTCCCGCAACGTTCGACACCCCAAGTTTCTTCATCATTGTTTTGCGATAGCTGCGGACAGTCTGCAAACCGAGATCGAGCAGCACGGCGATTTCCTTGCTCGTCTTCCCTTCGGCAACGAGGCGCAGCACCTGCACTTCACGAGGCGCCAGGCCGTCCAGGGCTTGCGGCGTCTTCTTCTCGTCGAGGTCCCCGCGCTTGATGCGATTCAGCAGACGGTCGGAAACCTGAGGGCTCAAGTAAGAACCGCCCTTGGCCACCGTACGCAAGGCATCCAGCAAATCCGCGTCGGATGCCCGCTTCAAAACAAACGCCCGCGCACCCGATCGGATGGCGCTGACGACGCTGCTTTCGTCGTCGTACATAGAAAGGATGATCACTTTGGTTTCGGGACAGTGCCGCACAATCTCTGTGGTGGCCTCAATCCCGTTCATTTTGGGAAGGTGGATGTCAATCAGGACGATGTGTGGTTTCAGCCTTTTGGAAGATTGCACTGCTTCAGCGCCATCTTCCGCCTCGCCAACTACACGAAATTCGTCGCAACTTTTCAGGATGGCTTTGATGCCATCTCTCATAATTTTGTGATCGTCCACCAGCAAGATCTCGAATGGCATTTCGTTTATCCCCCCACGGGACCGTTATCCGGCATCTTGTAACCGGCGTGGACAGTTGTCGGACCATCGGCACGGCTGTTGATTCTTAAATCCAGACCGTGCTCGCGCGCAAGGTGGCGCATCCAGAGTAGCCCGCTACCTCGCGGGTTCTTTTCCGCATCCTCTACGCAAAATCCCTTTCCGTTATCCTTGATTTCCAATCGAACCTCGCGGCCGGCTGGTTGAATCATTATCTCAATCTGTTGCGCCCCGGAATGGCGCACAGCATTTTCCAATGCACACTCTGTAATTTTATAAAAAGCTATGCCGACTGGGAGGGGCAGGTGGACATGCGAATCCATCAGGAACCGGATGCCGCAAGTCTCGCTCTCCCGCGCTTCGCCGATGAGCATGTCCAGGGCGTAGCGCAGACCCGATCGTTGCACGCGATCGGGATTGATGGTGTAGGTGAGTTGGCGAACGGTGTCGATGGCTTTCTCCAGCAACTGCTGGATCTCGGCGGTGCGCTCACCGAGCTCGGGAACGCGGTCACGGAAATCCTGCTTGAGGAGATCGAGATGCAGGCCCACTACAGTGAGGATCTGCCCGGTGTCCTCATGGAGAACGCGGGCGACACGCTGCAACTCCGACTGGTGCTGACGGATTTCCGCGATCAGCCGTTCAGGCAGAGCAGCCGGAGATGCGACAATTTCAGCCATTCCTGTTTTAACGGCTTATCATGCAACATTTTCGTTGCTGGAGGCAAGGGTCAGCGTGAGGAAAGCTGTCATGAAAGCGTTTGCCCAACCGAGCCGAGCTGTGATTAACTTGGGTTGATGCTTCCCCGACTCACTCGCTTCGTTCCCGCCTTGCTGGCGCTGCCCCTGTTGGCTCAGGTCAATATCAAACAGGCAGGTGACAAGATCTCCATCGAAATCGACGGCAAGCCGTTCAGCGATCTCTACGTTGGTGGCGAAGGCGTGCGGAAACCCTTCCTGCATCCGCTGCGATCCGCCACCGGGAAAGTGGTCTCGCGCCATTACCCGATGGCACAGGTGGATGGCGAAACCAAGGATCACCCGCATCACACGGGCCTTTGGTTCAATCATGGCGACGTTAACGGGATCGATTTCTGGGGCAGCTCTCCGATGGGCCGCAACGATAAGGGCGCCAAGATCGTGATGAAGAAAATCTCGCAGGTGAAGAGCGGCAAGCAGCAGGGCACGATCAGCGGCGACTTTGAATGGCAGGCAGGGGATGGCACGGCCGTCTTGAAGGAAGCCCGGACAATGACGTTCTACTCCGGCAAGGACCGGCGCGTGTTTGATATCGATGTGAAGCTCACTGCCGTGAAGGATGCCAAGTTCGGCGACACGAAAGAGGGCAGCTTCGCGATCCGTATCGCCGACGCACTCAAGGAACAGAAGGGTCGCGGCAAGATGGTGAATGCCGGGGGCGCCGCCGGGGAGAAGCAGGTTTGGGGCAAGCCGTCGCCTTGGGTGGATTATGCGGGGACGCTGGAAGGCGAGGCTGTGGGGATTGCGATTCTGGATCATCCGTCGAATCCGGGCCATCCCACTCACTGGCACTCGCGGGCGTACGGGCTGTTTGCGGCGAACATTTTCGGGCTGCATGATTT
Source organism: Acidobacteriota bacterium (assembly GCA_016213775.1). Taxonomy (GTDB): domain Bacteria; phylum Acidobacteriota; class Terriglobia; order Bryobacterales; family Bryobacteraceae; genus CADEFT01. The sequence goes on from JACQZR010000075.1 coordinate 14,702, forward strand.
CTACAACGACAAGAGCAAAGACGGCAGCAGGACACTGAAGGCGGGCGAGTCGTTGCGGTTCCGGTGGCGCATCGTGATTCACCCCGGCGATGCAGCGGCGGCCAATATTGCCGGCGAGTTCCAGAAGTTCTCAGCGATGAAGTAGTGTTCTACCCGGTCTTTCTTGATCTGCGAGGGAAGCCTGTACTCGTGGTGGGCGCGGGTCCAGTGGCGTTGCGCAAGGTGAAGGGTTTGTTGGAGTGCGGAGCCGTTGTGACTGTGGTCAGCCCAGAGGTGGCAGAAGGGTTTGCAGGGCTCACCTTCGCACTGCGGCGGCGTCGTTTTCGTGCCTCCGACATTGCGGATCAGGTGCTTGTCTTCGCGGCAACGAATGACCGCGCAACCAACCACCGCGTCGCGATTCTGGCTACCCAACACGGTGTCGCAGTGAACGTGGCGGATGCTCCGGAGGAATGTTCGTTCCTCGTGCCTGCACGTGTGCGGCGCGGTGATCTGCAGGTTGCGATATCCACCAGCGGGCGGAGTCCACGTGTGGCGAAGGCGCTTCGAGAACGGATGGAAGCTTTGCTCGATGAGCAACTGGATCAGGGGTTGTCGCGGTAGTTCAGCGGAGGTTTTGAACCAGCGGGCATGCGTGACTGGTAAACGTGGCTTCCCTTGCGCTTCTCGAAATCCTTCTTTGCTTCTTCGATCCGGGCCGGTGTCGTAAGCAAATCCGCTGCGCTGAGGGCGAGTACTTTCGCGGCCACCACCATGCCTTTGCGTCCGATGCTCATACCGGAACAGGCGGTAGATTGCCAGCTATGGCCTGGAGTGCCGGGTACGTAAGTGGCGGCGGTGAACTGCTGCGTCGGCAGAACCCAACTGACGTCGGCGACATCGGTGGAGCCGCCGAGTCCACCACCGCCGGTTTCAAAAGGCGCGATCGCCGCTTCGCTGCCAAGTACGGCGTTGGATTCCATGCCAACACTCTGGCGGAGTTTCTCAGCGAAGACGCGCTCTTCCGGAGAGTACTTGACACCGCCGACGGTACGGAGATGGCGGTCCATCATACGCGCGAGAGGCTCATTGGGCAGCACGTTGTAGACGCTGTTCACCACCTGCATTTCCATGCGCGTTTCGGTCCCCAGCGCGCCGGCCTGGGCACATTTGATGATGCGGTCCCAAACGTTGTCGAGCGTCAGCATGCTGGGGCTGCGAGCGTAGATGTAGCCTTCGGCGAAGTCGGGCACGACATTCGGGGCGGCCCCGCCTTTGGTGATGATGTAGTGGATGCGGGTGGAATCCGGCACGTGCTCGCGCAGTAGCTCGACCGCATGATTCATCAAAAGCAGACCATCGAGCCCGGAGCGCCCCTTGTCCGGAGCGGCGGCCGCATGGGATGCCCGGCCGTAAAAACGGAATTTGGCGTTAATGTTTGCGAGACTGCTGCCGAGCCCGGTGCGGTTGGCGCTACCGGGATGCCACGTAATGGCGACATCAGCGTCCTGGAACGCCCCCGCGCGGATCATGTAGATCTTGCCGCCGCCGCCTTCTTCGGCGGGTGTGCCGTAGAAGCGGATGGTGCCGGCGATCCTCTTCTCCTCCATCCATTGCTTGACTGTGATGGCGGCAAAGGCCGCCGCGACGCCGAAGAGATTGTGGCCGCAGCCGTGACCGGGCGCGCCTTCGACCAGGGGCTTGCGATCGGGCGTGGTCTCCTGCGAGAGGCCAGGAAGCGCGTCGTATTCGCCCATGATCGCGATCACCGGCTTGCCTTTGCCCCACTCGGCAGTGAATGCGGTGGGCATGCCGCCGATGTTGTCCTGAATGGCGAAACCCGCTTTGCGAAGTTCGTTCCGCAAGAGTGCCGCGCTACGATGCTCCTTGTGTCCCACCTCGGCGTACTCCCAGATTTGCCGCGATAGTTCGCCATACTGCGCCGCATGGATGTCCATGTTGGAGAGCATGACGCTACGGTCGGCGGCGGGGATCTCGGCGTGCAGTGACACCAGTAGAGAGGAGAGAATCACCAGGAACATGAGGTTATGATAACGTGACGTAATGCCTGAGAATCCGCTCTCCCGACGCAACTTTGTGGCCGCCGCCGGAGCCGCGGCGCCCGCAGCCGCAGCCGCGCCGCAATCGCGCCAGCCCGTAGTGACCGCACCCTATGCGCAGGCCGCTCTCAAGCCGCAATCGGATCCGATTCGCATCGTGACGATGTATTCCTTCGCGCCTGACGAAGTGAAGAAGATCCAGAACACCGTGAAGGCGGCGAAGGTGGAGATCGTCATGTGCAAGACGCGCGACGAATTCCGCCAGAAGCTGCGCGACGCGGAAGTGGTGTACGGCGATATCCGCAGCGCGGAGTTGGATTACGCGCCCAAGTTGAAGTGGATCCACGTGGGCGGGGCGGGCATGGAAGGCACCCTCGATGACGGGCATCGGAAGAGTCCCGTGGTGATGACGAACTATGCGCGCACGTTCGCCCACGGCATCACGGAAACGGGTATGGGTATGCTGCTGTGTCTTGCGCACGGGCTGGCGAAGTATTACATGCCGCAGTTCTACAGGAACAAGACGATGAAGCCGGTAGGGACGGTGAAGTCCGATCACCATGTGGAAGTTGTGGGTAGGACAATGGGCATTGTCGGCATGGGCGGCATCGGCAGCATGATGGCGCGGCGCGCTTATTACGGGTTCGATATGAAGATCATCGGGACTGATGCGAAGCCGATTCCGAAGCCGGAGTACGTGGCCGAGTTGCACGATCCCGGCTACTTCATGGAGATGGTGCCGCGCGTGGATGTGCTCGTTTGCGCGGCGCCGCATACGAAGGTGACGGAGCGCATGTTCAACGAGGACGTATTTCGACGGATGAAGAAGACGGCCTATTTTATTGCGTTGTCGCGCGGGAAGTTGTTCGATGAGAATGCGTTGGTGAAGGCGCTGAAAGGCGGCTGGATCGCCGGCGCGGGGTTGGATGTGTTTCCCACCGAACCTGTGCCTCCGGGTCACCCGATTTTTGATTGTGAGAACGTGCTGATGTCCGCGCATACTTCGGGATGGAGCCCGGACCGCCAGATCCGGTTGATTGATGTCTTTGCGGAAAACGTACGGCGCTATTCGGAAGGTCATGCGCTGGTGAATGTTGTGGATAAGGGGGCCGGGTATTGAAGCGCGATCTTCGCGTCGCCACGGCGCAGTTTGAAGCGCGGGACGGTGATAAACGCTACAACTTGTCGCGCATAGACAAGCTGGCCGCGCAGGCTGTGTCCGCGGGCGCTGAGTTGGTATTGTTCCACGAGTGCTCCATCAGCGGGTACACCTTTCTGGAGACCCTCAGCCGCGAGCAATTGGCGGCGGTGGCTGAACCGGTGCCGGACGGCCCATCAGTCCAGCAGTTGATCGCCATGGCGCGGACTCATCGAGCGGTAATTTCCGCCGGGCTGGTGGAGATCGACGATGGACGCCTGTACAACTGCCAGGTGGTGGTGAGCGCGGATGGTTTGCTCGCCAGGCACCGCAAGATCCACGAATTCATCAGCGAGCATGTCGATTGCGGCGACAGCTACACGGTGTTTGATGCGCTGGAGACGCGCATCGGCGTGCTCACCTGCTATGACAACAACCTGCCTGAGAATCCACGCATGACGGCGATGCTCGGCGCGGAGGTGATTCTCATGCCGCACGTGACGGGCTGTCTTCCCTCGCCGATGCCGGGGCGCGGTGTTGTCGATCCTGAGCTGTGGGCCAACCGGGATCGCGATCCGGTGCCGTGCCGCAAGGAGTTCGATGGACCGAAGGGGCGCGGGTGGATCATGCGCTGGCTGCCGGCGCGCGCCTGGGAGAACGGTGTCTATGCGCTCTACGCAAATCCGATTGGACTGGACGGAGGAACCATCAAACCGGGTGGCTCGCTGATCCTCGATCCCTATGGAGAGGTGTTGGCGGAGTGCCGCGCCTTGAACGATGAGGTGGTCGTGGCGACGTTGACTCCGGAGAAACTGCGCCTTGCGTCGGGCGGTTCCTACATTCGGGCGCGGCGGCCGGAGTTGTACGCTAAGTTTACCGAGCCGAATCCACACCTCAGCGAGTCGAAACGGCCGAACGTGTACTGGAAGATGATTCGGAAGTGAGGCTGGCACTGCCGGGCGGTGGCGCACGCACTCATGCGCGCCCCTTCGTGCGGCAATCTACGCGATTCGAGTGCACCGTTCGTCAGTCTCGGCCGGGAGATCGCCCAGAGCAACGAAATCCTCTGACATCGACAGCGCTATCCTGCGTTCGATACTCTAATCTGCTCAAACACCCGCGGCGTTGTCATTCTGGTAAATCCGAGCCCGCCTACCCAATCTTTCCCGCGCTCTCCTTCGCCACAATACACCGCATCTCTGCGTCGATCACTTCCGTGCGGTACCCCGTCCCGATGCGTCACCGCGAACGGTTCTCCTGCCACGCACCGCCGCACAAATTCTTCCACTTCAGCCTTGTACGCCGCCCCGAAGCGATCCACGAACTCCGTCAGCGGCTGGCCGTAATCCTGCGCCGAAAACACCCGCTTCTCGATCGGCGTCACCATCAAAGTCGGCAAAATGACCGTCGGCGGCACCGCGTGTTTTGTGGGCGGCCCCACCTGACCGGCTTCCGGCGTCACTGCACGCTCAGCGCCCCGCCTGCGTCGATCTCGTATGGGATTCAAGATCGCAGGCGCAGTTCTGCTGGCTCTCACCATTTTGGCCCTAACCATTCCGATCCATACGGGCCACCGCATGTATCCCCACGAAATGGCGGCTATCCGATCCATCACGCACATCAACACCGCCCAAAGCGAATACCTGGCCGCCCACGGCCGCTACGCGGATAACCTCGCAGCACTGGGCTTCGCTGAACTCATCACCGGCAACAGGGCCGGCTACCAATTCAGATTCGAGACCACTCCCGCCGGATACACCATCTCCGCCAGCCCGGCGTCCGCAAAGACAGGACGCCGCACATTCTTCTCCGACCAGTCATTCGTGCTCCGCGAAAACTGGGGCCCTGAACCCGCCACTCCCCAAAGCAAGGTGCTCAAATGATACGCAATCAGGGCTGTGGCGCCTCCGGTGGCCAACCGGAGAGCCTCTCTCTCTCGCCTTCGAGTGCACCGTTCGCAAAGCAAACCCGGTGGCCGTGAGCACCTCATCCGGCAACTGACTCTTCTCGATGGAACCATGGCCGAATTCGCCGATGCCGCTTTTACGAGACTCGCGGAGAATCGGCCGGGGAAAGAGATTTCGCTGGTTCCCACTACAATCAACTTTTACATGCTTCTAACAACCTTCGCCGTTTTCCAAATCTTCCTTTAACAGTCGTGGCTTCTAATCAAGTTATGACGCAAAGCGACTTTGCGCAATGAAAGGACAGATAATGTCTTCTACACTGAACAGTGCGAAAATACGAACCCTTGCACGCTTCGTGAGACAAGGGCAGCGCTCCGCCGTACTCTCCTGTGTCGGCAACGTCGACGGCATAGGACCTGGCCATACCGCGATTGTGGTGGACGACAATGTTTACACGTTCGAAGTTGTGGTGGGTGCTTGGTTCGTTCGAGCTAAGAGTGGTTGGCGAATGCTAAAAGCACGGACCTACTTCGATGAGAACAAATCTCGCCCCGTCGTTGTGCAGGAACTGAATCCGAGCATTACGAAAGAATCCGATATCCTGGCGTACATCTACGGATCGGATATGAAGGATGAGGACTATCTGAGCAGTGGACATTGTTCCTATCAGGCATCGAGGGCTGTCTCAGCAGGGATCGGATTGGATCCCGGAGCCAATTGTCTACTTCCAAACGCTTACTACCGATGGTTGAACATGACAGGCTACGTTTCCTCGTGCTACACGGCCTATCCTGCACTCAAACCAGATAATGCGGAATTCAAAAGACAGATGGAAAATGACTATCCCAAGGCAAACCAGACCTGGATCTACCCGGCGAGGGCCGCTTCATGGCCTCCAGTCTAAAACGTCAGCTACAGTCAATCCACACGCACTTCGGCTGCGCCCCCCTTATGCCCGCCAGACGGATCTGTTGATCGCCGTGGGCCGCGCTTGGCCGCTGTCGCGTTGAAGCTGAATGCGCGTTCGTGGACGTGTACGAGGCCCCGGAGCGCACGCTGTCGGACGGGGCCAATGCGCTGCATCTCACGGAACTCGCCGGAAATGGGTGATCCTGGCGCACCCGCGTCAATGGCTCGTCCGGCACGAGTAGTGAAGTATTCGCCGGGCGAGGCGTTGATCCGCGTTGACGGCCTTTTTGGAGCACAGCGCTGGGCCGGCGACCAGGCTGAACGGCCTGGCCATTTCTATTTTGGGAAGTGTCTCCACCGCCTATCCCACCTGGCCGCTGCTTTCTTTCGTGATCACGCACCGCATCCCCGCGTCGATCACTTCCATCGCCCGCACCCCGTCCCGATGCGTCACCGCGAACGGTTCCCCTGCCACGCACCGCCGCACAAACTCCTCCACCTCCGCCTTGTACGCCGCCCCGAAGCGGTCCACAAACTCCGGCAGCGGCTGACCGTAATCCCGCGCGGAAAACACCCGCTTTTCGATCGGCGTCTTCCGGTCGCGCCGCCCGTACACCTCCACCATCACCTCCAGATGACGGTGTTCAAACCGCCCGATATGGATCTGTCCCTCCTCGCCGAACAGCCAAGTCTCGACGCGATAGCCGGACACGTGATTGCGCGTCACCGACACCTGCGCCGACAACTCGCCGGGGAACCACAAGTACAGGAACGCATCGTCGAAATCCTCAACAGCCGTGCTGAGCTTGCGCGAATAGAGGCAATTCCCGACAACCGCCGCCCGTTCCGGCATCACGCCATCCAACATCCACAGAATCTCATCCACGTTGTGAACGGACATGTCCGGGAGTATGCCGCCGCTTACATAGCCATCGGGTGCCGGGTTAGAGTCTTCAAGAATCGATACAACTTTGAACACCCGCCCGATGGCACCCTCCTTCATCAACTGCTTCCCATACGCCAGGGGCGCATCGAACCGCCTTTGAAACGCCAGCATGACCGCGGTGGGATGCTTGGCATCGAGCTGGGCCGCAAATTCCCGGTCATCCGCCAGAGTGCCAGTCAAGGGCTTTTCGAGTAACATTCGCTGGCCGCCCTCGGCCAACTGCCACGCGTGCGCCCGGTGCAAGTCCGTCGGTGTCGATACGATACAAGCGTCGCTGACCCCGCTCGCCAACAACTGATCGATACTCTCGAACACGTGCAGCTCGCTGCTCTGCCGACCACGCATAGCCGCCGCCGCGCGCTCCCGCCGGCCGGGCTCGGGTTCCACCATCGCCGTCACCACGCAGGCGCCACCGCTCGCCGCAGCCACCTCCTGTGCGTGCAACGCGTGCATCACACCAATACGTCCAAGTCCAATATTGGCGATTCGAAGTGGGGTAGGCATCCTTTAGAAGTTCGCACACCTCCCGCCCGTCCTGTCAACATCCCGCGCTGCTTAAGGAATCTTTACCATTGTCCTGGTACAAACCGGTGCCGTAAAGCCTCTCCTGTGAATAACCTTTTCCGCTCGCGCATCGTCATTCCAGATGGTATAAAGTAAATCGATGGCCGGACGGCTACGTTTCCGTCCGTTAGGCCGCCAATAGCTTTGTGTCCCGAAGGTGAGCCGATGCAACAAAGTAGTGCTCCACTACCACAGACACCGACAGCGCTTCCCGCGCCCCCGCAGAAGCACCGCCAGACTCTCGTCGAGCCTCCCAAGCGGTCCAGAGCCAAACCCTACATTTGGTTAGGGATACTCGCCGGGATTTGCGGGGGACTTTACTGGTTGTATCAACGCAATCTCGCCGAAGCGGCGCTTGCCAGCAAGCGAGCTGCCCAAACCACTGTGAGAACTACGACTGTAGCAGGTGGCAAAATCCTCTCCACTCTCCGTTTAACTGGTACTACCGGTCCCGAAAAGTACTTCAACGTGCTTGGGCCGCAGATGCGCGGTAGCCGTAGCTTTATGGGCGGCGGTGGCGGCGGACCCATGGGGCGTAGCCGCGGTGGTGGTGGGTCCTCATCGGGCGGCGGTGGCGGTAGCAGCGCCGGTGGTTCTGTTCAGTCCAATTCCAGTTCTGGCGGGTCCTCTTCCTCTTTCTCCGCCGGTTCTCTTGGCGGCTCCGTCGCGAGCACTTCCGGTTCCTCAGGTGGTGGCTCCAGCTCCGGTGGGTCCAGTGCCGCGATGGGTGCCGGTGCTTCTGTTGGTGGCGTACGCAGTGCTTCCTCTGCCTTGCGCGCTTCCACCTCCCGCTCCTCTGGCGGTGGATCGGCCCGCAGCTCCATGTCCTCTGGCGCGCCGGCTGAGGCTGCCAGTGGGAGCATGGGTACCGGCATGGGGTCCACATCAGGCCAGTTAATGGGCGGTGGCGGTCCCGGTGGCGGTGGTGGTGGCCCCAGCGGTGGCGGAGATTTCGGTGCCATCATACAGGAACTTGTTAAGCCGGGAGCACGCGTCAAGAAAGGCGACAAGCTCGTCGAGTTCGACCGTCAATTCATGCTCCAGCGTCTCGAAGACTACCGCTCCGGCGTTCTTCAGCAGGAGTTGAACATCACCCGCCAGATGGCCGACATCGATGTCCGCCATAAGGCCCACGACCAGCAGGTGCGCGCCGCTAAAGCCGACCGGGACAAGGCTCAACTCGATCTCAAGACCATCCCCGTTCGCTCCGCAATCGATTCTGAGCGCTTCAAACTTGCTATCGAAGAAGCCGAAGCCAAGTATCAGCAGGTCCTGACGGAAGAACCCTTCGTCGTAGCCGGCGATGTGGCTCAGGTCAAGATTTCTCAAATGGACTTCCAGCAGTCCAAACTCGAACTGCGCCGCTCGGAGCAGAACGCCGAGCGGATGGTGGTTCGATCGGCAATGGACGGCATGGTAGTCATGATGCAAATGTTCCGCGGCGCCGATTTCGGGCAGGTCCAGCAGGGTGATCCCGTCCAACCCGGTCAGCCCTTCATGCAGGTGGTTGACCCGGACTCCATGATCGTCAACGCCCTGATGAATCAGGTTGACGTCGAACGCATCCGTGTCGGCGCCAAAGCCAACATTCATTTCGACGCGTTTCCTGATCTCGTGCTGCCGGGCCATGTTTTCTCCGTCGCCGCCATGCCCAGGGCATCCAACAGCTCCCGCGCCAACTTCCTTAAGGAAATCCCCGTTCGCATCAAGCTCGACAAGCTCGATCCGCGTGTCATCCCCGACCTCTCCGTCAGTGTCGATGTCATCGTTCAGGAAGAGGAAGCCGCAACGATGGTTCCGCTCAGCTCCATCCATCGTGATGCCTCTCAATCCAACCCGTACGTTTGGGTGAAGAACGCCACCGGCTGGGAACGCCGCGATGTGAAACTCGGTCTCGCCAGCCATCTCGACGTCAGCGTCCTCGGTGGGTTGAAGTTGGGCGATGTCGTTGCCGAGGAGAAGCCTCCGCAACCCGTTGACGGCACAGCTTCCTCCTAGTCAAATTCTTATCCTGTCAAAAGGTCTGATCAGAATGTCTAAAGATGTAAAACCAAAGCAGCGCCTCGGACAAGCCGGGTCCAGAAAAAAGAAGATCATTGCCTGGACAGTGGCTCTCGCTGTCCTCGGCGGTGGCGGCTACACTGCCTATGCCCGTTACAACGCCGCCGCGGCCAAAGTGGAGGTCCCGGTACAGAAGGTCCGCAAAGGCGAGTTCATTATCAGTGTGAAAACACGTGGCGAAATCCGTAGTGTAAAATCGGAGATTCTCGCCGCTCCTCAGGTTCCGGAAGTTCGCATCACCAAGCTCGCCGAATCCGGCAGGCCCATACGCCGCGGGGAAGTTGTCGTCGAATTCGACGCTGCTTCCCAGGAACAGAACCTTCTCGAGCGCGAAACGACAATCCGCACCGTCGATAGCGAGGTCGTTCAAACCAAGGCGTCCCATCGCATGGTGGACGAAATGGACGGGATGAATCTCATGACCGCCCAGTACAACCTCGAACGCTCCAAGCTGGAAGCGAGCAAAGCCGAGGTTGTCAGCGAAATCGAAGGCGCCAAGAACCGTATCGATGTCACCATCTCCGAAGGTGATTTAGGACAGGTCAAAACCACCATCAACGCCCATGACGTCGGCCAGAAAGCGGATATCGAACGCCTCAATCAGAAAAAGGATAAGGCAGTCCGCGACATGGAACGAACCAAGAGCTACCTCTCCAAGATGGTACTCCGCGCGCCCAACGATGGCATAGTCAATATCCTTCCGAATTTCCGCAGCCAGGGTTCCTTCGGCTCCTCCCCTCCGGCGTTCAAGGAAGGTGATCGCGCCTGGACTGGCGCATCCATTGCGGAAATCCCCAACCTCTCGGAAATGCGCGTCGAACTGAAGCTCGACGAAGTAGATCGCGGACGCCTCGTGCTCGGCCAGAAGATTCGCGTCGACGTCGATGCCATCCCCGAGAAAGACTTTGACGCCGACCTCGATTGGATCAGCCCTATCGCCTCAGTGATCTACCGCGGTATGGGCACGACGGAAAAAACCTTCCCGGCCCGCGCCACCATGAAGAACCTCGACCCTCGTTTGCGTCCCGGCATGAGCGCCACCGCTCAAGTGATCATCGAGAGCAGGCCCGATTGTATTCTCATTCCAATCCGCGCCAGCTTCATGTTCAACGGCAAGCCCGCCGTCTACGTCCAGAAGGGTCAGCAGTTTGAGATCCGTCAGATCGAAGTCGGCAAGCGTAACGATTCCGACATGATCGTCACCAAAGGTCTGCGGGAAGGCGAAATGGTCGCGCTTGAAAACCCGGTCGAAGCCGCCAAGCGTGCCAAAAAGCTCTAGTAGTGTTCAGTAAGGAAATAAGATGAAAAAGTGGTTGTTCCGTTTGTTCATGCTCGGCCTCCTCGGCTATGGAGCCTGGTATGGGTACGCTTACTTCAACTCGATGCCGCAGCGTCAGGCGCAGATCCCTTCCACTAAGGTGCGCCAGGGCGACGTCGTGGTCCGCACCTTTTCCCGCGGCGAACTGCGGGCTGTCCGTTCCGTCACCCTAACCGCCCCCAACCTCTTCGGCACCGTCCAGGTCACCCGCATGGCTTCCCTCGGGTCCCTTGCTCGCGAAAAGGATCTAGTCCTCGAATTCGACGATTCCGAACTCCTCTCGCGTATCGAGGAAAAGCAGCTCGAGCTGGATCAGATCGACGAGCAAATGAAGAAGTCGAAAGCCGATCTCGCCATTCGTAACAACCAGGATCAGGTGGAACTGCTCCGCACCCGCTACTCCGTCCGCCGCGCCGAACTGGAAGTCAAGCGCAACGAACTGCTCTCCGCAATCGATCAGAAAAAGAACCTTCTGAACCTCGAGGAATCCCGCCGCCGCTTGAAGCAGTTGGAAAGCGACATCAAATCCCGGCTGGAACAGGCGGAAGCGGAAATCGCTGTCCTCAACGAACGGCGCAACAAATCCGTCCTCGATCTGAATCGCGAGCGGCAGCGCCTGATGCAGGTGAAGTTGCTCTCCCCGATTACCGGCCTTGTCGCCGTCCGCCAAAACCGCGCCTCATCGTTCTTCGTGCCCGGCATGCAGATCCCTGACATCCGCGAGGGCGATCAGGTGCAGCCCGGTATGCCCGTTGCCGACATCCTCGACCTTTCCGAACTCGAAGTCATCAGCCGCGTGGGCGAACTGGACCGCGCCAATCTGCGCGAAGGTCAGGATGTTCTCATCAGCCTCGATGCCGTCGCCGACACCAAACTGAACGGCAGGATCAAATCCATGAGCGGGACGGCGAGCGCGAGCGTTTTCGCCAACGACCCGGCAAAGAAATTCGACGTCATCTTTTCCATTGATATGCGCCAGTTGCTCTCCGCCCTCGGCGCTGATAACGCCCAGATCGCCAAGATCCTCGCCACAGCCGAGGCCAACCGCAAGAAGCCCGTTGCCGCCAACCCCTTCACTCTCGGTGGCGGCGGCGCGATGGCCCAGATGGCCCAGGCCGGCGGACCCGCTGGTATGATGGCCGCTCCCGGTGGTGCCCCCATGGCCCCATTCGCCGGTGGTCAGGGCGCGCAGGTCCAGGGAGGACAGGGCGGCCAAGGTCGCGGTGGCCAGGGCGGCGAAGCTGGTGGACGTGGTGGAGCACGTGCTGGAGGCGCTGGACGCCAGGGCGGCGCAGGTTCCGCCATGTCTGCTCTCTCTGACGAACAGCGCACCAAAGCCCGCGAAATCATCACCAAGCTCGCGGCTGGGAAATCGGTTGCCGACATGAAAGACAACGAGCGCGCCGACCTCCAGAAAAAGATCGTTGCTGAACTTGCCAAGGCCGGTATCAAGCTCCCCGAAACCTTCAATCCGCTGATGATGATGGGCCGCGGTGGACGCGGTCAGGGTGGCCCCGGCGGCCCCGGAGGCATGGGCGGCGGAATAATGGTCGGCATCGGCGGCGGTACAGCCGGCCAGTTCACCCCCAAGGATCTCGAAGTGGCCAAGCTGCCCCCGCCTCCCGAAGAGGATTCCCAATTGGATGTTCTCCTTCGCCCGGGAATGCTGGCCGATGTCGAAATCATCGTCGACAAAATCACCAACGCTCTCAACGTTCCCGCACAAGCCGTCTTCGAGCGCGAGAACAAGTACTTCGTCTATGTCCGCAAGCAGGACAAGTGGGAGGAGCAGCCCGTCGTTATCTCGCGCCGTACCGAATCCACGGTCGTTCTTTCCACCGGTGTTCAGAACGGCGACACGGTTGCCATGGCCGATCCCAACGCCAAGCCCGGCTCGAAGAAGAAATCCGATTCCAAGGGTGGTGGCGGCCCGATGGGTTCGCTGCCTGCCAGCGGGGCAAAGTAAAAAGGGGCCAAGTCACTACCATGCTGCAAAGTTACCTACCTGAAATCTACATGGGATTGGCCAGCTTGCTGGTCCACAAACTCCGTAGCGGCCTCACCATGCTCGGCATGATCTTCGGCGTCGGCGCAGTCGTGGCCATGTTGGCCATCACCGCCGGTGTCGAAAAGGAAATGATCAGCTACATCGACCTCCTCGGCGTCAACAACATCATCATTGAGGCCAAGGAAGCCGTCGACCGCAACGAGCTCCAGAGCCGCCGTCAGACCTCGCCCGGTCTTACCTTCCGCGACTTCCGCGCCATCTCTGAAAACACCCAGGGCATTGAAGCCCTGACGCCGCGCAAGCGCTTCAAGCCCACTAAGATCCTTCCCAAGACTGCGCAGGAACCCCCACTACTCATTGGTGTCGAGCCGAACTACCTCCAGATCAACTCGCTCCGCATCACCGAAGGCCGTTTCTTCAGCGAAGAGGACAACGCCAAGTCGGCAACTGTCTGCGTGCTCGGCGAATCCGCCAAAGTCAACTTGCTGGGATACGATCCGGCGGTGGGCAAGTACGTCAAAGTGAACGACGTTTGGATGCAGGTGATTGGTGTGCTCGCCCAGCAGGCCACAGCCGATAGCGAAGTCGAGGGTCTCGAGGTGGTCAACCGCAACAACCTCGTCATTGCCCCGCTCAACACCGTCATGCGCCGCTTTGAGGACAACAACAGCTACCTCAAGGATGAAATCGATGGCATCTACATCAAGGTCAAATCCGACGTCGACTCCGTGGAAACCGCTAACGTCGTCAGCGCCATCCTCGCCGCTACTCATAAGGACGCCGGCGATTTTACGGTCACCGTTCCCGCCGGCCTGCTCGAACAACGGCGCAGAACCCAAGCCATCTTCTCCATCGTCATGATTTGTATCGCCGGTATCTCGCTGCTCGTCGGCGGCATCGGCATTATGAACATCATGCTCGCCACCGTGCTCGAGCGTACTCGCGAAATCGGCATCCGCCGCGCCATCGGTGCACGCCAGGCCGATATCGTGCGTCAATTTCTCACAGAAGCTGTGCTGATTTCCATACTCGGCGGTTTGATCGGCATTGCCTTCGGCTTTACACTGAGCCGCATCATCGCCGCCGCCGCCGGCTGGTCCACCGTGGTCACTACTTCGTCCATCGCCGTTGCCTTCGGCGTCTCCGTCGGCATCGGCCTCTTGTTTGGAATTTATCCGGCCGTCCAGGCGGCCAAGCTGGATCCGATCGAAGCGATCCGCTACGAATGATTATTTGAAGGAACTCGTAGAAATGCGTCTGTTGCTGTTAGCCGCCTTCGCGGCGCTCTCTTTGTCCGCCCAGTCTCCGGCCGCTCCATCGGCTGCACCATCGCAAGCCGGCGGACCCGCTGCCCAGGCTACTTCACAACCCGCCCCCCAGGCAGACTACTTCGATGAGAAGAAGCTTCCCGCTTCCGACGTCATCGACGTGCCTTGGTTCCCATCCAGGAGCTGGCTCAACCGCGTGTGGAAGCCCGAGATCCCCCGCTATGAGCTGAAAGCCCCCGCCCGCCTGCAGGATCACGTGGTGAACGGCAAGCTCGAGCTCACCCTCAAGAATTACATGGACCTCGTCCTTGCCAACAATACGGACATCGAGATTACACGCCTGAACGTGCAGACGCCGCGCAACGCCATCACGCGTGCCTCGGGTATCTTCGACCCGACGTTCCTCACGCGCTTCTCCGCCACGCGCGCCAACAATCCGGCCTCCGACATCCTCGCCGGCGCCTCAACCGTCAGTTCGCTCAACCAGCCCTGGACCATGCAGTACCAGCAGCTCCTCTCCACTGGCACGACTGTCACTGGCAATTTCAACGGCGCGCGTAATTCCACCAATAGCCAGTTCCAGACCTTCAACCCCTCCTATCAGACCGGCATGAATCTCAACTTCTCGCAGCCGCTGTTGCGTGGCCGCGGACGCGACATCGTGAAATTGCCCATTTCGGTCGCCCGCAGCCGCCTGCGCGCTTCGTATTTCACTACGGCCGACGCGATCCTCGATCTGGTACAGGGCGCCGAAACCGCCTACTGGAACGTGATCGAAGCGCGCGAAAGCCTGCGCGTCCAGGAGAAGGCCTTCGAGCTTGCCGACATTTCGCTGAAACGCGCCCAGCGCGAATTTGAGCTTGGCGCCACCAGCGAGTTGGACATCTTTCAACCCAAAGCGCAGTACGCCAACGCTGAGATCTTCGTTACCCAGGCCCGTTACCGTCTCGCACAGGCAGAAGACATCCTTCGCCGCCAGATGGGCGTGGACCTCGACCCGAATGTCCGCAATCTTCCTATCTCGTTGACGGAAGCGATCACCATCCCTGAGGAAAACCAGACCTTCGATCGCGAGAGTCTCGTGGAGGTCGCGCTCCGCGTCCGTCCCGATCTGCGTGCCGTACGGCAGAATCTCGATATCGACGAGTTGAACATCAGGAGTTCCCGCAACGCCCTTCTGCCGAACGTTGCTCTCGGCGGCGGCTACACCACTTCCGGCCGCGGCGGTACCTTTTATCCCCGCCAGCTCGTCGGCGGCGGGACAGTGGTCCCGGTCCCTGGCGGCATCGGAGACGCCTTCGATCAGATGTTCGGCTTCGGCTTCCCGACTTACAATTTCAGCCTGACGTTCCAGTTCCCGGTCCGCGACCGCCGTGCCGCCGCCGACCTCGCCGACGCCGCCGTACAACGCAAGCGTGACACTCTACAGCTCCGCACCACCATGCAGACTGCTCGTCTGGAAGTGCTCCAGGCCATCAACAATGTGGAGAACAGCCGCGCCAGCCTCAAGCTTGCTGTCATCGCCCGCGACCTCGCCCAGAAGCGTCAGGACGCCGAACAAAAAAAGTACGACCTCGGCACATCGACCATCTTCTTCGTGCTCGCCGCCCAAACCGACCTGACGCAGGCCGAATCGAACCTCGTCACCCAGACGGTTAACTACCGCCGCAACCTGATCGTCCTCCGCCACCGCACGGGCGAACTCCTCACCGACCGCGGCATCGTCGTCCAGTAGCAACAGGCCGATAATCACAGAAGCGCCAGAAATTCCTCTTCCAACAGGCCGGCTTGATCAATGATCGACGCAAGTGTCCGGCGCTTGAATCTTCTTGTCTTCCGGGATGGACTCGCCGTCTTTTAGCAGGCTCTCCAGGTAGCCCTCGATCGCCTCCATCACCCGCTCTCGTGCTTCTTCGTAGGTATCGCCTTCGGTCGCCATATACCCTACGCGCCCAAATAGCGTCTTCGCCGTCCATCGATCCGACCGCTTATCCGACGAAGAGAAGTACCCCGCCTCCCCCTGCACAATAGCTGTTAGTGCCCGTACGAGTTGCGGTCCCGAGCACTCGGCGAGCCATTCTCGAAGCGTTTCGCGGCGCTGTCATCCCCACCGTTCCATGCGCTGCATGCGCCCGCCGATCCATAGGGACACCCCGAACCGCTGCCGCTGCTGGATCGATCCGATGCAATCGCCGCCATGATGTCCGCCATCCGCCGCTGGAAAGCCATGTATGCATCGGCCCATTTTTCCTGACCCTCGTACCACGAGCGCTCCAGCGGATCGAGGGCATAACACCGCTCGTACCATTGATGCGCCTGAGCCCGGTTCTGATCGGCGACAATCACCCCCATGTTGCAGTACAGCCGCGCTGCCCGCGGGTTCAATGCGATCGCCGCCTTCAAATCAGCCATGGCCGCTCCTGGATTCCCAAGGCGGTACTGGACCATCGCCCGGTCCGCCAACCCCGCGCCTGACTTCGGTTCCAGTTGCAACTGCATGTTCAAATCGGCAAGCGCAGCGTTGTAATTCTTCGCGGCCACCAGCGCCAGCGCCCGATTGTAATAGGGTGTGCCCCACCTCGGCTGCAACCGGATAGCTGTCGTGTAGTGTCGAATAGCGCCTTCGCGATCGCCAAACGACCACGTGGCCATCCCCATATAACTGGCCGCCCCAGCGTGATTCGGATCCAGCCGCAACACTTTCTGCATATCGTCAGCGGCACGCGCATACTGCCGCAAGCGGTAGTACGCCATGCCGCGGAAGAAGTACGATTCCACTCGCTCCGGACCCGTCCGCAGCGCCGCATCGAAATGCGCAATCGCCGTCCGGTTCTGGCCCGCATCCAGGGCCCTCAAGCCATCCGCGTGACCTGCTCCTGCACGCGGCCGCCACGCCGCCGAGCGCGGCACCGCGCGATATCGTGCGATGTGCTGGTTGGTCTGCTCGATCGCATTGTTCAAGCCGTGCCTGTGCAGATTGGCCTCGTATTTCCCGTACGCGTACTCCTGCTCCGCCTCGCGCTCCAATCCCATTGCCTGAAACACACTACCGCGCAGGGGGAAGGCCAGCGGATTCACAACCTCCAGCTTCGGCATGATGATCAGCATATTGTCAGCCTCCAGCAGCGCTCTATCCAAATCGCCCGTTTCCCGGAAAATCTCAACCTTCTCGGCGATGTAGACGTTGTAGAAAGGCCGCAGTTGCAGCGCCCGGTCGAGATCCGCAATGGCCGCCGGATATTGGCGTAAGTACTTATACGCCTGCGCCCGGAAATAGTACGCCCGGTCGTACTTCGGATTTCGCGCAATCGCGGCGCTGAACGACTGCGCCGCGCCGGCGAAATCGCGCTGTTCGCCTTGTTGCATCCCACGCTGCAGCAACGCCTCCGGCGTTTGCCCGAAGCCAAACGCTGCTACAAGAACAAGCAGGGAAGACAAGTTCCTCGTCATGGTCGCACCCCCGCATTCGTGTAATGAAGCTTGTACAAAGTGTCCATCCATCCACCGGCCGGCGTGCCCGCGTTCGGCACCGTAAGCCCGCGAATCTGAGCCATCGCCTCGACGTGTTCCAGCTTCTTTTGAAACAGCGCCCGTTGCGGAAAGCTCTCCCGGCTCAGGCGCATCGCCGACTTGTTGATCATGTCCGTGTCCAGCACCCCGGCCCGCAGATTCCCGGCCGCATCCTTCATGAGAAAGACGTTCATCTCATGCAGGTCCGGAGCCAGCAAATCCGCCCGTCCCAAGTCCCAATGCAACTCGCGGATGGCGTGCTTCTCCGCCGCATTGTACATTCCAGGAGGAGCATAATGAACCCGGAACGCCTTGTTCACATCGTCCACCATCACGTGCGCGGGAACTTGCCCGCTACCGGCATGGTATTGCCGCAGCTCTGGCGTTGGAACTTGAGGCGCGTAGGACTTCAGGTTGCGGAACCCCTCCACCTGGCCGCGTAACGCTTCCTCCCCACCCTCCCTGGCGAACTTGATTACCTGCCCGCCTTTTCCGGCGCCTTCGGCTACCTGATAGACCGTGGCAAAGTCGCCGCCTCCCAACTGTTTCCCCAACCGCATGGGTCCGTTGCCCATGTCCACCCATTGATTCTCAAGTTCGGCAATCGTCGCTCCGTTCGGCCGGTTTCCTACACTTCCCAGCCGCGTTCGAACGTCGTTCCCGGTAAACGGTTGGAAGGGTGTCGCGCCGCGCCCTTTGGCGGCCTTGGGCACCCCCTTGGCCCCCTTGGCAAACTGCGGAACAACGCCGTAGAGGCACAGCCGGCGCGCCATGATGCGGCCCTGTTCAAACGGCGTGATACGGATCCGATTCGGATTCAACTCCTGTTGGATTGCTTGCGGCCACTGCCCCATCCCCAATTGATATGCCGCGCCGTCGAGGTCGCCCTCGCCGAACGACGCTGCCGCACCAAAGGCGTTATATCCAAACTGGAGTATCGCTCCCGGTGTGGCCAACAACTCCTGAATACAGTCCTGTAGTCCTTTCTTGAAGCCCTCCGTGCGTTCCGCGCGCTCGCGGAAGTAATCCCCCGGTTGAGGCGTCTGCGCCGGAAACGATTGCGGCGGATTCTGATCCGGTACATCCGGCCGCGATCCGGGTGGCTGTTGTCCGGGCCCCTGACGCCGCTCCGCGCACCCCGCCGGCGGCCTCGGATTCTGACAGGGGTCATATCCGCCCGGCACATATACAGGCAGGCGGTTGGGTGGGCTGTCCTCAGGCAAATCCGGGTACGGAGCGGGGCAGAACTGACATCTCCCGCCGCCACCCCTTCCATCTTTGGTGATCGGCGGCAACCTCTCCCCACGGGCGGGCCACGCATGCCAGTACCGGCAGTCGCCCTCCGCTGAGTAAACGAGCACCCAGCCGTTTGTGGCCTCCGGGCATCCTCCGTTCTCCGGCTTCATGCTCGACCCGCCGCCGCCCTCCATGCGGCGATGGTTCTCCTGCACCCCGCCTTTGAGCACCACCCTTGGCCGGTTACTCTGCTGCTGTGCTCCCAGTAATGCGGCCATCGCCAGCATCACGGTCCATTTCAGCGTTCCCATGAAAGCCCCCCTCACTACACTATCCAACTACCTTCAGATGTCAAGATGCCACCACAGCCGCATCCCTTTCATCTCACACCGCCGAACTGCTCGCCCCCGCCGACGGCTAGAAGCTGTACCGCACCGTCACCAGCGCATGCGAATTCCGCCGGTACTGCCCAAGAAAATCGCCCTCTTCCCCTCGCAGCCAGACAAACCCCATAGTCGCCCGCCAATGCGCCCCGAATGCCTGCGAATACTCGCCCTTCACGTACGACCCCTTCCCCGTCTGCCGCACCGCTGTCTCCACCGATACGTTGCGGTTGGCGTCGATCGTATACCCCACGCGCCCCAGCAACGTCTTCGCCGTCCCTCGATCCGGCGAGAAGTAGAACGAGTTCCGCGCCTCGGTCACATACTCGCCCGCATACCCGCCGACAAACGACCATTCCCCCTGCTGCCGCTCCAACTGGATCACGTACAGAACAAACTCATCCGACCGCCTATCCGATGACGTGAAATACCCAGCCTCCCCCTTCACCGTGAACCATCGCAACGGTACCGCCGCGTCCGCTCCATACATCCGCAGCCGCGGAAAGAATCGCGCCACATCCACCGCAAACAACTGCGTTCTGCTCAACGCCACATCCAGCGACGGCAGATGCTGAAACCCCTCAAAAAAGCTCACCGACACTTCATACCCACGCCCCACATGATTCCACCGCGCGCCCACCTGCCCCGCGCCAGGATACTGCACCCCCTTGTCCAACAGCGTCAGCCCCGCCGCATCCGCCGGCACGATCACCCATCGCTGATTCGCCAGCGGACTCCGGCTCGGCGTCATGCGCGGCGTGTACACCAGATCGAACGTGTTGCTGCCCTTCTCATAGGTGGCTCGCGCGGCCAGCACACCAAGGAAATCGAAGTTCACCACTTCCAGAAAATCGCGCGGCGCAAACCGGTCCGTCGGATTCAGAATATCGGCCTTGCCCCAACGGATAAACTGCTTCCCCGCCTCAAAGGTCAGCCCTCCGCGATGGTAGGTCGCGCTGAACCGCCGCAGCGAAATCGCCGGACGCTGTGCGCTTCGGTCCTGCCAGTCGAGCCGCAACTCCCGCTCATCCTGACGGTGCGTATCGGTGCGCGCATCCAACTCCCCCGCCAGCTTCCAGCGGTCGCCCAGCTTCAACGCCGCATTCCATCGCAACACCGTTTCCCCAATCGCACGCCCGCTGTCGCCTTGCGCCGTCTGCGGAAAAAACAGCCCGCGCGTTTCGATGTAACCACGCTGCGTGAAGTTCTGCGCAGCCAGCAGCGCCGGCGATAGCAGCAATAAGCACGCGAGTCTCATTCGCGTCGCAGCGCCTGCAACGTGAACATCTCATCCTTCAGCGCCACGTTATATTCCAGTTTTTCCGTCTTCAACACAGTCTTGCTTTTCCGGCCGGCGTCCTCCACCTCGATCGCCATAGGCGTCCAGATCGCCTGCACCTGCCGGTAATCCTGATACGCAATCCGCCGGACCAGCCTCGCGTCCTTGTAGCTCTCAATGCGCAGGATGACGAGCCTCTGTTTGTCCACCCACAACTGAGCATGTGAATACTGCGAAGACTTGGTCTGCTTCGGTTTCGATTCGATCTTCCACACGGCCCCTTCCTCGCCGAGCAGCCTGTAATCGTACTGGCTCACATCGCGCTCCTCCAGGTCTTCGAAGCTGAAGTCCGTTCCAAAGAACCGTGTCGACCGGTCCTGAAACGCAATCCGCCGGTCACGCTGCAAGCTCGGCGTCCACATCCACTGATCAGAGGCGCGCTCCGGATGATTCACCACCAGCAGCGCCACGCCCTTCACCTCCGCCGGAGCCGTGAAGCGCAACACCACTTTGCTCTCCCCCGCCGATCCGATGCGCACATACGACCAGCGCTTCTCCGCGATCTTGCTCCTCGCGTCAATTACCTTCAGTGTGCCTTCGTATCGCTGCGACTTGGACTTCTGCGCATCCTGCACGCGCTGCATGATGGCCCGCACATCCTCCCCCTGCGCCGCCACGCACCACGCCGCCAGCCACATCAGCCTATTCATATTCCAATGCCTCCACCAGCGACGCGCGCACCGCCGATTCCGCCGGCCCCAGCGCCGACAGCAGCGCCACTCCAAGCATCACCGGAATCAGCGTCAACGCCATCTTCACCGGATACACATACTCCAGCCGGATCCCCGCAATCTCCTCGCGAATGATGCCGAGGTAGTAGTACAGAAAAACTCCACCCAGCGCCAGCCCCAGCATAAGGCTCACCGCACCGATGCCCGCCGCCTCCATCCAGATCGCCTGCCGCACCTGCCGCCGCAATCCGCCCACCGCCCGCACCACAGCCAACTCGCGCCGCCGGTCCGTGATCGACACGGTGAGGCTATTCACGATTCCGAGAATCGCCACCAGCACCGCCACAAACACCTGCATGTACGTCAGGCCGAACCACTGGTCCGTCACCTTGATGATGTAGTTGCGCAACTGCTGGTTGGTCATGACGAACAGCTTCGTCTGCGTGCCGAAGCGCTCCAGAATGCGCCGCTTCCCTTCCTCCGGCGTCACGCCCTTCTTCAAATAGACGCGAAACAGATTCGCCGAGTCGTCTTTCCAGTTTGCGACAAACAGCCCGCGGTCCATCATCACCGCGCCCTTCTGATCGGAGTAATCCACCGTGATGCCAAGCACCTTCAGTTTCAGAATCCCGCTTGGCGAAGGGATCTCCATGATGTCGCCCAGCTTCAGCCGCTGTTGCAGCGCCAGATTATCGGCAAGAATGACGCCGCGCCCCGCCGCTGCTTGCGCGTACATCGTTGCCAGATCGCCCGCAATCACCTTGGGCTTCACACGCCGCGACAGGCTCTCAATCGAGGTGGCCACAAGCATAATCGGATCGCCTCTGTAATCGAAGCGAATGGTGCGCACGGTCTGCAGCTCATCCACAACGTCCATCTTCCCGATCTCCTCACCCAGCGCCGCCGGGAACCGGAAGCTGCGTTCCGCAATCTGATCGGACGTCCCCACGAACAGATCAGGGTTGATCACGGCCGTCGTCCAATCCAGAATCGACGTGTAGCTCGCATCAGCAACGCCGCCCAGTCCCACAACCAGCGACAGCGATAGCATCACCGCCGCCACCGTCGCCGACGTGCGACGCGGTGACTGCATCAGACTATCCGCGGCCAACGCCCCCTCCACCGGAAGCAACTCGCGGAACAACGGTCGTAGCAGCATTACCAGCCAGCGCACAAACGACGGAGTCAGCAACACTGCGGCCAGCACCATCGACAGGTACCCTGCATACAGCCGTGGCCCGCGCACTCCGCCGCTCAGAAAACACACCAGTGAAACAGCCGCGAACCCCAGCGCTGCGATCAGCCGCGTGCGGTTCTCCTGCTCGCTGAACACCTCATACGCGCCCTTGTGCAGCGCCTTCACCGGATCCACTTGCGAGGCGTCGCGCGCCGGAATCCACGCCGCCAGCATGCTGGTCACCACGCCCAGCAGCAGCGCCAGTCCAATGGTCAGCGGACTCGCCGATATCTCCTGCGTACGCTCCGCCAGCCCGTAGATCTCGCCGATGTAGCCCCCGATGTAACTCGCCATGCCGCGCGCCAGCAGCAGCCCAAACGCGATCCCGATGATGCTGCCGGTAAGCCCGAGCAGGAAACTCTCCAAAAGGAAGAGCCCGCGAATCTGCCCGCGCGACGCGCCCAGCGATCGCAGAATCCCGATCTCGCTTCGCCGTTGCGCCACCGCGATGCTGAACGTGTTGTAAATGATGAACAGCCCGATCAGCATCGCGAACAGACTGTTCAACGTCGCGCCCACCGAGAAAATCTGAATGATTGACTCGAACTGCTTGCCGCGCTGCGACGGCGACCCAACCGTGTACCCCGGCCCGACAACCTTCATGATCCCCGCCGTTCCTTGATCCAGCGTGACGTTCGGCTTCAGCGTCAGATCGATGCGATCGAACATGCGCCCGCGCCCGAACACATGCTGCGCCGCGTAGATGTCCATGATCGCCAGGTTGCCGCCAAATGCGCTCGCCAGCCCGCCAGCCTTCATGATCCCGCGCACTGTGAAATCCTTGCGTCCCTGCATCGTCTCGAACGTAATCTTGCCGCCGCTCACAATGCCGTTCTGCGAAGCGTAGTCCCGCGTCACGATGATGGAATCCGGCTGCGCGAGAAACACCAGCGGATCGTCCACCACCGCTTCCTCGCCCTCTTCAATGTCATACTCGCGGAGGCTCCGATCGCCCGTCATGTCCACCGCGAGAATCAGGATGTTTCCCTGCTTGCCGGCATTCACCTGCGCCTCAATTACCGGCACCGCGATTTAAACTTCCGCCACCGCCTGCACCTTCTCCAGCGTCTCTTCCGGAAAGCCCGTGTCCCCCGCGGTCACCTGCAATTGCGCCTTGCCCGCAATGCGATCCACCGTCTTCTGGAACCCGTACAGCACGCTGTCATTGGCGGTGCGCATGCCGACAAAGATGATCACGCCGAGCGAAATGCCCGCGATCGTCAATGCCGTCCGCAGCCGGTGCTTCCGCACGTACGGCCATGTGAGCAGTTGCACAAGCGCACAGGGCGCGGCGCGCACCACCAGAAGCCCAGAAACATCGCTCGCGCCGCGCCTCGTTGTGCGCGTATTCCTCAAATGGCTCACCGGAGCGTGTCCTCCACAATGCGGCCGTCGCGCAGCCGGATCGTCCTTTCGCAGCTCTCCGCCACGTTCCTGTCATGCGTGACGATCACCACCGTTGCGTTCAATCTCTGATGCAGGTCGCGAATCAGCCGCAGGATCTCCTCGCCCGTCGATGAGTCCAGGTTCCCCGTCGGCTCATCGGCCAGCAGCACCGGCGGATACACCGATAACGCCCGCGCAATCGCCACCCGTTGCCGCTCGCCTCCCGACAATTCCTCCGGCAAATGTTCCAGCCGCTTGCCCAACTGCACCAGGTCAAGCAACTCCCGCGCCCGTGCTTCGCACTTCTTCCGCGTCCACCCGCGCAGATGTAGCGGTAGCGAAACGTTCTCCAGACACGACAGCGTCGGCAGCAGATTGAAGAACTGAAAAATGAATCCGATCTTGTCGCGCCGTACCCGCGTCAGATCGTCATCGGAAACTTCGTTTAGCTTCTCGCCGTCCAGCGCAATCGTCCCGCGCGTCGGCTTGTCCAAACCTCCCACCAGATTCAGCAGTGTAGACTTCCCTGACCCCGACGCCCCAATGATGGATACCATCTGCCCCTTGGGAATGTGCAGGCTGACATGGTCTAAAGCAGTCACCTGACGCTTTCCGTCAAACTGCTTGGTCACTTCTACTAATTGGATCATTCGGAGTGGATTCTTTGCGGTGAGACCTATCACTCTATTCTAGGATGCCCATGAGACAATGGGATTTCCGCGCGCATGTCTTTCGCACTCCTGCAAACACCCCCGAACCTGATCAACTGGGCGCAGTCCGCCGCCGTCTTCGGCATCGTGTTCGGAATCTTCTTTCTTCTCCGCCACCTGATGCTGCGGTCCCTCTCGCGCTGGGACTCCGCGCCTGACTCCGTATCGAAAATCCTCCACGACACGCTCCGCATCCCTTCGTTCCTCTGGACCATCGCCGGCTCCCTTTCCGTCACTCTCGAAACGAGTGATCTGCCCACCTCCGCCATCCGCTGGGTGGCCGGCGGAAGCATGACGTTCCTCGTCCTCTCCATCTGCGTCGTCGCCTCCAATCTGATCGTTCGCCTCGCCAACCTCAATGCCCGCAAGCGTGGGCTCACCTTCGGCCTCAGCGGCGTCTCCCACGCGCTCGTCCATGTTTTCGTATTGCTCCTCGGCGCAACGGTTCTGCTGCGCTATTTCAACTTCGACGTCAAGCCCCTGCTCACCGCTCTCGGCGTTGGCGGTTTGGCCGTTGCTCTTGCCCTGCGCGACACGCTCGCCAATTTCTTCGCCGGCATTCACATCCTTGCCGAAGCGCCACTGAGCGTTGGTGACTTCATCCGTCTCTCCAGCGGCGAAGAGGGCACCGTCACGGACATCGGATGGCGCACCACGCGTGTTCTCACTTCCAACAACAATGTGATCGTGATCCCCAACGAAAAGATCACATCGAGCATCCTCACCAACTACGCGCTCCCCGACGCCCGCGTCGTCATCGAAGTGCACATTTACGCGGCCCACCACGCCGACTTCGAAAAGATTCGCCAGGTTGCTATCGAAGAAGCCGTCCAGGTGCAGGATGTACTTCCCGACTTCACGCCGCTCGTCGTTCTCGATCCCGGCATCCTGCCCACGCACCTGCACTGCAAGCTGATCGTGCAAGTACCGCACCGGCTCAAGCAGGGTCCCGTGCAATCCGATCTCCGCATACGCTTGCTCGACCGCTTCCGCAAGGAAGGCATCCCACTTCCGGCCATCGAACAGGTGGCCACCTTCAAACCCTGATGCGAATTGGAATCGACGCCGGCGGTACATTCACTGACTTCGTGGTGCTCCATGACGATGGCAGTCTGGAGTCATTCAAACTCCGTTCCAACCCGCGCGATCCCTCCGCGGTGATCCTCGCCGGAATCGCCCGTGCCGTCTCCGCTGCAACCAACGTCGAAGTCATCCACGGGTCCACCGTCGCCACCAACGCGCTGCTCGAGCGCAAGGGCGCGCGTACCGCGTTCGTCACTACTGAAGGCTTCGAGGATATCCTTCACATCGGCCGTCAAAACCGCGCCGCGCTCTACGACCTCACACCGCCCCCCAAGCGCTTTCTCACCACGCGCGAGCTCTGCTTCGGTGTGCCCGAGCGCACCCATGTCGACGGCGTCATCGCCGCTCGTCCCAAGCCCGCCGATTGGAAGCGGCTGCGGGCAAAGCTCAAAGCCGCGCAAGTCGAATCCATCGCCGTCTGCTTCCTGCATTCCTATCAAACGCCCGATAACGAGCAGGCTGCCGCGGAAGCGCTGCAAGGCCTCGGCTATCTCAGTGTGTCGAGCGATGTCTGTCCCGAGTTTCGCGAATTCGAACGCGGTTCCACCACGCTGCTCAATGCGTACGTGGGCCCTTTGATGGACCGCTACCTTCGCCGCCTCGAGGAAGGTTCGCCGTTCTCCATCGTGATCATGCAATCGAACGGTGGACTGCTGTCTACTCGCGAGGCCCGGCGTCACACTGTGCGAACCGTGCTCTCCGGGCCCGCGGGCGGCGTCGTCGGCGCATTCGCCATCGCCCGCCACAACCAGTTCCGACAAGCGATGGGCTTCGATATGGGCGGCACATCCACCGATGTCAGCCTCTGTGATGGCGCGCCGCGCGAGACCGTGGAGTCAATTGTGGATGGAGTGCCCATCCGTGTCCCCATGCTCGACATTCACACGGTGGGCGCGGGCGGCGGGTCCATTGCTCGCGTCGATGAAGGCGGTCTGCTGCGCGTCGGCCCGGAAAGCGCCGGCGCTGATCCCGGGCCTGCCTGCTACGGTACCGGCGAACTGCCTACCGTCACCGATGCCCACGTGGTCCTCGGCCGTATTGCCGCCGATCAGTTCCTCGGCGGCGCAATGCACATCGATGTGGACCGTGCCCGCAACGCCATTGCCGCCATCGCCGCGCAACTCAGTCTCTCCATCGAACAGGCCGCGGAAGGCATACTCCGCGTCGCCAACGCCAACATGGAGCGTGCCATCCGCGCCGTCTCGATTGAGCGCGGCTACGACCCGCGTCGCTTCGCCCTCGTCTCCTTCGGTGGATGCGGCGGTCTGCATGCTTGCGAGATCGCCCGCGAGCTCGGCATCCGAACCGTGCTCGCTCCCACGCAAGCGGGCGTCCTCTCCGCACTCGGTATGCTGCTCGCTCCGCACGTTCGCGACTATGCCGCGGGTGTCCTTGGCCGCCACGACGTCGAACAGCGCTTCCATCAACTGGAAGCCACAGCGCGCCGCGACAATCCCAACGCCACCATCGAGCGCTTCGCCGATGTCCGCTACGCCGGACAGAGCTACGAGCTCACCATCCCCTGGTCCGGCCCCGCCACCGCCGCGGCGTTCCACCGCGAGCACGCCCGCACCTATAGCTATCACGACGCTTCACGCCAAATTGAAATCGTCACCATCCGCGTCCGCGCCACCACCGCTGTTGCCAAACCAAAACTCGAAACCCCGCGCCAACTCGTGCCCAACGCCACACCCCGCACCCGCCGGGTCTTCACCGATGGCCGCATGCGCACCATTCCCCTTCTGCACACCGCCGATGTCCGCAAGCCCATCCAAGGTCCCGCCCTCATCCTCGACTACGGCTCCACCACGCTCGTCCCTCCAGGATGGACCATCCGACCGGGCATGGCCTCCACGCTCGTCCTCACAGCAAACCAATAATCACCAAATAGGAGGCATCCGCGATGCGTGCCAGAAATGGAGAATCTCGACCAAACGCTTTTCTTCGTTGCGCAGGTTGGTCCTCAAGGATGTACCTGATGATTCCTTCGAGGTCGCTCAGTGATTCTTCGGTGAAGAGGATCTTGTAAGCCACTGATGCATTCGCTCGCGAACTTCTTCCAGGGTGAAAACGCGCCCCTCATCAGCCGCGCGGATACCACGGTCGATTGCAGCCAGAGTCTCCTCATCTTCTTCGTGGAACATCGGAGCCGGTCCATGAAAGTCGTTATGCTCAGCCATCTTTCTACAATAGCGGAGTCCCGTCAGATCTCCGCTCCATTCTCCAGCCACCGCCCACCCCGCCACAACGACACCCCCCACAACACCCCGCATCCCGCCACCACTCCGACACTCGCGAACGCCGTTGCAGTCGCCGCGAGAATCATCAGAATCACCTGCACAATCCCCGGCCCGAACGAAGTCGCCGCCGTGAACCGCCACCGCGTCTGCGGCCTCCGCGCACGCACGGACGGTCCATGCCCCAGCGCCAATCCCATCAACGCCGCCGACAACGCAGGCAACGGCGCCAGCGGCAGACACAGCAAAACATCCACCGCCACTACCACGGCATCCTTCGCCAGCAGCACCTGCCACCCGCGCAACGGCAACAACCGATACCGCGTCATCGCCCCTGTGCCATCCAACCCGAAAAGACTCTGCGCGTAACTCGACAGTGCCAGCACAATCAACAGCGTCAACGGCACGCGAGCCTCCACCGGCATCGCGCCGCTGAACCGGTACACCGCCGCGCCGCACGCCAACAGGAGCGCGCAGTAGAAATCGAGCGTCGCCAGCATCTGCCGCAGATTCGCCTTCACCAACACACCGAACCGCGTCGGAAACGGAGGCATTGGCCACAACCGCCCGTGTCCACCCAACCGCAGCGAAGGCATCACGAACCCGAAAGCAAACAACCCCGCAAGCGTCGCCCACAACCCCATCGACACGGTGCGCAACAACACCAGCGACGCCAATACCCACGTAATCGGATTCAGCCAAGGCGTGATCAACCGCAGCCCGCGCAACTCCCCGCGGCGCAGCGGCCACGCCGCTAACCGCGACGCTGGAATCTTCCGCAACGGATCGGTGCTCAACGGAAAGAACAACGTGATCAGCAGGATCACGTTCAACGAAACGAACGCCTTCGCATCAGACATGAACAGCAAAGCGACCGCGAGGTAGAACAGGTTGTTCCCGCTGAACGATCCGAGCGTCTTGCCATCCCGCGCGCCAATGCGCAGCAGCGCCTTCAGGACCGTCGCGAGCCGAGCCACGGCAACTCCTCCATCACCGGCCGCTCGGCGACATCGAAATACAATTCCTCCAACGGACGGCTCAGCCCCGCCACCTGTTCGTCGCGCACCACTTTCCCCTGCCGCACAATGATGACTTGCGAAGCCACGCGCTCCACCAGCGACAGAATGTGCGAAGTGAGAAACACCGTGATGCCGCGTCCGGCAATGCGCATCAGCAGATCGCGAATGGTCTGCGCCGTCACCGGATCAATCGCCTCAAACGGCTCGTCCAAAAACAGGACCTCGGGATTATGTAGCAGCGCCATTGCCAGCGACGTCTTCTTGCGCATGCCATGCGAGCAATGTGAAGCGCCGGTGTCCCGCCCATGCGCCAATGAAAACGCCCGCAGCAATTGCCCTGCGCGCTCGCGTGTCACCGCGCCGCTCAACCCGTAGATGTCACCGCTAAGTTGCAGGTGCTCCCAAACCGTCAGATCATCAAACAGTCCGAGATCCTCCGGCAGCACGCCGATCCGCTGCTTCACCGCTTCCGGCTGCCGCGCGACGTCCACTCCGCACACCTGCACCTCGCCGGAAGTAGGTGCCAGCAGCCCGGTCATCATCTTCACCGTCGTCGATTTCCCCGCGCCATTCGGCCCGAGAAACGCACAAACGGTCCCCGCCGGAACATCCAGGTCCAGCCCATCAACAGCAGTGAATTCACCAAACCGGCGCGTCAGCCCGCGGCACGCAATCATAGCGACCGCTCACGCAGACCCGTAGTTCCCCTGATCGTCTTATCTGTGTCCATCGGTGTTCATCAGTGGCCATTAGGCCCAAAATCACACTGCCCGGACCCACACACATTTTCCCTAAAGGTGATGTGTGGTTCATCGGTGGCTGCTGTGCGATCGAGCCTTACGCGTCCACGTGATTGGCAAAGAACCGGTCCAACTCCGCCTTCATCGGCAACAGATCCTTCACCAGCGCGTCCTTGTCCTTCTTCGGCAGCGGCTGGAACGCCTTCGCAATGCGGATGTCTTCCTCGATGTGCTCCACCTTGGGCATGCCGAGCACCGCGCTCGCCACCGGCAGCGACAGCGAGTAGCGGATCAGCTTGTCGATGGGAGCCTTCCCCACCAGGCCTTCCTGCCCGAAAATCTTCATCGCCGTCACGCCCATCTTCTTCTTCAGCGCCACCGGTAGCGCGGTCAGCTCGAAGCTGTCCTTCATGTCCGGATTGATCACCATGCCACCTTTGCCATTGCGCATACCTACGTGCGCCGCGTTCAACGCCATCTGCGTGCAATCGAGATCGTGCCGCTCCAGCGCCGTCTTCAACACTAACGGATCTGTGTGCGAAGTGACGCCGATAAACCGCGTCATCTTCTGTTCCTTCGCCTTGTAGAGCGCCTTCAGCAGTCCGTTCTCCGCCGCCTTCAGATCATCCATATTCGTGAGGCTGTGAATGTGGATCAAATCCACCTGATCCGTCTGCAGCCGCTTCAGGCTGCCCTCAATCAGCGCCATCGACTCGTCGTAGCCACGCTTGTTGATCTTCGTGGCCACCCACACTTCCTTGCGCCGCGTCTTCAGAACCTTGCCGATGCGCGTTTCACTCACACCGTTGCCGTACCCGAACGCCGTATCGAGATACGTTACCCCCAAGTCAATCGCCTTGTTTACGGCCTCCAGCGCCTTGTACTCTTCCTTATAGGAGAGGAAGCGGCTGCCACAGCCGAACGCCACGCACGATACCGTCGCGCCGGTCTTTCCCAGCGTGCGCGTAGGCATGCCGGTCTTCTTATCAACGGCCATGCCGGCCGCGAACTCCGCAAAAAAAGGCGCAAGCGCCGTCGATTCGAGAAAACTACGCCGGGATAGGGACATGTTGGGTTGACTCCTTCGCTCTTCATCCGTATGGTATCACTGGTAACTTCAGTACATTTTTTCAGACGAGGAGAGTATCTGCATGCTTCGACTGCTGGGTCTGCTCTGCACCGCTGCCGTCTTCACGGCCTCGGCCGCGCGCTTCGACGTCAACACCCCAGGGCGCATCGTCCGTTTGGCCGACCCGCAAATCTCGCCCGACGGCAAGACCATCGCCGTCGTCGTCTCCCGCGCCAACTTTGAAGACAACCGCTCCGATACACAACTCGTCTCCGTTGACATCGCATCCAGGCGCCAAACCATTCTCACTCGTGACCGCCGTTCCGTCGCCCAGCCACGCTGGTCTCCCGCCGGTGACCGCCTCGCTTTCCTTGCCGCCATTGATGGCAAGCCACAGGTTCACGTTCTCCATGTAAGCGGCGGCGAAGCGCTCATCCTCACCAAAGCGCCGCAAGGCGTGCAGCAGTATTCCTGGAGCCCCGATGGCCGCCAGATCGCCTATATCACCTCCGACGAAGCTCCCAAGAAGGAAGGCGAAGAGCGCCACAACAAATCCTTCGAAGTTCAGTACAACGACTTCCTCATCACGTCGCAGCCGCTTCCCGCGCACCTGTGGATCGTGGCCAGTGACGGTACCAACAAAGCACGCCGCATCACCTCCGGCACATGGACGATGCCCATCAGCTTCCCCCCGAGCCCGCCCGCCGCGCCCCTCTCATGGACCCCCGACGGCAAGTCCGTCTCCATCGTCAAAGTGGCCTCGCCCTACTCCGGCGACTTCAACCAATCGAGCGTGCAGATCCTGGATATCGAAACCGGCCGCATGCGTCCGCTCACCGGCCGCTCCAAGGACGAAGCGCAGCCGCAGCTCTCTCCTGATGGCCGCTACGTCTCGTTCTGGTTTCCTCGTGACGGCAACTCGAAAAACGTGAACGAGATCCTCATCGCGCCGTTCGATGGCGGCGAGGGCCGCAGCGTCACACGCGCCATCGACCGTAACGTGCAACGCTCCATCTGGATGCCGGACAGCAAATCGATGCTTGTCAGCGCGAACGATGGCACCGGCGTTGCCATGTGGGTGCAACCCGTCGACGGCCCCGCGCGTCGGATCAACACAGGTAAGGTTGTGCCCACCGCCGCATTCTGGCTGGATGCTTCCGTCAATCCGCAAGGCAAGATTGCCTTCACTGGCAGTGAACCCGCGTGGCCCATCGAACTCTACTATCTCGAATCGGCCAACGCATCACCGGTGAAGCTCACCGAGTTCAACAGAGCGATCGCGGGGCTCGAGATCGGCCGTGTCGAAACGATTCGCTGGGATGGACCTGACAACTACAAGCTGGACGGCATCGTCACCTACCCGCCCGATTACCAGAACGGCCGCAAGTACCCGCTCGTGCTCTACATTCACGGTGGCCCGCGCTCGGCCTCCAAGGAAGCGTTCTCCAACTTCGCGCAGCTCTTCGCGGCCCAGGGCTGGGTGGTGTTTGAGCCCAACTACCGCGGCAGTGACAATCTCGGCAACACCTTCCAGTCGGCCATTTGGAACGACGCCGGCGCAGGTCCGGGACGCGATGTCATGTCCGGTCTGGAAGTCCTCAAGAAGCGGGGGATCGTCGACGAGTCGCGCATCGGCGTCTCCGGCTGGTCGTACGGCGGCTACATGACCACATGGCTGCTCGGCCATTACCCCAATGTGTGGAAAGCAGCGGTTGCCGGCGCGGCCGTCACGGACTGGTTCGATCAATACAACCTCGGCGACGCTAATGTACGCCGCGGCTCCGCCTTCGGTGGTTCGCCCTACACGGACACAGGCCGCATGCAATCCTATCGCGAACAATCGCCAATGACCGAAGCCGTGAAGATCAAAACCCCGACTCTCATCCTGGCCACCACCGGCGACTATCGCGTGCCTATCACACAGTCCTACCGCCTGTATCACGCTCTGCGAGACAACGGCGTCAAGGTGAAGTTCTTCGCCTATCCCGTCCACGGCCACAGCCCCACTGACCCGGTCCACACGCGCGACGTGATGCGCCGCTATGTCGAGTGGCTCCGCGAAAACCTCGGGTAACGATGATGCTGCTGCACCTGATTCTCTACTCCACCCTGTTTGCCCAACCCACCCCGCGGCCCGCGTACTCGGAACCGCACATGGCCACGGAGCGAGGTGAGATCGTCTTCGTGTCCGGCGGCGACATCTGGCGCGTGCCTGCCAACGGCGGCGAAGCCACCCTCCTCGTCTCCCACCCTGCGGAAGAATCGCGCCCGCTGCTCTCGCCCGATGGCGCCAGACTCGCGTTCGTCTCCACGCGCACAGGCGGAGGCGACATCTACGTGTTGACCATCGCCTCCGGAGCGCTGCATCGCATCACCTTCGAAGACGGTGCGGAAGACCTGGATGCCTGGAGCCGCGACGGACAGTGGCTCTACTACCATTCCTCAACCTCCGACATCGGCAACACGAACGATGTCTTCAAAGTCCGCTCTACCGGAGGCACGCCCATCGCAGTGGCTGCCGACCGCTACGCCAACGAGTTCTTCGCCGCACCCTCACCCGATGGCAAGATGCTCGCCATCAATGGCCGGGGCATCGCCTCGCGCCAATGGTGGCGTCACGGTCACAGCCACATCGACATCAGCGAGATTCTCCTTGTGAAGCCCGGCGCGCCGCCCTCCTATGAGCGTGTCACTGACGGAGGCGCAAAGGAGATCTGGCCCATGTGGGCCGCCGACAGCAAGGCTCTCTTCTTTGTTTCCGACCGCGCCAACTCCGAGAACATCTGGCGTCAGCCCCTCGGCGGGACATCACGCCAGATCACCAGCTTCAAAGATGGCCGCGTCCTCTGGCCCTCTATCTCCTACGATGGCCGCGTCATCGTCTTCGAGCGCGACTTGTCCATCTGGAAGCTCGAGACCAAGGATGCCGGCAAAGAGGGCAAGGAACTCAAAGCCGCGATGCTTCCGATTCAACTGCGCGGATCATCAGCCGGCGTCTTGTCGCAACACCTCACCCTGCGCGATTCGTGGGAAGAACTCGCGCTATCGCCCGACGGAAAGAAGATCGTTGTTCTCGATCGCGGCGACCTCTTCGCAGCCGCCAAAGACGGCGGCGATGCGCGCCAGGTCACCCGAACCCCGGCAGTAGAGATGCACGCCACGTGGGCGCCGGACAGTCGCCGCCTCGCCTATGTGTCCAACCGCAACGGATCGTTTCAGGTCTTCCTCTACGACTTCAGCACGAGCACCGAAACACAGCTCACCTCCAGCGGCGAATCCGACGCCGCGCCGCGCTTTTCACCCGACGGCAAGAGCCTGGCGTTCTTTCGTGGCGGCAAAGGGCTCTGGCGATACGACATCGAGAAGAAACAGGAGCTCCAACTCTCGCCCGCCGAAGTGGGCCGTATCCCGCTCGGCTCCGCAAGGGCCTTCGCCTGGTCGCCCGACAGCCAGTGGATTGCCTTCGCCAGCCGCGGCGTCAGAAGCTTCACCAACGTCATGGTGGTTCCTGTCACCGGAGGCCCGGCCGCACCGGTGTCCTTCCTCGCTAACTCCTACACGCGGACTGTCGAATGGACTCCCGACGGGCGCAGCATCCTCTTTGATACCGGCCAGCGTACCGAGCAGGCGCGCGTAGCCCGCATCGATCTCACTCCACGCACTCCCCGTTTTCGTGAGGATCGTTTCCGCGACCTGTTCCGCACTCCCGAAAGCCCGTCTGATCCCAAAACAAAGAAAGTCGAAATTGTTTTTGACGGAATCCGCGAGCGCCTTACTCTGCTGCGCCTGGGTATCGACGTGAACGACTTCACCGTCAGCCCCGATGGGCGCTCCCTGCTCGTTACAGCGGAAGGCGCGGGCCAGGAGAACCTGTACACTTATCCGTTGGAGGATACGCCCGGTCAGGAGGCTGTCGCCCGCCAGATCACTTCTACCGCCGGCGCGAAGAAAGCCGCGCAATGGGTGTCCGGCGGCAAAGAGGCCGTCTACCTGGAACGAGGCAAGCCGCACTCCATAACGCTCGAAACGCGCGTTGCCAAGGCTGTCAGCGTGAGCGCCGAAATCGACATCAACCAGCAACAGGAACGGCTCGCTGTGTTTCAGGAAGCGTGGGCTTACCTGCGAGACCATTTCTTCGATGAGCGCTTCAACGGCGCGGATTGGAATGCCCTCCGCAAGCAGTACGAGTCCTACGTCGCGGCGGCAAAGAGCACTCCCGAGATGTACCGCCTGGTCAACCTGATGCTCGGCGAGCTCAACGCCTCGCACCTCGGCATCTCCGCCGGACGCGAGGAAGGCCGTGAAGATGCCGCCGAGCGCGTTACCGGCTTCATCGGTGTCCGCTGGGATCCCGCCGCTCTGGAGAAAGGATTGTTCGTCATCAGCGAAGTGATTCCCCAAGGCCCAGCCGATATAGCCGGGTTGAAACCTGGCGACACGATTACCGCAGTCCAGGGCCGTAAGCTCGACGCCGCCACCAACCTCTACGAGCTTCTGAATCACACCGTCGGCAAGCGCCTGGAGCTCACGCTCGACTCGCGCACCGTTGCTGTCCGCCCCATCACTCGCACAGCCGAGAAGAACCTGCTCTATCGGGCCTGGGTGGCCGGCCGCCGCGCCTACGTCGAGAAGGCCAGCAACGGCCGGCTTGGCTACGTCCACATGAACGACATGAGCGACCGCTCTCTCGCGCAACTCTACGTCGATCTCGATGCCGGCAACCACGCACGCGAAGGCGTCGTCATCGACATTCGCAACAACAACGGCGGGTTTGTCAACGCCTACGCCCTCGATGTGTTCGCCCGGAAGCCTTACCTCACGTTTCTGGAACGCGGACGCAGTGCCGTGTCCGCGCGCAGTTCCCTCGGCCAACGTTCGCTGGAACTGCCGACGATCCTGGTGATCAACCAGCATTCGCTCTCCGATGCCGAGGACTTCACCGAGGGCTATCGCCGCCTGAAGCTCGGCAAAGTAGTAGGCGAACCGACTGCGGGTTGGATCGTCTACACCTGGTCGCAGCGCCTGATGGACGGCAGCTCGTTCCGACTCCCGCGCACCAAAGTGTTTGACAACGACGGCGTCCTGATGGAGATGCACCCGCGCCCCGTCGATATCCCCGTCGACCGGCCAGTTGGCGAAAGCTACTCGGGCAAGGACTCGCAACTCGACACCGCCGTCCGCGAACTGCTCAGCCAGATCGATGCGTCGAGGAAGCCACCGGCATCACCGAGTTCCGAGAACCGCTAACGCGCGATAATCCTAAACATGCGATTGATCTTGGGCGCCCTGCTCTCGTTGGGCCTGTCTGCGCAAACTCCCGAATTCTGGCCTGGTACACAATACGATCCGGCCATCCCGACATTCAAGAAAGTGCTTGGTTACGACACCGGCACTCGCATCAGCTCACATGCGAACCTGATGCGATACATGGAGGCTCTGGCCGCTTCGGCTCCCACGCGTATGAAGATCTTCGAATACGCCAAGTCATGGGAAGGCCGCAAGCTCATCTACGCGGCAATCGGCTCGGAGGCAAACATCCGCCGCCTGAACGACGTCAAGTCCGCGATGCAGAAGATCGCCGATCCGCGCAAGACTCCCGATGCGGAAGCCGCCAAGCTCATGGCCAATCTCCCCGCGGTGGTGTGGCTCGGCTACGGAGTGCATGGCAACGAGATCTCCTCGCCCGATGCCGCGCTCCAGACCGCTTATCATCTGCTGGCCGCGCGCAATGACAAGATCGTGCAGGACATCCTCGCCAACGTGCTTGTCCTGATTGACCCGACGCAGAATCCCGATGGCCGCGACCGCTTCGTGCACAACTTCGAGATCGCCGAAGGCCTCGAACCCGATGCCAGCCCGCAGGCCGCCGAGCACAACGAGCCCTGGCCAGGGGGGCGCACCAATCACTACTACTTCGACATGAACCGCGATTGGTTCGCCCTCACGCAGCCCGAAACGAAAGGCCGCATTCGCTCGCTGCTCGAATGGTTCCCGGTCATCTTCGTCGACCTGCACGAAATGGGCTCCGACTCCACCTACTACTTCGCACCCGAGGCCGATCCATTCAATCCGCACCTGGCCAAGGACATCATGGAAAGCCTCAACTGGGTGGGCAAGAACAACGCCAAATGGTTCGACCATTTCGGCTTCAGCTACTTCACCCGCGAGGTCTACGACAACTTCTATCCCGGCTATGGCGCTAGCTGGCCCTGCTACTACGGCGGGGTTGCGATGACCTATGAACAGTCGTCCTCGCGCGGCCTGCTCATGCGCAAATCCGATGAGACCGTGTTCTCGTTCCGCGATACCGTGCGGCAGCACTTCGTTGCCTCGGTCTCCACGCTCGAGACCGCGGCCCGCTACCGTGCGCGGCTGATCGAGAAGTTCCATGGCTTCCGCAAGCAGGCGATTCAGGAGGGCAGCACGGAGCCGGTACGCGAGTACATCTTTCCGCGTACGGGCAACATCACAGGCGTGGACAAACTGGCGGCGAACCTCGCCGAACAGGGCATCGAAGTCAAACGCGCCGGCGCAGCCTTCAAAGTAGAGGGCAAGGAAGTGCCCGCGGGCAGCTACATCGTGTCGCTGGCGCAGCCCTCCAAGCGGATGATCCGTGTGCTGCTGGACAAGCAGGTTCCGATGGAAGCGAAGTTCCTCAAGGAGCAGGAGCGGCGTCGCGAGCGCAAGCTGCCGGACGAGATCTACGATGTCACTGGATGGTCGCTGCCGCTGCTCTACAACGTCGAGATGCTGTCGAGCGCCACGGCAACTCAAGTGCCGGGCGAGATCGTGAAGCCCGGCCAACTGCCGAAAGGCAGCGTTACTGGAAGCGGAACGACAGTGGCGTACCTCGTCCCGTGGGGAACATCCGGCGCGGGCCGGCTGTTGGTGGCCGCCTTGAAGCAAGGCTATCGCGGCTGGAGTTCAGACAAGGCCTTCACCCAGGGTACTCGCAAGTATCCTGCCGGCACGCTGATCTTCAAAGTGAAAGAGAACCCCGATTCGCTCGGCGCGTCCATTCGCAAACTGGCCGAGGCCGAGGGCATCGAAGTGACTGCCACTGACACAAGCTGGGTGGAGGACGGTGTCAATTTCGGCAGCCGGCATGTTTGGCCGTTACGGAAACCCGTCGTCGCACTCGCGTGGGACCGTCCCACTGGCGCATCCGCCGCCGGCCATGCGCGGTTCGTTCTCGAGCGGCAGTTCGGCATGCCGGTGACGGTGGTCCGCACCCAGCAGTTGGCGTCCGCTGACCTCGCCCGCTTCCATGTGATCATCCTTCCGGACTCCGGTTTCGGCGAAGGCTACGCTGCGTTGCTGGGGCCTAATGGCGCCCGCAAGCTGAAGGACTGGGTCTCGGCCGGCGGCACCTTGATCGCCATCCGAGGAGCGGTGTCGTTCCTGGCCGATCCGAAGGTAGCCCTGCTCGCGGTGTCTCAGGAGAACCGTTTCAAGGCCGGCGATCCGCCCAAGAAGAAAGACGACGCCGAGACCCGGGTGCCGGGCAAGCTCATCACCTCGCAAGCCGAATACGACAAGGCCATTCAGGCCGACTCCGAACTGCCCGACGATGTCGCCGGCGTGCTCGCCAAAGCTACCATCGACCCGGAGCACTGGATGGGCGCCGGCGTCGGTGCATCGGTCTACGCCATGGTGGACGGCCGAGCCATCTTTACTCCGATCAAGCTGGATAAGGGCGTGAACGCGGCGGTGTTCGCCAAGCCGGATGAGGTCGTCGCGTCGGGTTACATGTGGGAGGACAACCGCAAGCAGATCGCGCTGAAGCCGCTTGTCATTGTGCAGCGGGAAGGCCGCGGAAACATCATCGCCTTCACGTCGGACCCGAACTTCCGCGCCTTTACCGATGGCCTGAACGTCCTTTTCCTCAACGCGGTATTGCGAGGACCGGCCCGCTCCCGCGTGGCACCGTAGATGTAGTACATTGGCCCCGGTGTTGTAACATCAACTTAGTGATGCCTCATCTTGATGAGACGTCCCGGCTGATCGTGACCAACGCCGCGCATCACCTTCTTCTGGTGGCGGCCGAGATTGCCTTCTCAGGTCTGGTCCGCAGCGGAGTGGAACTGAACCTTCTTTCCCGTCATTTGCTGGAACCTGTTGAGCAAGTGACTTTCTGGTTCGTCGTGCTGACGCTGTCATGCCTTTGTTTGACGAGCCTCTTACGGATACTGATTCGGTCCTATGCCGAGGTGCGGCATGACGTGGCCAGCGTTGCTGGTGTGTCAGAGGCCAAGGAGCTGTCTGATGTTTGATCAGTTGAGATCGGTTGTTGTCGGCTGGGGCTACAGCCCGCCGTCTTTTGTGCAGACGGCAGCTAGCGTCCTTGTGTTAGGTATGCTGGCCCTTGGAATGGAGTCTGTGGGAATGCCACGTCGAGTGGTCCTTGGCATGGGGGTGCTGCTGATTGCACCCGTTGCCGTTGCGGTTTACGCAATCTCGTCTCGATCGGCGACGCCGAAAGGGCCGCCGGTCGCCACGCACGCCGTGCCGAAGTCGAAGGCGGCCGGACAGGGTGGATCCTAACTGCGATTGACACCTGCACGAACAAAGGCCAACAGCATTACGGCCTGAAGCGCGATCGCTATACCGATGGCGGCGGCCAGCGGCACGCCGAGGCGCTGCATGGTGAACCCTGCCAGGGCTGGGGCGGCGATTGCTGCGAAGCAATAAGTGGTCACAATTGTCGTTTCGACTGGAAGTGGCCCCAACTTTAGGCTATCTCAATAGGTCGTTCATCTCGCGTAGGGCTTTGGAATCGAACTTCGGTTTGCGGTCGTAGGTGAGCAGACCGTTGATCTCCTGCTCGACGTCGGTGAGCTGCGTGTAGCAGATGCCGGTGATCTGGGGCAGTTTGGCGAGCGCTTCATAGAGACCTCGCAGCCGGACTATGGCCGAGGTCTGACTCGGCTCGACTCCGGAGTAGCCCCACGCATCCTTGGGAACGTTGGAGCCCGGCGCAATGTAGGCGATGCCGCCGAACTCCGACAGGAACATCGGCGAGCCGTTGTACTGATACGG
Organism: Acidobacteriota bacterium; assembly: GCA_016213775.1. Taxonomy (GTDB): domain Bacteria; phylum Acidobacteriota; class Terriglobia; order Bryobacterales; family Bryobacteraceae; genus CADEFT01. The sequence goes on from JACQZR010000075.1 coordinate 54,519, forward strand.
AGGGACCACCGCCGCGCGCCCGTTGGCCGGAAAAGGCGCTCCCGCCTTGCCCACGTCCTTGTACTTCTGATAGAGCATGTCGCCGGTGCGGGCATAATCATGGAAACCGAACAGGTCGGTGGTATCCACGTGCTCCCAGCCGTCGTTCTCGATCACCAGGCGCGTTGGGTCGAGCGACTTGATGAGCCAATAATTGGCCCGCAGGTGATACTGCTGCTGGACGTCGCGCGCGTTCGGTACTCCCCAGATTTCGTTGATCGGCACCCACATGATGACGCTCGGATGGTTGTAGTCCCGCTCGACGATCTCGATCCATTCGCGCGTGAACTTGCCGGCGTAATCCTCATCGAACAGGTAGGAATTAGCGGTTTCGCCGGAGACGAGGAAGCCCATTCTGTCAGCCCAGTAGTGATAGCGCGGGTCCTCCACCTTCTGGTGTTTGCGAGCGCCGTTGAAGCCCATCTCACGCATCGCCTTGATGTCGAATTGGATGGCCTCATCGGTGGGCGGTGTGATTGTGGACTCGGGCCAGTAACCCTGATCGAGCACCATCTTCAAGTAGGTGGGCCGGCCGTTGATGAAGACGCGGCCGTTCTCGGTGGTCACCTGCCGGTAGCCGTAGTAGGAGGCCACCTTGTCCAATACCTGGCTGCCATCGCGCAGCTCAAAGGTGACGTCGTAAAGGTTCGGCTGATTGACGTTCCACAGCCGCGGATCGCTCACGTTCAGGGAAAAGGCCACGCGCGGGCCTTTAGCGACACCCTGGCCACTCGCCACGACACTGTTGCCGGAACGCACGGTGGCATGCAGCGAGAGGCCGGGCTTATCGCGGTGAATGCGGCCGTCAAACCGCACATCACCATTCAATGACGTAGTGATGCGGACACGTTCCAGGTAGCTGGAGCCCGTCGCTTCGAGCCAGACCGATTGCCAGATGCCGGTGGTGCGGGTGTAGAAGATGCCGCGCGAGTCCTTCTCCCAATACTGCTTGCCGCGCGGCTGGAAACGATCGGTAGGCGGGTCCTCGGCGCGGACGGTGATGACGTTGGCGCCCTGCTTCAGTTGTTCGGTGACGTCGAACTTGAACGAGACGCTGCCGCCTTCGTGATTGCCGGCCAGCTTGCCGTTGACCCACACCGCGGCGCGGTAGTCCACGGCTCCAAAGTGAAGCAGGACACGCTTGCCCTGCCACGCGGTGGGGAGCGTGACGTTGCGGCGATACCAGACATAAGGATGGAACGTCGTGTCTCCGATGCCGCTGAGCTTCGTTTCGAAGGCGAACGGAACGGTGATCTGACGGGAGAATTTCTTGTCAGACGTGGGCCAGTTCTGTTCGAGGCCCACGTTCGAGTCGTCGAATTCGAAGTCCCACCGACCGTTGAGTGTTTGCCACTGATCCCTTTGGAATTGCGGTTGTGGATACTCCGGACGGGGGATCGACTGGGCCGCGGCGAACGTGGCTGTCAAAAGGAGGAGGAGATATATCATAAGAGGCCTTTGTATCCAGTGGCAATGAGATGCATGCTGCTTCCGAGCATGGGCTCCTCGCATTCTACTTGACGCACTAATGTCAGGATCCGCTCGCGGCGGGATGCGTCCTGCCAGCGGTTGTCGAAGTCCTTGGCGAGCCAGCCTGGACCTTCGACTGCGATCACCTGGATGTTGCTGAATCCAGCTTCGGCGAGCTCTTCGCGCAACTCCTGCGGCCGGTGGAACACTGCGGTCGTGAAGTAGAGCAGGTTACCCGTGTCGTTGCGGTGCTGGCCTTCCAGCAAGTCGCGCTGGAGGACCGGCCAGAAGGCATCATCATCGACGAAGCCGTCCACCAGCGAGTGCAGCAGCGAGGCCCACCTGGAGATGGCCGCGGTGCAGAGGACTCCTCCGGGACGCAATGCGCGGTGTGCTTCGCGCAGGGCCTGGATGCGATCCGCGCGTTCGGGCAGATGATAGAGCGGGCCGAGCAGGAGAGTCGCGTCCACGCACTGATCCTCACATGGGAGCGCGCGGGCGTCTCCTTGCTGAATGCCTGCAAGCGGGAAGCGGGCCGCCTGTTCGAGGTGCTTGGCCACCGGGTCGAGCAAGTGGACTTCGTAGCCTTGCGCGGCGAGCCAGCCGGCATGATCGCCGGGGCCTCCTCCGATATCGAGCACTTTGGCGGGAGGCGGCGGCAGGTATCGTTGCAGGATGTCCTGGGTGCGGATCCGCTCGAGCAGACCGCTGCCGCTGTGCAGACGCGCGGACTCATTGGATTGCTCATAGTACTGGAGTATCTCGTTCATGGCTTGGCTAATGCTTTCTTGCCTGCATCGATTACTCGCAGGATGGCATCGGTGTCGAAGACGCAGCCGCCCCAGGTTCCGCCGCTCACATCCTGGAGGGCGGCCCAGAGGCGCGAATCTCCGGGGAGTTGCGGGTCGGGCGCGAGGTCGGCGCGCGGTTCCCGCATGGACAGGTCCACGTCGCAAAGGTTGATGGAACCTTCGAGCGTGTTGCGGTCGATGAGGATCTCGATGATGTCGCCGTCGCGCACCTTGCCGATGGGGCCTCCGGCGAGCGCTTCCGGTGAGACGTGGCCAATGCAGGCTCCGGTAGATACGCCGCTGAAGCGGGCATCGGTGACCAGCGCGACATGCTTGCCAAATGGCAGGTGCTTCAACGCCGAGGTGAGCTGGTAGGTCTCTTCCATACCAGAGCCCATGGGGCCGCGGCATATCAGAACGAGTATGTCGCCGGACTGGATAGCGCCGTTCTTGATGGCTGCGATTGCTGCCGGTTCAGTGGTGAAGACACGTGCCGGCCCGCGCTTGCGATAGATGTTATCGGCGCCCACCACCGATGGGTCAATCGACGTGCTCTTAATCACCGAGCCCTCCGGCGCGAGGTTGCCGGTAGGGAAGCAGACCGTTGAGGTGAGGCCCGCTTTGTGCGCTGCATCGATGGAATGGATGACGTTGGCCGGGTCAACTCCATCGCGCTCCTTGAGGATGCGCTTCAAGGTCTGACGCCGTTCTGACTGCTCCCACCAATCGAGGGACTGGCCGAGCGTTTCTCCGGTGGCGGTGAGCACAGAGAGATCGAGAAGGCCGGCGGCGCGTAGGTGCAGCATCACTTCCGGTACAGCACCAGCCAGGAAGACCTGCACCGTGGGATGATTGCGCGGACCGTTGGGTAGAGCGTCTACCAGGCGTGGGACGAGCTTGTTGACGGAGTTCCAATCGGCGACGGTGGGCCGGGGCAGGCCCGCTGCATGGGCCACTGCGGTAAGGTGCAGAATGAGATTCGTCGATCCGCCGAAGGCCGCATGAACGATCATGGCATTGCGCAGTGCGGCCGAAGTGAGCACGTCACTCATGCGGAGGCCGCGGGATTCCATGTGCATCACGGCGCGGGCGGAGCGTCGCGCCATGTCGAGCCAGATGGGATGGCCGCTGGGCGCCAACGCCGCATGAGGCAGCGTCATGCCTAGCGCTTCGGCGGCGACTTGTGAACTGGCCGCGGTGCCGAGGAACTGGCATCCTCCACCTGGAGAAGCGCAGGCGCGGCAGCCAACGTCGGCGGCGTAATCGAGAGTGATTTCGCCGTGCGCGAAACGGGCTCCGATCGTCTGCACTTTGGCGGCGTCCTCACCGGTTTCCGGCAGCAGCGTCACGCCACCCGGCACGAGCACGCACGGCATGCCCGGCGTACCGGCAAGAGCCATCATCATGGCTGGGAGTCCCTTGTCGCAGGTGGCGACGCCGATGACTCCGCGGCGTGTCGGCAGTGAGCGGATCAGGCGGCGAAAAATCACCGCGGCGTCGTTGCGATAGGGCAGGCTGTCGAACATGCCGGGCGTGCCCTGACTGCGCCCATCACAGGGGTCGGTGCAGGAGCCGGCAAAGGGGACCGCGCCTGCCGCCTTGAGTTCATGCGCAGCCGCTTCCATTAGCAGGCCGACTTCCCAGTGGCCGCTGTGATAGCCGAGTGCGATGGGCGTTCCGTCGGGCGCGCGAAGTCCGCCGTGAGTGCTGAGGATGAGGTATTCTTTGCCGCCGAGTTTGGACGGGTCCCAGCCCATGCCTGCGTTTTGCGTCCATCCGAAGAGGTCGCCCGAGGGTCGCTCGCGCAGCATCTCGGGGGTGAGCGGCAATACTCCGGAGGGTCCGGGCACCCGGGTGCGTATGTCAAGCAGGGACGGGTCTCCGGAATCAAAGATAGGGTTCAGCATGTCTGCCTTTCATGATAGAATCCCCGCCATGTCCACGACACGACGAACTGCTCTCGCCGCCATGACAGCGGCCTCGTATCAACGCATTCTGGGTGCGAATGATCGGGTGCAAGTCGGGTTTATTGGCTACGGGCTGATCGGCCGGCAACACGTCTACGACTTCAAGAATCAGAAGTACGTTGACATGGCGGCGATGTGCGAGGCGCACCAGCCGCGGCTGGAAGAAGGGTTGAAGGAATGCGGCCCGAACGCGAAGGGGTATCGCGACTTCCGCAAGATGTACGAGAACAAGGATCTGCAGGCGATCGTGGTCTCGACCCCGGACCACTGGCACGCGATGATGACCATTCTTGCGTGCGCCGCGGGCAAAGACGTGTACGTCGAAAAGCCGATGACGCTGTTCATCGACGAAGGTAAGTGGATGATCGCGGCGGCGCGGAGGTACAAGCGGGTAGTCCAGGTGGGTACACAACAGCGCAGCGGGCTGCATTATCAGAAGGGCACGAAGCTGATCCGCGAAGGCTACCTGGGCAAGGTGATCGATGTGCGGATGAACTCGACGCGTAACATCACGCCGGGATTTGGCAGCTTTGCCGAGGGCACCGCACCGAGCGAGCTCGATTATGAAGCATGGCTCGGGCCTGCGCCAAAGCGGCCGTATCATCAGATGCGCGGGCTGTATCATTTTCGCTGGTTCTGGGATTACTCGGGCGGCCAGATGACGAACCTCGGCGCACATCATATAGATATCGTGCAGTGGGCGATGGGTGTGAAGGCTCCGAACCTGGTGACGAGTGTGGGCGGCAGGCTGGTGTTGCGGAGCGACGGCGACGTTCCCGATACGCAGGAGACTGTGTTCCAGTATCCGGGGTTTGTGGCCAGCTACTCGATGCGCGAGGCGGCAACGGGGCGGCGCGGCGCAGGGCTGGAGTTTATCGGCAACAAGGCGAGCATGGTGATTGACCGCGGCGGATTCGAGATTCTGCCGGAGCTGAAGATCGACCCGAACAACGCGGTGCCGCAGTTCAAAGGGCACTCGTCCGGCGGGGTGCAGCGTAGCGACACGAAGCCCACTCCCTATACGCAGGCGATGAAGGAGCCAGGGTCCAGTGAGCAGCAGTTCGATTTGCATGTGCGAAACTTCCTCGATTGCATGAAGAGCAGACAGAGACCGATTGCCGACGTCGAGGACGGACATCAAGTGGCGACGGCGTGCCACCTGGCGAACATCTCGCTGCGGCTCGGCGGGCGCAGCGTGCGCTGGGACTCGGACAAAGAACAGGTCGTCGGCGACCGGGAGGCTGCGGCTATGATGCGGCGTCCGTACCGGGCACCGTGGGACAAGGTTCTGGCGGAACTGAAGTTGGGGTGATCTCTTCGCCGTTCCACAGGGAGCGGATGAGGGACATGATTTCGGCCTCTTCGTGGGAGATTGGCTTCGTTCTGGAAACGGGAATGGCGGTTGACCATGTCGACTACTTTTTGAAAGCGGCAAAGGTCGCGCCGTGGAGAGCAGCATTTGAACGGGTCCTTGCGGGTTGAGCTTCAGAGACGAGGAAGCCTTGCAGCGGCGAGTCCGTGGCAAAGGCGGTTGCGGCTCTCCTCAGGAAATGAAGGTGGGGCGATACGGCGCGATTTGAAAGGAGTCCCATGACCGAACGTTCGCGCCGGGGATCGCCCCGGTTGATTCCGTTCTAACACGGCGCCAAGCGGTCTGAAGGGATAGGTGGGAGAGCAGGTGTTTGTTTTGTTTGGTTTGCGGGGAAATATTTATTTTTTTTGGCTGTGATCGGTTTACCGCCAATCCAATGGGGGCTTAGCGAAGCGGCGTAGTGGTGGATTCGAGGGTGTCCTCTTCGGCATCGGGGAGGGCAGAGAAGAAGTCGAGGGCAGCGCGGGTTTCGATTTCACGGATGGAGACGGTTTGTCGAGTGGCGGCGGGCTGGTTGGGGAGGATGACGGCGTAGGCTGACTTCGATTCGCCGCTGAGGGCGATTGCGATTTTGAAGGTGGCGCAGGGAACGGCGACCTGGTTGGGGCCGATGTGCTGGATGTTCTCGCAATCGAAGAGGGTGCCGGTGACGATGATGAGGGAGTCGCTTTGGGCGGCGAGTTTGCGGATGTCGTTTTCGATTTTGCGCCAAGCGGACATATTCAACTCGGGGAGCTGAGGGACGGCGTTGGAGAGGTGGTAGGATTCGCGGAGGGCGTCGGGGGATGAGGCCAGGTCACGGGCTGGTACGAGGTGGCTTCTGTGGAAGCCGCTGCCTTTGTAGTCGGCCTCAGTAGCGGCTGAGGAGAGCTCTGGGTCGCGGCGGAAGTGTTGACGTGGGGCGGATGGGGCTTCGAGCATCTCGGGGGTGAGCTGGTAGGCGGTCCAGACGGGGACTCGGTGAGAGTTGCTGTGGCAGAGGGTGAAGGCGGTGCGGACGGCGAGCTGCTGATCGGGGGCGTCGCAGGCGGGGAGACCGAAGCGGTTGGGCTGGGCGCTGAGGGTTTGGATTGCGAGGAGGAGGAGCGCGGTTACCATACATTATATAGATCGGCTGTTTCAAACATTTCTATAGTATGACTGAGTCAAAAATATCCAGTTGACCAAGGCGGGCGATACCGCGAAGCGGTTTCTGTTCAGACCGCCACAACCAAGCCTTCGCGACCCAGTTTCGGATAACGGGCCTGATAGCTCCATTCCTCGCAAAGGTCCGTGTTATCCCAGACCTCGTTCTCCGGCGACCTGTAGTTGAAATACAGTTCGCTCTGCCTACCCCCGCGTGAAGCGAGTATTCGCGCGATCGTCTGCCCATCCGGATGGTGGAACTTCTTCCCATTGGTCGAGAACAGCCACTTCGGACAATCCAGCGCCGCAATCAACTCGGGACTGTTATTGAACTTGCTCCCATGGTGAGGAACCTTGCAAGCGTCGAGTTTCAACTTGCGGTGGTCGCGTTTCCGCAACAGCCGTTGGATGGAGGCCAGCAACACCTCCGAGTAAGCATCGGCGCCAAACAGGACAGCTTTCCCCTCATACTCAGCGAGGAAGGAAATGCTCGAACCGTTCGCTTCGGCCCCATCCGGCGAGTAAGCCTCCGCTGCCAGCCCCGCCACATCCACATGATCGCCAAGCCGCAGACGGCGGTCGCGCTCCAAGGCGGCGACCCCATCCTCGACATCGCCCGGCTGGATTCCGGCTTTCCTGCATTCCTTTTCCCAAACCGGCTTCAGGCAGTCCAACTGCTTCTGGTAGGGAGACAGCATCGTCAGGCGAAGACCGCCTGGCAATAGAAAAACCGGCAACTCCCCCTCATCCGGCACAACCGCCGCCTCGCCATTGAACGTGACATTCCAGGGCAGTTTGGCGATCTCCTGTATTGCCGCGCCCAACTCCTCACCCTGCTTGGCGCCTAGCCTCGTCTTCGGACTCAAGTGATCATACCCGTTGAACCACACCTCAGCGATCTCCAGCGATCGAGGCAGGTGCGCCAACAACTTCACCGCCCCATGGATATGATCCTCATCGATGTGCGTCACGCAGAACAACTCGAGCCGGCGTCCCGCGCCAACCCGCTCCACTATGTGGTCATACGTGGACGCCACCCCTCCATCAATCAGGATGGCGTGATCCCCATATGTCACCGCGATGCTATCGCCGTACTGTGCCGGCAGCATCTCGATGCTCAACATGCGGACACCCGCCAATCGGCGTCGCCAAAGGAAAGCAGCAACAACCCGGAGAGTAAGCCGCTCGCCACCGCGGCCCGTTTGCACGCCAGAATCGTCTCCCCGAGCGGCGTGTCATCCGCCGTTCCGAATCCACTCACGAATGTAGCGCCCAGTTGAGGCGCGTCGCTTGCGAGAATCTCGGCCATCGGCGCGATCACAACGGCCGCTCTGCGCCGCCGGAACTGGCTCGGCAGACTCTGAAAATCAATGGTGAATGTCGCGGCGCCGCAGCCCAGGATGAGAACCACCGGCGACTCGCCTTCGCCGTTGACGACGTCTTTATCCTTCACTCCGGGAGGATCCTTAACCTGGCCCCCAATCTCCATCTCGGGCGGGGCTTTCTGCCGATCCACGTGCGGCATCAGGATCAACAACGATGGCGATTTCTGTTTGACCGCCGCTGCCCATTCTTTCCACGATCGAACACCGGTGGCGGGCACATACTGTTGTTCGAGCGCCAGTTTCAGCCGGCCGACGGCCTCGACACGTTTCGAATGCGCGTACAGTACTTCCCTAAGAGGGGCCAAACTCTGACGGTCGTGCGTGGGCGCCACCGGAGCACTTTCGTTTGCAGCATCCGCTTCGCGTCCGCGCCACTCAATGGCGCGCTGCATGCCCCAGAATCCCATCGGGCAGACGTGATGCTCCGGGTCCTTGCTTCCGGCACAGGTCTCGATACATCGCCCTTTGCTCACCGCGCGCAGCGAATCGGGACAGAGCACGGCATCGCTCGACGGCTCCTCAAAGGAGTAGCAAAGCTCCAGTGGCACACGAGTGGACGTATCCGCTGCCAGAACCGTGAGGATACCTGGCGATGCCAGGATATCCTTCATCAACCGTTCACTCGTCAGCGCATCGTGCAGATGGTAACCCTGTCGTGCCAGCTCTACCACTAGCCTCGCGGCGGGATCACTTGTCATCACGTGGGAGGCATCAATATCCTCCAGCGCCACGCTGTTGATCGCCTTTTCCATGCGGGCTAGTGCTTGCTTGATGCCACCCAACGAAACACGTGTTTTCCGCAGTCCCCTTACGATGTGGACATCTTCCCCTTCCACGCGAAGCGTGCCGGCGGCGGGCTGGTGAATGTCCAGGCCTCCATCGAAGCGTCGCGTTCGCATCAGCGTCTCCAACCCGGGACACGTCAGCGCCGGAATGGCCGCGCCTCCCATCACTGGCACGCGATACGCGCATTCCATCAACGGGCGGTTGTTGTGATAGATGGTGATGCGGCCATCCAGCACGGCGGACCCGGTGTTGGCGCGCACTGGAAACTCCGCCGTCGAACTCGGCCCCGACCTTGGCAGTTCGATGGTTCGCAGCAACCCGTCCGGGCACGAGTGCGGCTCATGAAACAAAACCGTCAATATCACCGAGGTTTCCTGAGGCTTCAAGGGAGGCTCGGGAAGCGGGTCATGTGACGTGGTCCACCCTTGTCCGGTCCCGATTCTCACTTGCAGCACATAGTCCTTGCCGGCTTCGATCGTGTCCAGCGCCGCCTCATCCACCTTGACTGAAACGCGTGCCTGCACAAAGCGCTCCGCCGTTGCGGCTGGCTGATCGGGAACCTGTTGCGCTGCTTCCGCCAGCGTGCTCGCCGTTCTCCTCTCTGAGTGGAAATCCGGATTCCGCAGTTCCTGTTCCACCGCGCCCCATTGGGAACCGCCATCGCCGCCGTGGCTGTAAATGACTTCTCTTCCGGAATCCACGGATTCGTCCCTTGGCGGTGTCTGAGCGATACGCTTCAAAACCAGTTCGGTCTTGCGGGATAACCTCGATTCGTCCAGGAAGCGTTGTGTCGCAAGCATCGCCAATCGTCTCGCATCTACCCCAGCGAAGCGGGACGCAGCGAGAGCCGCCTCGTGCCATGGCATATCATGCGAAAGCTCTTCCACAAATCTGACGAGCCAATCCGATCCGGTCCGCAGAAGAATCGGGTCGGCCAGGAGAACTGCCTGCGCGTGAGTCATCGAGACAAGCTCCATGAGACTCGTCAGCGTGGGAAGATCGCGCGATGGATCGCTGAGCAACAAGAGAGCGCTCGCCTTGACCGGCAAGGGGCTGGAATAGAGCGTCTCCATGGCGGTATCCGCGTCAGGGAAGATCGCGATATCGAGCGAGCCGCCCTGTCCGGCCGGCGCCTGGCTCACGGAGACCAGTGTCCGCATCCAAGACCTGCGAGTCATTTGTTGTTGGATATATTCGAGCACCGGGGCAGTGTCCTTGCCCGCTACACCGATTCGCAACGGCCACAGCAGGTCGACAGGCCGCCCGGAATCGGGAAGCGCGATTGTCCATCCCACTGGCCCGGTGGACAGTCCGGAGAACAATGCCGCGAGGTCGTCCAGGTGCGCCAGATCCGTGCAGTTTACGCGGAAGTGTCTTTTCGACGCCCGCGGATCCCCGCTCCACTCACTTACTGAATCCGTACCCTCAAATGGATCGTCGAGCAGGATAAGCTCCTCGGTGGAGGTTCCCGCTATTTGAAGATACTCATCCCAGCGCATGATGCAGGTAGTGTATCCTAGCGCGGCATACCCTGAATGTGCATGAGCACGCCGCGTGTGAGATCGCCTTCGGCGCTTTCCGTGAATGGCGATGTGGTGGGCTCATACCCGCCCTCGCGGAATCCCGCCGCCGTCGGCAAATATCCGATCCACCCGTTCGAATACCCGTAATAGAAGGTATGCCGGTACGGCGATTCGTTTCGCACCCGGATCGCAATCTCGCAGAATAGCTCCACCGGAGCGGCCCACAACATCACATCGTTGATGCGCAGAAAACGCACTGGGATACGGACCATCGGTGCGCCGGACGCCGATTGCGAGGCGAACTTCTCCAGCGCCGTTGACCAGGTTAGCCCTGGCTTGCGCGCCGTCTCGATCACCTTCTCCGATGCCGCCAGCTTTACGCTGGTTACCGAGGCGGCGGTCTGCTTCGCGGTCTCGATGATCCTGTCGCCGAGCATCACGTTGAACTGCGTCAGGTGGCCGGCGCGAGGCGTATCGTACACGCTGTAGATCGGCGCAATGTTGCCCGCCGCGCCGTTGATGTAGAGCATCGGGGCGCCCAACCTCTTCTCGACATAATCTGCCACCACGCCCGGCCCGTCCCCGCTGATCTGCATCCACCTTCCACCCATCACGGTGCCGTGCATCGCGTAGTTCGCGATCAACGCCAGCAACGACCCATCGGTGTTCTCCAAACGGATGAGGCCGATCTGCCGGTCCACGGGGCCATCCGGATTGAGACCAAGCGAGATCCTGCCATCCACATCGCGGGCGCGTCGATTTATGTTCGCCGTCGACGCGCCAACTCCGGCGCCCAATCGTGCCGGCCGCAGATTCGCCTTTGCCGCACGGACGCCCTCATACAACTTCTCCTTGATCAATGCCAGGTACTCGCGCGACCACGCATGATCGGAGCGCCCTTTGAGCAGAATGTCGTACATGTCGGGCGGCCCCACCTCAGGCGCCGAGTGCGTATGAGTCGCGGTCCACCAGACGTGCAGCAGGTCGATGCCGGCCTTCTGTTTCAACTCCCGCGCGACATCGTCGTACACGGTTGGCGAGAACACGCAGACATCGCTCGAAATCAGATAGAACTGCGTGGTTCCGTCATCCAAAACCACCACGCGGTGAAAGATGGGATCGTGAATACCCGTGGATTGCCGGGCCGCATACCCCATCAGCCACTGCGAATCCTTCGGGGTGATGTCCACCTTGGCGACCCCGGCGCGGAATTGCGCGAAGGCGCCGGCCGTTGTGAGGGCGAGCAACAGTGCGAGTTTCATGAGTAACCGATTTTATCGAAGTCACTGCGGTAGAATCGGCTTGAGTTATGAACTTCACACGCGCTCTTCCACGATTCGCCATGACTGCTGCCGCGGCCTGGCTTGTGATTTCGGCGGTGGGCCAGCAGGCGGGCAGCGTTCCCCAGTTCCGCGATCTCTTCAACGGCAAGGACCTCACCGGTTGGGTGAACGTGAACACGGCCGAGGATACCTGGAAGGTGGAGAACGGAATGATCGTCTGTTCGGGGAAGCCCACAGGCGTGATGCGCACCGTCAAGCAGTACGAGAACTTCATCCTCCACGTGGAGTGGATGCACACTGAGCCCGGCGGCAATTCCGGCACGTTCCTCTGGAGCAGCCCGACTCCCAATCCCAACAGTCCGTTCCCGGACGGCGTGGAAGTGCAGATGCTGGAAACAGATTGGCCCAACCTCCATAAGATGAAGGACGGGTCCACGCCGCCGCTTGCCTATGTGCACGGCGAGTTGTTCGGCGTTGGGAAGTTGAAGACGACGCCCGACAATCCGCGCGGCCCGCGCAGCATGTCCATCGAAAACCGGTGCAAAGGCCGCGGCGAATGGAACACCTACGATGTGGTGGCAATCGATGGCGTCCTCAAGCTTTCCGTCAACGGTAAATTCGTCAACGGCATCAGCAAGGCCACACAGAAGAAAGGCTACATCTGCCTCGAATCGGAAGGCGCAAAAATCTACTTCCGCAACATCAAGATCATGGAGCTACCCCCGGGCGTGACGGCTCCTGATCAGTCCGCCCCGGAAGCGCAGTAACGGGTCACGCTCCTTCGATGCTGTCGATGCTCGCGACGCCGTACGGGGCGAGCGTCACGCCGACATAAGATGTCGTGAGGGTGAACCGGTCCGCCGGCTGAATCCGCCAGTTGTCTGCCCAATCCATCGCCGTGCGAAGCGTGTGTTCATCCAGCTTGCGCATCGCCATGCGCTTGACCGATCCGGGATAGAGCAGCCGCACAGCCTGCGCCTCGGCGGTCATGTTGGCCAGCAGCACGCGGTGGTTCTTCCCCTTGCGCAGCATCAGCGCCTCCACTGCCAGGGGCTGTGACGACCGGCACGGCAGGACTTCCCCTCCAGCAAATTCGTTGACGTCGGCAATCACGTGATACAGCGGGAAGGCCTGCCCGGGCTGCGACAGGAACTGCTTCGGCCAGCGCGAACCGCCCGGGCCTTCCATCACGCCCAGCGGGCCCCGGGTCTCATAATAGGTAGCGCTCTCCACGCCGCTTTCGGCCAGATACTTGATACTGCCCAAGGTCCAGGCCGCGCCCAACAGCGAAGGCTGCCGCGGGTCCACCTGCGCCGGCATCTCGGCCGGATTCACCTTGGCCGCCGATGTGGCGTTCGGATTGAACCGCGGCTTCAAGCTCACCGGTGAAATCACGATCCCCTTATTGCCGGCAAACTGCCGCGCGGAATTCACTGCATCGGCTTGCGCGGCAAGGTTCTCCACCAGGCTCGCGTTGTCGAAGGCATGCACTTGCGGATTGAGCGAGTACGTCACGAAATCCAACGCACGGGCATCCGGCCGGTTGCGATTCAACTCCGCGAAATATGCGTTGGCGCCCCCGCCAATAGGAGCGCCGGTGAGATGCTGGCGAGCAAGCTGGAGCCATCGCGCACTCGTTGCGGGCTCGCTCACGTGTAACACCAGATAGCGGGCGATCTTCATCTTGCGTTGCGCGATGGCTCGTGCCAGTGCCGGCAACTCGCGCTCGCCGTCATCTGTCAGGTGAACCGCCAGTTCCACGCCGCACAGCAACGCGTTCGCCTCCGATGCGGCACGCTCCAGCGGCGCGAAGCCATCAGCGAATCTCCAATCCAGCCGCAGGTGCGCCGGCTTCAGCAGCAACAGCTTCCTTACTTCGTTGGCGATCAACGCACCTCCGCTGGTGGCGATGCCAAGTCCGATCTTCGGCACCGGACGCGGCGGATTCGAATCGGCCTCAATTGACACCTCCTTGCGCGAGATGAAGAAGGTGCGGGCCGGAGTATCGGCAGTGCCGCGGAGCCGCACCGTCACGCTTTGCTTGATGCCGGTTCCCTGCGCCACCTCCACCGGAAACGGCTTCTCCAGCGGCGTGCAGTAGGTCTTGTAGGAAGCATCGGTCCAGTTGCGATGGTCTTCCATTTCGAAAACCTCGCCCTCAAACTGGACATCGGCGGTCAGCCCCGGTGCGACGATGTGCGAGATGGACCGCATGTCTTTGAACGGCTGATGCGGCGAGACCAGTAGCGGGAATGACCCCTTCTCCACGGAGCCATTCGTGTGCACAACCGAGCATCCGTTGCCGGCGCACTCCGTGATCGGATGCAATACACAGAAGCCGATGCGGTTTCGCTTGAACGTGCTCCGCGCCGTGCCTTCCATTGAAAACCGCACTGAGGAAACATAGCCGCCGCCCGGCGTCTCACCGATGATCTCGCCGCGCCAGAAGAAATCCACTCCTGCCTGCTTGCATTCCACCTCGAAGCTCACCTGGAATGCCCCCTCGATGGTTTCTATCTTGAGCTGCGAAACATGCGGCGCGACGGTGCCCCAGTTCTCATCGCGCACGGCGGCATAAATGCCGCGGATGACTTCCGCGTCGCCGAATTTCAAGTAGCGTAGGAACCCCAGCTCAGGCTCGAACACCATGGTCATGGGGCCCGCCACAAGCGGAATGCGCCGCGGCAGCGGATCGTCCTTGCCGGTGTAGATGTTCTGCCCGCGGAGCGGAGCGGCAATAGCGGCAGCCCCTGCGATGAGCAGGCTGCGGCGCGAGACGGCTTGGGAGACCATGCGATACAGTATCGCCCAAACCTGCGCGGACTACACTCTCGATTTCGGCAGCCGTTGGTCCATCGGCGGCAACGCCGGAAAATCAGTGTACGGCCCGCTCTGATACCAATAGCAGCAGGAATAGAAATTGTCGGCGCGATCGTTGGCGTGGCCGTGCTCCATGGTGTGCTTCAAATATCGGTTGAACACCACCGGATTGTCTCCGTGCCAGCGATAGCAGCAGTAGCGCCCCCCGGTGCGCTCCGCCATCATGATTTGCGGCGCGCCGTATTGCGAATGGCCGAACGGAACGGCGCCTTCGCGTCCGCCGAAGTTCCAGCTACCGAGAAAGTAATCCTCTGAGCCCGTGCCGATGATGGTGGGCTTGCTCTCGTCATCGACAAAGATCATGTCGTCGCCTTCGCCCATCCACCCGTCGGCGTTGAGCTGCACTCCAATCGTCACACCCATCAAATGCCCGCGGCCGCGCGTTTCCATGTAAACGTGGTTCATCTTTCCATCTGGGTTGAGCTTCTGCGGGCCAGGATACGTCACGGCGGCGTGCGGCGCCTTCTGGCGGTACTGCGCATGAAAATACATCGCATCGGCAGGCAGTGAATTGCAGGTCAGGTAGTCGATGTTGGAATAGAACGCATTCACGTCCTCTTTTCCTTCATTGGTCACCGTCATGCGTGCGGACTTGCGGAACGGCATCGAGAAATAGCAGTTCAACGACCGCCCTGGTGAACACGCCAGGTACTCCGATTGATACAGCACATAGTCGCCGAGGTTGAGTCCAAAGAAATCGCCGACGGGCGTTTCCACGCTGGGCTTGTCCTTTCCGTCCCACCAGATCCGCAGAACCAGCTCCTTGAGATGCATACGGCTGCGAGCCGCGATGGTGAACCAGATGTGGGTGATTACGCCCGGACCGTTCGATTGGAACAGCTCCTGCGTGGCGCCGGCGGGGATGTTGAAGAAGTCGCGATTGCCGCCTGTCCGGTCGTGGCTGGACTGCTTCAACGAGCGGTAGCTCATCGCACGGGCGTAGGCGGGAAGGAATTTGTAGTCATCGTTGCCGGCTTGGGCCTGCGCGGCGGCGGGAGCGGCTGCAGCGAGGCCAACTGCCCCGGCCACCCGTTGAAAAAAACTGCGTCGTCCTTTATGTTGTGTCATGGTAGGATTACCTGCGCCTCCACTGTACTCTTTTTGATCATGCGACGCCGAACCTTTCTCACTCTATCCGCTGTGCCCGCCCTGCGCGCCCAGAGCCGCTATCAGTCCTCCGCCACGATAAAAGCGGGATTCGCCGAAGCCGATATTACGCCCGAGATCGGCATGGAACAACCCGGGGGCTATGGCAAGGTCTTCCACAAAGTAGTGCACGATCCGTGCAAGGCCCGTGTTGCGGTTTTTGACGATGGCCGCAAGCGCACGGCGCTCGTGGGTCTGGATGCACTGATGGTCCCGCGGCAGTTGGTGCTGGCCGCTCGCCGTGAGATCGAGGCCCAGTGCGGCATTCCCGGTGACGCGGTGCTGATCAACGCGTCCCATTCCCACTCCTCCGGGCCAACAGGCATGGTGCAGCCAGGCGATTTCGACGATGCCTCTCCACTCGTCCGCACGCTCGGCTACGAGAAGTCCTCCGCCGCCGACCCGCGCTATCTCAAGCTGGTCCAGTCCCAGATCGTGAAGGCGGTTTGTGAGGCCAACAGCCGCCGTTCTGAAATGCACTGTGGCACTGGCTCTGGCATTGAAGACAAGGTTGCGTTCAACCGCCGATTTCGCATGTTGAACGGCCGGACATTTACACACCCCGGCCAAGGCAATGTGGACATTGTTAAGCCCGCCGGACCCATCGATCCGGAGGTGGGCGTCATCGGCGGTTGGACGCGTGACGGCAAACTCGCAGGCTGTGTCGTGAACTACGCATGCCACGCCACGGCCGGCCCCGGCGGCATTTCGGCGAACTGGATTTATTGGATGGAGAAAGCGATCCGTGGCTTCTACGGCCCGCAGGTTGTCGTCGTCTTCCTGCAAGGCGCCTGCGGCGACATCACGCAAGTGGACAACCGCAACCCCTTCCAGCATCCCGGATCCCCGGAGTGGTCCGAGCTCGTTGGCGGACGCATAGGCGCGGAGGCCGTACGTACCCTGCTGTCAATGCATCGCGGCGCCCTCACGCCGGTCGACTATCGAAGCAAAGTGCTACGCATACCCCGCCGCAAACCCTCGCCGGAGAAACTGCGCCAAAGCATGGAAATGGTGAAACGCGAACCCAAGGAGGTTGGTGTCACCGAGTGGACCTTCGCCAAGGAAACCGTGCTGCTCGATCATCTCCTGAAGCGCGAGCCTGTTGCCGATGTCGAGGTGCAGGTCATCCAGATCGGCAACGCCGTCGTGGTGTCTAATCCCGCCGAGTACTTCGTCGACTTCGGTCTCGAGATCAAGGCTAAAAGCCATTTCCCGTTCACCTTCCCCGCGGAGTTGTCGAACGGTTGCGTAGGCTACGTGCCCACTGAAGAGGCCCTGAGTGAATCCGGCGGCGGATACGAAACGCGTCTGACTTACTACTCGAATCTCGAACCCGCCGCCGGACGCCTGATCGCGAACGCTGGCATCCAGTTGGCCAATCAACTCACGCCAGGACCGGCTCCAACTCCCCCCAAGGCGAAGCCGGCAGCCGGTCCGTGGCAGTACGGAAACGTGCCGCCGGAATTATTCGACTGATCCAGTCAGTGCTTGGGGAGCAGCGCTTTTACCAATTGTTCGACCCCAGCCTCCCATTCAGGGAACAGGTCGACATACTGGATGGATCGTTCGATTCTAGCCGGAACCCGGCAGTTATCCAAACGAACTGGGATGAAGTATTCTTCGTCCAGGGGTAGATGGCAGGCGCAGTCCAGTGCGTATCGCAGTTCGCTCGGAAACTGACCTCGTTTGTAGACAGAGTGCCGGGAGAACAAGGCGAGGAAGTAATCGGACACCGAGATGGCCTGTTCGATGGCACGCGGCCAGTTCTGCCCCGGTAACAGCTTCATGCGGTCGAGCCAGGGATCACACCCTCGCGCGCGTAAATCGCCATAAAGCTTGCGGGCAAGCGCGAAATCCTCCTCCACGTAGGCAAGGAACACCTTTGGCTCGGTTTGACGGGTGAACATGTATTTGCCGTCGGGTCCGCACTCAAACGTACCCAACCCATCCACCATCACGCGGGCTCCTTTTTCCACACATTCCCGTAACAATTCCGCGAACTGTCTGGCTGTGGGCTCCCGGCGTGCCTTCACAACTCGAGGAGACTTGAGTCTGGGCATACCTAGCGGCCCCCCTTCTTCCCACTCGTGGGACGCAGGCGGACGGATCGTCCACCATCCGATTCCAGAACCCCTAACCCGGGCATCGGCGCCGGAGATCCCCGACGCAGTTTCGACAGTATGTTGGAGACGACCCTATCCACTTCGTCAGCGGCTATCGCCGGGGAAACCTCAACCCGTGCCGCGAGCAACTCCACTAGTTCGCGCTTACTCATAGCCCTTCTATTTTTGTGGTGGAGCCGGCGAGGCCCTTCGCAACTGGAACCGCCAGTGACGCGGAATCAATTGAAAACAAGTGAGAAATAATCTTACGGAAATCTGCTTCCGGCTGTGAACGGCCGTTCCCGCCGCAGTAGGGCGGTATCCCTGACATACCTCTGCGTGCGCGCAAGCGGGTCCAGCGTGAGCGGCGCCTGTCGGGCATCCCGTCGCGTTATGAAATGGATGGTTTCCTCAAAGCGCATGGGGTGTTTCTCGACCTCACTCTGGAGGATGTTCGCAGGGGCAGTGAAGTAGCCCGGGCTCTTCCGGGATGACGGTCATTGTCGCGGACACGTCGCCAATCAACTATTTGGTTCCGATCGGTGAGACCGGCGTCCTTCTGCAACCCTACCATCGTGTCGTCATCCCCGAGGACGTGCTTATTGAACTCATGGACATGGGCGCCCCAGGCGAGGTGCGCGAATGGGCGAGGCAGCCTCCCGCCTGGGTCGAGATCCGGAAAGCGCCGAGTGGGGACGCTGGGCTAAAGGATCTGGATGCGGCGAGGCGTCTGCGATAGCGTTGGCTGAGTTAGAGACTGATGTCTTGCTGCTGATTGACGAATCGGCCGGCCGGCTGGAGGCCTCGCGGAGAGGCATCCCGCACACCGGGACGCTGGGAGTTTTGCGCAGAGCCGCGATCGAACATCTGATCGACCTGCCATCGGTTCTCAACCATTTGCTGGCCGCGAATTTCCGTGTCTCTCAATCCCTGGTTGCCGATCTGCTTTCCGAGGCCGCTGATCGGAAACGCCAAGGCGACTGACCGCCTTTCGTTTAGAACCGCAAACGGGCGCTCGTTTCCGCGGATATGCTCGTGGCCCCGCAGCCGGCCCGCTCCGGCTGCGCATGCAATATCATGGTTTGCGAATGTTGCACTGGCTTACCATTCTGATTGCCAATGGAGCCCTGGCGCAGGCTCCACCATCGCCTGTCGAATACCGGATTCAACGGGCGGCATCAGCCATTAACATTGATGCGCGCCTTGATGAACCAGCCTGGCAGCGCGCGACTCCCACGAGTTCGTTCCTGTTCAACTGGTTCACCGCCGGCGAGAAGGAACAAACCGAAGCCAGACTGCTGTGGGATGATGACAACCTGTACGTTTCCTGGCGCTGCGCGGACCGGCACATTTCGGCCTATGAAACAAAGCGCCATGGCCCTGTTTCAAAGGACGACTGCGTCGAGATCTTCATCAGCCCGAATCCGCAAAAGGTCCGCAACTATTACACCTTCGAGATTAATGCCATTGGCACGATGCTCAATCGCTGCCGGACCGACTGGTTTACCGGCGGACCCACTTGGGAGCCGGAAGGCGTGCGCCACCGTGCCACCTATTCCGGCCTGGCGAGGAAAGACGAGTCGGCCGATGACCGCGAGTGGATCGTCGAGATGGTGGTGCCGTTGCGCAACTTCGCCCGCGACGCTGCTCACATGCCGCCGCGCCATGGTGATGAGTGGCGGTTGAATCTGATGCGCACTGGCGGGAAGACGAACGCGCAGCAGAGCACTTTTTCGCCCATTCTGCCTCCTAGTCGTTCCTTTCATTCGCCGGAGAATTTCGGGAAGGTGGTTTTCGTCGCGCAGAACCCGACGGCGCCACAGCCGGAAGGGAAGCAGGCAGGCGGACGGCGGCGGCGGATCTTTAGTGGGCCGGTGAACGCTGCCGATGCCGCGGTGGGCCGCGAGATCTACAACAAGAGCTGTACGATGTGCCATGGCCTGGACGGCGCTGGAGGAGACCGCGCTCCGGCGTTGGGCGCGCAGCGGCGGTATCTACGGCGAACCGAGGACGAGCTGTTTGATGCGATCAAGAACGGGATTAGAGGGACGCTGATGCCCGCCTCGCCCGCGCCCGATGCCGATGTGCGAAAGATGGTGGCCTTCATCCGCAGCCTGCGGGCCACCGCTGCTGATGCCGGGTTTGAAGGCAACGTCGCGGCCGGCGAGACCATCTTCAATGGCAAGGGCAACTGCACGAAGTGCCACATGATCAAAGGCCGCGGCGGGATCCTCGGACCGGATTTGACCAACATTGCCTCGGAGCGCCGTGTCGAGGATCTACGCCTCGCCCTCACTACCGGCAGGCCGCAGCCTTCCGAGGGGTTCAAGCCTGTCGCGCTCACGTTGAAGAGTGGAGCCCGCATCGACGGCGTGATTAAGAATGAAGACAGCTTTTCGATGCAAGTCCTGAGCAAGGACGAGAAGCTCCACATGATCCTGCGAGAGGAGGCAAGCAGGATCGAGTACAGCGAGCGTTCGCCGATGCCTTCCGGGTTGGACAAGAAGCTCGCTGCTGATGAATTCCGCGACCTGCTCGCGTTTCTTTGCCGCCAGACGAGGCAACCCCGATGAACCGACTTCTGCTAGTTCTGATTGCCGCGCCGCTGATGGCGCAGGTGACCAACGAGGATTTGAAAAAGGCAAACCCGAACAACTGGCTCCACTACAGCGGCCAGTATCATTCGCAGCGCCACAGTCTGTTGAAGCAGATCAACGCGGCAAATGTGAAGCACGTTGTTCCTAAGTGGATGTTCCACATGCGCGGCGCAAACCGGCTGGAGAGCGTTCCGCTCGTTGTCGACGGAGTGATGTACATTTCGCAGCCGAACGAAGTGTATGCGCTGGACGCGCGGACGGGCCGTCAGATCTGGGAGTGGCAGCGGCAGCCGGCGATGCAGAAAGGCCCCAACCGTGGAGTGGCGGTGTACGGCAACCGCGTGTATGTTGGCACTCCGGACGCCCACCTGGTGGCGTTGGATGCGCGTACGGGGAGCCAGTTGTGGGCAACGGAACTTGCCAAGGCAAGCGATGGATATTGGTGTCCGGTGGCGCCGATGGTGGTCAACGGAAAGGTGATCATCGGAATTGCGCCCGGCGATCACGGGCTCAACGGTTTCCTGGATGCCTACGATGCCAACACTGGCGAGCGGCTGTGGCGATGGAAGTCGATTCCGGAGCCAGGCGAGCCCGGCAATGAGACTTGGGCCGGCGATAGTTGGAAGACGGGCGGCGGCGCCACATGGGTCACCGGGAGCTACGATCCCGAGCTGAATACCATCTATTGGGGCACTGGCAATCCCGCGCCGGATTTCGATGGCGATGTGCGCAAGGGCGATAACCTCTACACCGAAAGCATGGTTGCGCTCGATGCGAACACCGGTAAGTTGAAATGGCATTTTCAGTTCACTCCCTGGGACGTGCACGATTGGGATGCGGTGGAGATTCCCATCCTCGTGGATGCCCCGTTTCAAGGGCAGCAGCGGAAGTTGTTGGTGCAGGCCAATCGCAATGGTTTCTACTATGTGCTCGATCGCGTGACGGGGAAGTTCCTTCTGGGCACGCCGTTCATCGACAATCTGAACTGGGCGAAAGGGCTGACGCCGGAGGGCCGGCCGATTCGCGTGCCGGGCGTGATTCCCAGTTTGAAAGGGACCAAAACGTGTCCTTCCACGAGTGGCGCTACTAACTGGCATTCGCCTGCGTACAATCCCGACACTGGTTGGGTTTATGTGGTGGTGAAGGAAGGTTGCGGCATCAACACCAAATCGCGCGACACGTTCCGTCCGGGTGGCTATTCGTTTATGGCTACGGGCTATATTGAGGATCCCGAAGATCCGTGGCAGAGTTACGTGCGGGCAATTGATCTCACCACCGGAAAACGGATGTGGGAGTTCAAGCAGGTGAATGCGAAGAATTATGGCCCCGGCGTGGTTTCCACTGCAGGCGGGATTGTGTTTGCGGGCGACGATCAGGGTTATCTCACCGCACTGGATGCGCGCTCCGGAAAGGCATTATGGCACTTCAATACAGGCCAGCAGATCACGGCCTCACCGATTACGTACATGGTGAACGGGAAGCAGTACGTCGCACTGGCCGCCGGATCGAACGTGGTGGCGTTTGGGCTGCACGAATGACGGCGTGGGCGGTGGTTGCGCTGTTTGCGGCGTGTGCCTCCGCGGCCATCGTGCCGGTGGACATTTCGCAGGTGAAGGCTGGTCCGGTGACGGTGAAGGCCGCCGAGGACTCCGTGACCGTCACCTGGCCGGATGGCCGGCAGCGCAGTTGGCAGGCCGAGTTTACCCTCGATTCCACCAAGCCCCTGATAGCGGCGGTGCGTGTCGGCGGCAAGGTGATTGTCGAACGCGCGCAGCCGCTCTATCGTGTCGAGACCGGAAAGCGGCGCGGCGGGTGGGACCAGTTCTTCGATTATCCGCCCAGTCATCCCGACGGCACGCGGCGTCATGAGGGCAAGTTCACGCTGCGGTCGGCGAAGGCGCGAACGGTGGGCAACCGCGTGGAATTGTACTTTGACGGCCTGGAGATGGGAATCTTTCGCGGGGGCATCGCGTATACCTTCTATCCTGGCGGGCGTTTGATTCAGCAGGAAGCCGTGGTGCGGACCAGCGATCCGGACGTGGCTTTCTTTTACGACGCAGGCGTGCGGATGCCGGCGGAAAGAGACCGGCGGCCGGGCCGCATGATGGCGTCCGAGATCGCGTACTACGATACGGCCGGGAATTTCCGCAAAGTGGATATGGCTTTGGAGGGGTCGGAGCGTCACCCGGAGCAAGTGCGGTATCGCACGATGGCGGCTCGGATGGGGACGGGCGCAGTGGCGGTGTTTCCCCTCCCGCACCGCTATTTCATGCCCCGCGATTACACGACGAATATGGGGTACTTGTGGCACACCGCGTGGCGCGGCCAGGTGTCGCTCGGGATCCGGCAATTGCCCGACGATAACTCGCCCTTCTACCCGTGGATGAATGCGCCACCGGACACCGAACAGCGGCTCGGGATGTTTCTGCTGGTGGATGATCGCGGCACGCGCGAGGTCATCGACGATGTGTTGCGATACACCAATCGCGATAGGTTTCCGGCACTCGATGGATACAAGCGGCTGGCGGTGCACTGGCATTTCTCTTACACCGATCAGGCGATTGCGAATGGACTTCAATGGACCCCACCGTTCAAGCCTGTACTGAAAGAGATGGGTGTGGACGCGGCGATGATCGCCGATTTTCACGGCGACGGGCACCCGCAGGACATGACGGAATTGCGGTTCGAGGAGATCGACGCCTACAACAAAGCGTGCCGCGCGCAATCGGATCGCGACTTCCTGCTCATCCCGAGCGAGGAGGCCAATGTGCACTTTGGAGGGCACTGGGTCGTCGCGTTTCCAAAGCCGGTCTTCTGGCATATGAAGGGACTGGCGAACCATGCCTTTCGCGAGCCGCATCCCAAGTACGGAACGGTGTATCACATTGCCGATTCGGCGCAGTTGCTGGGGATGATTCGCGAGAACGACGGCTGGGTGTATCAATCCCATCCACGGACCAAAGGGTCGATGGGGTATCCGGATAAGATTCGTGAGACGGAGCATTTTCGCGATCCGCGCTACTTCGGCGCAGGCTGGAAGGCGATGAATTCCGATCTGTCGATTCCGCGGCTGGGAACGCGGTCGCTGGATCTGTTGGATGACATGAACGATTGGGGCCTCAAAAAGCGGATTGTCAATGAGGTCGATGTTTTTCAGATTGATTCGACGCACGAGTTGTACGCGCACATGAACATTAACTACGTGAAGATGGCGCGTCTGCCGGAGTGGGAACGCTATGGCGAGTTCATGACCGCGATGCAGAAGGGCGACTTCTTCATGAGCACCGGCGAGGTGCTGCTGCCGTCCGCGGAGATCAAGGAAGAGGGCGGGAAGATCGTGGTGCACGCCGAGGTCTCGCATACCTTCCCGCTGGCGTTTTATGAGATTGTGTTCGGCACCGACGCCGGCCCCAAACGGCAGATTATTCCGATGGATTCCACCAGTGAGTTTCAAAAGACGCGCATTGATTACACACTCGATGTGAAGGGGTGGAAGTGGGCGCGGCTGGCGGTGTGGGACGTCGCGGCGAACGGGGCGATGGTGAATCCCGTGTGGCGGGATTGAGATTCGAATAGATCTGTTCGAGAATGGTATTCATGAGAGGAAGCGAGTTCCTTCGCAAGCTGAAGCTGCTCGGCAAGCGAAGAGGGCTTTCTTTTCGTTGGCGGCCTGAGCGCGGCTCAGGCAGTCATGGGACTGTTTACCTCGGAAGTAGTTTCGCGATTGTTAAGGATCTAAAGAAGGAAATCGGCCACGGGCTGCTTGCGGACATGTGCAGGCAGCTTGGTATTCGTAAGGAGGACCTCTGATGTTTACCGCCAGCTATCCTGCCTCGATCTTGCCAGAACTCGACGGCAAGGGTTTTCATGTTCGGTTTCCGGATTTGCCGGAGGCCTTGACAGGTGGAGACGATTTTGCCGACACGCTGCTACAGGCTGAGGATTGTCTGGCGGAGGCCATCGCCGGGCGTATCGCGCGTGGCGACGACATCCCGGCTCCTTCCACGGCGAAGCGCCGGCAGCGGTTAATTGGCGTTCCGTTGTACCTCGCTCCGAAGCTGGCGCTTTACCTTGCCATGCGCGAGAGCGATCTTCCCAATACGGAGCTGGCGCGGCGGCTTGGTGTCAGCGAAACGGTCGTCAGACGCATGTTGAATCCGCGGCATGACACGAAGCCGGAAAAGATTCAGGCCGCGCTGATGGCGTTAGGGAAGCGGATTGTGGTCAGCTTTGAGGACGCTGCGTAAGCGCGCCAGCGTCAGTGACTGGGTTTTCGCCTTTTGACGGTCCCCATATAGGTGCAGGAATAGCTGGAACGCCTTATCCTCGCCGCCCACCAGCCGTTCGAAGCAAGTCTTCAGTTGAGCCCCATTGAGGTTTGGACAAGACTCAGCAATGGCCCTGGCGACGGCGGGCAAGTGCTTGTCTGTGAGGTTCGGGCTCAATGGCTTCACACGAGCCGTCAGGGCAGGACATGCTACGGAACAACAGGAGCATGGCGGCCGCATTGCTTCCTGCAACTCACTGACCGCTAGCAAATGTTGCGGGCGGAAGAGGTCGAGCGACCACACGCAGCCGGGATCGAATTGCACACCGACGGCGTGGCCGAGATGCGCAACCTCAGCCGTGTGGCAGACCCTTCCGGCGAACTCGCAGCCAGGGCAAAGGATCAGAACCCGGCAATGTACCGGTATCGGGCAGTCCGTCAGAAGCGACATACTTCGCTCTGAGATTTCCTCCAGGTTCGCCTGGACGGTTCGCCATCTTCCGTTGGTGCTGCGAAACCGGATCGAAACCAGATCCGCGCAGAAGTAGAGCAGTCCCCTTTGATTCATTCAGTCCTCGTTGATGTTTGAAACGTTACCCAGATCCACCCTCGGTGGGTGGTGTAGAATGCTCATCGACAAGTACTGGAATATATTTCGAGAATCGGCAGAATTTTCTCGGTCACCTCTAATCCATGCGAAGGGCGCGCATGGGGTCAATCTTGGTTGCGCGGCGCGCGGGGAGGTACGCCGCGAGGAACGCGATGACGGCGA
The DNA here is from genome assembly GCA_016213775.1 of Acidobacteriota bacterium. Taxonomy (GTDB): domain Bacteria; phylum Acidobacteriota; class Terriglobia; order Bryobacterales; family Bryobacteraceae; genus CADEFT01. Next base: position 80,024 of record JACQZR010000075.1, read on the forward strand.
GGGCTGCGATAGCGGCCGCGACCGTCGCCGGGTCGTTCGGCTCGATTCCGTAGAGTTGTGTGCGGACGTAGCGGCCGGCGGCGAGAGCGAGGGCGACTCCAGTGGCAAGGCCGATGACTGCCAGGATCGCCACCTCTCCGAGGACGCACGATAGGACGTGTCTCGATCCGGCCCCGAGCGCTATGCGGATGCCGAGCTCGTTCCTGCGCCTCAGCACCGAATAGGCGATCACGCCGTAGACACCGATGCCCGCCAGCAGCGTGGCGAGCGCGCCGAAGGCAGTGGCGAGGATCGCGATGAGCCGTTGTGTACGAACGGAGTCGCCGATTGCGTCCTCCAGCGGGCGCATGCGCGCAACCGGGATGCGCGAGTCCATGGCGGCGACGGTCTTCCGGATCTCGCCGCCGGCGTCGCGGGTAGATCGCACAAAGTAAGACGTGGGACCCGCCCTTTCCTCTTGCGCAAGCGGATAGAACACCGCGGGGTTCGACTTCTCGGTGAGCCGCGAGTGTTTCATCGGCGCGGCGACGCCGACGATTTCCAGCTCGTACTTCACGTCACCAGCGCCCCATGCCATTCGTACCCCCAGCGGATTCTGCGAGCCGAGGAAGCGCTTCACGAATGTCTGGTTCACCACCACCACTTTGGCGGAATTGGCGGTATCCCGCTCAGTGAATTCGCGGCCGGCGAGAATGGGAGTTCCCATAGCCTTGAAGTACCCGGCGGTGACGGCGCGCTGGCCGACATTCATGTCTTCGTCCTCTTTCGCCTTATAGCCGGCGATAGAGACGTTAGCACCGCGCCCGCTGTTGGTGAACGGCCCGGGGCTGGCGCCTCCGACGGCGGTCACACCTGGGATTGCGGAGAGACGGCGCGACAGCCCGTCGAGAAACGCGAGCGAGCGGCGGGTGTCGTATCCGGCGAGCGTCGGGTCGACGCTGAAGGAGATTACCTGCTGCGGGCGGAAGCCGGGATCGAGTGAAATCAGGCGGTAGAAGCTGCGGCTGAACAGCGCCGAGCCGATCAGCAACAGCGCAGCCAAGGCGAGTTGTCCGGCCACCATTGCTTTACGCATTCGCGCGCTCCCGCCAGCCATGTTCGCGCTGTGGGCCTTCAGCGTGTCGACGAGATTGACGCGCCACGATTCGATGGCCGGCGCCAGACCAAACAACGTTGCCGTGAGGACACACGTTGCCGCGGTGAAAAGAAGGATCCGTGGGTCGAAGCGGAATGCGTAGTACTGATTGTCCGCCGCGTCGAGAGCGTTCAGCAGGGCGTCCGAGGTCCACGCGGCGACAAGCATGGCGATGACGCCGGCAATCGCGGAGAGCAACAGGCTCTCGATGAGGAGTTGTCGGGTGATGCTCCACAGTCCAGCGCCGAGACTGACGCGAACGGCGAATTCGCGCTTACGGGCCGCGGCGCGTGCGATCAGCAGATTGGCCACGTTGGCGCAGGCAATGAGCAGTGCCAGGCCCACCATCGCCATCAGCGCGATGAGCGAGGTTTTCCATTGCGCCGCGGTCTGGTTGATTCCCTGCGGTGCCAGGGTGAGCTTCAACTGCTGGGTGGTGTAGCGTTCGCGAAACGGTCCCGGGCGCGGCGGCCCTTTCTTGGCGAGGTCCAACTCCAGGGCCGTGCGCCACACGGATTGCACCTTGGCTTCAGCCTGTTCGGCGGAGACACCAGGGGCGAGGCGCGCGAACAGGTTCAGCCAGCGAATGTCGCGTTGGGTGAGACCCTCCCACGTCGGCGTGGCGGCCTGCTTCATCGCGATGGGGATGAAGAAGTCGGGCGCGGATCCGGCAATGAATCCGCTGTATTCCGGGCCGAGCACGCCAATGATGGTGAGAGAGCGGCCGTTCATCTCGACGTTGGAGCCGACTGCGGCTCGGTCGCCTCCGAAGCGCTTTTGGAAATAGGGCCAGGAGAGGACCGCCACCGGATGCGAGCCGGCGGCTTGATCTTCAGCATCGGTGAAGGTGCGGCCTACGGCGGTCTTTACGCCGAGCACTTCGAAGTAGTTGCCGGAAGCGATTTCGACGAACGCGCGTTCAGCGGACCCCCGCCAGATCAGCGTGACGGGCCAGCGTCCTCTGGCAGCGATCCCTTGGAACACGTCCGTCGTGCCGTTGCGCAGCTCGCGATAGACCGGGTTGGAATAGACCGATTTGTCGTTGTCAGTAGTGGAGAAGCCCGATCCTTCGACGGGGTTGCTCAGCAGCACGAGGCGCTGCGGGTCGGCGACGGGAAGGTCGCGGAGCAGCACTCTATCGACGAGCGAGAAGATCGCGGTGTTAGCGCCAATTCCCAGAGCCAGCGAGGCCACGGCGATAACTGTGAATCCAGGATTGCGGCGCAAGGTGCGAATGGCATATCGAAGATCGTTGCTCATGCCGGACAGTAACTGCACACTACGAGCCATCGGAATTGAATGAAACTGCGTGGCGTGACTGGAACACAATGTCCGGTTGTGGGACGCGCTGACCGGGTGGGCACACCGCGTCAACGCGTGCGATAGCGCTGCCAGGCTTCGAGGATGTCTTTGCCGGTGAACCGAATGGTCCGGTCGTCGAGGACTGTCGCGCCAGTGCGCAGGCCGGAGTCCGGAGACAGGGAGTTGCGGGTGGTGTACTCGATCTGGAGCGTGACGGGGCCCTGCAGCCTGTATGGTTTGACGCGGCCGATCTTGGCCATGCTGGCACGGGCCTTGACGTGGATAAGTTCTCGCGCAGCCGCGGACGAGAGGCTGATACACGTGTACCGGGCGAGCCCCTCCTTGACGACGGCGAACTCGGCCTCGGGCACGATTTCCTTCAACTCGTCGGCAGCGGCCTGATCGCCACTGAGGAAGGTCACTGGCGTGCCGAAGTGTCCGGCCATGGCGGCGATCACATCAATCTCGCCCACGGGCTTGCCATTGAGCAGCATGTTTTGGATACCAAGCGATGAGTAGCTGTGGGCCATGATGCCGCCCTTGATGTTGGCTTTGCTGTGCTGCCCCACGTAGGCAACGGCGCTGAAGCGGCGCTCCATCAACATCGATGCTCCCAACGCGCCCATCACCAATTTCGCCTTTGGATGGATGGTTAGCGTGGAGAGCGTCTGGCTGCCGTCGTGGCCGTCCCAAACCACCACTTCGTCGGCGCCGCCCGTGAGAAAGCCCTCCACTGCCGCGTTGATTTCGCCGGTGAGCAGCGCACGCATCTCTGTGTCTTTGGGCTCGGTCTGTTCCTGACGGCAGACCCCGCCGACACCTTCGGCATCGGTGATCAGGAAGACGGTCTTCTTCTGAGCGAAGCCGGAGAGTGCGAGCAGGGTGAGCAGGCAGAGGCGAAGGATCATGTGAGAATCTCCCGGGGGTTAGTCTGTTAAGAACACAATCATGACACTTCGGTAGCCCGTGGGCAGGTGTTGTGTCAACCTGCGCGGTCAGCCGTCGTGTGGGGCGGCCAATCCTGGCCGCCGCTGGCCTTTCCAGGCCAGCCATCGCGGGACTTCAGTCCCGCCTGCGGCGGTTGCCAATCAGATTGCCAATCAGCGAGCAGGGTGCCTTCGGCCAACCTGCCCACAATCGTAAATGGAACAACAAATTCAGTGGATGGCCGCTGGTAGCCTTAGCTCGATTGTCAGAATGTCGCGTTCGCTGCGCGCAATAGCGGAACCCTTGTGGGCGTCCACAATTCGCTGCACGCTCGCCAACGCCAGACCAGCGCCCGGAACGGGAGAACCGAAGGGTTCAAACACCCGGTCGCAATTGCGGCATATCGCCTCTGGCGCTTTGGTGGAGCATTCCAGAACCGCGAAATCGCCTTCGCTATAGAGCGAAAGCAGCATTGCGTCGTCCGCTTGCGCCAACCCGGTGAGAACGCCAAAAAGCGAACGCACCAGATGCCCCGCCTGACCCGGATCCATCCACACCAGCGGAGCGCTGCTCGTCTCGCTCCAATCCAACTCGGCGGCTTGGTCCGTGGACAACGCATGCAGCGCGCTCTGAATCAATTCCGTCAAGTCGATCCACTGGGGCCGTGGGGGCGAGGATTGCAGAAGGTGCACCGCATCGGACAGCATGCGATTTGCCTGGTGCACCATTTGCTGAATCTGTTCGAGATGGCGATCCACGCGCTCCTGACCCGCTGGATCCGGACCGCGATCCACAAGTTGGAGATAGTAGGCCGCAGACTCGATGGTGCTTAGCGGTTGTCGAAGTTCATGACAGAGGTGACGCACAACGGCGCCAGGGTCGATGGTTTGCTCAGCCGAGCGAAACGTCGAAGTTTTAGAGAAGACGGGGATGATAGCTTGAGCCATTCCTGCTGGTTCTTTCAGCACGTACTAAATGCTTATGTTCTGTTTTTTGCAGAGAGCTCTCGGGGGAACCTCTGTACTTATACCGCACGTCGAAGAGCGAGTCAACGCTAAACAGCGAACGGAACAAAATACATTTGGAACGGTTCTCCGGACAGTTTTTCTAGCGGTTCATTTCCGCCACGGAAAGGCGGGCCTGCGCGCGTTTGAGCGCATTCAAGGCACGCGCGGAATCGACGTTTTCCTTGATCGTGTCCAGGCGCTCGCGAGCACGCCTTTCCGCCTCGCGCGCGCGCTTCATGTCAATGTCTGCGGGTAACTCCGCAACCATTGCCAGAACCCGCACAAGATCCGGCAGCACCTCAATGATGCCGCTGCTCACGGCCACAGTGAGCCGCTTGCCTTCGGTCACAAAGCTGATGACGCCGATTCCCAGCTCCGACAATAGTGGGGCATGGCCCGGCAGAACGCCGATCTCGCCGTCCGCGGTCGGGAGTTGGGCTTCGGTGACCGCTTCCTTCACCAGGAGCTTCTCCGGAGTCGCGATTTCGAGTTCGAAGGTGGCAGCCATTGGCCTCCTCCTACGCCTTCTTCATCCGCTCGTTCTTTTCGAGCACTTCCTCGATGGTCCCTTGCATGTAGAACGCCTGCTGCGGCACATCGTCGTGCTTGCCGTCGCAAATCTCCTTGAAGCCGCGCACGGTGTCCTCGAGCTTCACATACTTGCCCTCATAGCCGGTGAACTGTTGCGCCACGAAGAACGGTTGCGAAAGGAACTGCTGTAGCTTGCGCGCACGCGCCACCGTGAGCTTGTCATCTTCGCTCAATTCGTCGATACCGAGGATGGCGATGATGTCCTGCAGGTCCTTGTAGCGTTGCAGAGTCTGCTTGACGCGTTGCGCTGTATCGTAGTGGTCCTGACCGACGATACGCGGATCGAGAATGCGCGAAGACGATGCAAGCGGATCGACGGCGGGGTAAATTCCAAGGGCCGCGATGTCGCGCGATAGGTTTGTGGTCGCGTCCAGGTGCGCGAACGTCGTCGCGGGAGCAGGATCGGTGTAGTCGTCGGCGGGCACGTAGATGGCCTGCACCGACGTGATGGACCCCTTCTTGGTCGATGTGATCCGTTCCTGCAGCTCGCCCATTTCGGTGGCCAGGTTCGGCTGATAACCGACGGCGCTGGGCATGCGGCCGAGCAGCGCCGAAACCTCAGATCCCGCCTGAGTGAAGCGGAAGATGTTGTCGATGAAGAGCAGCACGTCCTGATTTTCTTCATCGCGGAAGTATTCGGCGACGGTCAGGCCCGTCAGACCCACGCGGAGCCGCGCTCCTGGGGGTTCGGTCATCTGGCCGTAGATCAGTGCGCACTTGGACTTGGTGTAATCGCTGGGATCGACAACGCCCGATTCCTGCATTTCCAGCCAGAGATCGTTTCCCTCGCGAGTACGTTCTCCCACGCCGGCGAACACCGACACACCACCGTGCTTCATGGCGATGTTGTTAATCAACTCCATGATGATAACGGTCTTGCCGACACCCGCGCCGCCGAACAGCCCGATCTTACCGCCGCGGAGATACGGTTCCAGCAGATCGATGACCTTGATGCCGGTCTCGAACATCTGCAGCTCAGTGGACTGCTCATCGAAAGCGGGCGCGTGGCGGTGGATGGGGTAGAACTTGGTGGCGTTGACGGGGCCCATTTTGTCGACAGGCTGGCCGATGACGTTGAGCACGCGGCCGAGAACTTCCTTGCCCACAGGCACCATGACGGGTGCTCCGAGGCTCACCGCTTCCATCCCGCGGACCAGGCCTTCCGTGGGCTGGAGCGCGATAGCGCGGACGCGTCCTTCCCCGATGTGCTGGGCGACCTCGGCAATGATGTCGATGGGCTCGGGCACATCGTAGCCCTTGCTGGTGATCCGTATGGCGGTACGGATGACGGGCATATCGCTTTCGGCGAACTGCAGGTCGATGGCGGGGCCGGCCACCTGAATCACTTTTCCAACGGCAGTAGCGGTAACTGTTTCCATGAATTACTCCAGTGCGGCGGCGCCGCTGACAACTTCGATGATTTCGCGGGTAATGCTGGCCTGGCGGACCCGGTTGAGGTAGAGCGTCAACTGGTCAATCACCTTGGCGGCGTTGGTGGAGGCGGCATCCATCGCCACCATCCGCGCCGCATACTCAGCAGCGGCGGACTCGAGAATCGCCGCATAGACCATGATTCCGACGTAGTTGGGCAACAGTTTGCCCAGCAACTGGTCGGGGGGCTGCTCAAATATGTAGTCGTGCGAGGCTCTTCCTTCGGGCACGGGGACGGGAAGGATCTTCTTCACTGTCAGCCGCTGCGACATCACGCTTTTGAATTCGTTGTAGATGAGGTAGACAGCGTCAACTTCGCAATTCGAATAACGCTCAATGGCGGTCTTGGCGATGCGGTCGGCGTCGGCGAACAGCGATTTCTCAAAGATACCCACGTGTTCCCCGGTGACATTGGCGCGCCGGCGGAAGAAGTCCCGTCCCTTGCGGCCAACGGTTTCCATCTGCACTTGAACGCCAGCCTTCTCGCTGATGAAAGCCTGGGCCCCTTTGATTGTGTTGGAGTTGAACGCACCCGCGAGGCCGCGGTCCGACGTCAACAGGATCACCTGGAGCTTTTGCTCGCGGCGGCTGGCCAGCAGCGGATTGTCGAGCACGCGCTCATCGCCCGCGGCTGCGGCTACGACATTCGCCAGCAGCTTTTCGTAGTTCTGCGAAAACGGGCGTGAGGCAATGACGCGTTCCTGAGCACGGCGCAGCTTCGCCGCGGCCACCATCTTCATGGCCTTGGTGATCTGCTGCGTGTTTTTGACGGAGCGGATTCGCCGTCGTAAATCTATCAGGCTCGGCATCTTCTTAGCCCTTGTTGCTCGTGAAGCGCTGTTTGAGTTCCTTGAGCACGTTCTGCAACTGAGTCTTCAGTGCATCGTCGATGTCTTTCTTTTCACGCAGAGTAGCCAGCACCTGCGGGTGGGCGTTCTCGACAAAGCGATAGAGCTCGGCTTCAAAGCGGCGGCAATCGGCTACCGCAAGGTCGTCGAGATAACCACCGGTGGCGGCGAAAACGATGAGGACCTGCTTTTCCACCGGGAGCGGCTGGAACTGGCCCTGCTTCAGGATCTCCACCAGCCGGGCGCCGCGGTTCAACTGCTGTTGCGAGGCGCGATCGAGTTCGCTGCCGAACTGCGCGAAGGCCGCCAGTGCGCGGTATTGAGCGAGTTCCAACCGCAGCGTGCCCGCCACTTTGCGCATGGCTTTCACCTGCGCGCTGCCGCCGACGCGGCTTACAGAAATACCCACGTTGATGGCGGGGCGGACGTTGCTGTTGAACAGGTCCGCTTCCAGGAAGATCTGGCCGTCCGTGATCGAGATGACGTTGGTCGGAATGTACGCGGAAACGTCGCCGGCCTGCGTTTCAATGAACGGCAGCGCGGTGAGTGAACCCCCGCTCTTCAACTTGGCGGCGCGCTCCAGCAGGCGGCTGTGGAGGTAGAACACGTCGCCGGGGAACGCTTCGCGGCCTGGAGGACGGCGAAGCAGCAGCGAAATCTCGCGATATGCAGCGGCCTGTTTCGAAAGATCATCGTAAATGCACAGCGCGTGCTGGCCCTTGTCGCGGAAGTACTCGCCCATCGCACAGCCGGAGAACGGCGCGAGATACTGCATTGGCGCGGGGTCGGACGCGGTTGCAGCAACGACAATGGTGTATTCCATGGCGCCGTATTCTTCCAGCGTCTTCACCACCTGCGCCACCGTGGAGCGTTTCTGGCCGATGGCGACGTAGACGCAAATAACGTCTCCGCCCTTCTGGTTGATGATCGTGTCGAGCGCGACCGTGGTCTTACCGGTCTGCCGGTCGCCGATGATCAGCTCGCGCTGGCCGCGTCCGATCGGCACCATACTGTCGATTGCCTTGATACCCGTCTGGAGCGGCTCTTTCACCGGGCTGCGTTCGACAACGCCGGGGGCAACGCGTTCGATGGGGTTGTAGGAGTCGGCGTCGATCGGTCCTTTGCCGTCGATGGGCTCGCCGAGCGCATTGACAACACGGCCCACCATGCCGGGACCGACCGGCACGGACATGATGCGGTTGGTGCGGCGGACCTCATCGCCTTCTTTGATCTTCTCCATATCGCCGAAGAGCACCACACCCACCTGCTCTTCTTCGAGGTTCATCGCCAGACCCGTGACGCCATGCGGCAGATCGACGAGTTCTCCGTACATGACGTTTTCCAGGCCGTGGACGCGGGCAATACCATCGCCGACCGAGATCACCGAGCCGGTTTCAGATACACTAACCGCTTTCTCGTAATTCTCGATTTCCTCGCGGAGCAACCGCGTAATCTCATCCGCACGAATCGTAGCCATAAAAACCTGTTCCTTCCGGGATGGTGCTTCCTGCCAGGATCGCGCACCCGCTCGCTCTAACCGCCAACCACCAGCTTCCGCCGGAGCCCTTCCAACTGCCCGCGCACCGATCCGTCGTAGACAGTGGAACCGATACGCGCCACCATTCCGCCGAGCAAGTCGGGGTTCACCGAATAGTTGCAGCGGATACGCTTGCCGGTGAGCCGCGAAAGCTGCGCCTCCAGGCTGGCTCGCGAAGCATCAGAGAGGGTAGCGGCGCTTGTCACCTGTGCGCGCGAGAGGCCTTGCCGCTCTTCGAGCAGGCGTTCCAGAGTCTCGCAGATCAGGGGAAAGAGGTTGGCGCGGCGATTGCGCACCACGATGAAAATGAAATTCCGCACCAATAGGTGGACAGGGAGGCCGTCGCAAAGGCGGCCCATTACCCTGTGTTTCTGTGCCACCGTTACTGCGGGTGAGAGAAGCGCATGGTGCAGCGCCTTCGACTCTTGGATAATCTGTTCCAGGCTGCGCAGGGAGGCGAGCGCGGAGGCGGGTTCGACGCCGTTCTTGCTGTCTAAAACAACATCGGCAAGTGCGTTCGCATAACGGGAGGCGACGGCTAGCGACATGAGTTAGTGAGTGACTTTCTGCGAGCTGGCAAGCTGCTGTACGAATCCTTCGGCAAGCTCCTCTTGCTTGGATGGAGTCAGACGCTCGCGGATGTTTCCAGCCGCAAGCTTCACGGCTAGTTCGCCGGAGAAGGCTTTCAGCTCCTGTTGGGCCACTTTGGACGCAAACGCGATTTCGTTCTCTGCGCCGGCTCGGATCTTGGCGATCACACGGGCTGTTTCCTGCTCGATGCGATGCCCTTCGGCTTCCATTTCGGTCCTGGCGTTGTCGCGGAGCGCCTGCATTTCCGATTGCAGGTTCGAGACTTTCGTAGCAATTGCGGCGGCTCGCGCTTCGGAATCGGCGGAGAGCTTCCGTGCTTCTTTCAGTTCCGACTGGATCTCCTCGGTGCGGGACCGGAAGAACGGCCCGGCGTTCTTCGAGATCAGATAACCGAGCCCACCACCGAGAATCAGGAAATTGGCCCACATCCACCCAAGAGGCAGTGCGTGGGATTCCCCGCCTTCATGGCTCGCGGATTTCCCTTCAGCGGCTTTGTGACCGCCTTCCTGGGCAAACACGGGAGTCAACAGCAGTGCGATTAAGAGCGCCAGGCGCATCACGCGTGCCTCCGGTCCAAAATGGTGTCGGCGATGCGCGAGGCCAGCATGCGCGATTCTGCCTCGAGCCCGGCACGCGCTGAGGCGACTTCCGCCGCCAAAGCATCCTTTGCTGCTTGCACGCTGGATTTGGATTGCCTGGCGGCCTCGGCGATGTGCACGTCCTGTTGCGCCTTCAACCGTTTGCGAATCTCTTCCTGCTCTTTGTAGACCTCATTACGGGCCTGGCGCAGCGTTTCTTCGTATTCCGCGGCTTTCGCTTCCGCCTTCGTCAGGCTTTCCTGAGCGCTGCGCCGGGCGCCTTTGGTGGCGTCGTCACGCTCGCGCAATACTCTTTCCATCGGAGTGAAAAACACCGATTTCAAATAAATATAGAGGAAGATCAGAAGGAGGAGCGTAGGGACCGCATTCAGCAGTATTCCGCCGAGCGCGTTTATAGTGTCATCCATTGCAGGCTTTTGGGGTAGACTTTTCGAGCGAGATTTTCGGCCCGTTTGAAACTCTCATCATATCATGCCTGGGCTGTATGCGGCAACCGTGTGCAAGGGTACGTGTCAAGGGCACGAATCGGAGTGAGAGAAATCGGGTGCTGCCTTTCTGACCGGGGGACTCACGGGTAACGACCGTGAGTCGAGCCCCGGGAAAGCAGGTAAACCATGCGACTTCGCATTTGCGTCAGTATAAGCCTGACGCTCGGGCGCTTCGTTCTAACGTTGCGCTTAGGGTAACCAGCAACACCCCGGCTTTCGGGCCGGGGTGCCCTCCTGATTCCAGAGTATCAGCAGCAGCGGCAATGTCAACAACTCCTTGCGCCACCCGGGAAAATGCGGTGAGAGGAATGCGGCGGCGGGAGCACTACTTCAGTGGAGGGACAACGCAGGCGCGGACCGTATTGGGTACGCTCCTTTCTTGCTGACCGGGGGACTCACGGCTCGTAACCGTGAGTCAAGCCCCGGGAAAGTAGGTAAACCATGCGACTA